>JAIEPW010000025.1 GCA_019748195.1 Bryobacteraceae bacterium
GACCGCTGCCCGCCCTGATCCAGATACGCCGACTTCAGCTTGTCCAGCGCATCCGCCGGCAGCGCCTTGCGCTTCTCGTCCCACTTGATGCCGTAGATCTTCGCAGCGTTCTGACCGAAGATCTTCGCCTTGTCCGACTTGCTCAGCTTGGGGTAGCCGAACTTCTCATGCATTTCATCGGTGATCTGGAAGCGCTTGAAGGCGTCGATCACCCACTGCGGCGAACCCCACCACAAGCAATCCGTGCCCCACACCACGTGATCGGCGCCATAATACTTCAGGTTCTTGCCCATGCCATGCTGGCACATCACCGGGTTGGCGATCGCCAGCACGCCGAAGAAGCTCCCGATCTCGGCGTAGACGTTGTTCATCTTCGGATTGCGCTTCTTGATGTCCATCAGAATGGAGTGCCACTCGAAGTCGCCGGTGTTGGGGTCGAAGAACTTCGGATCCTTGAATTCCGGCTCGCTGGGCCCGTGCTTCAGCGCCGAGTGGTAGACCACGAAGGTGCAATCCGGATTGCGCAGCGCGGCCTTTTCAACATCCTTTGGATTCGCCAGGTGGCCCAGCGTGCGCGATTGATACGAGAAGCCTTTGTGGGTGGAGATCAGCTTGATGCCGCGCTTCTTCGATTCCTCGATGAACCACTGCGAGTTGTCGTCGTCCAACTGGAACCCGACGCCGGAGCGGCCCGGATCGGCGTGGCAATACCACTTCCAGCTCTTGATGCCGTACTTCTGGATCTCGCGCTCCATCTGCTCCAGCGTCTGGGCGCGGTCGGTGGCGTTCTTAGTCTTATCCCAGTAATGGTTCGGCGCCAGGTTGCCCTGCGGAACGGCGCGGGTGGTGCCCCCGGCCAGATCGTTGATCTCCTTGGCGGCCTGCGACATCAGCCAGCTCGGCAGGATGCCGCCGCCGCGGGCGCGGCCTTCCAGCACGTTGCCCTGCTCGTCCTTGTTGCGCTCCCGTCCCGGAACGCCCGAGATCACGACCGTTGACGTTTCCGAATCGAAGAACATCTCCTTGACGAAGTTCTTAAACGAGTAGGCGTCCGGGGTTTCCTTCAGGTTGAACCCCATGTTCTTCATGAACTCGTTGTTGCGGAAGCCGATGGCGAAGCCGTTGGTGAAGTGGGCCTGCACGTCCATGATGAAGTATTCGCCCTTGGGGAACTTCTCCTCGGTGGCCTGCGGCTCGTAGGCTTCTTCCTCGTCCACGTCCCAGTACTTGCCGTAGACCTTGTTGGAGGCCAGGAAGCACGTAGCCATGCCCATGGCGGTCCGCATGTAATCGCGGCGATCCATTCCCAGCTTCCGGGAATTCTCCTGACCCATTTCGGTGATCAGGGTTTCCACCTGCTTCTGCTGCTCATTCTGCCGCCGGGGAATGATCTCCTCGTTCGACACAACCTGCGTCGGCATCGGCGAATCCACGCCTTTGCGGCGGTCCCGCTCTCCCTTGCGAATCCACATAGTGCTGAGTCCCTTCCGGCTACACGCCTGCGCGTCTTGAGAAATCCGAATTCAGACGCAGTATATCTGACGGCGGCCGGTTGGGGCGAGTTACCCCCGCCCACTCTCCACCAGCAGGGTCACCGGGCCGTCGTTCACCAGATGCACCGACATCATGGCCTGAAAGATGCCGGTCTCCACCGGCACGCCCACGGCACGCATGCGATCGCAGAACAACTCGTATAGCCTCCTGGCTTCTTCGGGCGGCGCCGCGAGGTCGAAGGAGGGACGTCGTCCTTTCCGGGTATCGCCGTAGAGAGTGAACTGCGAAACGATCAGCGCGCTGCCCGAAGTGTCGAGCAGGCTGCGATTCATTTTGCCCTCCGCGTCGGCGAAGATCCGGAGCTGCGAGACTTTGGACGCCAGTTGCTCCGCGTCGGATTCCGTGTCGCCCCGGGCCACCCCTAGCAGGATCAACAACCCGGGTCCGATCCGGCCGGCCGTAACGCCGTCGACATCCACTCGGGCCTCGGAGACCCGTTGCAGGAGTGCGCGCATGACTCTCAAGATTATCCGTGAAGCTGCCGATGGATCGAACTACCGAGGTCGGGTTGTTGTGGTTCCGATCCGGAAGCCGGGGTGGTTGCCCGGCCGAACCCGCGGGGCAACTGTAGCGCCTGGCACGGTTCAACGTGAAGGAAAGCGGGTCCGAAGCGGCCTGGCACGGTTGAACGTGAAGGAAAGCGGGTCCGAAGCGGCCTGGCCCGGTTGAACGTGAAGGAAAGCGGGTCCGAAGCGGCCCGGCCCGGTTGAACGTGAAGGAAAGCGGGTCCGAAGCGGCCTGGCCCGGATCAACGTGAAGGAAAGGGGGGTCCGGGGCGCCTAGCCCCGTCAAACGTGATCTACGAACGCGAGCGCATTCGAACCACCGAGCCCGGCGGCTTCTTTCACCTGGAAGAAGAAGCCACCAAAACCCGCATCTGGGGCTACGGCTACGGCAGCAACATCAAGCTCACCGACGAGTACGGCAACGTCTGGGTCGGCTCCGCCGAACGCATGGGGGACCGCACGGTCACCTATCGCTTCCGCGACGGCCGGGGACGCACCATCAGCGGCGTATCGGACTCCATGTCCGTCACTCTGCGCGACGACCGGGGCAGCACCTTCAAGGGCTTCGTCGACTGACATAATCGGAGGATGCTGATCTGGCTCCTCCTTCTGCTGGCGCTTCCCGCTTTTTCGCAGACGTATGCCGAGCGGCTCGGCTTCCCGGCCGACGCCCGCGTCCTCATCCTGCATATCGACGACGCCGGGATGTCGTACGACTCCAATCAGGGCGTCATCCGCACGGTAGAAAACTCGCCCGTGCGATCTCTTTCGGTGATGATGCCCACGCCATGGGTGCCGCAGATGGTGCGATACATCAAATCGCGGCCCGATGTCGACGCAGGCTTGCACCTCACGCTGACTTCCGAATGGAAGGAATACCGCTGGGGTCCGCTGGTGGGAACCGCGGGCGCGCCGGGCCTGGTTGATCCCGAAGGAGCGATGTGGCGCGGCGTCGAACAGGTGGTCAGAAACGCGAGTCCGGACGAAGTGGAGCGGGAGATCCGGGCGCAGGTGGACCGCGCGGTGAAGATGGGCTTCACGCCCACGCACCTGGACTCCCACATGGGCACGCTGTTCGCGACACCGGAATTTCTGGACCGCTACGTGCGCGTGGGAATCGACCGCCAGATCCCGGTGATGATGCCCGGCGGGCACAACACCTATCTTGCGAAAGACTCGCCCGGACGTGACCTCGCACTCGTCCGCAAGCTCGGCGAACGCCTTTGGGCCGCGGGCCTGCCGGTTTTGGACGACCTGCACAACACCAGCTACGGCTGGAAACCGCCCGCGGGCGCCGGCGACGCGGAACTGCGCAAATGGCGAACCGCCAGGTACAAGGAGACGTTGCTCGAGCTGAAGCCCGGTTTGACCATGGTGATCCTGCACAACACCGCTCCCAGTGAGGTGTTCGCGCACATCTCCGATTCCGGCGTGCTGCGCAAGGCGGACATGCTGGCAATGACCGATCCGGAATTTCAGCGCTTCTTGGTGGAGGAGCATTTCGTGCTCACTACGTGGCGCGAGGTGCACGAACGCCGCCGGAAGCTCCGGTAGCACCTGCCGTGCGTTACCGGTTGTCGACTACCTTGCCTCCGCCGTCAAACCGCACCAGCACTCCGCTGTCGCGGCCGATCATCCGGAAGTTAAAGTAAACGGTCCACGGTTCACCGTCGCTCAGCAGTTTCTCCAATCGCTGCTCGAAATCCGCCCGCGATATCTTTCGCAGGTCAGTCTCCCGTCCGTCCGGCTGGACCGGAGTGAGCACGTAGACCTCACCCGAGTACCCAAAATACTCCGGCCCAACCTTGGCGCGATTTTGAGTGCCCCGTCCCCGCGGATGCGCATTGATCATCGCCCAGCCATCGAGCTGCCGGGACACTTCCGCAAAGGACATCCCCGCGCGAACCCCGCTCGCCTTCCGCCCCACGGTCCTCGCCTGGAGCCCAGCCATGCTCGCGAGCGCGATCGCGGCGATGGCCGCTGAACCGGCAACTACCTTCTTCCAATGGCCCATGCGCAATAGCCTACCGCGGAGCGCTGGGCATGTTCCCTGCCTTGCACGACGATCGAAAGGACCTTGCAAGCGCTTTACTGACTCAGAGCCTCTCCGCGAGCACCTTGGCCAGGTCCGCGATCAGGATGTTGCCGATGTTGTCCATCGAATAGTCGGTCTTCTTCATGCCATCCACGGTGATGGCCATGGCGATGCGCCCGCGGGGCGTGTAGACGACGCCCACATCGCTGCGCAGCGCGTCCAGGGATCCGGACTTGCTGGCGACCCGATGCGCGATGCGGCGGCCGATCCCCTCGGTATACTGCTGCCGCTTCAGGATCGCCAGCATTTCCTTCGAAGCTTCCGGGCTGACGATCTCGCCCTTTTCCAGCTTCTCGAGCAGCGTCACCATCTCCCGCGGGGAAGTGACCCCGATCCCCCACTTGCGGTTCTCCTCCACCGAGCCGAAGCGGGTCCACCCGCTGGCCGCCTTCAGTTGATTCGCGTCACCGCGAATCTTGCGGAGAACGTACGTGTTCTTCAGTCCCAGCGACTCCATGCGCGCGTTCACGGCATCGCCGCCGAATTTCTCCAGGATCAGGTTGGTGGCGGTGTTATCGCTGACCACGATCATCAGGTTGACCAGATCGCGCAGGGGCAGCTCGACCCCGTCGGAGAGCTCGCGGACCACGCCGGAGCCCGATACCTTATCGGCCTCGCGCAGCGTGATTGCATCGGTGAACTTCGCTTTGTCTTCGGCCACCTGCGCGAACACCTCGATCATTACCGGCAGTTTGATGGTGGATGCGGTGCGCACGCGCTCCTCGCCGTTCAGGGAGTAAACGGCCCCCGAATCCAGATTCTTGGCGTAGATCCAGACGTTGGCCGGGAACGCCCTGATCCGCGTGCGGATCTTCGAATCCAGGGTGCTTTGCGCGGGAGCCAGTCCCGCCAGGAGAAGCAGCAGCGCCAATCGCATGACAGCTATTATGCGCGATGTCTCAGTTGTTGGACTTCGGTCGCTGATACGGGCTTTCGACGTACTTCTGCGCTTCCTCCAGCGCGCCCTGGGTGTTGTCCTTGGTGCGCAGCGCCTGCTTGTATTCGTTCACCGCGCGGACGCGCTGATCGGTGATGTCGAAGATCTTGCCGAGCTGCACATGGGCCCACACCTCGGTCCACTTCGGCTCCAGATCGCCGGAGAGCGCCGCGCGGAACTCATTGGCGGCCGCTTGATAGTTGTTCTGCAGGAAGAACAGCTCCCCCACGCGATAGTGCGCCAGCGAGGAGTTGCGGCTGACATCGAGCGCTTTCTGGTATTCCTTCAGCGCTTCGGTGAAGTCGCCGATCTCGGCGAACTGCTCGCCCCGCCGGATCGCCACCGCCAGCCGGGTGGAGTCGTTGAACTTCAACACCTGGTCCTGCGGGTCCAGCGTGATCTTCTTGGGTTTTCCAAACGTATCGACGGCGAACTCGCTCGAGGTGCCCACCACTTCCACCCGCTTGGTCTCGGGGTTGCCTTCGGTCTCGATGCGAACGTCCATCGGCATGCGGAACGTGTCCAGATCCTGGGCGACCTTGCCCACCACGCGGAATCCCTTCGAGGTGCGGAATACCGTGTACTCCAGCTTGAACTCCGGCGCCCCGGCCGATTCCACCCATTCAATGAAGAAATAGTTCAGGCTTTCGCTGGCGATTTCTTCCGCCACTTTCTGGAAGTCCGCGGTGCTCGCCGACCGGAAGCTGAATCGCTCCGGAAACGCCTTCAGCAATCTGGCGAAGTTCTCATCGCCGATGACGTGGCGGAGCATGTTCAGAATCGCCGCGCCCTTGCCGGCCGTGGCGGCCCAGTACTCGGGCGAATAATCCTCAAGCCGCGCGGACTGGGATAGCGGCGGATTTTCCACCGTCAGGGCCTCGATGTAGGTGTCGCGCATTTCGGCTTCAAACGCCGCCGGACCCTTGGCCTCGCGCACG
The DNA here is from genome assembly GCA_019748195.1 of Bryobacteraceae bacterium. Lineage (GTDB taxonomy): Bacteria > Acidobacteriota > Terriglobia > Bryobacterales > Bryobacteraceae > JAIEPW01. The sequence continues at coordinate 6,031 of JAIEPW010000025.1, forward strand.
TAAAGAAACTCGGAGTAGCGGGCCAGCCCGTTCTCCCACCACATGGAATTACGGGTTGTGGGCGACACCAGCATCCCCCACCACTGGCGCGAGATCTGATTCGCGAGAACCTTCGCGTTCACTTCCCTGCCGATGGTCCGGGGCGACAGGAACAGCAGGCCCGGCGCGCTGTAACCGTTGGGAGTTCCGGCCTCGGTCTCCACCACGGTCAGGCCGGACTTTGGAGGCAGCCCGAACAGGCCGGTGAAGAAGGTCATGATGCGCCCGATTTCCTGGCCGTACTGCGGCGTCATCGCTGCGCCGTCGCGGAAGAAGAACGTCGTCGTCACTCCGCCGGCCGTCTCCCGGCGGGGCTCCCCCTTCACAACCGCCACACTGCCCGGAAAGGACGCCTGGCGATACTCAAACTTATATGCCTGCTTGCCCTCGGGCGCCGTATCCGCGCTCTCGGTCCCGCTCGCAACCACGCGAAAGCCCCGCGGCACCGTGACCTTGATGTCGGCGGCAAAGCGGTCCGTCGAATAGCCGCTCACCGGGAACCAGCGCGCCGGGTACAGCAGGTACGCGTAGTCCGGCTGCACGGCCGCGAACTTGATTCCGAATACCGGCGACTCCTCGTTGCCGGTCAGCGTGCCGTCGTAGGTGAACGTAAACGTCGCAGTCTGGCCCTTGGGCAGCGCGGCCGGCAGGCTCAAGCGAACGCTGGAATCCTGCTGCAGCCGGGACGCGGGCACCTGCCGCCCCGTGGTGTCGGTGACCCGAGCCAGATTCAAGGCGTTGTTCAGTTCGAATTGCAGCAGGGAGGTGTCCTCGAGCGGCGTGAACTTCACGCGGACCACCGCGGCAAGCGTTTGCGTGCGGGGGTTCACCTCGGCGTCGATCGAGTACTGTTCCACGTCGATGCGGCCGGCGCCGGTACGGCCCTGCGCCCAGCCCGCCGCCGGAAGCAGCAACGCCAACCCTCCCGCCCACGCGCAAACTCTACGAAACATGAATCCGGTCCTCTTTCAAAAATGGGGCCACTGCGTCCGCCGCCGCCGCCATGGGATCCTGCCTGGTTGCCAGCACGCGGGAGACCTCCCGCAAGTCCCGCCGCATGACCTCGCGGGCCTCGGGCGAGTCGAGCAGAGCTTGCAGCTCCTTTGCCAACCGCTCTCCGGTCATCTCGTCCTGCATCACTTCCTCGACAATCCGCTTCCGCGCCACCAGGTTGACCATGGACAGAAACGGCGTCCGCACCAGCCTGCGGCCTACTTTCCAAGTTAACGCGTTTACCCGGTAAAACGTGATCAGCGGCGTTCCCAGCAGCGCGGCTTCGATAGTTACCGTCCCACTGGCCGCAAGCGCCACGTCACAATGGGCCAGCAAATCCCAGGTAAGCCCTTCAATGCGTTGGATGGACGCGGCGGTAAGGGGTTCCGAAAATCTTTCCGCCCGGACGCCCGCGGGCAGGCCCAAGACCCATTGAACCCCGCTCCCGATCCGCTCCGCTGCCTGGATGAGGTGAGGCAAATGACGCTGGATCTCCCCTTTCCGGCTTCCCGGAAGCAAAGCCACCACGGGACGCCCCGGCTCCAGACCCGCCTTTTCGAAGAATTGCTCCCGCGTGAGGCTCGGACGGACCGTTCTGGTCAGAGGATGCCCTATGTAGTCGGCTGCGACGCCGCGGTCGCGGAACCACTTCTCTTCGAAAGGGAAAATGCAGAGCAGCCGGTCTACCACCTTGCGGATGGTCTTCACTCGCCCCTGCCGCCAGGCCCAAACCTGGGGCGCGATGAGGTAGACGACCGGCACACCCATTCGTTTCAGCCTCCCGGCCAGGCGGAGGTGAAAATCGGGGCTGTCGGTTAGGATCGCCAGGTCCGGCTTCTCCCGTTCCGCGGCGGCGATCAGCTTGTCGAATTCGCCCTTGATCCGCGGCAAATGGGAGATCACTTCCACCAGGCCGACCACGCCCAGGCTGGCGGCGTCTACCACCATGCGGACGCCGGCCTCGCGCAGTTTCGGCCCCGCGCACCCGAAAAAGTCCGCGCCGGGGTAGCGGCGGCGAAGTTCGTGAACCAGTTGGGAGGCGTAGAAATCGCCGGAGGCTTCCCCGGCGGAGACAAGAATCTTGCTGGCCACGTGACTTCAGTTTAGAGTACGCGCCGGCCAGGCGGGCTTACTTTCCCATCTTGAGCTTCATCGCTGCGCCGGCCCGCTCCAGCAGCCCCTTTCGAAGCTCCACCAGCCGGGCGCCCTGGGCGCCTTCCTGGATCAGATCCGCCGCGGCCACTCCGTGCGGCGCCAGATCCTCCAAATAGATGATCATCAGCTCATTCCGCTTGCTTTCGTCCAGGTGCACCAGCCGCTGGAACACCGCTTCCGTGGGCAGTTTCAGGCCCTTCGCCGCCACCAGCTTGCGCATCCATTCGCCATCGGACCCGGCGCGCTGCCGCGCCGCCGATTCGGCGGTGGAAACCCGGGTGTCCGCGTAAAACTCCACGCCCGATACCGTTGCCCGCCCGCTCGCGCTGTAGTTGTAAGTGTTGTTGTTGGCCGGCAGATAGCCTTCGAACTGCAGCCAGATGAGGCGCTTCACAACGCCCGCGGGACTCGCTTCCGCGAAGAAGTGCTGTTCCGCGTCGGCGACCCCGTACAAGTTGAACCGCTGGCCGCCCAGGTAGCGGAACTCCTTGCCGATTTCAATCCTGATCTCGGGGTTGCGCGCCGAGGTCACCACCTGGCCCTCCACCTTCCGTTCCGGAGGCGGCATCTCCTGTGCGGTGAGAAGCGAGGCGAGGGCCAGGCAGCCCCAGATGCGGAGAGTCATGTAGGCAAGTACGCGCCACCCCGCCGCCCGTTACGCCTTTTACTTCGTTTTCGTGAGTCCGTGACCCCCCACGGGCGTCGTAATGGTCCTGGCGCCGAATCCCGCCAGCATCGGCCTGGCAGCGGCGATAGCTTTTTGGACGGACGGAATCTTCAGCGATGCCGCGTGGCTGTCCGCGCTGTCCCAAACTTCGGTGATCCAGATCGTGTTCTCTTCCGCCGGGTCCTTGGCGACCACGTAGCTGAGGCATCCCGGCATGCCGGAAATACCTTCGAGCAGGATCGCGATCAGCGCGTCACGCTGCCCCGCGGTGGCGGTCATGCTGCCGATGATTCCATACATGCGCGCTTCCTCCAACGGTTCGGACCGCCCCAGGGCGGCCGCGAGTGAAATGCCGACGCTTCCCATCAGTTCGCGGCGTCCTATTCCCATCCCTTCAGACTAGCTTTCGAAAATCGCAAGCGTCTGCTAACCGCGCGGGGCGTATCCAGTTTCATGTCCATGCTGGATGATGCGAGATTCGGCCTGCGGCTATTGCTGCGGCAGAAGTCCTTTACGATTGCCGCCATCGCGGCCATCGCGCTGGGCATGGGCGCGACCACGGCGGTTTTCAGCCTGGTCGATGCCGTTCTGCTGCGTCCCCTGCCGTTCCCCGAGCCCGGCCGCCTGGTGCGGCTCTACGAGATCCGTCCGGACGGTGGCAACAACAGCCTCTCGCCGGAGAACCTCCTCGACTGGAAAAACCAGAGCCGCACCCTGCGCGACATTTCCTGGGTCCTGTTCGGCAGCGGCACGCTGACCGACGGCCAAGGCGCACCGGAGTTTCTGAACGGACTGCGCACCAACGCCGCCTACTTCGCGGCGTCCGGAGTCCAGCCGGTGGCGGGTCGTGTGTTCAGCGCCGCCGAGGAGGACGAAAATCTCGTGGTCATCAGCGAGGGACTCTGGGAGAGGCGCTACGCACGGAGCCCAAGCACCGTCGGCCGCGGCGTCCAGATCGACGGACGCGCGGTCACCATTATCGGCATCCTCCCCCGCCATTTCGAAATGCTGCACAAGGCCGAGTTCTGGGCGCCGGCGAATCTGCTTCGAAACCGTTCCAGCCGCAAAGCCCATTTCGTCCGGGCATTCGCCCGGCTCGCTCCGAACGCGACCATCGCGCAAGCCGACGCCGAGGCCAAGGCGATCGCCGCCCAACTGGCCATCGCCTATCCGGAGTCGAATCAGGGCTGGAGCGCGCGGGTAATCCCGCTGCGGGACTCGCTGGTTTCCACCGAACTCCGCGCCACCACGCGCATTCTGTTCGGCGTGGTCGCGTTCCTGCTCCTCATCGCCTGCGCGAATGTCGCCAATCTGCTGCTGGCGGCCGGTTCGGCGCGCGCGCGGGAGATGACGGTGCGCGCCGCGCTCGGGGCCTCGCCGCGGCGCATCCTGTCCCAACTGCTGACCGAATCGCTGATGTTGTCGGCCGCAGGAGGTTTGTGCGGCCTGACGATGGCCGCCGCGATTCTGCGCCTGGCGCCCGCCGCGTTGCCCGCGGGAACTCTTCCCGCCGGAGTGCAAATCGGCCTCGACGCGCGGGTGCTCGCATTCGCCGTCGCGGCGATTCTGCTTACCGCGATCGCCTTCGGCCTGCTGCCCGCCTGGCAAGCCGCGCGGTCCAGCCTGTCGGCGCATGCCGCCGCCCGCGGCTTCTCGGCCGGAGGAGCCGGGTTCCGGAACACGCTCGCGGCCGTGGAGATCGCGCTGGCCGTGGTCCTTCTCGCCGGGTCCGGATTGCTCGTCCGGACATTGCTCCACATGATCTCGCAGCCCTGGGGGTTGGACACTCGCAATACGCTGACCTTCGCCCTCCAGCCCGCTCCGCGGCGATACAACACCCCGGAAAAGCTGCGGCAGTTCTACGAACAGTTGATCGACAGGCTGGAGCGCCTGCCCGGCGCGCGGTCGGCGGGAATGTCCATGACCGCTCCGATGCTCGGGTCGATGATCTACATGAATTTCGAGGTCGCCGGCCAGCCGCCGAAACCCTCCGCCCGGCAGGACGCCAGCCATCTGCAGATCGTCAGCTCGCGCTACTTCGATAGCGTCGGCATGCGGCTTGTGGAGGGGCGAGCCTTCTCCCCGGGCGACCGGTTCTCCTCGCCCGCCGTCGCCATTGTGAACCGCCACTTCGCGGATCGTTTCTTGCACGGCGCGGCGGTCGGCAAGCGGATCCTGGTGGCGAACCCGAGCGGGCCGGTTCGGGCCATCGTGAAGGAGCGCGAAGTGGTGGGCGTGGTGGCCGACATCAAGGTGGAGGGTCCCACCGATGCCGGATCACCCGAAATCTACCTTCCCATTACGCAGGAGGGCGCCTACAATTCGTTCTTTGCGATCCGGACCGATGGAGCTGATCCCCTGTCGTTGACCGGGGCCGTGCGTGAAGCCGTGCGGCAAGTCGATTCCGACATCGCAATCAGCGACCTCCGGACGCTCGATGAGGTGTCCGCCTTGTCCATGGCGCGCCCCCGCTTCCGGGCCGTCCTGGTTGCCGCTTTCGCGGCGATCGCCCTGGCGCTGGCGGCCTTCGGCGTGTACGGAGTTCTGGCTTACAGCGTGAACCGGCGCTCCCGCGAGTTCGGAATTCGCCTCGCGGTGGGAGCCCGCCCCTGGGGACTCGCCCGCATGGTGCTTCGTGACGCACTCCTGGTTTCCGGCGCCGGGGTGGCCGCCGGCATCGCCGCGGCCGCCGCGCTCAGCCGCGGGCTGGACGCCCTGCTGTACGGAATCCAACCCCGCGATCCGGTTACCTTCACCCTGGTCCCCTTGGTTCTGCTCGCCGCATCGCTGGCCGCCGCCCTGATTCCAGCGTTCCGAGCCTCCCGAGTGGACCCCGTGCTCGTCCTGCGGCAGGACTGAACCATAGCAGCTTCATATACATAGGACATACAGGCTCGACCATGGCGTTTTCGCGGGGCATCCGGCGATCCCGGTGCTAAACTAGAAACAGCTTCTCGATGTCCGCTCAACCTGACCTCTCAAAACTTAGCCTGACGCAGTTCGCCGAACGCTTTCGCGGCGAAATGATCCCGCTGAGCAGCCAGTTCTCTTACTTCTGCGCTTCCGTACCCATGAGCGAGGAGGAGTTGAAGGAGTATCTCGAGGAGCCCGTTGCCGCGCTGCCTCCCAGCATTGCCGAAGCACTGCCGAAAATCGCCATCTTCCTGGTCCCCTATCTGGAAAAGAGCGACAGCGCCGAGCCTTCCGAGTTCATCGCGGTGGAGCGCCCCCCGGACAACCGCTCCTCGCTCAATTCCCAGGTCCGGCTCGGAAACGAGACGGTGCTCGCGTTTGCGCTGAAGGGGCAGGAGGTCGCCGAATATCACTACCGCTTCTATAATCGCCTGGCGACGCTCATCGGCGAGAATTGGACCGAGGAAGTGGAGTCCGCCTACTCCCGGCTGGTGCGCGAGGAACTGAACGGCGAAGTCCACGGCGAAGTAGACGAAGCCTCCTGGCGCCTGAAGCAGTCCATCCGCCGGGGCAAGGCGGCGAAGAAGGACAGCAAGGCGTTTCGCGAATACGCGCGGCAATCCTTCATCGATACGCTGACCCTGTATCTGCACGGCATCTGCTGCGATATCGACGTGGAAACCGGGCCTCGCCAGTTGGCCAGCCGCTATCTGCGCCGGCGCCTGCAGGTGATCCGCGGGCTGTACCCGCCGCCCAAGGGCTACGCCGTATTCCCCGAAGAGCTCAAGAACGCGGACCGGCCGGACTAGGCTTCAACGTCTGGTTTCCGCCGCCACGGCTTCAATCTGCACCAGCGGCGTCGGATAGTCCCCGGTGTAGCACGCGTAGCAGTAATTGCGGTCGCGATCTTCCACCGAACGCTTCAGATTGTCCATCGACAGATAGGCGAGGGAGTCGGCTTCCACGAACTCGCGAATGCCGTCCACGGTATGGTTCGCCGCGATCAGTTCGTTCTTCGAAGGCGTATCGACACCGTAAAAGCAGGGCGAAATCGTCGGCGGGCAGGAGATCCGCAGGTGAACCTCCTTGGCGCCCGCCGCGCGAACCATGCGCACGATCTTGCGCGAAGTGGTGCCGCGGACAATCGAATCGTCCACCAGAACCACGCGCTTGCCTTCCAGCAGGTGCCGCACCGGATTCAGCTTCAGCTTCACTCCGAAATCGCGGATCGCCTGCGAGGGTTCGATGAACGTCCGGCCAACGTAATGATTGCGGATTAACCCGTGCCGGAACGGGATGCCGGATTCGAAGGCGTAGCCGATCGCCGCCGCCACCCCGGAGTCCGGCACCGGAACCACCACATCGGCGTCCACCGGCGATTCGTGCGCCAGCAGGCGGCCCATCGTTTCGCGCGAAAGCTGCACCGAACGCCCGAACACCACCGAATCCGGACGCGAGAAATACACGTGCTCGAAGACGCAGTGCGAAGACTGCCGCCGCGGCGCGTACCGCTCCCGCGTCAGCCCTTCCGGCCCCGCCATCACCATTTCCCCGGGCTCCACGTCCCCGGTGTAGCGCGCGCCGATCAAATCGAAAGCGCAGGTCTCCGACGCGAACACGTAAGCCTTCGCTCCGTGCGGCAAGTCCAGCTCGCCCATCGCCAGCGGACGGAACCCGTGAGGATCCCGGGCGACAATCACTCGCTGCTCCGCCAGAAACACCAGCGAAAACGCGCCTTCTATCTCCAGCAGCGCCTCCCGCAGCGCTCCGGCGATGGTGCGTTCCCGCGATTTCGCCACCAGGTGCAGGATTACCTCGGTGTCGGAGGAGGCCTGGAAAATCGATCCCTCCGCCTCCAGCAGCCGGCGAAGCTCATTGGCGTTGGTCAGATTGCCGTTATGCGCCAGCGCGATCGCGCCCTTGTTGCATCGGACCGAAAACGGCTGAGCGTTCAGCAGGACCGTCTCGCCCGCCGTGGAGTAACGCGTATGCCCGATGGCCAATTCGCCCGGAAGCTGATTCAGAACCGCGGGAGTGAAGATGTCGGCCACATGGCCCATCCCCTTGTGGCTGTATACCTCGCGGCGATCGCTGGAAGAAATTCCGGCGCTCTCCTGGCCGCGATGCTGCAACGCATAAAGTCCCAGGTACGCGAGGTTGGCGGCCTCGGGATGGCCGTAAATGGCGAACACGCCGCATTCCTCGTGAAACTTATCGAACATCGCGATGCTGCAGCAAGCGGTCCAGCGCGGCCTCCCAGGTCGATTTCATTTCCTGCGCGCCGCAGTCGATCAGAGTAGTCGATCCTTTACGAATCCGCAACCCGTCCTTCACCGTTCTCCCCAGCCGGACGCACCGCACCCCGTGCGTGTTCGCCACGTCTTCCACTTGTTGGACGTCCGAAGTGGACAGAAGGATGCGGGAAGGTCCTTCGTGGAACAGCAGGAGCTCGGGCGGCAGCGCGGATTCCGGCAGCTCCACGGCCGCGCCGATGCCCCGGAACGTTGCCTCCGCCAGCGCCACCGCCAGGCCGCCCAGCGACAGATCATGCGCCGATTCCGCCAGCGATTTCTCCACGATTTCCCGTACGGCCTGCTGCACCCGTTTCTCGTACGCCAGGTCCAGCCCCGGAGGCAGGCCCCAGAGCTGATCGATGACGACCTTGGCGTACTGTGTCCCGCCGAAGCGAACCGGGTCGCAGTCGCCCATCCCTCCCAGCAATACAATGTCGCGATCCGCCGCGCGGAACGGAATGCCGACCGGAACCGCCGTCCGCATCAGGCCCACGATGCCGACCACCGGCGTGGGCCAGATCGCCTCGCCCAGCGTCTCGTTGTACAGGCTCACGTTGCCGCCCGTGATCGGCGTCTCGAAAAACTCGCAGGCCTCGGCCATCCCCTCGATCGCTTCCACCAGTTGCGCCATGATCTCCGGACGCTCCGGGTTGCCGAAGTTCAGGTTGTTGGTGGCGGCCACCGGCAGCGCGCCCACCGTCGAGAGATTGCGGCAGCACTCGGCCACGATCAGTCTCGCGCCTTCGCGGGGGGAGAGGTAACAATAGCGCCCGTTGCCGTCCAGCGACATCGCCACCGACGTCCCCGTTTCCTTGATGCGCACGATCGCCGCTTCGGCTGACTCCGGCCCCGCCAGCGTGTTGGAGCGGACCAGATAGTCGTATTGCTCCCAAATCCAGCGCTTGGAACAGATGTCGCCGGAGCCCAGCAGTTGCAGCAGATCGGACTTCAGATCGCGGGAAGCGAACGCGGGCCCCTCCATGGGCGCGGTTCGATACGGCGCCACTCCATGCGGACGGTCGTACAACGGCGCCTCGTCGGCAAGCGGACGGTTCGGGATCTCCGCCACTACCTCGCCGTGATCCTTCACCCGCATCATGCCGTCGTCTTTCACCACCCCGATGACTCGCGCGTCCAGGCCCCACTTATCGAAGATCCGCAGAACTTCGGCTTCCCGGCCCTTCTCCGCCACCAGGAGCATGCGTTCCTGCGATTCCGAAAGCATGATCTCGTAAGGAGTCATGCCCGTTTCGCGCTGCGGCACGTACTGCAGGTCGATCTCGACGCCCGTGCCGGCGCGCGAGCCCATCTCACAGGTGGAGCAGGTAAGTCCCGCCGCGCCCATATCCTGAATGCCGACCACCGCCCCGGAGTGCATCGCTTCCAGGCACGCTTCGAGCAGCAGCTTTTCCAGAAACGGATCGCCCACCTGAACATTGGGCCGCTTCTGCTTCGATTCCTCCGTGAATTCGGCCGACGCCATGGAAGCTCCGTGGATGCCGTCGCGGCCGGTCTTCGCGCCCACGTAGATCACCGGATTGCCGACGCCCTTGGCGCGGCCGTAGAAGACTTCGTCATGGCGGAACACGCCCAGCGCGAACACGTTCACCAGTGGATTGCCGTCGTAGCAGCTTTCAAAAACCGTTTCGCCACCGACGGTGGGCACGCCGAAGCAGTTGCCGTAATGCGAGATCCCGCTCACCACGCCTTCCAGGATGCGGCGGTTGCGAGCTCCGGTTTTCCGATCGTCCAGCCGCCCGAAGCGCAGCGCGTCCATCACCGCGATGGGGCGCGCCCCCATGGTGAAAATGTCGCGCAGAATGCCGCCGACACCCGTCGCAGCGCCCTGGAACGGCTCAATAAAGCTGGGATGGTTGTGTGACTCGATCTTGAACGCGATCGCCCAGCCGTCGCCGATGTCGATGATCCCCGCGTTCTCGCCCGGACCCTGCAGCACCAGCCGGCTGCGTGTGGGCAGCTTCTTCAAGTGCAGGCGGGAACTCTTGTAGGAGCAGTGTTCGCTCCACATCACGCTGAAGATGCCCAGCTCGGTCAGGTTCGGCTCGCGGCCCAGGATCTGAACAATGCGTTCGTATTCGTCAGGCTTCAGTTGATGCGCGGCGATGACCTCTTCCGTCATCGCGCTCATTTTCCGGCTCCGGCGAGCGCTCCCGCCAGCGAGCGGAAAATCACCAGCCCGTCCTGGGAGCCCATCAGCGGCTCCACCGCGTCCTCGGGATGCGGCATCATGCCCAGCACGTTGCGGCCTTCATTCAGAATTCCCGCGACGTCGCGCAGCGAGCCGTTGGGGTTCTCGACGTAGCGAAAGGCGACGCGGTCCTCGGCTTCCAATTGATCCAGCGTGCGTTCATCGGCGAAGTAGCAGCCGTCCCCGTGCGCAACGGGCACGCGCAGAATGCTGCCGGGCGACGCTTCGCGCGTGAACGGCGAATCCGCGGTACCCACCCGCAGCTCCACTTCCTTGCAGACGAACTTCAGGCTCCGGTTGCGCAGCAGCGCGCCGGGCAGCAGTCCGCTTTCCACCAGGATCTGGAATCCGTTGCAAATACCGAACACCAGGCCGCCGTCGTGGGCGAATTTCTTCACCGACTTCATCACCGGCGAGAACTTGGCGATTGCGCCGCAGCGCAGGTAATCGCCATAGGAGAAGCCGCCCGGCAGGATGATGACGTCGCAGTTGCCGAGCGACTCGGAATCGTGCCAGAGGAGTTCGCAATCCTGGCCGAGGGTTCTGGAAACCGCATACCACGCATCGTGGTCGCGGTTGCTGCCTGGGAACACGACAACACCGAATTTCATGGGAGAAATACCAGTGTACCGCGCCGGGGCCCGGTCGGAGGCGGAAATCGCGGCCGGCGCAAGCCTACTTCGCTTTCTTCGCGCTCCACTCCATGTTGGCCGGCGTCCCGCCCATATCCGTTTCCGCGGTGCCGGTCATGGTGTCGCCGTCAATGGTGGCCTTCATGTCGTAGGTCATCGCGGCGGACCCATCGGCGCGCTCCCGCTTGATGGTCATCTTTAGGCTCTTGCCTTCCACCGCCGATTTCTCCACCTTCAGGCGCGGATTCTCGAACGTCGCCTTGCCGTCCGCGGCGAGCGTGAACTTGAATTCCAGCTCGCCCTGCGGACTTTGCATCTTCAGCACCCAATCGCCGGCGGCCGGGCCTGCCTGCGCCGCTAGAATCGCCGCGCCGGCTACTAATGTCAACATCGCTTTGCGAATCATGAACCCTCCGTTCCGATCATAGATGACCCCGCCGCCGCGCCGGTGTAATTTTGTCCTCCGCGGGCCGAGTGTCCGCTCAACTCCCGCTCAGAATTAATGGATGTGAGCAGCCGTCTCCCATTTGCGCGGTTCGCCGTTTCCTGGTGGGCGGCGAACGGCGCCCGGCTGTGGTTGCGGTAGCCCGCTAGAACAGGTTCACTGGGCGCGTACGACCCTGGGCCGGTGGAATTCCAATATCCGCCCCCGTGAGAACTCGCTCTTCGTCACCGGACGGCACCTTGAGAACGGCGTAGTTCTTGATTACCTGGCCGGCAGCGTTCAACGCTTCCGCCCGGAAGTAATAGTCCACGTTCCTTCCGTCAACATCCTCAAAGAACTTGTCACGAAGCGCTCTGCCGGTATCGGTCCACGGCCCAGCGGGGTTTGTCGCCCGGTACAAGACGACTGTTGCAGCCCCTTCCGGTGGTTCCAGGAACAGCTCAATGGTGTCCAGGTAGTTGAAGGCGGACCAATCCGCGTTCCGGACCTTGGTGTTGATGATTCCAATAATGTCACTCTGTGAGAAGCGATGTTCCGCGCCACTTGGCAGAACATAACGGGCGCGGATACGCAGGACAACCCGACCGGTCGATCTCGCCGTCATTCGCAGCGTTCGGGAGAAAACACCGTCGCCGGCCGTGACGTCGCCATTCGTGCCGTCGTCATACATCCGGCCGACCTCCGCGATCACCGCGTTCGAAGCATCCAGCCGCTCGATGATAACAGCCGCTGGATCGAGATTCTCCAGCGGTAGTCGCGAAGTCACAAGAACATCCTCCGGGTACTGCACGGCCACCGTGCCGGGCGTTATCAAGATTGTCGGGTTCGTGCCTTGCGAAAAGACTGGAGCAATAAGTATAAGAAGCACGATCGCAGTTCGGATAGTTGTGAACATTACAGTGTACTCGTCACTCACGGACTGCTGAACAGCTCAAGTATGGGTCGGGAGTGCCGGCGGGTCAAGGACTAAGAAGCAAGTAAATCAGGCGGCCTTGCAGAAACACCATTTGTTGGTAGGTTCTTCAAGGATACTTGCAGGCAACTTCTTCGCCCCCATCCGGCCGCACGGGTGGCGGCATGTAAGTTGGATTTCAGCGGGAGTGACGACCATGTGCCGGTACGCCCTCAATATCCGCCCCTGTGAGAACTCGCTCTTCATCTCCGGCCGGCACCTTGAGGACAGCGTAGTTCTTGATTACCTGCCCCTTGGCACTCAACGCTTCCGCGCGATAATACCGGTCAACCAGCGTTGCATCAATAAGGTCATACATCTTGTCGCGAAGCGCCCTCCCGATTTCGGTCCAAGGTCCGGCCGGGTTCGCGGCCCGGTACAAGACGACGGTTGCAGTTTCGTCTGGCGGATGCACAAAAAACTCAATAAAAGTCAAGTAGTTGAACGCATACCAGTCCGCGTTCTCGGCAGCCGTATTGATAATTCCTACAAAGTCACTCTTGGAAAAGCGATGTTCCACTCCACTTGGCAGGACATAACGGGCGCGGATACGCAGGACAACCCGGCCGGTCGATCTCGCGGTCATTCTCAGTGTTCGCGAGAAAACGCCGTCGCCGGCCGTGACGTCGCCATTCGTGCCGTCGTCATACATCCGGCCGACCTCCGCGATCACCGCGTTGGAAGCATCCAGCCGCTCGATGATAACAGCCGCTGGATCGAGATTCTCCAGCGGTAGTCGCGAGGTAACGAGAACATCCTTCGGGTACTGCACGGCCACCGTGTCGCGTGTTATCAGGATTGTCGGGTTCGTGCCTTGCGAATGTGCTGGAATGAGAATCGCAAAAAGCACGAGAGTAGTTCGGATAGCTGTGAACATTACAGTGTACTCGTCACTCACGGACTGCTGAACAGCTCAAGTATTGGTCAGAAATACCGGCGGGTCAAGGGCTAAAACACCCGAGTCAACTTGGCGTCGTGCCGATGAAGGCGAACCGGTCGCCTGCGAATATCATGCGGCGACTTGCCACTCGAACAAGCCGGAGTCAGCGCGTCCACGATGCTCTCTGCGCACACCCAACGTCTGCCAGGTGATTAGCGTCCAGGATTGCCCTCCCGGACAAGAATCAGGTTGCCGGCGGCGTCCAGCTTCGCCCACCACCCTGGCGGGACAACTACCGTGGAACCGTAGTCGAGCACCAGCGCCGGTCCCGGTCTGCGGCGATTTCCGAACGCATCGCGGCCGTACACCGGAATATCGGCCCAGGCGCCGCCGATGTAAACCCGCCGCCGCGGGACCGCCCTGGTCCGCGTGAGGCAGGCGCGAAACTCCGGCTTCTTCACCGGAATACGGGCGCGAACCCGGAGCGTCACCACCTCCACCTCGCGCTCCGGCGTTGCATACCCATAAGCACGCTGATGCGCCGCATGAAACGGCAGCGCCGGGTGATCCCGGTTCCAGGGCACGCGGATCTCGTAGCTCTGCCCCAGGTAGCGGAGGTCGGCGGACCGTTCGAGAATGGCGCCCCGCAGGTCGGCTCGCGCCCGCTTCGCCAGAATGCGGAAGGATCGCTCAAAGTCTGCCTGTCCCGGACAGCCGGCCGAATAGTCCCGGATTTTGTCGGCGGCCAGCATCCCCAGGGCGGAAAGCACACCGGCGTGTTCCGGCGCGATTACCGTCGAAATGCCCAATTCCCCCGCAATTTCGCAGGCGTGCAGCCCGCCCGAGCCGCCGAACGCAACCAGGGCGAAATCGCGCGGATCGTGGCCCCGCTCGACGCTGACGACGCGAATCGCGCTCTCCATGTTGGCGTTGGCCACACGCAGAATGCCGGCGGCCGCTTCGCTCAGGCTCAGGCCCGATTCCCGGCCCACCCGCTCGACCGCCGCCGCCGCCCGATCGCGGTCCAAAGTCATCGAGCCGCCTAACAAAGTCTCCAGCCGGCCCAGCACAACGTGGGCGTCCGTCACCGTGGGCTGGTCACCCGTGCCGTAACACGCCGGACCCGGCGCCGCTCCCGCGCTCTCCGGCCCCACCCGCAACAGCCCTCCCCGATCCACGCGGGCAATCGACCCGCCTCCCGCGCCCACCGTGTGGATGTCCAGCATCGGCACGCGAATCGGCATCCCGTCGATATAAGTTTCCGTGGTTTCCTGGGGCTCGCCGTCCACCAGGCAGACATCCGTGGAGGTGCCGCCCATGTCGAATCCCAGAATGCGGTGGAATCCAGAGGCGGCCGCCGCGGTTCGGGCGCCGATCACACCCCCCGCCGGACCCGACAGCACCGTCCGCACCGCCTCCTTACGTGCCTGGGAGGTGCTCAAAACGCCCCCGTTCGACTGCATGATGGAGATCTTAAGGGCGCTTTTGGACGCCAAATCGGCCAGATAAGCGTCCATTAAGGGGCCAATATAGGCGTTAATGACCGTGGTAGAGGCGCGCTCGAACTCGCGGAACTCCGGGCTGATGTCGCAGGATGCGCTCAAATACCAGGGGCCTTCAAGGGCTTCCGCCACCGCCCGTTCATTGTCCGGATTTCGATAGGAATTCAGCAGACAGACTGCCACCGACCGGACCTTGGCGCGCCGCAGCTCCCTCATTAACCGTTTTAGGTTCTGTGGCTTAGAAGCGATCGAGCCATCCTGCAGGGTGCGCTCCGTGACCCCAAAGCACAACTCCGGCGGCGCCAACAATCGGCGTGGCGGCGGCGTCAGGTTGTACAGTTGCGCCCGGTTCTGGCGTCCGATTTCGAGCAGGTCTTCGAATCCGGCGGTGGTGACGAACGCGGTACGGACGCCTTTTCGCTCCAGCAGCGCGTTAGTGGCGACGGTGGAGCCGTGCACGACCTCGGGCTTGGAACGCCCCGCGGCGCGGGCGATCCCTTCCAGGATGACCTGCGCCGGGTTCCCCGGATTGGACCGCAATTTAAAGGTTTCCAGGCGGCCATCGCCGTGTAAGACGATGAAATCCGTGAAGGTTCCGCCCGCGTCGACGCCGATGCGCATGAACTGTTGATTCTACACGGGTTCGCGGGCGATGATGTTCTGAACCTCGGCGGCGCGGACTCCATACAGTTTCAGCAGGGCGCGGCAGACCTCCTGCGCCAGCTTGTCGGCGGGCTCTCCGCTATCGAACTCCACTTCCACTTTCAGGTAGATGTCGGATCGGCTCATCATGAACGCGATGATACGATGAAGTGAGTCTGGCCTGTGTCCGATCGTTGCCGTATCTGCGAGAATCGAAAGCCCCGGCGCTTCTGCCCGGGCATCTCCGGCGACATTTGCCCGGTCTGCTGCGGGGAACAGCGGGAGGAGACGATCGACTGCCCCCTTGGCTGCCCGTATTTGTCGGAAAGCCGAAGGCATGAACGCCAGCAGTTGAAGAGTCTGGACGAGTTCCCCAATCAGGACGTAAAGATCACCGAGGCCTTTCTGCGGGATCACGAGAATCTGGTGCTGTACCTGAGCGTGGCGTTGCTGCGCGCCGCGCGAGCGAACCCGGGGGCGACCGATGGGGACGTTCGGGAGGCCCTGCAGAGCCTGATTCGCACGTATCGGACGCTAGACAGCGGTCTGATCTACGAGACGCGTCCGGCGAATCCATATGCGGCGGCGATCCAGGACAAGCTGCAGGCGGACGTGGAGGGCGCGCGCAAGACGGTCGCCGAACAGAGCGGCGGGGGCGGGATTCGCGATGCGGAAATCCTGGGCACCTTCGTCTTTTTGGAGCGGCTGGAAATCCAGCACAATAACGGACGGCGCAAAAGCCGCGGCTTCATCGATTTCCTGCGGCTACAGTTGGGGATGCCGGCGGAGGTGGAGCCGGGGGTGATCAGCGGATGACCTCGGTAATTCTGTTTGCGCACGGCTCGGCGGTGGAGCCGGCCAACGAACAAGTTCGGGAGCTGGCATCGCGGGCGGCCGGCCGCGCGGGGCTGGCGGCGATGCCGGTGGCGTTTCTGGAGCGAGCCCAGCCGGCACTGCCGGAGCTGGCGGCATCGCTGATTCGAGAGGGTGCGCGGAAGCTGGTGGTCGTGCCGTATTTCCTGAGCACGGGATCGCATTTGGGGCGGGACCTGCCCGCTCTGGTGCGGCAGATCCGTGAGGCGTATCCGGACGTAACCGTGGAGGTTACGCGAGCCCTGGGGCAGCATCCCCTGGCGTTGGAAGCGATCGCCGATCTTGCCCGGCAGGGGGAAGGCGGATGAAGAGCCACCAGGCGCGGCTGATCGAGAGCTTCGAGATCGCCCCCGAGGTGAAGCATTTCGTTTTCGAGGTGCCGGAGCTGGAATCGATGCCGTTCACGCCGGGTCAGTTTGTGTCCTTGGTTGCGGAGCGGAACGGAAAGAAGATCACGCGAGCTTACTCGCTGGCGGCCCCGCCGCGGGCGAACCGGTTCGAGCTGTGCCTGAACCGCGTTGAAAACGGCCTATTGTCCCCCCATTTGTTCGAGCTCAGGCCGGGGGATGAAATCGAGATCAAGCCTCCGCTGGGAGCGTTCGTCTGGAAGCAGCCTGCGCCGCGGGAGGTGGTGTATGTGGCTACCGGGACGGGCATCGCGCCGTTCCGTTCGATGCTGCTGGAGGACCTGGCCAACGGGATGCCGCGTCCGGTGACGCTGTTGTTCGGCGTGCGCTACGAGGCCTCACTGATGTACCGCAAGGAGTTCGAAGCGGCGGCGGCGCAATATCCGCAATTCCGTTTCTGGCCGACGCTCAGCCGCCCGCCAGAGCGATGGACCGGGCGCACCGGGCATGTTCAGAAGCATCTTCCGGAAGCGATCGGAGATCGGCGGGACCTGGACGTTTATATTTGCGGCATGAAGGCGATGGTGGACGATGTCCGGCGGATGCTGAAGGACTGGGGCTTCGATCGCAAGCAGATTGTATACGAAAAATACGACTGAATCATGGGACGCTATTTTATCTGGGGCATCGCGGCGGCGGGGGCTTTCGGCGCCACGGCGTTCGTGCTGACGCGTGTGATGCCGGGACCGCTTCGGGATTCCGATTACGTGGTGATCGGGACGTTGGGGACTCTGGCCGCGCTGGTGGTTCTATTCTTCGGTTTGATCCGAACGTCGCCTAAGGCGTCCGAGATCTTCTTTAAGCGGCGCAAGTAGCGGGCGCCCCCCTCCCCCGGAAGCGCACTAGGGGAATACCTGCAAATCCGACAAAATCAGCCCTAAACGTTTCGACGGCCCGCGCCGATGAAGAAATGGGCGGTGCTTCCGGCAAGCAGAAGCCGGGGGGAGCGACGCCAGGCCGAGAGCGCATCCGGCGAAGGAAACGTACTGATTTTGAAGCTTCAGACTCCAGCAGCCGAGTCGCCCACGCTGTCCCGTTGGGAGAGCTTGCTGGACGACTGTTCCGAAGCGCCGACGATTCTGATCGTCGACGATTTGGAGCTCAACCGCCGCCTGCTGAAGGCGATGCTGAAGACGGCGCCGTACCGGATTCTGGAGGCCAAGCGGCCGGCGGAAGCGCAGGCATTGCTGGAGAAGGAGAAGGTCGACCTGGTGGTGGTGGACCTGGTGATGCCGGAGATGAGCGGCCCGGAGTTCTGCCGCCACATGAAGGCATCGCGCAAGACGCAACTGGTGCCGATTCTGATGGTGACCAGCGTTCAGGGCGTGGAGAACGAGGTAGCGGGCATCGATTCGGGGGCGGATGAGTTTCTGATCAAGCCGCTGAATCCGAGCCTGGTGCGATCGCGCATCCGGGCGATGCTGCGGCACAAGACGCTGATCGATTCCCTCGAAGAGGCCGAGCACATTCTGTTCGCGCTGGCGGCCTCGGTGGAGGCTCGCGACAAGTACACCGGGATGCATTGCGAGCGGCTGGCCGGGTACTCGATGGCGCTGGGCCTGGCGCTGGGGCTGCCCAAGAACGACCTGGTGGCGCTGCATCGCGGGGGGTACCTGCATGACATCGGCAAGATCTCCATTCCGGACGCGATTTTGTTCAAGCGTGGCCTGCTGACCGAAGCCGAATGGGAAACGATGCGGATGCACACGACCCGCGGCGAGGAAATCTGCCGTGGGATGAAGACGCTGGCGCCAGTGCTGCCGATCATCCGCAGCCATCACGAACGATGGGACGGGTCCGGCTATCCGGACGGATTGAAAGGCGAGGAGATTCCCCTGCTGGCGCGCATCCTGCAGGTGGCCGACATCTACGACGCCTTGACCACGGCGCGGCCGTACAAGCCGGCGATGGCGCACAAGGAAGCGATGCAGATCATGGAAGAGGAAGCGCATCGCGGCTGGCGCGACCCGGAGTTG
The DNA here is from genome assembly GCA_019748195.1 of Bryobacteraceae bacterium. Lineage (GTDB taxonomy): Bacteria > Acidobacteriota > Terriglobia > Bryobacterales > Bryobacteraceae > JAIEPW01. The sequence continues at coordinate 24,610 of JAIEPW010000025.1, forward strand.
ATCTCGCTGTTCGGCCAGATTCTGGAGGAGACCGACGGCGAACTCCCGCGCTGGGCCATCACCGCCGATCCGATGTCGAAGTCGCTGCAGAACATGGGCCGCCAGCTCGACACTGAGCGCTGAAGGCCGCCTGGGGTGTGGTGCGCGAAAAACTGGTTGAACGGGCCGAGGCGAAGATCGCACCGAAGCTTAGCCTATCGGGGGGCGCGACCGCCGGAGCGCAAAGAAGGCCGTGGAATCAGCGGGGCATGCCCTTACGGATCACCGCTCTTACCACCGCGCCCCGGAACATGTGGAACGGCATTGAAGATGTCCCGCGCGGTTCACGCGGCCGGGCTGAGTGCCCTTGCCACCTGCGCTGAGACAAGCAATCCATAGGAGCTCCGATTTTCATGTTTATGGGTCGCGCCAGGCGCAAACGCGTTCGCTGGCGCGGAACACCAGCCTGGGCGCGGGGATCGACTGAGCGCCAATATCGCGAGGGCGAGGGGCAAGAACACGCTATGCTGGGGGAGAGAAGCCTCGCCCCGTCTTGGCTAACGAATAGGGGCGGCTCGTTGAAAAGACTCGCGGAATTTGCGCGTTGCGCCGAGCAGGAAGGAGCCTCGATGAGTCCTCGTGAAGGCTCGCCTGCAACATCCGGCGAGATCCTCAACGGGCTGGCGAAATCAGAATCTCAGCTTCGTGCGTTCATCGATCAGCTTCCAGCGCTAGCCTGGAGCGCCCGGCCAGATGGCTCTCCGGAATTCCTCAACGAGCAATGCCACGCCTATACCGGTCTATCTTCCGAGACGCTCTGCGGGTCGGGCTGGGAAGCGGCCGTCCACGCCGATGATATGGAACGGATGCGCGTTTGGTGGGCAACCCTACTGGAGCGCGGGGCGCCAGGCGAAACCGAGATTCGCTTTCGCCGCTTCGACGGAGCGTATCGATGGTTCCTGGTCCGCGCGCTTCCCGCGTTCGATGAGCGGCGCCGCCTCGTAGCCTGGTACGGAAACAACACCGACATCGAGGATTTCAAGCGAGCAGAGGAGAAACTGAAGCAGCGGGAGACTGAGCTGCAACAGATCGTGGACACCATCGCGGAACTGATCATCTTCCTGCGGCCGGATGGAAGCGCGATCCACGCTAACCGTTTCGCGCTCGACTACACCGGAATCCCACCGGAAGACGTAGACAAGACGGGGTTTCGCGAGCGTATCTTTCATCCGGACGATGTGGAAAGGCTGAGAGAGGAGCGCCGCAAGGCCCTTCTGGGCAGCGTTCCTTTCGGCAACGAACAGCGCGTGCTGGGAAAGGATGGACGATATCGCTGGTTCTCAATCCGCTACAACGCCCTGCTGGATCAACACGGGGCGCCGATCCGCTGGTATGCAGCGGGGATCGATATCGATGAACGGAAGAAGATTGAGGAAAGACTGCGGAACGAGAATGTCGCTCTGCGCGATGAAGTCGATCGGACGTCGATGTTCGAGGAGATCGTCGGCTCCTCCGAACCGATGCGCCGGGTATTGAAGCAAGTGGATAACGTAGCTCCTTCGGATTCCACTGTTCTGATTCTGGGCGAGACTGGAACCGGCAAGGAACTGCTGGCGCGTGCACTGCACCGGCGATCGAGGCGCTCCGCGCAAGCGTTCGTTCGCGTAAACTGCGCGGCCATCCCCCCAGCGCTGATTGCCTCCGAGCTCTTTGGACACGAGAAGGGCGCCTTCACAGGAGCTCTGGAAAGGCGTTTGGGAAGGTTTGAAGCAGCGGATGGCGGCACACTTTTCCTGGACGAAATCGGGGATCTCCCGATGGAAACGCAGATTGCCCTTTTGCGGGTGTTGCAGGAACGCGAATTCGAACGGGTGGGAAGCAATCGTCCGGTATCGGTAGACGTCAGGCTCATCGCGGCGACAAACCGAGATCTTTCGGCCGCTGTCGCGGCGGGAACCTTCCGGCAAGATCTCTTCTACCGGTTGAACGTGTTTCCCATAACCGTCCCGGAACTCCGGAAACGCGTCGAAGATATCCCGGTGCTCCTCGAATACTTCGTGGGACGATACGCACGTAAAGTGGGCAAGCGGATCCGCCACATCGGCAAACACACGATCGCGGCATGCAAGGCGTATAGCTGGCCTGGCAACATTCGCGAATTGCAGAATGTAGTTGAGCGCTCCGTCATACTGACGGACGGAGACACGTTCTTCTTTCACGGGAGCTGGCTCAAACCCGAGTCCACAGTCTCTTCAAGGTCAAAGCAAGGCCTATCGGTTCTCACCGCCGGCGAGGTGGAGTTGATCGAGGCGGCGCTGGCCGAATGTCACGGCCGCATTTCCGGACCCTCCGGGGCCGCCGTGAAGCTAGGGATTCCACGTCAGACACTCGAATCGAAAATCAAGAGCCTGGGGATCAACAAGTACGGGTCCAAGGCCCAAGTCTGATTCGGGGTCCATACGGTCCCCGTATTGCTGAACGCTCGTCAATTTGCCGATGGATCGGCGTGGGGGAGGCAGTAGTCTCGCATCCTTTCAATACCTTACATGTGGGCATGCAATTGCATGTTTGCGTTCGAGTCTCACAACGCGCAGAGAAGAGACCAGACCACATCGTTCGCAGAAACAAGAAGACCTTACCATATGACTCAAAGTCGAACTCAGCATCCGGTCCACTACAAAACCGTCCGTGTGAATGAGCAGGACATCTTCTATCGTGAAGCTGGCTCGCCGTCGGCGCCAGTGCTCTTGCTCCTGCACGGCTTCCCGACGTCCTCCAACATGTTCCGCAACCTCATCCCGCGGCTGGCTGGATCTTTTCGGGTGGTGGCTCCGGATTATCCCGGTTACGGCCAGAGCAGCATGCCGGATCACAAGGACTTCGAGTATTCCTTCGAGAATCTCACGCGGATCGTCGATGGGTTCGTCGCTTCGCTCGGGTTGACCAAGTACTCGATGTACGTAATGGACTACGGCGCACCGATCGGCTACCGGCTCGCGTTGCTGCATCCCGAACGGATTCAGGGGCTGATCGTGCAGAACGGGAATGCCTACGAGGAGGGGCTCCTCGAATTCTGGAACCCTATCAAGAGGTACTGGGCGAATCCCACTCCGGAGAACCGGGCTGCCTTGAATTTCCTCAGCGAGGCCAAGTCGACCCGGTGGCAGTACGAAACCGGCGTAGTGGATACTTCCCTGTTGGACCCGACCACTTGGATTCTGGACCAAATCGGCTTGGATCGCCCTGGTAATCTCGACATCCAGATGGATCTGATGCTGTCCTACGGGACCAACGTGCCGCTTTACCCGGCCTTTCAGGCGTTCTTTCGGAAGCACCAGCCGCCCACGCTGATCGTGTGGGGAAAGAACGACTTCATTTTCCCGGCCGAAGGGGCCGCACCGTACCCGCGCGATCTGAAAAACGTCGAGACCCATCTGCTCGATACCGGGCACTTCGCGCTTGAAACGCACGGAGAAGAGATCGGCTCACGCATCGAAGCATTCCTGCTGAAGCAGGCCTGGCATGAGAACTAAGCCATGACACGCAAACTGGAGGGAAAGATCGCGCTGGTTACGGGCGGCAGCACCGGGATCGGCCTTGCAACGGCGCAACGCTTCGCAAACGAGGGCGCCTTCGTGTTCATCACCGGCCGGCGCCAGGCGGAACTGGACAAAGCGGGAGCACTAATCGGAGGAAACGTGACGGCAGTGCGAGCTGACGTCTCCAATCTCAAGGATCTCGATGAGCTCTATGAGCAGATCAAGAACGAGAAGGGCCGATTGGATGTGCTACTCGCGAATGCCGGAGGAGGTTCGTTCGCTCCTCTCGGTTCCATTACCGAGGCGGAGTATGACCGGACGTTCAACACTAACGTTAAAGGCGTGCTGTTCACCGTACAGAAGGCGCTTCCGCTGATGCCAGACGGAGGCTCCATTATCTTGACCGCATCGATCGTTTCGATCAAGGGCACGCCGGCTTTCAGTGTCTACTCCGCGACCAAGGCCGCGGTACGCTCGTTCGCGAGAGTATGGACCAACGATCTCAAGGACCGCCAGATCCGCGTGAATGTGCTCAGCCCGGGTCCGATTGAGACGCCGGGAGTTGACGGGCTTGTGCAGAACGCGGAAGATCGTAGGGCATTGTATTCGCAACTCGCGGCCAGCGTTCCGCTGGGGCGGGTGGGGCAACCGGATGAGGTCGCCAAGGCGGCCGTGTTCCTCGCCTCCGGCGATTCCAGCTATGTCGCAGGCATCGAGCTGTTTGTCGATGGCGGAGCGGCACAAGTTTAAGAGCCGAAGCCAGCTTCTCGAAGGGGGCATATGGCGCAAAAGTTCGGGTCACTGGTCTTCACACCGCTGGTCCAGGCGTTACAGGGTAAGTATGGGGGTCGGCGGCAATAGGCGCGGATGGAGAGCCGCGAACCGTCGCGTGACGAGTTAGCTCCGGGTGAGCCCGAGTCCTTGCCGAGCTGGCCGTACATTCAACATCGCGGTGGCCCCAAACGTGAGACTTCCTGTTCACGCGCCACGCGAAGCGCTGAGGCAGCCGGGGTGTGCACCGACGTCCCGATGCGCGTAGAGATGGCATTTCGGCGGGCGTCCCGCAGCCCGGCATACGTTCGTTCCCTTGAACCGCCGCAATGAAGGCGCTTCTAATGTGCCCCGGCGGGGAAGGCCGCCCGGATTTCAGATAGATGTTGCAGAAGTGGAGATCGACAATGAGAAAGCAACTATCCGTTGCAGTAGTGTTGACGTCAGCGGTTGGCCTTGTTGTAACGGCTCAAAATACGTCCGTCCCGGACAAGTACGCCGTAAAGGTGCCGGGTGGGCTCGCCTTTTCGGAGTTCCGGGGATACGAGGGATGGTCGGCCATTTCCCTGAGTCGCAACGATAACGTCGTAGCGGTGATCCTCGGCAATCCCACGATGATTGATGCCTACCGCGCCGGTATTCCGGGCAACGGCAAGGCTTTCCCAGACGGGGCCAAGATGGCTAAGATCCATTGGACCCCACAACCGAACGAGTTCTTCAAGGAAGCAACGGTTCCCGGCAAGCTTGTAAACGTGGACTTCATGGTTAAGGACAGCAAGAGATTCGCGGACAGCGGCGGATGGGGATACGCCGTGTTTGACTACGACGCAGTCTCTGATACGTTCCGGCCGGGCACCGCAGCCGGCACGCCTCCCCAGGGGAACGACGCCAAGTGCGGGGCGGCTTGTCACCTGGCAGCAAAGGCGAAGGACTATGTGTTCACCGATTACGGAAAGAGATAGCCAAAGCCAACCACGGCACATCACAAGGTGGAAGGAGGTTGCGGTTCTTCCCTCATTCTGTATAACTGCTTCCTCTAGTAAGGCGTATAGTAAGGCGTAGCTATAAAATCCGGCGTTCCACCGTGGGTTCGGGGGGCGTGCTGAGTTTGTGCGTAAGACGGAAGCCCTGATTTACCGCCACTCGCCGGGTCTGCAGGGCTGACTTTGCAGCCACGTAACTGTTCGGCTGCTCCATTAACTCCGGTACCGTCCGATGTGCTGGTGGAACAGTTCCAGATGTTCCGAACGCGGTTGTGGCTGTTCCGAAGGCGGGCTTCCCGCAACGGGAATCAAGGATTTCGAAGCGCTCCCGGGAGCGCGATCCTTACCCCCTTTTGCAACCCTTTTCGGGCTATCCGCGACTACCGGATCGCGGAAAGCCATTGGAATCAGCGCGTCATACCCCTAAGAGCTACTCCTCCTTACCACCAGGCTATTTTCGACTCGGAACACGTGGAACTGGCACGGGAGGGAATAAGGCATTGACGGCTGTTCCGGAAACGGGCGGGCCGGACGTGGAATCAGCAGGTTACGAGGCGCGAAGTGGCGATGAGGCTTACCCCATTTTGCAGCCAACTGCAAGACTCGAGCGATGGCTGGATCGCGGAAATCGTGTCGAATCAGCGCCGCATACCCCGAAGGACTACTCCTCCTTACCACCGGGCTATTTTGAACTCGGAACAGGTGGAACAGGCACCGGCCCGGCACCATTTTGAACTCGGAACAGGTGGAACAGGCACCGGCCCGAAATGGGGATTTACGGCTGTTCCGGAAACTGGCTGGTCAAGCGTCGAAAGTGAGCTTGCTCAAGGTGCTTCGAGGGGTCCACCCCCCCGAAACGAGTTAGACTCCCTGTAGTGGGGGCCGCCGATTCGTGCGACCCTGCAGGTAGAGCGTATGATGCGTCTGATTCTGCTTCTGCTCGGCATCGTGGTGATGATCACCGTGCTGCGGTCGGTGATCGGGATCCTGATGAAGGGCCTGAGCGGCTGGGTGTCCACTTCGACGGCGCCGGCCAACACCGCGCGTCCCGCCCCGCCCGCGGCCCCGGGCGGGGAATTGAAGCGCGATCCCGTCTGCGGCACCTTCATTTCGGCAGCCACGGCGGTGACCAAGAAGTCGGGAGGGCAGACGCACTATTTCTGCTCGGCGGAATGCCGGGACCGGTTCGCGGGTTGATACACTCGACCTGAACAAGATGATCGCGGTGCAAAATCTGGTGAAAACGTTCCACGACAAGGCGAGAGGCTCGCGCCATGTGGTGGACGATGTAAGTTTCGAGGTGCGGGAGCGGGAGATCTTCGGTCTTCTGGGTCCCAACGGGGCGGGTAAGACGACGACGCTGCGGCTGATCGCGACGCTGCTGAAGCCGGACTCCGGAACCGCGGTGATCAACGGTTTCGACATCAACCGCGAGCCGGAGAAGGTGCGATCCCAACTGGGATTTCTTTCCGGCGATATGGGGCTGTACGGGCGGCTTTCGCCGCGCGAGATCCTGACTTTTTACGGGCGGCTGTTCGGAATGGGCGAGGCGGAAATCGGGCGGCGTTCCGAGGAACTGATCGAGCGGTTCGCGATGAAGGAATTCGCCGGCGTCCGAACCGATAAGCTTTCCACGGGGATGAAGCAGAAGACGGCGATCGCGCGGACGATGCTGCATAACCCCCCGGTATTGATCCTGGACGAGCCGACCTCGGGGTTGGATGTGCCCACGGCGCGGACCATCGAGGAGTCGATTCTCGAATTCCGCAAGGCGGGGAAGACGGTGCTGTTCTCCACGCACGTAATGGAGGAGGCGGAGTACTTGTGCGACCGCATCGCGGTGATTCACGAGGGCAAGATCAAGATTACCGGGACCATGGATGAATTGCGCGCCGCGACGGGACGGCACCGTCTGCGCGAAATCTTTCTGGACCTGCTAGGTCTGCCGGTGCTGACGGAGAACTGATTCCCATGCGGCTTCACTATGTGCTGACGGTTTTTCGCAAGGAGATGCTGGACATGCTGCGGGACCGCCGCACGATGATCAGCATGGTGGCGATGCCGGTGCTGGTGATCCCGGTGATTCTGTTTTTCATGGGCAAGCTGGTGGGGCGGGCGGAGGAGCGGTCGCAGCAGGAGGCGCGGCGGTTGGGGATCGCGGCGCAGGTGTCGAATCCGCAGATCCGCGCCGCGCTGGAAGGGCTGGATCTGCCGCTGCGAACGGGGCTGAACCCGCGGGAGGCGATCGAAAGGAAGGAAGCGGCGGCGGGCGTGGTGGAGTCGGCTTTGCCCGACGGCAGGCCGCGCGTGGAACTGCTGACGGACCGGTCGAATCCTACGTCGGCGGTGACCGGCGAGAAAATCCGGACGGCACTGACGAAGCTACGGGAATCGCAGGTGCGGGAGGGGCTGAAGTCCGCCAACGTTCCGGTGACGGTGCTGGAGCCATTCGCGCTGCAGCAGACCAACGTCGCGAGCGCGAAGAAGATGGCCGGCAATCTATGGGGTTCGATGTTGGGCTATATGCTGCTGTTGCTGATGTTCACGGGCGGCATGTACCCGGTGATTGACATGACGGCGGGGGAGAAGGAGCGGAAGACGATCGAGGCGTTCCTGGCGTCGCCGGTGCACCGACTGGAGATCGTGATCGGCAAGATCCTGACCGCGACGGTGGCGATCCTGGTGACGGCGGCGCTGACGCTGGCGAGCGTTACATTCTCGATTCGCAGCGAAAACTTCTCGCGAACGCCGGAGATGAAGGCGATGATGCAGACCATTCCCTTGGACGGGCAGAACCTGGCATTGATCGCATTGACGCTGCTGCCGCTGGCCATTCTGGCGGCATCGATGATGATCGCAATCGCGCTGTTCGCGCGCAGTTTCAAGGAAGGGCAGAGTTACCTGACGCCGCTGGCGTTCCTCGTGATCTTCCCGGCGTTGATGGGCGGGCTGCCGGGCCTGGAGCTTTCGCTGGTGACGGCGCTGGTGCCGATTCTGAATGCCAGCCAGTTGATCCGGGGGATTCTGCTGGGCGAATGGACGGTTCCGGTGTTCGCGATGACGCTGGGGGCGAACGTTGTGTACGCGGCGATCGCGACGGTGGTGGCAACGCGGACGTTCAACAAGGAGAGCGTCCTGTTCCGGAGTTGATCCGGATAGACTACTGAGGACCTCATGCGTACACTCCTGTTGATCCTGAGCGCCGCGGCGGTTCTGTCCGCCCAGCCGCGCAAGCTGAAGGTATTGATTTCGGTGGACATGGAGGGCATCGCGGGGGTGGTGTCGGGCGATCAACTGGGTCCCGGCAATTTCGAGTACGAGCGCTTCCGGCAGTTCATGACGCAGGAGGCAGTCGCCGCGGTGAACGGGGCGAGGGCGGCGGGGGCAACGGAGATCGTGGTGGGCGATTCGCACGGCAACGGGGAAAATCTGCTGATCGAGAAGTTTCCGCCGGACGTGAAGCTGATCCGTTCCTGGCCGCGCCGGTTGGGCATGATGGGCGGCATCGACGCGACGTTCGACGCGGTGGTGTTCATCGGCTACCACTCTTCCACCAGCAACCTGACGGGGGTTCGCGCGCACACGTTTTCGAGCGCGCGGCTTACGGGCGTCTCCGTCAACGGCGTGACCCAGAGCGAAGGATCGTGGAACGCGGCGATCGCGGGGCATTTTAATGTTCCCGTGGTGTTCATCTCCGGGGACGATGCCGCGATCGCGGAGGTGCGGGCGCTGGTGGGTCCGCTGGAGAGCGTGGAGACGAAGAAGGCGCTGGGGTTCCATTCCGCGATCTCGCTGACGCCGGATGCGGCGGCGGAACTGATCCGGACGAAGACCGCGTCCGCGCTGGGACGCCTGAAGAGTTTCCGGCCGCTGCAGATCGGCGGGCCCATCACGCTAGAGATCGCTTTCAAGCATTACCGCGTGGCGGAGGTGCTCGCGTATCTGCGCGGCGTGGATCGCTTCAGCCCGCACGCAATCCGCTATCAGTGCAGGGACATGCTGGAGGCCTCGGACTTCCTGCAGTTTCTGACGCACTTCAGCCTGAACCTGGAGCCGTAAGGGCCGATGGCGTCAACGGAGCACCACGCTGGTGCAATATCCTGTTTGCGATGAAGCTCACGGACAAAGTGGCACTGGTAACCGGAGGCGGCACCGGAATCGGCCGCGCGATTTCGCTGCTGCTGGCGCGCGAGGGCGCGAAAGTGGCGGTGAACTACAGCAAGTCGCAGAAAGAAGCGGAGGCGACCTGCGCGGCGATCGAGGCCGCGGGCGGAACCGCGATGGCGGTTCAGGGCAATGTCGCCGAGGAAGCTTCGGTGAAGGGGATGCTGGACCGGGTGACGGGCGCGTGGGGAGGCCTGGATGTGCTGGTGAACAACGCCGGGTGGTCGACGCGCATCCCGCACCGACGGCTGGACCTGTTGACCGAGGAGGTGTGGGACCGGACGCTGAACACGAACCTGCGGGGCGCGTTTTACTGCGTGCGGCAAGCCGTGCCGCTGCTGGAGAAGAACCCTGGCGCGGCGATCATCAATATCGCTTCGGTGGCGGGGCTGAAGGGGCAGGGAAGTTCGATGGTGTACGCGGCGTCCAAGGGGGCGATGATCACCATGACGAAGTCGCTGGCGCGGGCGCTGGCGCCGGGGATCCGGGTAAACGCGGTATGCCCGGGCTTCGTGCGGACGCACTTCGCGGGCTGGACGGAAGAGGCGTTTTCGGCGGCGGAGAAGATCACGCCGCTGGCGCGGCTGGCCACGGCGGAGGACATCGCGGAGGCGGCGCTGCTGTGCGCGATTTGCAAGGGAATGACCGGCGAGGCGATTGTCGTGGACGGCGGCATGGCCGCGTTGGGAAGGCAGGATTGAGATGAGCTACCGGCAGATTCTGTATGAGAAGGCGGAGCGGATGGCGACGATCACGTTGAACCGTCCGGAGAAGATGAACGCGTATTCGGAGCAGATGGTCCACGAAATCCTTCACGCGCTTGCCGATGCGAGGGACGATGAGGAGACGCGGGCTGTGATTCTGACGGGCGCGGGGCGGGGTTTCTGCTCGGGCGGGGACATCTCCGTCGATTTCGATTATCCGGCGCGGTACCGGGGGCACGCGCTCGAATCGTATCTGGAGATGCGGGAGAACATGCATGCGCTGGTGCGGCTGCTGCATCGTTTCGATAAGCCCACCATCGCGGCGGTGAACGGCGCGGCGGTGGCGGGCGGGCTGACGCTGGCGCTGTCGTGCGATTTCCGGATCGCGTCGGATACGGCGAAGCTGGGCGACACCAGCCTGAAGTTCGCGCTGATTCCGGATGAAGGCGGCGCATTTCTGTTCCCGAGATTCCTGGGTTTCGATCGGGCGTTGAAGATGTCGCTGTTCAGCGAGGTGTATCCGGCGCTGCAGGCCAAGGAACTGGGCCTGGTGACGGAAGTGGTGCCGGGCGCGGAACTGATGAACGCGGCTCGGGAGTGGGCCACCAGGCTGGCCGACGGGCCTCCCGTGGCGATGCGCGTGGCCAAGCGGATGATGTACAAGCAGCTCTCCATGCACCTGGACGAGGCGCTGGAGGACGCCGGAATGGCGACGCTGGCGGTGAACTATCTGCCGGACGTGCGGGAAGGCACCGCCGCGTTTCACGCGAAGCGGAAGCCGCGGTTCACGGGGAAGTCGAATCGTCCGGCGAAGCGGCCGCATGAGTAACCTCCGGTTCGGCGATGTGGCGGCGCGGCTGGAAGGTCACGTGGCGCTGGTGGAGATGCGGCGGCCGCCGCACAATTTCTTCGATCACACGTTGATCGGATCGATCGCGGACGCCTACGCGGCACTGGATGCGGAGCCGGAGTGCCGCGCCATCGTGCTGGCGGCGGAGGGCAGGTCGTTCTGCGCCGGGGCGGACTTCAGCCGCCGGGAGGAAGAAGACGAGTTCGCTTCCGGCGGCATCCGGAAACTATACGAACACGCGGTGCGCATTTTCGAGGCGAAGACGCCGGTGATCGCGGCGGTACAGGGGGCGGCGATCGGGGGCGGGCTGGGGGTGGCGGTATCGGCCGATTTCCGCGTGGTGACGCCGGAAACGCGGTTCGCGGCGAATTTCACCAAACTGGGCATCCATCCCGGTTTCGGACTGACGGTCACGCTGCCGAAACTGATCGGGCAGCAGAAGGCGGCCCTGCTGTTCCTGACGGGGCGGCGGATCGGAGGCGAGCAGGCGCTCGAATGGGGTTTGGCGGATCTACTGGTCCCGATGGAGGAGTTGCGCGACGCAGCCTTCGCGCTGGCGCGGGAAATCGCCGAGGCGGCGCCGCTGGCGGTGATGTCGACCCGCGCCACGCTGCGGCAAGGGCTGGCCGACGCGGTTCGGGCGCGGACGGAGCAGGAACTCGCCGAGCAGCTCTGGCTGTCCCGAACGGAGGATCACGCGGAAGGGGTCCGCGCGGTCAGCGAGCGCCGTCCCGGGCGATTTCTGGGCAGGTGAAAGGCGGCTATTCCGCGTCCATGAACTGGTAGCAGATCATGTGGCAGATGATGTGATGGGCGTCCTCGATGCGGCCCATGTGGGGTTCGGCGACGTGGATGTGCAGTTGCGCCAGGGATCCGAGCTTGCCGCCGTCGCGTCCGGTGAGCGCGATGGTGCGGCAGCCGGCCTGATTGGCGTACTCCATGGCGCGGATGACGTTGGGCGAATTGCCGGAGCCGCTGATGGCGAGGTACAAGTCGCCGGGGCGGGCGAAGTTGCGAAGCTGTTCGAGGAAGACGGCATCGTAGCCGACGTCGTTGGCGTAGGCGGTAATGGTCGACGTATTGTCGTTGAGCGCGAGGATACGAAAGCGGCGGTCGCGCTGGTAGCTGGCGCCCTTCACCATGTCGCAAACGAAGTGGGAAGCGGTGGCGGCGGAACCGCCGTTGCCGGCGACGAACACTTGGCGATCCTGATCGCGGGCTTCGCGCAGCCAGTCGATGGCGCGCTGGACGGAGGCGAGGTTCACCGTGTCGAGGGCGCTGAGGAGCCGGGCCTTATAGGTAGCGGGAAAACTCAATCTTCCCTTAGTATAAAGGTCCGGCACGGTATACTGTAAGATTGTGCCGCCCGCGGCGGCAATTCTGTTTTTCCGCCATGGCCACCGCACCTTCCGCATCGAATTCCAGGCCGGCCCTGAGCACGAGGCCGGCGTGGAACGGCGACTATGTTTTTCTGTTCGAGAATCTGATCCTGAAGGACTTCCGGATCCGGTACCGGAACATGTCGCTGGGGCTGTTGTGGTCCGTGGTGAATCCGCTGGTGATGATGGCGGTGCTGACATTCGTGTTCGGTAAGGTGATGGGGAACACCAGCACCCGCAATTTTCCCGTATCGGTGTTGTGCGGACTGGTTCCGTTCAACTTTTTCGCCGGCGCGCTAATTTCGGGGACGAATTCGATCGTGGACAATGCGGGATTGATCAAGAGGATGCCGGTGCCGCGCGCGACGGTTCCGCTGGCGGCGGTGCTCAGCAACGTGACGCACCTTCTCATCCAAATTGTGCTGCTGCTGGCGCTGGCGCTGGCGACGGGCGAGCAGTGGAACATCCACTGGCTGTGGCTGCCTTTCATCTGGGGACTGGAGATCGTGTTTTTGTGCGGCCTGAGTCTGATTACTTCGGCGGTAAACGTATTCGTTCGCGACACGCGCTACGTTGTGGAGAGCTTCAACACGGTGCTGTTCTGGCTGGTGCCGATCTTCTATGCGTTCGACAGCATTCCGGAGCAGTATCGGGAGATTTACCAGTTGAATCCGGTGGCGGCGCTGGTGATGGCGATGCGCAATGTGGTGTTGGAGGCGCAGGCGCCCGCGCCGTCGCTGTTGTGGAAGCTGGCGGCGGTGTCACTGACTTCATTCGCTATCGGATGGGTGGTTTTTGACAGCCAGAAGCGGAAATTCACGGATCACATTTAGCCATGCCCGCGGTTCGCTTCACCAACGTTTCCAAGCTGTACCCGCATCACAGCGGGCCGATGCTGCTGCGGGATCGGATTGTGAGCAAGATTCGCAAGCCGAAGCACATGTTCGCGGCGCTGCAGAACGTGACTCTGGAAATCGAGCGGGGCGAGGGGATCGCGCTGGTGGGTCACAACGGAGCGGGGAAGAGCACCATGCTGTCGCTTACGGCGGGGCTGACAAATGCGACCTCGGGCCTGGTGGAGGTAGCCGGCTCGGTGGCGCCGCTGCTGGAACTCGGCTCCGGGTTTCATCCCGACCTGACGGGCGAGGAGAACATCCGGATCAATGCGTCGCTCATGGGGATGTCGCGGCGGGACCTGAAGCGGAAATACGATTCGATCGTGGAGTTTTCCGGGCTGGGCGATTTCATCCGGGAGCCGTTGCGGACTTACTCCTCGGGCATGGTGATGCGGCTGGGATTTTCGGTGGCGATCAGCATGGAGCCCGATGTGCTGGTGGCGGATGAGATACTCGGCGTGGGCGACCGGGCATTTTTCGACCAGTGCCTGAAGCGAATGCTGGAGTTCCGGGAGCAGGGCAAGACGATTCTGTTCGCCTCGCATTCCCCGACCCTGGTGACGATGCTGAGCGATCGGGCGGTGTGGCTGCATCACGGGCGCGTGATGATCGCGGGACCCACCGAAGAGGTCCTGAACGCATACGGAGCCGCCAATCTGCCGAAGGAAGCCGCCGGCGTGAGCGCGGGATAGCCGGGCTACCACGGGCAACGGAGTTGAGGAGATCACTTTCTTGGGAACGATGATTGAGCACGTCCGCGCGGGCGCGAGCGCCAGCAGCGCGCGCGTGGCGCTTTTCGATTTTGACGGGACGCTGTCGCTGATCCGCACCGGCTGGGTGGACGTGATGGTGCCCATGTGCGTGGAAGCGCTGGCGGAGCTGAACACCGGCGAGTCCGAAGCGGCGCTGGAGCAGATTGTTCGCGAGTTCGTATGGCGGCTGACCGGCAAGGAGACCATCTACCAGATGATGGCGCTGGTGGAGGAGAGGGTGCGGCGCGGCGCGGCGCCCGAGGATCCGAAGGTATACAAGAAACGATACCTGGATTTGCTGTGGATGAAGATCGAGGGCCGCGTGGAGGAGTTGCGCAAGGGGCATGCCTCGCCGGAGAGTTACCTGGTTCCCGGCGCGCGCGCGCTGCTCGAGGAGTTGAAGGAACGCGGGCTGCGGATGTACCTGGCCAGCGGCACCGATCAGGAATACATGCAGGCGGAAGCGAAGCTGCTGGACGTGACGCGCTATTTCGACGGGGGTGTGTTCGGGGCACTGGACGATTTGAAGGCGTTCTCCAAGGGGCTTCTGATCCAGAAGATCATCGGCGGCGCGGAGTGCCGCGGCGAGGAGCTGCTCGGCTTCGGAGACGGCTATGTCGAAATCGAGGAAGTGAAGAAGGTGGGCGGCGTGGCTGTCGGGGTGGCCACCACGGAGCCGGAATGCCGCGAAGTGGATGCCTGGAAGCGCAATCGCCTGATTGAGGTCGGCGCGGATTTCATCGTGCCGAATTTCCTGGCGTACCAGGCCTTGTGCCACACGCTCTTCGATCCCCAGCCGGTTCGTTCATGAAGATTCTGGCCATCGACATCGGCGGGACCAAGTGTTCGGCCGCGTGGTTCGAGGGCGGGGCGATGCGGGAGCGGGCGACCTGCCCGACGGACCGGGAAGGCGGTCCCGAGGCCGTGCTGCGGGCGATCGCCGGCATGACCCGCGCCTGGTCCGGGTTCGAGCGGATCGGGATCGGCTTCGGCGGGCCGGTGAATTTCCTGGCGCAGACGGTGGAACTTTCGACTCACGCCGCCGGCTGGGAGCGCTTCCCGCTAAGGGAGCGAATTGCCGGCATGCTGGGTGCGCCGGCGGTAATCGACAATGACGCGAACGCGGGTGCGCTGGGCGAATGGAAGCACGGCGCCGGCCGGGGCTGCGCCAGCCTGCTGTACCTGACGGTCTCCACCGGGATCGGCGGAGGCATCGTCTGCGGCGGCGGCGTGCACCGCGGCGCGGACAGTTGGGCGGGAGAGATCGGACACGTCACGATCCGGCCCGATGGACCGGAGTGCCTGTGCGGCGCACGCGGCTGTCTGGAACGGCTTTGCTGCGGGCTATGGCTGGAGCGCGACCATGGACGTCCGGCGAAAGAACTGTTGCGGGATGCGGGGTTCGTTCGCGGCTATGTTGTCGATCTTGCCCAAGGCATCAAGGCGGGATTGCGGCTGATCAACCCGGAGCGCGTGGTGATGGGCGGCGGGATCGCCCTGGCGGGGGACCGCCTGTTCGTGCCGTTGCGGGAGGAGCTGGAGCGCCAAATGACACGGTGGTCGCGCGCGAGAGTGGATCTGCGGCCGGCGGAGCTTGGCCAGGACAGCGTTCTGTTCGGGGCGATGGAGCTCGCGGCTATTTCTTGAACAAGCTGTCAAAGGCCGCGCGCGCGTCGTCGGGACGCCGCGGCGGATTCGCGGCGATGGATGCGGCCGTCGGGCCGGCGGCCGGGGATGCGGAGTCCCGGGCCACGGTAACGCGAGGCTTAAACAACTCGCATTCGTTGGCCTGATCCTTCATCGCGATCCGCACCGGGATGGCCTTCAAGCACTGAAAGCGGGTGGACGGCTCGAAATAAACGCACTGCTTGCAGCAGTGCAGCGCGGCGCCGCACTTGGGGCAGTTGGCCTTGAAGTCCGCATCGGCGGGGAGGGCAACGGAGCAACTGAAGCAGCGCGAGGCCGCCACGGTCTGCACCATGCGGGGCAGGCGCGGTCCGGTGATGTCGAGCGAAGGACGGGGGCCGGACTGCCGGGGCTTGTCCGATTTCTGGCCGTTGCCGTTGGACTCGCGCGGCGAGTCCTGATATCCGTGCTGTCTGTACTTGCGATCGCTATCCATGGATGCGGTTGCCACTCCTGGACGAATTCGGAAAGACTGCACCTTTGTCCCGGCCTTGCAGCCGGCCGGGGACGGATCAGTCGAAGATTGAAGAACCGAAGCTTATACCTTTACCCGTTCCTGGCCGATTGAGCCTCAGGTCGAGCTGTCTGTTGGAAGAAGGACGAGGGCACTTGCGGAATCCCTGAACACTCCAGCGTGTCCGGAACAGGATTCCCGATCCTTGTCTAACTCCTATGTATCACGAACGCACTCGCTTGCCAAGCAAAATCCGATCTCAATGGGTCTACTCAGTTCTATCCCAGCCCCACTTCAGGAGCGAATGACACGGCCGGGTGAGCGGATCGTCGTAGTGATTGGGGCTGATCCGCACGGAGTAGCCCAACAGGCCCGTGTTCGAAAGCGGAAACTCTCTTCCAAAGACGTAAACGGAGCCGTGTTGTTCGGCCGCATCTAAGGTGAGCACCTGAGTTTCCTCCAGATTTCCGTTGACGCCGACGCGTCCCACCACGGCTTCCACCCGGACATCCTGGGGCGTGAGCCCCGCGAGATCGACCACAGCGCGCAACGGAATGGTAGATCCGCTCTTCATCTCCCGCTCGGGCGCAGGTCCTACCTGAAGGAAGCTCACATTAGGCCAGCGCTGCGTTACCTCGCGATCCCAGTGCGCGCGGTTGCGCGCTTCCCTGAAATCGTCCTTGGAAATTTCCTGAAAGCCGGCCAGAGCAGGGTCGTACAACTCGCGGCGGTATTCGTCCACCATGCGCTGGCAATTGAACTGGGAGCTGACCTCTTTCAACGACGTTTTGACGCGGCGAATCCAGGCGTGGGGTACACCTTTGTCGCGTTCCTCGTAGTAAAGCGGGACGACCTCGTTTTCAAGGAGCGAGTACAGCGAAAGCGCGTGGACCTCGTCCTGATCGGAACCATAACCCTCGCGATCACCGATGGCCCATCCGCCCACGTTGGAAGCGGCCTCGTCGAACCATCCGTCGAGCACGCTGAGATTCAATCCGCCGTTCAGGCCGGCCTTCATGCCGCTGGTGCCGCAAGCCTCTTCCAGCCGCCGGGGCGTATTCAGCCACAGATCGCAGGCTTGCACCATCTCACGGGCGATATGAATTCCGTAGTCTTCCAGGAAAATAACGTGATTTGCCAGTTCCGGATCGCGCGAGTACTGCACGATCTGCTGGATCAACGTCTTGCCGGGCAGATCCTTGGGGTGGGCCTTGCCCGCGATGATGATCTGTACGGGCCGCCCGGGATTGGTGAGGATGCGCCGCAGGCGGTCCAGATCGCGGAACAGCAGGGTGGCGCGCTTGTAGGTGGCGAACCGACGCGCGAAACCGATGGTCAGGGCCTCGGGGTCGAAGATCTCGTTCAACCGCCGGACTTCAATGGCGGGCGCGTTGCGCCGGGTGGCGTTGAACACGGCGTGGTGCCGCACGAAATTCACCAAACGCCGCTTTCGCGTGCGCTTCACTTCCCACAGCTCCTGGTTGGGGATTTCTTCGACGGCGTCCCAAACACCGGGAGCGGCGTGCTCTTCGCGCCAATCCGGCTGCAAGTAGCGATCGTAGAGTTTGGCCAGGTCGGCGCTGATCCAGGTGGGCAGATGAACGCCGTTGGTGACGGACGTGATCGGCACCTCCCACACGGGAAGCCGCGGCCAGAGGTTCTGCCACAGTTCCTGCGACACCGCCCGGTGCAGCCGGCTGACGGCGTTGCGCAGCGCCGAGGTTTTCAGCGCCAGCACGGCCATCGAGAAATGCCCGTCGCGGCCGTTGTGACCGAGGAGCAGAAATTCTTCCAGCGAGATTCCGGCGTCGCGGCAGTAATCGGCGAAGAACTCCTGCATCAGCGAAAGGTCGAACACGTCGATTCCGGCAGGGACGGACGTATGGGTGGTGAAGATGTTGTTGGTGCGGGACGCCGTCAACGCCTCTTCCATGCTCAAGCCGTGTTCCGCCATCAGCAGGCGAATGCGTTCGATCGCCAGGAACGCGGAGTGGCCCTCGTTCATGTGATAGACGGCCGGTTGGATGCCAAGCTGTTTCAGCGCCCGCAAGCCGCCGATTCCGAGCACGATCTCCTGGCGCATCCGGGTGTAGGCATCACCGCCGTACAAATGATCCGTGATGTCGCGATGCAACGGATTCTCATTGTCCGGGATGTTGGTGTCCAGCAGGTACAACTGCACCCGGCCGACGTTGATATGCCACACCTTGACCGCGACCGAGCCGGTGGGCAGCGACACATGGACAATCACTTCCCTGCCGTCCTTGTCGTGGACGGGCGACACTGGAAGCGAATAGAAGTCGTTCACCGGGTTGCGCTCCTGCTGCCAGCCGTCGGGATTCAGCGACTGCTGCAGGTAACCGCGCTGATAAAGCAGCCCGACCCCCACCAACGGGATCCTGGCGTCGCTCGCCGACTTCAGATGATCGCCGGAGAGCACTCCCAGGCCACCCGAATAGATCGGCATGCAATCCAGCAGGCCGTACTCCATGGAGAAGTAGGCCACCAGGCGATCGCGGCGCGGCTGCGCGCTCATGTAGTCGTCATAGCGCTCGCAGGCACGTTTGTAGAAGGCAAGGTAGCGCGGGTCGGCCGCGGCGCGTTCCAGTGTCTCCTGCGGAACGCGGCCCAGCATCAGCACCGGGTTGTGGTTCGTCGCTTCCCACAAGTTCTGGTCCAACCGCCAGAACAACGAGCGAACGACGTAATCCCAGCTCCAGAGCAGATTAAAGGCCAGCTCGGAAAGACGCTCGATGGGAGGGGGGAGTCCGGGCCGGACCAAGAACTCCTGTTGGGGAATAATCTGGAAGGACATTCGAAGAATCGGCTGCTGGGCGCTCACAAGGCCGTCCCAACATTCCTACAATAACAGACAGAAGTCGCCAGCGTACGGGCCGCATCCTGGGCGGGGTCGCCGTCATCAGAAACTGCGGAGCTGGAGTACGTGCCAGATGCCGGATCGCGAGCAAGATGACTCCTACGTACCCCACACTCCTGTCTGCCGCCCCTGCCCGAGCCGCTCG
This sequence comes from Bryobacteraceae bacterium, assembly GCA_019748195.1. Taxonomy (GTDB): domain Bacteria; phylum Acidobacteriota; class Terriglobia; order Bryobacterales; family Bryobacteraceae; genus JAIEPW01. The sequence continues at coordinate 43,790 of JAIEPW010000025.1, forward strand.
CCTGGCCGTTGTGCGGTCCCGCACGGATGACCTGTTCGATCTCATTTCCGAACGCGTTCTGCTGGAGCGTCCCGTTCCGGAACGTCACCGCCTGATCTTCTACCTGGGACACCTGGAAGCCTTTGACTGGAACCTGATGTGCCGCCGGGGCTTGGGTTTGGAGTCGTTTCATGCTGAGTTCGACCGGCTGTTCGAGTTCGGAATCGATCCGCCCAAGGGACAACAGCCGGTGGACATGCCGTCCGATTGGCCTGCCGTTGAATTCGTCTGCAAATACAACGCCAAAGTCCGGCAGCTAATCGACGATGTGCTGGACCGTGTGCCGGACCCGCTGTTCGATGTCGCGGTGGAACACCGTCTGATGCACGCGGAGACACTTTGCTATCTACTGCACAACCTCGCCTTGGGGTTGAAGCGTAAACCCGTGGATGTGTCGTATCGCACAACGGGCGCCGTTCCCGTCGCGGAGTGGAGGACGGTGCCCGGCGGCATTGCCACCCTCGGCAAGCGACGGAGTGAAGGCTTCGGCTGGGACAACGAGTTCCCTGAGCGCCTGGTCCAGGTGCCGGAGTTCACCATTCGCCGCCATAAGATCACCAACGCGGAGTATCTGGAGTTCGTCGACGCGGGCAATCCCGCGCCGCGCTTCTGGACCCGCCGGGACGGACAGTGGTTCTGGCGCGGCATGTTCGAGGAAATCCCGCTGCCTCTGAACTGGCCTGTCTGGACCACGCAGGAGCAGGCTTCGCGATTCGCGGCGTGGAAGGGGGCTCGGCTACCCACGGAAGCGGAATATCACCGCGCGGCCGAGGGCAGCCCGACGCTGATACCGGCCCGGTCGGCCGATTTCGCCACATGGGATCCCATTCCCGTGGACGCGGAAGCGGAAACCAGCAGCGCACACGGAGTCGAGCAACTGGCCGGCAACGGCTGGGAATGGACCGAGACCGTCTTCGGCCCTTTCCCCGGCTTCGAGCCGTTCTCCTTTTATCCCGGCTATTCAGCCGATTTTTTCGATGAGGCACACTACGTCATGAAGGGAGCATCGCCGCGCACGGCCGCCTGCTTCCTTCGCCGGAGTTTCCGGAACTGGTTCCGCACCGACTACCCATACGCGTTCGCCGGGTTCCGCCTGGCGAAGGCGGATTGAAGAGGGTGATTCATGGACAACGATTTCGCCGCGGCCGTGCGCCACGGCTTGAGCAAACCGCGGAAAGAGCTACCGTCGCGCTTTCTCTACGACGACCTGGGGACTGCGCTGTTTGAAGCCATCACGCATCTGCCTGAGTACGGTCTTACGAGGGCGGACGAAGGCTTGCTGTGCGGCCTCGCGACCGAGCTTCCATCCTCCTTCCGGCTGGTGGTGGAACTCGGCAGCGGCACGGGATCGAAAACAAGGCCGGTGCTGAAGGCGTTGTCGCGCGGCGGGGAGGTTCGCTACTCGCCGGTGGACGTATCGGCGGCGGCGCTGGCGAAGTGCCGCCGCGAGCTGGGCGAAATCGCGGAGATCACGCCGCTGCGGGATTCGTATCTGGCGGGTCTGGAACAGGCGCGCCGAACCCGCCGCCGGAGCGAGCCGATTCTGGTTCTCTTTCTCGGAAGCACGATCGGCAATTTCGATCCCGCATGCCGCCAGGACTTCCTGCGCGGCGTTCGCGCGCAACTGGAACCGGGAGACGCGCTGCTGATCGGATTCGACCTGGTGAAGCCGGTGGAGCAATTGCTCGCCGCGTACGACGATCCCACCGGGGTTACGGCGGCGTTCAATCGCAACCTGCTGGGGAGGGTGAATCGCGAGCTGGGCGGCACGTTCCGGCTGGAGCACTTTGCTCATGAGGCTCGCTACGACGCGCGGGAACAGCGGATCGAAATGCACTTGCGATCCCAGGCGCGCGAGACGGTGCACGCTGCCGGCATGGAATTCGCCTTTGAGCGAGGCGAGACGATCTGGACCGAGTCCTCGTACAAGTTCCAGCTCGAGCAGACGCTGCGTCTCGCGACGGAATGCGGCTTCCGGCCTGAATGCCACTGGGTGGACGAGGAGTGGCCATTTGCGGAATGCTATTGGAGCGCGGAGTAATTGATGGCGGATCCCTTCCTGGAGTTTCGGACCGTATCGTTTCACGCGGGCGGCCGCGCGATCCTGGACCGGTTGGACTTGAGGGTGGCGCAAGGGGAGGTGCTGGTGCTGCTGGGCCGCAGCGGATCGGGCAAGACCACCGCGCTGAAGCTGGCGAACGCTTTGCTGATGCCGTCCGGCGGCGAAGTGATGGTGGAAGGGCGGTCGACCAGGCAATGGAATGCGATCGAGTTGCGCCGCCGGACCGGCTACGTGATCCAGGAGACCGGCCTATTGCCGCACCTTACGGTGGGCGAAAATGTCGGGCTGGTGCCGCGGATCCGCGGCGCGGAAGCGAACCCGGAACGCATACGCGGCCTGCTGGACCTGGTAGGGCTTCCCGCGGAGTTCGCCGGGAGATATCCCCGGCAGTTATCCGGCGGGCAGCGGCAGCGAGCGGGCGTCGCGCGAGCACTTGCGGCCGATCCGCGGCTGCTACTGTTCGACGAGCCGTTCGGCGCGCTCGATCCCGTGACGCGTTTCGAGTTGCAGAACGAGTTCCGCGCCCTGCAGCAACGGCTGAGGAAGACCGCGATTTTTGTCACGCACGACCTGCGCGAGGCGCTGCGGCTGGGCGATCGGATCGCGCTGCTGCACAACGGCCGGTTGGAAGTGAATTGCGCGGCCGCGGAGTTCCGGCACGCCGCCACCCCGGAAGCCTCGGCGTTTCTGGCCGCGTTCCGAGGGGACATCTGAAATGCGGGAGGGTCTTGCGTCCACTGTGCTGCGCCTTTCGGGCGAACACTTGCTGTTGGTGCTGGTGGCTGTAACCGCGGGGGTGCTGATCGCCGTACCGGCCGGCGTCTTCCTGACGCGGCGCGAATCCTGGCGAGCGCCCCTGCTGCTGGCTGCCAACGTGGTGCAGACGATCCCCAGCCTGGCTCTTTTCGGGTTCCTGATTCCCGTGCCTTTTATTGGCGGCATCGGGAAGGGAACGGCGCTGGTCGCGCTGATTCTTTATGCGCTGCTGCCGATTCTGAGAAACACGCTGGCCGGCATTCTCGCGGTGGATGCCGCGGTTCGCGAATCGGCGGTTGCGATGGGGATGACGGACGGGCAGCTCTTGCGGATCGTGGAGTTGCCGCTGGCGGCTCGCACCATCCTGGCGGGCGTGCGGATCGCCGCGGTGACCACCGTGGGAACTGCTACCATTGCGGCGGCGGTGGGCGGCGGCGGACTGGGCGATCTGATCTTCCGCGGGATCGCGACCGTGGACACAACGCTGATCCTGGCCGGCGCGCTGCCGGCCGCGGGGCTCGCGCTGGCCATCGATGGAGGGCTGGGTTGGATCGAAGGCAGATTCTCGCGGTAGCTTTGGGGCTCGCCGGTTGTGGAGGCGGGCAGCGGGTGCGCGTAGGCTCGAAGAACTTCACCGAACAGTTGATCCTGGGTGAACTGCTGGCGCTGCAGGTGGAGCGCAAGACCGGCCGGGAAGTGTCGCGCCGGCTGAACCTGGGCGGAACGCTGGTGGCCACCAAGGCCCTGCAGAGCGGCTCCCTCGATCTTTATCCGGAGTACACCGGAACGGCGCTATCGGCGGTGCTGAAGGAAGATCTGGCGGGCGATGCCCGCGCAATTCTGGCCCGGGTCCGCGAGGCGTATCGCGAGCAGTACGCCATCGAGTGGCTCGATCCCCTGGGGATCGACAACACCTTCGCCATGGTGGTGCGCGGCGAGGACGCGCGGAAGCTCGGGCTGAAAACCTTGAGCGACGCGGCGCGCGTGAAGAACTTCTGGAAGCTCGGCGCCGGCTACGAGTTCCAGGAGCGGCGCGACGGCCTGCCCGCGCTGGCCCCCTACGCCATCGCCTGGGCGTCGCCGGTGCGGACCATGGATCTGGGGCTGCTCTACACCGCCCTGGAACAACAGCAGGTGAATATCGCCGCGGGAAGCGCCACGGACGGGCTGCTGGCGGCGCGCGACTTCGTGGTGCTGGAAGACGATCGCCGCGTGTTTCCCGCCTACGAAGCCTGTGTCGCGGCGCGTCTGGATGCGCTAGCCGCGAATCCCGGCTTGCGGGAAGCGCTTTCGGCTCTTTCGGGAAAGCTGTCGAACGAAACGATGCGGCGGCTGAACCTGGAAGTCGACGGCAAGCATCGCGACCCGGCGCAGGTGGCGCGCGAGTTCGCGGAATCCTTGTGACGGCGTTTATCCTGTAACAATGCCGTTGTTCGATATGGTTGGCGTGGGCCTGAACGCGACCGACACGCTGCTGATCCTGGAGAAGTTTCCCGCCTACGCCGGCAAGGTCCCGTTTCTCGATGAGATCCTGAGCCCCGGCGGGCAGGTGGCCAGCGCGGTAATCACCGGCGCACGGCTTGGACTGCGCGCCAAGTACATCGGCACCGTCGGCGATGACCATCGCGGCGTGATCCAGCTCGACAGCCTGAAGGCCAGCGGCGTCGACATCTCCGACGTGCAAATCCGGAAGAACTGCGCGAATCAGAGCGCCTACATTCTCATTGACCAGACGACGGGCGAACGTACTGTATTATGGCGGCGTCCGGAATGTCTGCGATTGCAGCCGGAAGCCATCGCCGAGGAAAAGATCGCCTGCGCGCGCCTGCTGCACATCGACGGGCATGACACCCCGGCCGTCGCCAAGGCGGCAGGCATCGCCCGGAAGCACAACATTCCGGTGACGGTGGACGTGGACACGATCTATCACGGCTTCGAGCAGGTGCTGCCCAACGTCGATTACCTGATCGCGTCCAGCGAGTTTCCGGGCCAGTGGACCAGCGAGCGCGATCCCATCAAGGCGCTGGCGATGATTCAGGAGGAGTACGGATTACGCGTGGCCGCGATGACCCTGGGAGCGCACGGGGCGCTGGCGCGGAGTGAAGGCCGCTACCATTATTCGCCCGCGTTCGTTGTCAACTGCGTGGACACCACGGGAGCGGGCGACGTATTTCATGGAGCGTTTTGCTACTCCGTCCTCGCCGGGATGCCGGTGGCGGAGGCGCTGGAGTTCTCAAACGCGATGGCCGCGCTCAACTGCACCGCATTAGGGGCGCGCGGCCGCATCGCGACCATCGCGGAAGCCCAATCGTTGATCGAGCGGGGGGAACGGCGTACGCACCGGGAGTTCGCGGCGGCGAGTTCAGCAGCCCGGCCTGTTTGATGAACCCGTGGTTGATGGACCCGGGAAATTCTGGAGACTTATCTTTCGTCTTACTCCGTCATCCTTCCCGCCCCACACGACGATGTTTGTTAAGGTGACGCAACTTGCTCCACGGCTGCGAGACGGTTGCACCGCGCGCCCCGGCAAATGACAAACGGAGACGGCCGGCGGCAGATGGACCGGACCAACATGGTCGAAGTGAATGCCCTCACGGTGCTTGTAGTGGAGGACGAGCCGGTGGTCGGCTCGCTGATCCAGACCACCTTAACCGGACTCGGGCACAAACCACTGCTGGTGCGCACGGGGGCAGACGCGCTGGAAGCCGCTGAGAAGTCGCGGCCCGATGTCGTGTTAATGGACATTGAGCTTGAAGGCGAGATGGACGGCATCGAGACGGCCGCGCGCCTGAAGGAACGTCTTTCGCAGCCCGTAGTCTATCTAACCGGCGAATCCGATCCGCGCACCGTGGAGCGCGCGATGTCCACCGACCCTTACGGATACGTCGTGAAACCCTTCACGACGGATGGGTTGCGAAGCGCTCTGCAGATCGCGCGACTAAAGCAAGGTTTCGCGCCGCGGCGCCCGGACCGGCAGGCATCGTATCTTGCGGTATTGGAGAAACTGAACGAAGGTGTCCTGCTGATGGATTTGCGGCAGCGGGTGACGATGCTGAACGCCGAGGCGCAGAGGCTCACCGGATGGAAGCTCGCCGAGAGCCTGGGGCAGCCCGCGCAACGTATTCTGCCCCTGGCCGCTGACGACGGGGCGTCGCTTGCCGATCTTTGTGACCGGGCACAGTCGTCCGGCGACTCGCTCAGTTTCGGCGTCTCCGGGGTAATTCAGGTAAGAGGCGGATCGGAACGGCGGGTGCATGGCAGCCTCAGCCTGCTGCGGGAGGACTCAGGAGCCGCCAACGCGTATGCCATCACGTTTGAGGAACGTACGCAGCAGGAATTCGAGACTCCAGACGTGCTACCGGGCGGCGCCCCGGAGAACCGGGCCATTCCCGCCGTCCGGGCGACACGAGTCGAGTTGCTGCGGCGTAACGCGCTGAATGCGATTGAGAAACGCATCCAGGAGCAGGTTCGCTCCTTCGCCGTACTGGTGATTCTGAATCAGTTTCCGACGTTCCACCGCCGCTACGGCTCAGCGGCCGCGGAGAAGCTGCTCAACGTCTACACCGCGCATCTGCTGAGCCACATCGTGCCGCCGGATCAACTTCTGCAATGGAACGAAGGCAGCAATCTACTGCTGCTGGACCGCCAGGCTGCCTACGATGTCGTCCGCAACGAAGTCACGACCCTTTGCAGCCGGCGGATCGATTACTACCTCTACGCCAAGGATCGCAGCGCGCTGGTCAGCCTGAGCGTGCAATGGGCGCTGTTTCCGATTCTGGAAGCAAGTTCCGCGCAGGGCCTGGCGGAGCAATTCGACGCGATGTCGCTTCCCCTGGACTCGCGGCTGGCGCGAAGGTAGGCCGGAAAACAACAAGGGCGCTTCTGTTAAGAAGCGCCCTCGGACCCCTGACTCACCTCGTTGAGAAAACCTGAACCGAACGACGAACCCTGACCCTTTCCCACAACGCCGCCAGTTTCGAGGAAGCCGGTAATGCGTTGCTTCTCTTCTAAGCAAGCAACGGACCACCTCGCCTTCCCATTAGAATCAGCACTGTGCGGCGCCTGCCTTATGACTTTCAGGATTTCAGCCAGCGCTCGTCTCCCATATTCTGGAGTGAGGAATGCCGATCGAATTGACACCCACCTCCGAGGACACCGGCGTACGGCTCGATCACTTCCTGCATGCGCACATGACGCAGTTCAGCCGCTCCCGGCTGCAACAATGGATTCGCTCCGGCCGCGTCCTGGTGAACGGAATTCCGGTGAAGCCATCACTCGAACTTCGGGGTGGAGAACGAGTTACGGTAGATCCGGAAGCTCCGCGGCCGCTTCACGCCGAGCCGGAAGACCTGCCGCTCGACGTCCTCTATCAGGATGCCGCCGTGATCGCCCTGAACAAACCGGCCGGAGTGGCGGTGCATGCCGGGGCGGGACACCATTCCGGTACGCTTGCCAACCGGTTGGTTCACCATTTTCGTACCCTTTCGAGCGTTGCGGGCGACCAGCGTCCCGGCATCGTCCATCGGTTGGACAAACAAACGTCCGGCGTTCTGCTGGTGGCGCGGACGGACGCCGCGCACCGGGGGCTGGCGGATCAGTTCGCCGGCCGAAGCATTGAAAAGACGTATCTTGCGCTGGTTCAGGGCCGGATGAAGAGCAGCAGCGGTTCTATCGACCTTCCCATCGCGCGCGACCCGGTGCACCGCACCAGGATGACTGCCAGGCTGGGTCGGGGCCGAACCGCCCAAACCAGCTTTCGCGTACTGCGGGAGTTCAGCCGATTTTCTCTGCTGGAAGTGCGGATCGGAACTGGGCGGACTCATCAGATTCGCGTTCACCTGGCCTCATTGGGGAATCCCGTAGCGGGGGACAAGCTTTACGGCGCCAAAGAGGCTGTGGATCTTCCGCCGGAGCGGTTTTTCCTTCACGCATATCGGATCCGGTTCGTCAGCCCGGCGACGGGGGAACCGGTGACGGTGGAAGCTCCGCTCGCGCCGGACCTCGAATCCGCTCTGTTACGATTGATCTAAAGAGACGTATGAAACTGGCTTGGTTCCTCCCCTTCGCTTTCCTACCCGTGCTGGCGCAAGCCCCTTCAAAACCCGCGCCCGCGACGGCGGCGGAAACGCAGGACCCCGATCGCATTACGCTGGACGTCACTCGCGTCAACTTCCTGTTCACGGTCTCCGATCGCAAGGGCCGGTTTGTCACCGACCTTGTCAAGGACGACTTCGAGGTGGTGGAGTCCAAGAAGCCGCAGAACATCGTGGAGTTCGTGGCGGAGAGCGACCTTCCGCTGCGGCTGGCGATCCTGGTGGACACCTCCAACTCGATTCGGGACCGCTTCAAGTTCCAGCAGGAAGCCGCCATCGAGTTCATCAACTCGGTAATCCGCCCCGACCGGGATCGCGCGCTGGTGGTGAGCTTCGACACCGCGGCCACGCTGGTGGCCGATCTCACGGGAGACACGGAGAATCTGGCGAAAGCGGTGCGCGACATGCGGCCGGGCGGCGGCACCTCGCTTTATGACGCGATTTTCTTTGCTTGCCGCGACAAGCTCGCGCAGGACCAGCCCCGGCACAAATATCGCCGCGCCATGGTGCTGCTGAGCGACGGCGACGATAATCAGAGCCGCTACACGCGGGAACAGGCGCTGGAGATGGCGCACAAGTCCGACGTGGTGATCTACTCCATCTCGACGAACCAGACGCGCGTCGAAACGGACGGCGACAAAGTTCTGAAGTATCTGGCGCGGGAGACGGGCGGCCAGAGCTTCTTCCCGTTCAAGGCGACCGACCTGGCGCAGAGTTTCGAGAACATCGCCAACGAACTCCGCCACCAATACTCGATTCTCTACCGGCCCGAGCCGCTGAAAACCGATGGCCTGTTCCACAAGGTGGATATCCGGGTAAAGGACCGCAAGGATCTGATTGTCCGCGCGCGCAACGGCTACTACGCGCCGCGCATGTAGCGGCCGCGATCTATAGTTGCGCGATTCGCCGGTGCACCGTGAGGAAGTAGATTCCGATCAGGGCAACGATGACGCCTGTCACGGCCAGGGTGGCGGGAACGGTGAAGCTCTTGATCAGCCATCCCAGCAGCAGGCTGCCGATCGGCATGCCTCCGCGGAACGCCACGTTGTAGACGCTCATCACGCGGCCGCGCATGTCGTCGGTGATGATGGTCTGAACGATCGAACTCACCAGGGCGAATACCGAGATCAGGGCCGCGCTGCCCAGGAAGATGAACAGAAGGTTCAGGGGCAGGTAGGTGGACAAGGAGAACGCCGTGATCAGAACGCCCAGGGCGATCAGCATGAACAAGGCCATCCGCCCCTGGCGCGAGGTCTTGCCGAACGCCGCGACGAACAAGGCGCCGGTGACGCTACCCGCGCCTGACGTCACCAGCAGCCAGGTGTAGGTGTCGGAACCGCGATGAAAGACTTCCTTAACGAAGACGGGCAGGAACGTGAACAGCGGAAATCCGAACAGCGTCATGCAGAAGGCGAGGACGATCAGCGCTTCCAGGCCATTGCGGGAGCGGATGAATGAGATGCCCTGCTGCATGCTCTTGAGAACCGTTTCGGTGGTGCGCGGCGGTATGTAGGGGACGCGGATCATCAGCAGGGAGATGATCACCGCGACAAAGGATGCGCCGTTCAGGGCAAAGCACCAGGTAGCGCCCAACTGCTTCAATGCCAGCCCGCCCAACATGGGCCCGATGACGCGGGCCAGATTGAACTGGATGGAATTCAGCGCAATCGCGTTCGGCAGGATTTCGGGCTTCACCAGGGTGGGGATCAGCGACATATACGCGGGTCCGCCGAAGGCCTGCGCCAGGCCCACGATGAACGACAGGCAGAGGATGTGCCACACCTGCGCGTAGCCGGTGAAGAACAGTGTGGCCAGCGCGAAGGCGCAGCTCATCTGAATCACCTGGGAAAGCAGGAGCAGCCGGCGGCGATCCATGCGGTCCGCGAAAACGCCCCCCACCATCGAGAGGAGGAAGATGGGGATCTGGCCGAGGAACGCATCCAGGCCCAAATAAACCGGCGAACCGGAAAGGTCATACACCAGCCAGCTTTGCGCCAACTGCTGCATCCAGGTGCCGATGGAGGACGTGCAGGCGCCCAGCCACATGATGCGGAAATCGCGATACTGGAACGCCTCGAAGACACGGTTGAACCTGCCTTGGGGGCGTATGGGGTGCGGCAGCGCGGCGGTATCAGGGGAGTGGGTTTTCACGCTGGATCAAGTGGAGGATGTTGCCGTCGCCGTCGGAGAAGAATACCAGCCGGTTCCCCTGGTTCACGTACGGCTCACCCAGGAATTGGACGCCGGCGGAGCGAAGATGTTCGTATGCGGCGTCAAAATCCTCCACCATCACCGCCAGGTGGCGTAAACCGGGGTCGCGCATGCGGTTGGACCCGCGGTTTCCTTCCGCCGGGATGATCTCCAGCATCGCGCCGTTCGGCGCCTTCACGAAATAATTGCCGTCGTACTCGTAGTTGATCCGGAAGCCGAGCGTGTCCACGTACCAGGACGCCAGCCCCCGGGGATTCGGGGACGCAATTGCGGTGTGTTCCAGGCCGCCAAACATTAGGATGACTCTAGGATTGTAGCACCGCCCGGTTGCCGCGACCGCTCAATACACAGAGAAGCAGAAGACCGCGTTGGAGCCTTCCGGAGTGAGCGCATACTCACCGGGTTCGAGAATCTCGCCGGCTTCGATGCGGTACAGCTTGTCGCTGAGCCGGTTCACAGTCAGGCGAAGAGGACGGGCGCCGCGGCGTCCGCGGGAAATGGTGACCTGGCGCCGGCCGTTCTTCACTTCCATTTTGTAGAGATCCATTTTGGGAAGGATCTTGGCGCTCTCAAAGATGAAAATGGGTTCCGGCAGCGGCGTCCGCACGGGGGAGGAAGCTCCGGACACGGCGTACACCGCGTCGTCTTTTCGCGATTCTTCCACCGCCTCTCCGGACTCGGTTTCGATCAGACGCGTGGCGTGCAGTAGAAACGGGACGTCCGGCTTGGGCGGCACGGGTCCGGTGTATCGCTGCGCCCAGGCGGCCGCCGCGGCAGGCAGGAAGAAGAAGGTTCGCCGGTTCATCTGACTCCGATCTTAGTTCAGGAGATGCGTCCGGGGGCGCGGCGGTTACCGGGCGCGGGCCGCGGTATTTTCCGGGCGGTTCTCTAACTCCTCCAAGAGCCGGTCGAGATTGGCGTTCTCGAAGGGGCGGGAGAGCAGATAGCAATCGCGCGAATCGAAAGCGCGCGCCAGATCGGAATCAAAGCGCTCGCCGACGATCACGAATGCTCCGATGTAATCCTTGACCACCTGCAGGAATTGAGCTGAGCTGCGGCCCTTCAGCAGCACGGGGCAGACCATGGCGTCGAAGCGCATGCGCTGCGCCAGATCGGCGGCCTCTTCAGGATTCGCCGTGGGCACCACGCGATGTCCGCGCGCGCTCAGCGCGGTCACGGTGAGGCGCTGCGCTTCCGGCTCGGGATCGAGGACCAGCAGCGTCAGCGGCCGCGCCGACTTGCGGATGCCGCCGCCGTTCTGGGAAGGTTCCGCCTGCGTGGTGCGGGCAGCGGGCAATTCGATTTCGAACATCAGGGCCCCGCCGCGAATCTTAAAGCGAAGTTCGCCGCCGTGGCTGCGAATGATGCCCCGCGCCACGCCCAGACCCAGCGCGCCGCCATCGGCGAACGGATCGGTTTCGGATTCGATGGATCCGGCGGCGTAGTGGAACGTCACCAGGGCGCGGCGGGCGATCACGCCGCTGGTGACGGTGATGGCTTTGTCGGATGCCTCCGCCGCGGACTGCTCGGCGTGCACCAGCAGGTTCAGGAAGACCTGCTCTAACTGGCTTTGCACGCCCACGACCGCGATCGTCTCGGGAGAAAGCCGGTCCACGAAGTGCAGCTCGCGGGCTTGCCACTCAGACTCGCGGAATGAGATCAGACTACGCATCAACTCGTTGAGGTCGACCGGGCCGACGGCGGCGCCGTCGGTGCTGGCGTAGCTGACCAGGCGGGAAACGATGGCGGACGCCCGCCTCGCCTGCGCCTCCAGCGTGGTCAGTTCGCCGTCCAGGGCCGCGCCGCCGCTCCTGCGCCGGGCCTGCTCGGCGAGGTGAACAATCGAGTCCAGCGGCGCCCGCAACTCGGTTGCCACGCCCGAAATCAACTGGCCGGTCGCCGCCAGTTTTTCTGTCCGGAACAACTGCTCCCGCATGGTCTGCTGATCCTGGAGTTTCAGCGCCGTGGCCACCTGGTTCGCCAGGTGCTGAGTGGCCGCTTGCGCTTCCGGCGAGAAGTGGCGGAGGCCTTCGGAGCGGTCCACCTGCAGAATGCCCAGCAACTCGGTCTGGGCGAACATGGGGACAAACATCATCGCGCGCGGGAGGTCCGCCGTATCCATGCTGCGCAGAAGGGGGCTTCGCTTCACATCGGGGATATTCAGCAGGGAGCGGTTACGGAAACAGGCGGAGACGGCGGTCGCCACTGCCGCCGGCGGATCGTCGACGGGGAAGGAGAACGTCGCCGGATCGCCGGCGCTGGTCACCCGTTCCATCATCTTCGTCTTGCGATGGTAGAGATACATCCTAACCCCGCTCGCGTTGGTAACCTTGGGCAACACCGCCTGGAGCTTCGCCAGGATTTCGGCGGGAGAACTGGCGGCCACAATCTGTTCGCTAAGGGTATTCAGGGCGCGCATGTTGCGCCGCTGTTGAGCCATCCGGGATTCGCGCAGCCACCACACGCCGAGCACCACCGCGCCTCCGCCGAACGCCAGCAGCCACATCCACAGCGGCAGCGCGCCGCCGTCTTCGATTTCCGACAGCGATGTTGCCTCCGGAAGGATGAGTTCGAAGAAATGGTTATAGGGCGGCGTATTGCAGAACTGGCTGGCCAGGCCGCGCACGCGCACGCGATCCCCGGCCTGGAGCTCGCTCAGCCAGCCCGGAGGCGGCTCCTTCTGACGATGAATGAAGACATTCAGGTAATTCCGGCCGTCGGTGATGGCGATCAGGTCTCCGCCCTGGTTTTCGCCAATGGACGCCACCCGGCCTTCCGTCACCACGATCAATCCCAGGTGGCGGAAGCCGTTCAGGGCGCCCAGTGAAACGGTTTTGGGCGCGGGCACCGGCTCACTGGAAGTCCGTTTCATCTGTCCGGCTTCGAGCACGGGTGCTCCGTGGCGTTTCCGGATGGTGCCGTCCACCTCCAGCCAGTCGCCGGGAATCAGGCCGTCAAACTTGCCGGGCGGTCCTACCAGGGTCAGACCGTAATTCTCGCGATCCCGAAGGGACACCAGAACCTCGGTGTTCGGGGTGGCAATGGGCCGCGACACCACCTGCCCGGAGACGCGCACCAGTTTCCCTTCATGCGCCGGGGCGTAGTCCGGAAGCTTGCGCTCCGCCGCCTGCTGCAGTGTCATCTGCTGCTGTGCGGATGCAAAGAGACTCGCCGTGAAGGCGAGGGTCGCCAACCTGGGTAAACCGGAGGGCATAAAGAACTGCTGGTACTTCCAGTATATGGAAGTGATCGCAAGATTTCGCTCCGTATAACGTCGTAGGACTACAGGCGCCTTAGTACTGCCAGTTCAGCAGCATCGACCTCGCGCGTACCTCGACTTCATTCTGCGATCTGAAAACGCCCGCCAGGCCTCGCCCGAGTCCGGGCAACCTTCCGATTCCAGGTAGCGGCGGTAGGGTCCTTCATCCGCGATTTCGCGCAGGAGAATTCGCAACCACTGAAGAATTTTCATACTTCCTCCGCTCGGAGTTGCGACAGCACGAAAGGCGCTTCCTGCGTGCGGCGGTCACGAGTTCCCCGGAGAATCCCGGCCCATATGCGGGCGGAGTCGATGAGAATCGTGGTCACCAGAAGCAGGAAAAGGGCGCAAACCCCGGCATTCAGGTAGTTATTGAAGATCAGCGTCGCGGTGGTGGAGGTTTGGGGCGATTGTTCCAGAGCCCGCGCCGCCGCCAGGAAGCCGATGCGTGGCAGGGGCGAAAAGATCTTCTGCCAGGCGGCGGTGTAGGTCACGATCAGCAGCCACGCCATGGGAGTCAGCGTCACCCACAGAAACCGCGCCCTGTGCATCTTGACCAGGATCGTGGTGGCGACGCAGAGTGCGATGGTGGCCAGAAGCTGGTTGGCGATCCCGAACAGGGGCCACAACGAATTGATGCCGCCCAGCGGATCGATCACTCCCTGATACAGGAAGTAGCCCCAGGCGCTGACAATCATCGCCGAGGTCAGAAGCACGCCGGGCATCCATCCGGTTCGGCCTAAGGGGGCATGGAAGTGGCCCAACAGGTCCTGAAGCATGAACCTGCCGACGCGTGTTCCCGCGTCGATGACGGTGAGGATGAACAGCGCCTCGAACATGATGGCGAAGTGATACCAGAAGCCCAGGATCGCCTGGCCTCCGATGGATTGCGAGAAAATGTGAGCCATTCCCAGCGCCAGGGACGGCGCTCCGCCGGTCCGGTAGAAGAGAGTCTCCTCGCCGACTCGGGCGGCCATGTCGGTCATGGTCTGCGCGGTTACGGGGAAGCCCCAGGAAGAAATGGTCGCCGCCGCGGTTTCCGCCGTAGCGCCCACGACACCGGCGGGCGAATTCACCGCGAAGAACACGCCGGGTTCCAGGGCACAGGCTGCGATCATGGCCATGATCGCGACGAAGCTCTCCAGGCACATCGATCCGTAACCGACGGGCCAGGCGTGCCATTCCTTGGCGATGAGCTTCGGAGTGGTGCCCGAGGAGATCAGGGAGTGGAAGCCGGAAATCGCCCCGCATGCAATGGTGATGAAGCAGAAGGGGAATACCTTGCCGGCGAAGATCGGTCCCGTCCCGTCGACGAATTGCGTCAGCGGAGGCATTTGCAGTTGCGGGCGCACGAAGAAGATTCCGAGGCCCAGCAGAAGAACCACGCCAAGCTTCACAAAGGTGGAGAGATAATCGCGGGGGGCGAGCAGCAGCCACACGGGCAGGGCGCTCGCCAGAAATCCGTAGCCGATGATGGCGAGGGCAAGGGCCACGCCGCCATAGGTGAACCAGGGCGCCCAGGCTGGGCTGGAAGCGACCCACTGTCCGGCGAAAATGCTCGCCAGGACCAGCACAAAACCGATGGCTGAAACCTCCAGGACCTTGCCCGGCCGCCAGTAGCGCAGATACACGCCCATGAACACCGCGATGGGCATGGTGGCGGCGATGGTGAACGTTCCCCAAGGCGAGTCCTTCAGGGCGTTCACCACCACCAGCGCAACGACCGCCAGCAGAATGATCATGATGAGCAGCACAGTGACCAGCGCGGTAAATCCGCCTACCTTTCCGATTTCCTCGCGTGCCATTTGTCCGAGGGACTTGCCATTGCGCCGCATGGAGCAGAACAGGATGACGAAGTCCTGAACCGCGCCGCCGAGCACGGCGCCGACGATGATCCAAAGGGTCCCGGGAAGGTACCCAAACTGCGCCGCGAGCGTGGGTCCCACCAGCGGACCGGGTCCGGCGATCGCCGCGAAGTGGTGGCCGAAGACGATCCACTTGTTGGTTGGCTCGAAATCATGACCGTCGCGGAGGCGTTCGGCCGGCGTGGCGCGGTTGTTGTCCAGGGCCATCACCTTGGCGGCGATGAAGTGGGCGTAGAAGCGGAATCCGAGGAGGTAGATAGAAACGGACGCCACTACCAGCCACAGCGAATTCACGGGTTCACCGCGCGAGATCGCGATGCCGCCGAGGGCGCTGGCGCCGGCCAGGGCGACGAGGGCCCAGATGAATTTGGCCATGCGTGGGATTGTGACACAATCCCGCCATTCGAAATACCCATGAGCCTTGAGGATGAACGGCGAGCATGGCCGAGCGCGCACCTGGCGGAAAACCGGCGTAACCTTTTATCCAGGGCGCGGTATCCCCTTACGAATGAGAAAGAAGCGGTTCTGAGGGGGACGGGGACGCGTGGAAGCAACCGATAACCACCTGATGACCAAGGTCGGCGCGGGCGACGTCAGCCAGTTGGCTGTCCTGTTCGAACGCCATAACAAAGCCCTGTTTCGGTTTTTCGTCTACCAAACGCGGGATCGGGAACTGGCGGAAGACCTGGTTCAAGACGTGTTCTTCCGGATGCTCCGCTACCGGGCCAGCTACGACCCGCGGCAGAGTTTCACGGGATGGATGTATCAGATAGCGAGAAACGCTCACATCGATCAGGCCACCAAGCGCCGGGGTGAAGTAGTGAATTTCGATGAGTTCCTGGAGCGGCGTCCGGAACCCGCGTCGGCGGATCTGACGGCGGAGGACCGGCTGCGGCGGTCGCAGGATGTCGCGCTGCTGAAGCGAGCCATGGACCGGCTGCCCGCGGACAAACGCGAGCTCCTGATCCTAAGCCGCTATCAGGGGCTGAAGTATGAGCAGATCGCCGAGATTCTGGGTTGTGAGGTGGGAACGGTGAAGGTCCGCGTGTTTCGCGCCGTCCGGGCGCTGGGCCAGATCTTCCATGAGCTGGCGGGGGAGAAAGCATCATGACTTGCGATCAAATTCACGAAGTATTGCCGGATTACTGGGCGGAAGGCATGGCGCCCGCCGCGCGGGTAGCCCTGGAAGTCCACCTGGGAGAGTGCGAGGCTTGCCGCCGCGAGGCCGAATCGCTGCGCGCGCTGTGGATCGGCCTGGGCCTGGTGCCGGCCGCCGACAAGCTGGAGCCGAGCCGGGAAATGCGTGCGCGCTTTTACCAGACGCTGACCGCATATCAACAGGGCCTGGCGGAGGCGAAGCCGGCGCGGCGGGGATTCGGCGAGTGGATCAGCGAGTGGTGGCCGAAGCAGCCGCTGCAGCAGTTCGCGGCCGCGGCCGCGATGTTGGTGGCAGGCCTGGTGGTGGGATGGGAGCTGCGTCGTCCCGCTGTTCCTGAGTCCTCGAACGAGATTTCGCAACTGAAGGGAGAGGTGACGCAGATGCGGCAGTTGGTGGCACTCAGCCTGTTGCAGCAGCAATCCGCGAGCGAGCGGTTGCGCGGCATCAACTACGCCTATCAGGTGGACCGGTCCGACGATGAGGTTTTGAACGCTCTGCTGCGCACCGTCAGCCAGGATTCGAATGTCAATGTCCGGCTGGCGGCGGTGGACGCCCTGAGAAACTTCGCCACCGAGCCGGCGGCGCGGCGGGGGTTGGTGGAGGCGCTGGGTAAGCAGAACTCTCCGCTGGTGCAGGTGGCGATTATCGACACGCTGGTGGACCTGAAGGTGAAGCAGGCGGTTCCGGCGTTCCGCTCCCTGGAGGAACAACCGGAAATCTCACCCGAAGTGAAACAGCGGGCGCAGTTGGCGGTACAGAGGTTGCAATAGCCATGAAAACAATTGCTGCACTGATTCTGACTGGCGCGCTGCTCAGCGCGGCCGAATCGACGGAGACCAAGCGCCAGACGTTCAGCGGCGTGCGCGAGGTGATCCTGGACAACATCACCGGCCCGATCGAGGTGGCGGGCCACACGGGTGCGACGGTGGAGTTGGAATACACGCGGAAGGTGACCGCGGAATCCGGAAATCGCCTGGAAGCGGCGAATCGCGATGTGAAGATGGAGCCGCGGCAGGACGCCGACCGCCTGCGCCTGTTCGTGGACACACCGTCGCGGTGCGGCAACTGCGGCGGAGGCTACCGCCGCGACGGATACACGGTCCGCTACGACTTCAAGCTGAAGGTTCCGTTCGATACCAGGCTGGACTTGCGGACGGTGAACGAGGGCACAATTACCGTTCGCGACACGGCCGGCGATTTCGACATCCGCAATATCAACGGCGCTATCCACCTGGCCGAGGTTTCCGGCTCGGGGACCGCCGATGCGCTGAACGGCGCGGTTACGGTCACCTACGCCCGCAATCCCCAACGCGAGTCACTGTTCAAGAGCCTGAACGGGACGGTGGAAGTCTCCTTTCAGCCGGGCTTGAACGCAGACTTGCGCCTGAAGACATTCAACGGCAGCGCCTACACCGATTTTGAGGTGACCGCGCTCCCCTCTCCGGCCGGCTCCAGCAGCCGCGAGGGTGTCCGCTACGTGTACAAGCGTAACCGGATGTCCTCGATGCGCGCGGGCGCGGGCGGACCGGTACTGACTTTTGATGCGTTCAACGGCGACATCAAAATCCGCAAGAGAGAAAGATAACAATGAAAACGACGACTCTGAAGACAACGATCCTATTCCTGGCAGTGGCGGTTTGCGCGGTCGCGCAGCAGGCGCCGGCGGCCGCCCCCGCGGCGGAACGAACCGTGGTTCCGCTCCGCGACGCCAACCGCCCGGCCAAGCTGCGAGTGAACTTGCTGAACGGCAGCATCACCGTGAAGACTCATGCCGACAAGAACATGGTTGTGGAGTCCGCCACCCGGCCGGGCAGCCGGCATCGCGCCCGCGCCGAATCGGTGGACGGCCTCCGCCGCATCGATTCCACCGGCTTCGATCTCACCATCGAAGAGGACAACAACACGGTGCGGGTGGGCGGCGACATCACCCGTAATCTCGACCTGACCGTCCACGTCCCGGCGAATACTTCGGTGACCGCCACCACCGTGAACGGCGGTTTCATCTCCATCGACGGCGTCACCGGCGAAGTAGAGGCCAACAATACGAACGGCCCGGTTACCGTAACGAACATCACCGGCAGCGTGATCGCTCATTCGCTGAATGGCAAGGTGAAGGTAGTCTTGGAGCGCGTTACCGCGAACAAGGAAATGTCCTTCTCCACGCTCAACGGCGACATCGACGTCACGTTGCCCGCGGACACGAAAGCCAACGTGAAGTTGAAGACCGACCACGGCGATATCTTCAGCGACTTCGACATCAAGATGGATATGCGGGCGGCCAGCAGCGTGGAGGACAACCGCGGCCAGGGCGGGAAGTACAAGATCAAGGTGGAGAAGACGATGTTCGGCGCGATGAATGGAGGCGGTCCGCTGTTCAGCTTCACGACGCTGAACGGGCGCATCCTGATCCGGCAGAAGAAGTAGAGCTCAGCCTTAGCGCGCGCCGCTCCAGCTAGCGGCGCGCCGCATGCCCCTCGGTCGCGGTCACCACGACGCGGCTCCCGCCCCCCAATCCAAACGCGGTCACCGCAATGCTTCGATCCTTGGCGTCATTCCGCATCATCAGGTACTCTCCGGGGGAATTGGCGGAGTTCGTCTTCTCCTCGCGATAGCCCTCGGCGGACAGGGTATCCCGGTAGTACTGCGTTACCTTTTTCGCGTCATCCCGCGCCGAATAGCTGAACACAGACTTGATTTCGCCCTGCTCATCCTGATTCACCGCTCCGTCGGGCGCGGAACCGGGGTAGGCCGGAACCCAGGCCGGCGGCCGGGCGCCGGCGCCCACGGTGGTGCGGCCTTCCGGAGTCGCCACTTCCACCCCGCGGTCCACCTTCACCCTGGTCTCTTTCCCCTGATCGTCGACCACAACCAGGGTCTGCCGTTCGCGGTCGAAGCGCATCCGCGTTTCCTTGCCGCTGCTTTTTTCCCGCACGACGATTTCGCCCGCGTTCTCGTCGGTGGAAACCACTTCGATGTCGGGGTTCATGGCGGTGGCCAGCTTGGCCATCGCCATCGCGGGATTTCTCTTCATCAGCTCCTGGTCCACGCCGGCGCTCTTCACGCGGCTATAGATCACGTATCCGCCGATGCCGACGGAGGCGATCACCAGAAAAATCAGAACCGCGATCCCGCCCAATACCCAAAGCAGTACGTTCGATTTTCTTGCGGCCATGCCCTATTATGCGCCTATGTCTGGCCGACCCAGGCCGGGCGCGCGCGACGGGACCACGTGGAGCGGATGGCGCGAAACGTTGCGTCCGGAAGCGGCGGCTGGCTGAGGATTGCGGTGTTCTGTTTCCAGCGGTCCGGGCTCTTGGTTCCCACGATGGCGGTGGTCACACCGGGGACCGCCAGCGTGAAGCGCAGCGCGGTGCTTACCGCGTCCTCCTCCAGTCCGGTGTAGCGAAGGCGCCGCAGGCGCCGCCAGTATTCCTGATGGTAGAAATTGGAGGGCAGAGCGTCGTAGCGCCAAGCCGCGTTCGCGATGGGCCTCTTCGCGATCACGCCCATGCCCCGCGCGGCGGCCAGCGGAACGGCGAGATCGACCGACTCCTGGTCGGCGATGTTCACCGAAATCTGAAGCGTGTCGAACGCGCCCGTCTTCACGGCGAAAGCCGCGTCCTGGGAGTCGCCGCTGTAGCCGATCCAGCGAGTCTTGCCGGCGTCGCGAGCGCGCTCGAGCGCCTCGATTACCCCTCCGCTTTCCAAAATCGATCGGGAGCAGGAATGAAGCTGGATCAGATCCAGCGCCGAAGTTCGCAGGCGGCGCAGGCTGCGATCAATCGATCGCTCGATGAGATCCGGATCCCAATCGCGGCCCTCCATGCCTTGTGCGTGGCCGCACTTGGTGAAGAGAAAGATTCTGCCGCGATGATCCTGGAGAGCCTCTCCCAGCAGTTCTTCACTGCCGTGATAGCACTCGGCCGTATCGAAGACATTCACCCCGGCGTCCAGCGCCGCGTGAACGATCTCGCGGACTTCCGCCGCCGATGCGCCCTCGTAACCGATCTCCGCGCCTCCGAAGCCCAGCGCGCTGACCTGCAGTCCTGTCTTGCCAAGCGTGCGATATTCCATCTCAGGCCACCTTCCTTCGAGACGGCATCAGCGGCTCAAACGCGGTCAGGCGCTCGGCCCAGAACGGGTCAAACCCATGAGAAGGAAGGTCGCGCCAGGTGATCAACCCCTGGGCGAGCTGCCGATAGAATTCGCTCAGCTCCGTGGCCCTGCGCTCCGTTCGCTTCGGGCAAAGCGACCAGATCCCCTGCGGGTCGATGGCGCCGGTCATCTTCGTGCAAAGATATTGCCAGTCTGTACTGTCGATCGACGGATACCAGCAGAAACCGCGGAAATCGACGCCCTCGAGGACCAGCTCCTCGCACTGCTGCTGCATGAACTTCAACCAGGCGATCCGATCTGCTACCGAGCCCCGGATGTTGGTCTCGCCCAGCATCACGGGCAACTGGTACCGTTCGATGTAGTCACGCGCCACGGCGGCGAACCCGCGAGCTTCCTTCAGCTTCCGCGCCATTCGTTCGCCCCGGCGCCATCGCCATTCCATTTCAGAATGCGGATAATAGTCCAGCCCGATCACATCGATCAAGCCGGGGTTGTCCTGGAGCCACGCCAACTCCGCCGCGGGAGCACCGTTCTCAATCAAGAACTCGTACAATACGTGGCCGCTACTCACTCGTCCAAGGACCAGATCGTGCATCAGAAAGCGGCGATCCATGGCGAACGCCGTCCAAGTGTCGGCCTTCTTTTCCAGGCTGCGGTGCGACTCGCAGGTATCGATGTGAACGAACTCGTTGGCCGGATCGAGCCGCTTCAGCGCGGCGGTGGTGATGGCGATGGCGCGGGCCGCGGCCAGCGCGCCGGTGACGAAGTCTTCCTCCGAGGAGCGATGCGGATACCAGGTCCCGTTCAGTGAGCAGAGAATCGTCGTGGGCAGCGGCTCGTTAAAGACGGTAAAGCGCCGCACCCACGGATAGCGGCGGGCGAACTCGAGGACGAAACGCTCATACAGCTTCGGAAACAGCGGGTGGAAGAATCCATCCTCCAGCCAGTCCGGAAACGAGACGTGATGCAGCGGATCCGCCACCGGGCGCATGCCGTTTCGTTCCATGAATCGCATGGGTACGTCCATCCAACGGAAATCGAACGCGCCCGGCTGCCTTTCGATCCGGTGCCAGGGAATCGAGTAACGGAGGTCTTTGAGGCCTGCCTCCAGCAGCATGCCGAGATCGCGCTCACAGAAATCGATGTGCCGCGTGGTTCCCAGGATGTCGGTTCCGGACCCGTGCAGCTTTGTGCTTTCAAAGGCGCCGAAATGCGGAAAGGTGCGTGAGAATCGCATGGTTGTCATGTGTCCGCACCTGTCCTACGTACACGTTTCCGAGTGGGAATGCAGGAACCACGAGCGCGGAAAAAGTATTCTGACACGGCGGGAGTATCTCCTGCACTCCAATCGACGCGGACGCCGTCGGCCTTGAGTACAATGGCGGAATCATGCTGCACACATCCTGGGAAAATGTCCGGCTGGAAACTCTAAGCCCGGCGATTTCGCGAAAAGTTGTCACGGGAGAGAAAGCGATGGTCGCCCAGGTGTTCCTGAAGAAGGGCGCGGTGGTTCCGGAACACCAGCACGAGAGCGAGCAGATCACCTACATCCTGGAGGGTGCGCTGGAGTTTCAGCTCGAAGGACGGACAGTGGTCGTGAGCAGGGGCGAGGTTCTGCATATCCCCTCGTTCGTGCCGCACAGCGCCGTCGCGCTGGAGGACACGTTGGACCTGGACATCTTTTCGCCGATTCGCCAGGACTGGCTCACCGGGGACGATGCGTATCTTCGAGGGAAATAGATGGACATGGGTCTCACGGGGCGGACGGCGTTGGTCGCCGCGGCCAGCCAGGGCATGGGCAAGGCGGTCGCGCTGGGCTTGGCGCGGGAGGGCGTGAAGGTCGCCATCTGCGCGCGAGGCAAGAGTGCGCTGGAGGCCGCGGAGCGCGAGATCCGCGAAGCGGGGGGCGACGTGTTCGCCGAGACCTGCGACGTCACCCGTGAAGATCAGGTAGCCGGCTGGATCGCCGCGGTCCAGGACCGTTTCGGCGGGATTGACATATGCGTGGCGAACGCCGGCGGACCCCCGGCGAAGCTGTTCGAGGCGACCACCGTGCAGGATTGGAGGTCCGCGGTAGACCTGAATCTGATGAGCACCGTGTATCTGGCGCGCGCCGTCCTCCCGGGGATGAAGGCGCGAGGTTGGGGTCGATTCCTCGCGATCACGTCGATCTCGGTGAAGGAACCGATCGGCAATCTGGTTCTATCGAACGCCGTGCGCTCGGCCGTCTCCGCGCTGCTGAAGACGCTGAGCGACGAGTACGCGCCCCATGGCGTGAATGTGAACAATGTCTGTCCCGGATACACCGCGACGGATCGCCTGCAGGAGCTTTCTTCCGTGCTCGCGAAGTCCGCCGGCGTCAGCGTCGCCGAGATCGAGAAGCGCTGGACGGAGCGGATCCCGGCGCGGCGGCTGGGCACTCCCGAGGAGTTCGCGAATCTGGTGGTGTTCCTCGCGTCGGAGCGCGCCGCCTACATTACCGGCGCCTCGATCGCCGTGGACGGCGGCCTGGTGCGAAGCTATCTTTAATGAAGAATCTCCTTTTGTGTCTGGCCGCTCTAGCGGGGTCCGCGCAAACACGCGATGAAAAGGTCGCCCGCGCCGTGGATGCAATTCGCGACAAGCTGGTGGAGACCCGCCGCGACCTGCACATGCATCCGGAGCTATCCAACCGGGAGGAGCGGACCTCCCGCGTGGTCGCCGAGCGCCTCCGCGCCCTGGGTTTCGACGACGTTAAGACCGGTGTGGCAAGGCACGGTGTCGTGGCGACGCTGAAGGGAGGCCGCCCGGGCCCTCTCATCGCGGTGCGCGCGGACATGGATGCGCTGCCGATCCAGGAGAACAACAACGTTCCCTACAAGTCGCGCAACGCCGGAGTGAAGCACGCCTGCGGGCACGATGCCCACGTCACCATCCAACTTGGCGTCGCGGAGGTGCTTAGCCGGATGCGGGCCGAGATCCCGGGCGTGATCCGCTTCGTTTTCCAGCCCGCCGAGGAAGGCGCGCCACAGGGCGAAGAGGGCGGAGCGCCACTGATGATCCGCGAAGGCGTGCTGGACAACCCGCGGCCGAAAGCCATCTTCGGCTTGCACGTCGGCGCCCAGGAGCGGGTGGGACGGGTGAGCTACGCCTCCGGCCCGCTGCTGGCGTCGACGGACGCCTTCGCTGTCATCGTGGACGGCAAAGTCACCCACGGAGCGTATCCGCACACCGGCATCGATCCGATTCCAATCGCGGCGGAGATCATTCAGGCGTTCCAGACCATCCGCCGCCGCGTGATCGCGAACCAGCCCATTGTCCTGACCATCGGCCAGATCCATGGCGGCACTCGCAACAACATCCTGGCCGGGCAGGTCCGCATGGAAGGAACGCTGCGCACGCTGGACGAAGGCGTGCGGGAACAGGTGAAGTCGCTGATGAAGCAGATGACCGCGGGAATCGCGCAGGCGAACGGAACGGGTGCGCGGATGGAATGGTTTGACGCCGGCAATCCGGTTACCTTCAACGACCCGGCTCTTGTCTCCAAGGCCGTTCCCTCGCTGCAGCGAATCCTGGGTGTGGCCAACGTCAACCGCGCGGAGCCGCAGATGGGTGGTGAGGATTTCGCGTATTACCAGAAGGTGATCCCCGGCTTCTTCTACTTCCTCGGTGTCGGCAATCCCGACAAGGGCATTACCGCGATGCAGCACACGCAGGATTTCGACATTGACGAGGATGCGCTGGCGATCGGAGTAAAGGCGCAAATCGCGGTGCTGCTCGATTATCTGGAGCGGGAAAAGCAGAATTAGAACACCTGGCGCAGGCGTCGAGTTTTCTTCGTGGCCAGCGAGAACCGCGGCAGCACGTCCCCGCCGTTCAGCAGCCCCGCGACATGCGCGCCGACCGCCGGGCCGTGCTTAAACCCGTGACCCGATCCGCCGCCCACCAGCCACACGTTGGGAAAATCCGGGTGGCGGTCCACCAGGAAGTCGCCGTTCCAGGTGTTTTCGTACTGGCAGACCCGTGCCTCCAGCAGCGGAGCGTCACCCAGCAATGGGAAGCGTCGCCTCACCACCCGGCGCATCTCCGCGATCTTGTCCGCGCTGGGAACCCGATCCAGGGTTTCCGGATCCACCTCCGGCCCATGTTTGTCGACGCCGATCTTGAAGCCGCGGCATTCGATATCGGGAACCGTATACGCGCCTTCCTCGAAGTCGATCCAGACCGGCATCGCCGGGGGCGCGAAGCGTTCATCGCCCGGCGCTGTTCCCAGGAAGAATACCTGCTGTCGCGTGGAGCGTATGCGGTCCCGCAGGATCTCGGGGAACAGCCGCGGAAGCCAGGGTCCGCAGGCGAATACGTAATTGCCCGCCGCGATCTTGCGTCCCGAACTGGTTTGAAGCCCCTTGCTCCAGGTAGCGGCGTCCGTCAGGTAGCGTACGCCGAGCCGCTCGCATTCTTCCACTAACGCCATCACCGCGCGCCGCGCCATCAGCACGCCGCTTTGCGGTTCATACAACGCCGATACGGAATCCAGCCGGATCTGCGGGAATCGGGACCTCAGGTCGCGGACGCCCAGCACCTCGTGACGGATTCCGCACGAAGCCAGGACTTCGCCCGCGGCTTTCAGATGAGGGTGCCCCTTCGGCGCCGTGAACAAAGCCCCGGTGCGGTGGAAAAGAGGCAGGTGTGTCTCCGCGCAGAAGCGCAGCCACAGGCGCAACGATCTCTGCGATAGCCGCGTGTACAACTCGTCGGCTCCGTAGTTCATCCGGATGATACGGGTTTCGCCGCCGGAACTGGCGCGGCTGTTGCCGGCGCCGTGCGCATCCAGCAGCACCACCCGTCGTCCCTGGCGGGCCAGCGTGTAAGCGGTCCAGGCGCCGAACACTCCGGCGCCGATTACGGCGGCATCGTAGCTGGTCTTCATGGAAGCCTCATTCTAGCGAACCAGGCTTCCACCAGACTATGCGCTCGCGCCCATTGTGCCTTCGTCGGCCGATGGACCGTACAGCGACGGCACCGGAATGTCGTTCATGCGCAGATACACCCCCATCTGGGCGCGATGATGAATCGCATGATTCAGGATCATGCTCCGCAGCACCGCGATCCGGGGCATGGTGAAAAACTTCCGGCCGCCGCCCAGCAGCGTCCAGTCGGTCAACATCTGTTCGTCCGTCGCCTGGGACAAGGACTGGCGCGCCCTCGCCATGTTCTCGTCAAACACCCGGAGCACCTGCTCGCGAGACTCAGCGATCATAGCCTTCGGAGCTTCGCCCGCCGGCATCACATCCAGTTCCGGCGTGTCCAGCGTCGTGTATGCCCACATCGGAAGTTCGGCCAAGTGGCCGCAAAGCCTGGCCACGGTCATGGACTTGGGATGCGGCGCCCAGTCCAGCTTGTCTTCGGGCATTCGCTCCAGCGTTTTGCGAACGCCCGCCATTTCCTGCTCGAATTCGGGGAGAAGAGAATCACGAATCACCATCGGGGTAGCACCTCGGACGCAGGATACCGCGTCCGTGCGGCCGGCGAAACTTTCCGCCCGCGTGCATCGCGGGATCCGCCCCAAAATCCGCGTTCTCAGCGAACCGGTTCAAACGTAACGTTGGACTCCGCGCCGAACTTGCGGTATCCGGTGTAGGTAATCGTCAGCCGCATGCGGAGGGCGCCCGTTCGGAAGGGCAGAGTATCTTCCGCCACTGTCTTCACCGGAAACCAGTTTCCGTCCTTCATCCGCTCCCGGATTGTGACAAATCGGGGGAACAGGTTTTCCTGTTTTCGAGAGTAGATCTGCGGGACGGCGCGGCCTTCGGCTCGCACGATCGAGAAGTCCTCCGGGTGGATCCAGATCAGCCCGTCGAAGAGCCGCTGCCCCTCCAGGATCTGCCGCGGCCGCACCTGCAGCACCCAGCAGTCCTGATCCCCCACTGGTTCTGCACCGCGATACCTGGTCTCGTAGAGGTGCAGCACATCGGAGGTCAGCATCAGCGGCTGGATATTGCGAATGTCCGCGAAATCTTCCTCGGTCAGCTTCAAGCGCTGCAAGCGGTCCTCGGGATGTTTCAGGAATCTCTCGGAGCGCTCGCCGGTGGGGGAGAAGATCACTTCGCGGGTCTCGGAGTAGTATGCCCCTGGCCGGTCGAGCTCTTCGGCCTTCACGCTCTGCCGATACAGATAGCGCGATCGTGCTTCCTGGCTCCGGCTCTCGCGCGCCGCGACGCGCCTGGCGAGATCGGCAGGCGGGTCCGCCGCGTCAGCTCCCAATGCTACGATGACTGCGAGCATGAGTCTCGTCCGCCCGTTTGTCCCCGTTTTGGTCGTCGTGTGGGCCATTTGCATCGCGGCGGCTTTCCTATACGCCAGGCAGCGCGGCATTCCCAACGAAATCGCCCTGGTGTTGCTGCCGGCGTTTCTCATTGAGGCGAAGTTCTACCTGATTTTAGGCACGGAAAGCCTGCGCCTGCGCGTGACGCGTCTGCTGAGCCGGGGAGGGCTCGCGGTCGCGCTCGTGGCCAGCGCGGTGATCCCGTTCCTTGGGGCCACCCTCGCCACCGGATCCTTCACCTGGCCGCCGTTTCTGATTCTGGCGGGCTTGATGAGCGTTGCCGCATTCTGGTATGTCTTGCTGCCGCACCTTGGAATCGTCGATCTGGCGTTCCTGGTGATCCTCGCCGCAGTGATCCTGAGCAAGGTATTCCGCGAGATCTACCCCGATCCTCATCCGCGGCTTCCTCTGGAGATCCTCGGCCAGCTTGCCTGGATTCGAGTCGGCGCGTTCGCCCTCCTGGAGATCCGCGGCGTGAAGGTGGGCTTCGGCTTCATTCCCACGCGGCGGGACTGGATGGTGGGACTTCGCTACTACCTGTTCTTTCTGCCGGTCGGCGCCGCGATCGCGCTGGGGCTGGGATTCGCCCGCTTCCATCCCCTTGACTTCGTCTGGTGGAAGACGTCGCTGATCGCTCTGGGCACATTTCTCGGCATTCTTTGGGTGGTGGCATTGAGCGAGGAGTTCCTGTTCCGGGGTCTGCTGCAAACCTGGATCGTACAGTGGACGCGTAGCGAGTGGCTGGGGCTCGGCATCGCGGCGGCCCTGTTCGGCGCGGTTCACTTGAGCTATCGCGACTTCCCGAACTGGCGGTTCGCCACCCTCGCGGCGGTGGCCGGCGTATTCTACGGCTTGGCCTTTCGCGACGCGAAGAGCATTCGCGCCTCCATGGTGACTCATGCATTGGTGGTAACCACGTGGCGCGTCTTCTTCTCCTGATCGGCGCGGTCTGCCTGGCCGCGCAGGAGCGTATCGTGATTCGCGCCGGCGCCCTGGCCGACGTGGAGGCCGGCGTTCTCCGCTCCCGCGTCGCGATCGTCATCCAGGCGGGGCGGATCGAGTCCGTGGGGCCGTACCGCGAATTCCCCGGCGCCCGCGTCCTCGACCTCTCCTCCTACACGGTGCTTCCGGGCCTGATGGATGCGCGGGTGAGCTTCTCGCCCGATCCGGCGGCAGCTCGGACGGAGGCCCTTGCGACGCTTCGCGCGGGGTTCACTACCGTGCGTAGCGCCGGGGCGGCGAGATTCCGCGACGTGGAACTGCGGGACGGCATCGCGAAGGGCATCCTCCCCGGCCCGCGTGTCCTGGCGGCGGGAGCGCCGCTCGCTTCGCCCGGCGGCGCTTGCGACGCCCCTTTCGCTGGAGAAGGTCTCTTCAATCGGCTGGATGTGAAAATTCGCGGCGTGCTGGACTCCGGAGTGGATTGGGTCCCCGCGTGCGCGGGAGGGGCGATGTGGCCGAGCGCCTCCGATCGCATGGCGACCGAGCTCAGCGAGGCGGAACTCCGGTCCGTGGTCCGCCTGGCGCACTCCCGCAAACGCCGCGTCGCGGTCCACGCTCAAGGTCCCAACGCGATTCGGAACGCGGCGCGCGCCGGCGCCGATTCCGTGGAACACGGGAACTGGGTGGATGAAGGCAGCGCCCGGGAGTTGGCCCGCCGCGGAATTCCGCTGGTGCCCGGCCTCGCCAGGCTGTCGAGACCCGGCGAGGCCCCGCGGCTTCGCGCGGAGGTTTTCCGGGCCGTTCGCACGGCGATTGCGCTCGGCGTTCCGCTCGTATTCGGCTCGGATGCGCCGGGCATTCCTCATGGCGACAACGCTCGCGAGTTCGGGGCGCTCATCGAGGCCGGGCTGACGCCGGACCGCGCCCTACGTTCCGCGACCCTCGACGCCGCGCGTATGCTGGGGGAGGAGAAGAAGGCGGGGCGCGTGGCCAAGGGTTACCGCGCCGACCTGATCGCCGTGGAGGGCGATCCGCTGCACGACTGGAAAACGCTGACTCGCGTTCGCTTCGTAATGAAAGAGGGAATCGTGATCCGGCGGCCGTGACTCAATCGGCGGACTCGCGGCCAACGGCCGCCGCTTTCCGCCTTCGCAACGCGCGTTCCGATTTGCGCTGCTGGCGCAGTTGCAACACCCGCTCGCGTTCCAGTTCCAGGGGCTCCCGGCGGCTTCTTTCCTTTACCCGAGCATCCACCTTGTTCCAGAACTTGGCGAAGTATTCCAGAGCCGAGGCCAGCGCGAAAATCATCACCCCGCCCATGCACCACAATCCCCATTCCTGCAGGGTGGGCCAGCGCAGTCCCAGCAGCACCAATGAGATCGCTACAACTTCCAGCGCCATTTTGGTCTTGCCCAGATCGCTTGCCTGGATCGTATAGCCTTCAGCGGCGGCGATAGAACGCAGTCCGCTCACGGCGAATTCGCGGCCGATGATCAGCACCGCCATCCAGGCGGGCACCCGCCCGATCTGCACCAGCGAAACGAGCGCGGCGGAAATCAGGAGCTTGTCCGCGATCGGATCCAACAACATCCCGACCGTGGTCACCTGGCCCCAGCGCCTGGCGAGATACCCGTCCAGCAGGTCGGTCGCGGCCGCGGCCAGGAAGACCGCCAGCGCGAAAAACGCCTTGTCCACCACCAGAACGCCGACACCCACGGCCCGGCTGTCGGTGACCAGCGCGGCCACCAGCAGTGGGACAAAGAAGATCCGCAGAATGGTGAGCAGGTTCGGCAGATTCATGCGGCCATCTCAAGGATACCGCTGTCCCGGAAAAAGGGAAGAGCAGTTACGCGGAGCCCTGGGCGGCGTCCGGAGCCCCCACCTGGTAGCGCTCCAGTTTACGGCGGACGCTTTCCGGGGTCTCGGCTTCAATCTCCAGGAACTCCTCCGTGTAACGTTCGGCCGTGACCCTCGCATTTTCGTGGAGAACATGCGAAGGCCCCACATCGCCGATCGGAAAACGGAAGCGGGCGGCAGCCACCGGGTCCACGATCAGACCCTGATCGATCATCGCCAGCAGCTCGGCGCAGCCATCGCCGGTCCGCGCGGATACCGCGGCAAACTTCGCGTTCTGCAGCGCCTCGTTACGAATGCGTTGCGCCAGGGCCGGGGCGTCGCGCTCGGACTCGCCGATGGCGTCAATCTTGTTGAGCACCAGAATCTGAGGCTTCTCCGACGCCCCGATGTCGGAAAGCACTTCCGACACGTGCGCTGTATATTCCTGCGCGTGAGGCGAAGACGCATCCACCACGTGCAGCAGCAGGCTGGCCTCGATCACCTCTTCCAGCGTCGCGCGGAACGCCTTTACCAGGGTTGTGGGCAGGTTGCGGATGAACCCCACCGTGTCGCTGAGCAGCGCCTTGCGGTTGGAAGGCAGCACGACATGCCGCACCGTCGGGTCCAGCGTCGCGAACATCTTTGCATCCGCTAGAACTTCCGCTCCGGTAAGACGGTTGAACAGCGTAGACTTGCCGGCGTTCGTGTAGCCCACCAAAGCCACGGTTTCCAGGGGAACCCCCTGCCGCTGCCGCCGCTGGATTCCGCGTCCCTTACGGACCTGTTCCAGGTCCTTTTCGATGGTTCGAATCCGGCGGAAAATCCGCCGCCGGTCCGTTTCCAGTTGCGTTTCGCCGGGACCCCGGGTGCCGATGCCGCCGCCCAGCCGGGACATCTGCGTGCCGCGACCCACCAGACGCGGCAGCAGGTAATTCAGTTGAGCAAGCTCCACCTGCAACTGGCCTTCGCGGGTCCGGGCGCGCTTCGCAAAGATATCCAGGATGAGTTGCGTCCGGTCCAGGATCTTGGTGTCCAGGGCCCGTTCCAGGTTGCGAAGCTGCGTTGGCGACAACTCGTGATCGAAGATCACCACGTCCGCCTGGTGAAAGCCGACTTTCGCCTTCAGTTCCTGGACCTTACCGGATCCGATTAGCGTTGCTGGATCTGGCCTGGGACGGGACTGGATGTCGCGGTCCGCGATGATGGCCCCCGCGCTGTCCGCCAGGACGGCGAGTTCTTCCAACGATTCCTCGGCCGAGAACGGCGCCAGCTTGTCGGCCGGAACAGCGCCCCGGTGGGTCCGTTCCAGACCCACCAGTAAAGCGACCTCCCTGCCCTCAGCCAACTCTCGAGCTCCGTATCTACTCGACGCTCTCGGTAACCGGCACACCGGGAAGCGTGTTCGAGTGAACCCCGGCGCCTACGGCGCCACCGTGCGGTCCCGGGGAACCGTGAAACGGCTTCGACACCACCACCGTGGAGATGGCGTGCTTGAAAATCAACTGCTCCTGATTGTTCGTCTCCAGAATCACCGAATACTTGTCGAAGCTCTTAATTCGTCCGGAAAGCTTCACTCCGCTCATCAGGTAAATGGTCAGGAAGGTCTTGTCCTTGCGCGCGTTGTTTAGAAACGCTTCCTGGATGTTCTGCGCCTGCTTCTCCATCGTGCCGCTACCTCACTACCCTGGGGAGGGTGGTCTTTTATTTTGTTTTGGCCCGCAAGGGGCTGATCTGCAAGTATGTTACAGACATCATAGCGTAACGTGGCCACACTGGCATCCCCCGCCGGGTACTAGGGGGTCTGTTCTTCATGTGCTGAATTGCGCAAATGAGTATAAAATCCGAGGTCAGATCCGGTGATTGCTTTCGTGATGAAGATGATCTGTCCGGTGTGTCCGCTGAAGTGTTCCACCACGTGATAAATGGCCTCCAGAACGGTAACCTCGTAGCCTTGGACAGTGACGCGTTGGCCCAGGCGCGGCGGATCTAAGGCGCGCAGCACAGCCGCTGCTTCCGCGATCCTGCTGCGCAATTTCGCACTCAGATCCTCAGCAGAGGCGCCCCCTTGCGCCGCGAACTCCGCATCGCGATCCCGCGCCTCCGGCGCCCCGGCGACTCCCGTGCCGATCCATTGCCCAACGTTGCCGCAGAGGTGCAGCACCAGATTTCCGACTGCGTTGGCATTCTCGTTTCCCCGAAACCAGATTCTGTCCTGCGGCAATTGCCCCAGGCAGGTTTCAATCCTGGAAGCAAGCTGCTCCAGCTTCGCGGCGGAGTACTCCAGAAAGGCTCGACTTAACGTTTCATCCATGCAGATCCCATCATAAGACCACCGAACGCAGCCGTCAGGCAGAGTACCAGGGATAGTAAGGCATTGGCCGCGGCGCGCGCCGGAAAACCGTCCCGCGCGAGCTGAACTGTCTCCAGGCTGAAGCTGGAGAAGGTCGTATAGCCGCCGCATATCCCGATCAGCAGGAATGCCCGAAACCCGCTCTCCATGGATCGGCGGTCCGCTGCGATCCAGCCGGCCACCACCCCGGCCACCAGGCTGCCCGAGACATTCACGAATAACGTTCCCCAGGGAAACGCTGGCCCGAACAGGCGGACTGCCAGGTTGGCGCAGGCGAATCGGGCCATGCCTCCCAAGGCAGCTCCCAGGCCCACCAGCAGATATTCGCGAAACATCAGCGGATTTCCCCGATCCGATGCAGCTTGAGTGTGTTGGTGGTGCCCGGACGGCCAATGGGTACGCCCGCCACGAACGCGATGGCGTCGCCCGGAATCAGCAGCCCCGAAGCGACTGCAATGCCCTCCAGTTGCTCCAGCATCTCGTCCACGCTATCCAGCCGCGGCGCCGGCACCGGCCGCACTCCGTATAGAACCGATAGTTGGCGGCAGAGATCCACCGACGGCGTGAAGGCGTAGATGGGAACCGGAGGCCGCTGCCTGGCGAGAAGCCGGGCCGTGGATCCGGAAGTGGTGAACACGACCACGGCCTTCAAGCCGGCGCCCCAAACCGCCTCCGTTGCAGCGTCGGCGATGATCTCATCGAATCCACGCCGGCCATCCATCCCGGGTTCCTTATAGGGACGGGAGGTGAGTTCGGAGTCGGTTTCGGCCGCCACCTTGGCCATTGTCTGCACGGCTTGCACCGGAAAGCGGCCCGCCGACGTTTCGCCCGACAGCATCACGGCATCCGTGCCGTCGTAGATTGCGTTGGCGACATCGCTGACTTCCGCGCGCGTGGGGTTCGGGTTGTCCATCATTGATTCCAGCATCTGCGTGGCCGTGATCACGAATTTCCCGGCGCGGCGGGCGCTGTCGATAATGCGCTTCTGAATCGCCGGCACTTTCTCGAGGGGCATCTCGACTCCCAGATCGCCGCGCGCCACCATCAGCCCGTCCGCCGCCGCGACAATCTCCGGCAGGTTGGCGACGCCTTCCGGCTTCTCGATCTTGGCGATGACCGGAATTCGCGAGCCGCGTTCCCGAAGATGGTCGCGCAGCGACACGACATCGGAAGCGCGGCGCACGAAGGAAAGAGCCACCATGTCTATTCCGTGCGCGACCCCGTGATCCAGGTCCGCGTAGTCCTTCTTCGTCACGCTGGGCGTGCTGAGCGCGACGCCCGGCAGGTTGATCCCCTTCCGGTCGCCCACGAAGCCGCCCTCCTCCACGATGCAGCGCGCCGCGATGCCGTCCGTTTCGAGGACACGCAGGCGGAGCGCGCCGTCGGCGATCAGCACCGGATCGCCTGCCCGGACATCGCGCGCAAACTCGGCATAGCTGGTGGACGCCCGTTCGGCGTTCCCCAGTATCGCTTCTGTCGTGATGGTGAAGATCGCGCCGTTCTCCAGCCGGCATCCGCCGCCTTCAAACTTCTCCAACCGAATCTTGGGGCCTTGCAGGTCGAGCAGGATGCCCGCGCGCCCCAAGGAGCGAATCATTGCGATCCACTCTTCCCGCTGTTCCTTGGCGCCGTGCGAAGCGTTCAGACGGAATACGTCCACGCCGCTTTCGAGCAGCGCGGCGATTTTCTCGCGCGACGCGCTCGCAGGCCCGAGCGTCGCCACGATTTTGGTGTTTCGCATAAGGGGTGGGTTACCCTTCCATTATGTCTTTGGTTCAGGTGGTGGTTCTGGCGATCTTGCAGGGCTTCACCGAGTTCCTTCCCATCTCCAGTTCCGCTCACCTCGCGCTGGCCCCGTGGTTGTTCGGCTGGCCGGACCAGGGACTGAGCTTCGACATCGCCCTGCATGTCGGAACGCTTGCCGCGGTGCTCCTGTATTTCTCCCGCGACTGGATGCAACTTATCGCGCTCGGCTTCGGCTTTCGGCACGGTTCCGATGAGCAACTGCATCAGAACCGGAACCTGCTTTGGCTGCTGACGATCGGCTCCCTGCCGGTGGGCGTGATCGGGCTAGCCGTGAAAGACTACGCCGAAACGACCTGGCGAAACCCGCTGCTCATCGGCACGATGCTGATCTCCGTCGGATTGCTGATCGCCGCGGCGGAGCGGATCGCCCGGCGCCGCAAACACATCGGCCAGGTGACGCTCGCCGATTCACTGGTGATCGGGTTCGCGCAGGCGCTCGCGCTGGTGCCCGGCACCTCGCGGTCCGGAATCACGATTACTGCCGGGCTGCTTCGCGGCCTGGATCACCACGCCGCCGCCCGTTTCTCGTTTCTGCTCTCCACCCCGGCCATCGCCGCTGCCGCGGCTAAGGACTTCTACGATTTGTGGAAGGGCGGCGGCATTCCGCCCTCCATGTATGTGCCTTTCGTGATGGGCATCGTGGTCAGCGGGATCACGGGAGCGCTGGTCATCCGTTTCTTCCTTGCGTACCTGCGGACCCGCGGCTTGATGTTCTTCGTTTACTATCGTGTGATTTTTGGCATAATAGTGATCGCTCTGGCCATTTTCTTCCGCTACCCCGGAAGATGAGATTACTGGGACCCACTCCTTACCCTCGGCTGAACGAGGCGGCGGCGCTCGTGTTTCTGCTGGCTGCGTTGTTCCTGTTGTTCAGCCTGGTGTCCTACCATCCGTTCGATCCGTCCTGGAACACCGCTTCGGAAGTAGTTCGCCCGGTTAATCTTACGGGACGTGTCGGCGCAACGCTCGCGGACTTGCTGTTGCAGACCTTAGGCCTGGCGGCGTATGCGTTGCCGCTTCTGATCGCCATGCTGGGGCTTCGCTGGCTGCGGTCCGCGCCGATCCATTCGGTGTCGGCCAAGTTTCTGGGAGGGTTGCTGCTGATCCTCTCCGCCGCCACCGCCGTTTCGCTGCTGCCGGACTGGCGGCCGATCGGCGGCCTGATTCCCGCCGGCGGGCTGTTGGGAACGCTGCTGGCCGAGTACCTGATCAGCGAACTGAATGTCGCCGGCGCCGCGATCGTGACCTGCGCCTGCCTGGTGATCTCTATCTATCTGGTGAGCGCGTTCCGCGTGGCCATGCTCGCCCGCTGGTTCCGGCGTCCCTTGGCCGCGTGGGATCGGATTCTGCATCGCTGGGAGTCGTGGCGCGAGGCGCGCGTGCACAAGGCTGAAGAAAAGGCCAAAGCCCGCGCGGCGCGCCGGCAGCAGTCCGGGGAGCAGGTGGTGGAAACGCCCGCCCTGCCCGAGCCCCGCATCGATCCGCCGGCCGAGCCCAAGCGCAAGCCGCGGCCGAAGTCCGGCGAAGCCGCGCCGTTTGACGACACGGCAGTCCCCGCTTCGATCGACGATATCCCCATTCGCGCGCTGGAGCCGCTGTCGCCGCCGCCCGCGGCGAAACCCGCTTCGGCTCCCGAGCCTGCCGCCGCGCGCAAGAAACCCGGCGAGAAGAATTACGCCCATTTCGTCCTGCCGCCCACCGACCTGCTGCATGAGCCGCCGGAACGCAATCCCTACGATTCCGCCGAGCTCAAGGACATCGCCGCGCGGATCAAAGCCAAGTTCGAGGAGTTCAACGTTCACGGCTCGGTAACACAGATTAACCCCGGCCCCGTGGTGACCACCTTCGAATTCAAGCCGGAAGCAGGCGTGAAGTACTCCCGCATCACGACTCTGAGCGAAGATCTTTGCCTCGGCTTGCAGGCCGAATCGATCCTGATCGAACGAATTCCCGGCAAGCCCACGGTCGGCATCGAAGTCCCCAATTCCAAACGCGAGGTCATCTCGCTGCGGCAGATCCTGGAATCGGAGGAGTTCCGCCTCTCCGCCTCCCCGCTCACCATCCCGCTCGGCAAGGACATTAGCGGGCGGATCAAGGTGGCGACCTTGGAAACGATGCCGCACCTTCTCATCGCCGGCTCCACCGGATCGGGCAAGAGCGTGATGCTGAACACGCTGATCATGTCCATCCTGTACAAGGCCACGCCGCAGCATGTCCGCATGATCATGGTGGATCCGAAGCGCCTGGAATTCGGCTTGTACGAGGGCATTCCGCACCTGCTGACACCCGTCATCACGGACGCCAAGAAAGCGACCAACGCGCTGCGCAATGCCGTGCTCGAAATGGAGCGGCGCCTGAAGCTGCTGGCATCCCAAGGCGTCCGCAACATCGATCAGTTCAACCGCAAGGTCCGCGCGATGCAGGCCGAACCGCGCGGCCTGTTCGACGAGCCTACCGAGGACGAGCAACTGGAACCGCTGCCGTACGTTCTGATTCTGATCGACGAGCTCGCTGACCTGATGATGCTGGAGCGCGCCGGCGTGGAAGAATCGGTAACCCGCCTGGCGCAGATGGCGCGCGCCGTCGGCATGCACCTGGTTCTGGCGACGCAGCGCCCGTCGGTGGACGTGATCACCGGCTTGATCAAAGCGAACTTCCCCTCGCGCATCAGCTTCCGCGTGGCCACGCGGGTCGATTCGCGAACCGTGCTCGACGTGATGGGCGCCGAGCATTTGTTGGGCAAGGGCGACATGCTTTACCTCCCTCCCGGCTCCTCCCGCCTGATGCGTGTACACGGGGCGTTCGTCACCGAACAGGAGACCAATAAGGTGGTCGAGTTCTGGAAGGAGCAGGGCCAGCCCGAGTACGACCAGACCTTCCTGATCGCGCCGCCCGCCGACGACGGCGAAGAACCCGAGGAGTTCGACGGGGAGGAGGATCCCATGTATCAGGACGCCGTGCGCGTGGTCTGCGAGATCGGAAAAGCGTCGACCTCCACCCTGCAGCGGCGCCTGCGGCTGGGTTATGGCCGCGCCGCCCGGATTCTGGACATGATGCAACGCGACGGCATCATCGGACCGCCCGATGGATCACGGCCCCGTGAAGTGTTGAAACGGCCGGACTGGCTGTACGAAGTCGACAGCCAGGTCCGCTAGTCGATCCCGAACCGCTGCTTCAACATCACTACGTAATCGGCGTCGCTCAGGCCGGGGCGCATCGCAAGGATCGCCTTCGCGTCCTCGCCCGCCGCATAGCGCAACTGCGCCGAGCCATCGGTGGCCGCTTGATAAATAACCTCGGCCACCAGCTCCGGAGGCGACGGTTGCCTGACCTTGGCCCAGCCCGCCAGTAACTGTCCGATATAGTCGTCGTAGACCGTCAGGCCGTCCTTCTGCAACCGGTCCAGCGACCGGCCCGCGAAATCCGTGGCGATGGAACCGGGCTCCACCACCTTCACCCGGATCCCAAAACGTCCGAGTTCGAACTGCAGTGATTCCGACACGCCCTCCACGGCCCACTTGGTGGCGTGGTACAGCGAATACAGCGGGAATACGACGCGGCCGCCCACGGAGGAGATGTTGACGATGACCCCTGATCCGCGCTCGCGAAAATGCGGCAGGAACTCGCGGATCACGCGAACCAGGCCAGTGACATTCGTCGTGAACTGCCGCTCGATCTGCTCATCAGAGGCGGCCTCCAAAGGGCCGAAGGCGCCGTAACCAGCGTTGTTCACCAGCACGTCCACCCCACCGAAGGCGTCCATCGCTTGGCGGCAAGCCGCCGCGATCGCCGCGGGATCGGTGACATCCAGGGCGATCCGCTTTACGCCTCCCGAGGCGAGGTCCGGATGGGCGGCCGGATTCCGCATCGTCGCGGCTACGTTCCAGCCGCGATCGCGGAACAGAATTGCGGTGGCGCGTCCAATCCCGGTGGACGCTCCCGTGAGAAAAACGGTTTGGGCCATGAACGGCCTCCTTTCCGCCAGCGAGATTTTACAGTAACAAACCGCCCCCGGATCGCGTTCCGGATAAACTTACGAAATCCATGAACCGTTCCGCTCTCGTGCCTTCTCTGTGCCTGCTCGCGACACGACTCGCCGCGCAACAGCCGCTGACGATTCAGGAAGCGGTCGCGCGATCGCAGACCGGCGATCCGGCGATTCGAATCTCGGAAGCCCAGATCGAGCAGGCCTCGGCCGGGATCCGGCTGGCCCGCACCGCCTATCTCCCGCGAATCGACATGCTGGCGCAACTCAATCGCGGCACGTACAACAACACGCTCGGGATCGTGCTGCCGCAACAGATATTCATGCCCATCTCGGGCCCCGTGCTGCCGCAATC
>JAIEPW010000013.1 GCA_019748195.1 Bryobacteraceae bacterium
GAAGGCCAGGGCTCCACCGGTTGGGAGCAGGCCGATCTGGTGGCCGGCTTCGTGAACGAATACACCATCGGACCTCCCTTCGGCATGGTGGGAACGCGAAGCTGGGAGAACGGCTTTTTCTTCCAGGATGACTGGCGCGTGAACCGCCGCCTGACGCTGAACCTCGGCGTCCGTTATGACCTGCTGACGTGGCCCGTGGAAGTCGCCAACCGGCAGGCGAATTTCGATCCCGCCACCGGCCGCCTGCTGCTGGCGACGGACGACAACCGGTCGCTGATCAATAGCGATCGCAACAACTTCGCGCCGCGTTTGGGCTTCGCCTGGACGCTGACCAGCAAGACCGTGCTGCGCGGCGGCTACGGCGCCTTCTACTTCGTGGATCGCGGCGGCATCGACAACCAGCTCGCGCAGAATCCGCCGTTCTCCGGATTCGCGTCGTTCCGCTTCGACCAGGGGTATCGCATCACCCTGTCGGGCCAGGGCGCGCGCAGCACCACCGGCGTTACCGGCAACCTTGATAACCGGCTGGCCACCAATCCGCTGCCGCTCGGCTTCCTGCAGAACTTCGACCCGAACCGCCCCACCGGCGTGACGGTCTTCGCCGCCCTGCAGAACAACCGCAATTCGTATGTGCACCAGTGGAACATGCAGATCCAGCAGGAACTGCCGGCGCAGTGGGTGCTCAGCGTCGGATACGTGGGCACCTCCGGCCACAAGCTCGCGGCCTACTACAACGTGAACCGTCAGCTCTACGGGACCGCTCCGGGCACGCGCCTGTTCCCGCAGTTGGGCAACGTGAACGTGCAGGAGACGCGGGGCAACTCCATCTACAACGGCCTGCAGACGCAGTTGGAACGCCGCTTCGCGCAGGGCTTCACCTTCCGCGGCGCCTACACCTGGTCCCACGCGATCGATGAAGGCAACGGCGCTTTCGACGCCGGACAGCCCGCCGATTTCCGCAACTTGCGGCTGGAGCGCGCCAGCTCCGGCCTCGATGTCCGCCACCGCATGGTGCTCAGCGGGTTGTGGGAACTGCCGTTCGGGCGGGGCCGGAAGTTCGGCGCCGACATCAACCGCGCGGCGGACGTCATCCTCGGCGGCTGGCAGTTGAACGGAATCTGGCTGTGGCAAACCGGCTTCCCCGTGAATGTCACCATGAACCAGGATCCGGACAGCAACCGCCCCGACATCGTGGGTCCGATCGTCGTCAACGAAGGCAACCCCGACCGCTACCTCGAGCGGAGCGCGTTCCGCGAGGTCGGCCGCGTCAACGGCGTCATGCTGCGTCCCGGAACCCTGGGCCGCAACGCCGTGCGCGGTCCCGGCTCCAACCAGTTGGATGCCTCGCTGTTCAAGCAGTTCCGTTTCACCGAGCGGTTCCGCACCGAGTTCCGCGCCGAACTGTTTAACGTCACCAACTCGCCGCAGTACGCCAACCCCGAAGGCTTCCTCGGATCCGGCAACTTCGGCCGCATCACCTCGACCCGATTCGCGACCAACCGGCAGATGCAGCTCGCCCTGCGCCTGCTCTTCTAAGCGAATCCGCAAGCAGCGATTCCAGAAGGGGAACAGGCGGATCTCGTCTGTTCCCCGTTTGTTTTCCGAGAACGCGATGAACAAGCAAATTCTGTTCGCCCTGTGTCTGGTTCCGGCGCTGCTCGCCGAGCCGCCGCGCGTGATCCAGACCGATCCGCCGAGCTGGTGGATCGGCAGCTCCCTGAACCCCATCCGTGTTCTGATCCGCGGCAGCGGTCTTCACAACGCCAAACTGCAGGCTCCCGCCGGCATGGCCGTCCGCAACCTGAAAACCAGCGATCGCGGAACGTATCTCTTCGCCGACCTCGACCTGTCGAAAACACGCAAGCCCGGCGCGACCACCTTGAAAGTGATCACCTCCCAAGGCTCGGCCGAAGCCCGGTTCGAAGTTCTACCCCCGCTGGATCGCACTGCCCGCTTCCAGGGCTTCTCCCCGGCCGATGTCATATACCTGGTGATGCCGGATCGCTTCGCCAACGGCGATCCGTCGAACGACGACCCCGCCTCCGCCAAGGGCCTGTTCGACCGCTCCAAGCGGCGCTATTATCATGGCGGCGACCTGCAGGGCGTGATCGACAAGCTCCCGTACCTCAAATCGCTGGGCGTTACCGCCCTGTGGCTGAACCCCTGGTACGACAACAACGACCGCATGAACGAGATCGAACGTTACGACGGCGAGGCGATCACCGACTATCACGGCTACGGCGCAACCGATTTCTATGGCGTCGAGCAGCACTTCGGCGACCTCCCCAAGCTGCGCGAAATGGTGGAGGCGGCCCGCAAGCTCGGCATCAAGGTGATCCAGGACCAGGTGGCCAACCACACCGGACCCTACCATCCCTGGGCCCAGGATCCCCCCACGCCGGATTGGTTCAACGGATCGCCCGCCGCGCACCTCAATAACGACTGGCAATACTGGACGCAAATGGACCCCAACGCGACCACCGAAGTCCGCCGCGCCTCGCTCGATGGCTGGTTCGTCAACATCCTCCCCGATCTCAACCAGAACAATCCCGAGACCCGCCGCTACCTGATCCAGAATGCTCTCTGGTGGGTCGGCGTCCTCGGTCTCGACGGCATCCGCCAGGACACGCTTCCCTATGCCCCGCGCGGCTTTTGGGCCGAGTGGCGCACCGCGCTCGCACGCGAGTTTCCGCGCCTCAACGTCGTCGGCGAGGTGCTCGACGGCGATCCCCACGTCGTCTCCTTCTATCAGGGCGGGTCCATTCGCTTCGACGGCATCGATTCCAGGATCGAATCGCTCTTCGACTTCCCGCTGATGTACGCCCTCCGCAAAGTCTTCGGCGAGGGTCGGGACGCGCGCGAGATCGCGCGTACCCTCGCCAAGGACCCGCTGTACATCGACCCCTCCCGCCTGGTGACCCTCGCCGGCCTCCACGACGTCAAGCGCTTCCTGCACGAACCCGGCGCGGATCGCATCGGCCTGGGCCTCGCCTTCACCTTCCTGTTCACCGCCCGCGGCATCCCCATGATCTATTACGGCGACGAAATCGGAATGCCCGGCGGCGAAGATCCCGAAAATCGCCGCGACTTCCCCGGCGGCTGGGCCGGCGATCCGCGCAACGCCTTCGCCGAATCCGGCCGCGCCCGCGAAGAGCAGCAGTTATTCGCGCACCTCCAGCGCCTCGCCAAATTGCGCCGCGAATCCCCCGCGCTGCAACAGGGATCCACCGTGCTGCTCCATGCCTCCGAATCCGCCCTGGTCTACGGCCGCAAGCTCGGCGAGGAACGCGTGATCGCCGCCTTCAATAACTCCAGGAGCCTGGCCACCCTCGACATCAGCGCCTCCGGCGCGGGAGTCCGCGAGGGCGCCAGGCTCACCGCCCGCCTCGGCGCGGCATCGCTGACCGCCGCCGATGGACGCCTGCGCATCGTGCTGCCGCCCCGCTCGGCGGAAGTTTATACTTTGAATCCCCACTAGGACCCGACGAAAACGTGAACAAGCCGCGCCTCAGCTTCTGGCAGATCTGGAACATGAGCTTCGGATTCCTGGGCATCCAGTTCGGCTGGGGCCTGCAGATGGCCAACATGAGCGCCATCTATGAGTACCTGGGCGCCAGGCCGGAAGAGATCCCGATTCTGTGGCTCGCCGCGCCCCTTACCGGCCTGCTGGTGCAGCCGCTGATCGGCTACATGAGCGATCGCACCTGGGGCCCGCTGGGACGCCGCCGTCCCTACTTCCTGGCCGGCGCGCTGCTCAGCTCCGCCGCCCTCATCCTGATGCCCAACGCGTCCGCGTTGTGGATGGCCGCGGGCCTGCTCTGGATATTGGACGCCTCCATCAACATCTCCATGGAGCCGTTCCGCGCCTTTGTCGCCGATCTCCTCCCCGAAGAACAGCGCAACCGCGGCTTCGCCATGCAAAGCCTGTTCATCGGCCTCGGCGCGGTCATCGCCTCCGCGCTGCCCTTCATCCTCACCCGCTGGTTCGGCGTGGCCGCCTCGGGCGGCGGAGCCATCCCGCCCGCCGTGCGCTTCTCGTTCTACACCGGCGCCGCGGCGTTCCTCGCCGCCGTGCTCTGGACCATCGTCACCACCCGCGAGTACCCGCCCGAGCCGGAACTGGAGATCGCCAAGGCGCCCTCCCGCGGCATGGTCCCCGAAATCCTGGAGGCGATCCGCGAAATGCCCGATACCATGAAGGGGCTGGCGCTGGTGCAGATGTCCACCTGGATGGGCCTGTTCTGCATGTGGCTGTACTTCCCCGTCGCGGTGGCCCGCAACGTGTTTGGCGCGCCGGACGAAAAATCACCCCTGTACGGAGAAGGCGTGGCCTGGGCCGGCATCTGTTTCGCGATGTACTCGCTGGTCTGCTTCCTGTTTTCCTTCGCCCTGCCACGCGTCGCCGAACTGCTGGGTCGCCGCACCACCCATTCCTTGTGCCTGATCTGCGGCGGCGCCGGGCTGCTGTCCGTCGCCGTGATTGAAAACAGGTATCTGCTCCTGTTGTCGATGACTGGCGTCGGCATCGCCTGGGCCAGCACGCTGTCCATGCCCTACGCGATCCTCGCCGGAGCACTGCCCGCCCGCAAGGTCGGCTTGTACATGGGCATCTTCAACTTCTTTATCGTTCTGCCGGAGATCATGGCCTCGCTCGGCTTCGGCTGGGTGATGTCGCGGCTGCTAAACAACAATCGCATGGCCGCGGTCATCGCCGGAGGAGTGTTCTTGCTCATCGCGGCGGCACTGGTCCGGTTCGTCAAAGAGCGCCGCGCGATCCCGGATGTCGCCCTGGGAGCGGCCTCCCGCCCCGCCTGAAAATTTGTCAACCGCTTGTAACCAGTTGTCAGCCTAAGCCCGTTATATACTTTCCAGGCGCCGGGCAAGCAATGAGATTCACACGCCGCGAATGGATTGCCACCACGCTGGCTGCGCCCCTGGGGGCCGCGCCCGCTGCTTACACTCCGGGCAAGGACTGGGATTCCCTGGAGCCCGCCCGCGCAGGCTGCGATCCCGCCGCCCTGGAAGATGCCGCTGCCTTCGCCGCCGCGAACCACTCCACCGCGCTGCTGCTGGTGCGCGGCGGCCGCCTGGTGATGGAACGCTACTGGAGTGGCTGGGATCGATTGTCGGCACAGCCCATCTTCTCCGCCGGCAAGAGTGTTTGCGCCACCCTGATCGGCGCCGCCATCCAGGACGGCAAGCTGAAAGGCCTGGATCAGCCCGCCGCCGCCTTTGTCCCCGATTGGAAAGGCACCCCCAAGCAGGCGATCACGCTGCGGCATATGCTCGCCATGACCAGCGGCATCAAGGTGGCGCGCGATGCCCCCTTTCCGGGCGAGGACCAGTTCGCCGCCACCGCCGCGCAGCCCCTGGAACACCAGCCCGGCCAGCACTGGGCCTACAACACGCCCGTCTATCGCATGTTGTTGCGCATCCTGGAAATCGCCACCGGCGAGGAACTCAACGCTTACAGCAGGCGCCGCCTGACGGACCGCATCGGCATGGAGAATTGCTCCTGGGACAAGCAGGAGAAAAACTGGCTGTGGTTCCGCTGCACGCCTCGCGACATGTGCCGCTTCGGACTGCTCTCCCTGCGCGAAGGGAAGTGGAACGGGATGCAGATCGTGAAGGCAGCCTGGTTCCGGGAGATGATGAAGCCCTCCCAGGCCCTGAATCCCGCCTACGGTCTGCTGTGGTGGCTCAACGGGAGCGCGACCCTGATCCGCGCCAACGGCAAGCCTGCCTCCGGTCCCATGTTTCCAGCCGCGCCCGCCGATACGAGGGCGGCGCTGGGCGCCATGGACAAGAAAATCTACGTGATTCCCAGCCTGGATCTGGTGGTCGCGCGGCATGGGCCCGCGTCCGCCGCCGGACCCGCCTCTTTCGAC
Organism: Bryobacteraceae bacterium; assembly: GCA_019748195.1. Lineage (GTDB taxonomy): Bacteria > Acidobacteriota > Terriglobia > Bryobacterales > Bryobacteraceae > JAIEPW01. The sequence continues at coordinate 5,889 of JAIEPW010000013.1, forward strand.
AACGAACTTCTCAAGCGAATTCTCAAAGGAGTCCGATCCTGATGCACACCACCCGGCGCCATGCGCTGGCGGCATTCGTCGCCGCGCCTTTTGTCCTCGGCCAAGGCTCCCGCCGGAAGCCGAACATCGTTGTAATTCTCGCCGACGACCTCGGTTATGGCGACCTGGGATACCTCGGCTCGCCCGACGTGCCGACTCCGAACCTGGACGCCCTGGCGCGCAGCGGCGTCCAGTTCACCGACGGCTACGTGACCGCGGCTGTGTGCAGCCCGTCACGCGCGGGACTTCTTACCGGGCGGTATCAGCAGCGTTTCGGACATGAGTTCAATACCGGACCCGCGCCTCGCGATGAGCGGGAGCGCCTGGGCCTTCCCTTGGATCAGACCACCCTCGCGCAACTGCTCAAGCAGAACGGTTACAAAACCGGCATGGTGGGCAAGTGGCATTTGGGAGGCAATCCCGAGTTCCACCCGATGGAGCGCGGCTTCCAGGAATATTTCGGCTTCCTGCATGGCGCCAACCAGTACGCCACCACGCGCACCCAGGACGCCGTCGAAGTGGAGGTCCGCGAGGAGCAGGGCGGAGGATTCCCGCCGACGCGGCGCAATCCGATCTTCCGCAACCGGGAGCGCGTCGAAGAGGACGAGTACCTGACCGACGCGTTCGGACGGGAGGCGGTCGCCTTCGTGGAGCGCCACAAACAGGAACCGTTCTTCCTGTACCTGGCCTTCAACGCGGTGCATACCCCGCTGCATACCCTGAAGAAGTACCTGGATCGCTTCCCGCGCATCCAGGACGAACGGCATCGACTGCTGGCCTCCATGACCGCCGCGCTGGATGACAACGTGGGACGTGTCATGAACGCGCTGAAGGACGCGGGGCTTGAGGACAACACGCTGGTGTTCTTTCTGTCGGACAACGGCTCGCCCACCTACACCCGCGCGGGCACGAATGGCCCGCTCAGCGGGTCTAAGATCACCTTCTATGAAGGCGGCATCCGGGTGCCGTTCCTGATGCGCTGGCCGGCGCGGTTCCAGGGCGGCGCGAAGTTCTCGAAGGCGGTGAGTTCCCTCGACATCCTGCCGACGTCGCTGAGCGCGGCCGGCGCCAAGCCGCCCGCCGGCTCCGACGGCGTGGACCTGCTGCCCTTCGTCAAGGGCCGGGCCAAGGGCGATCCGCACGAATACCTGTTCTGGCGGTCCGGACCGAACCGCGCCGCCCGCAAGGGGAAATGGAAGCTGATCGCTTTGGAAGGTAAGCCGCCCCGCCTCTTTGATTTGTCGGCGGACGTCGCGGAGAAGAACGATGTCGCCGCGGCCAACCCGGCGGTCGTCAGGGATATGATGTCGGCCCTGGACAAGTGGACGGCACAGCTCGCGAATCCCAAGTGGACGCCGCGTAGCACGCCGGCGATTCCAGTGAACGGAGAAGTGATCCGCTGGAGCGTGTAGCCCCGCTTCGTTCTTAGGGACAGCCCTTTTCCAGCATCAGCTTCAGCAGGTCGAAGCGGGACACGACGCCCACCAGCTTGTCGCCCCGCATTACGGGCAGATGATTGATCTCGTGCTTCAGCAGCAGCGCCAGGGTTTGCTCCAGGGTCGCCCCCGCCGCGACGGTCACCGGCCGCGCGGTCATGATGTCCTGCACTTTCATCAGGCGCGCCTGCTGGAAGATTGCCTCCGCATGCTCGGGCGGTAGCCAGTGTCCAAGTACGTAGGGGTGCCGGAACGTCGAGAACGGAACGCACTCCGGCTTGCGGGCGAAATCCGACTGGGTGATGATGCCGGCCACCGTGCCGTCTGCCGTCATCACGGGCACGCAGCCGATCCGATGCTCCAACATCAGGCCGGCGGCGCGCTCCACGTTGTCGCTTACCTGCACGACGATCGGAGGCGACGACATGATCTCTTCCGCTGTCATTCGGATCGAGCTTCCCCGCTGCGCCACGCCAGGCGGTTCACCGCTTCCGCCAACGCCCAGGCGGCAACCGCGCTCATCATCACCAGTATCCACAAACTGGCTTCCAGCAGCGGAGCCTCCAGCGCCGCCGCCGTCCAGGCGTTGGCGCCCACGGCCAGTTGCAGGAGTACTCCGGCCGCCACCGCGCCGTGCAGCCACAGGTTACGCCTTGGTCTTCTGCGCGTGTGCCGGGCCGGATAGCTGAACAGCAACTGTCCGATCGCCATGAAGTGGAACGTGGCCGACCTCGCGCTTTCGAGCGAGTAGCCCCACTGCGGCACGATCCCCAGGATTGCCAGGGCGAACAGCGCCTTCACCACTCCCGACATCACCACGAAGCGCAGCGTCGCGGGCTCCAGCAGCGGAGTCTCCGGCGGCCGCGGCCGGTTGCGCATCAGCCCCGGGTTGCGATCCGCGGCCAGCGTCAGCGCCGGCAGCCCGTCGGTGACCAGATTGATCCACAGGATCTGCACCGCGGTCAGCGGCAGAATAATGCCGCCCGCCGCGTCGCGCAGCCCCAGAAACGCGGCGATCACCACGCCCACCGTCACCACCAGAACTTCCGACAGATTGGTGGAGAACAGGAAGCGGATGAACTTCTGGATGTTCTCGTAAATGCTGCGGCCCTCTTCCACAGCGTTCACGATCGTGGCGAAGTTGTCGTCCAGCAACACCAGGTCCGCCACTTCGCGCGACACATCGGAGCCGCGCTGGCCCATGGCCACGCCCACGTCGGACTTCTTCAGCGCGGGAGCGTCGTTGACGCCGTCGCCGGTCATGGCCACTACCTGGCCCTGTTGCTGCAGCGCCTCCACCAGCATCAGCTTGTGCTCCGGCAGGACGCGCGCGAACACATTCTCTTCGGCCACGATCCGCCGCAGTTCCTCGGGGGAGGCGGCGTCCAGGTCCTCGGCTTGGATCGCGCGCGTCGCGCTGATCCCCACCCGCTCGGCGATGGATAGCGCCGTCTCGGGATGATCGCCGGTGATCATCAGCACCCGGATGCCCGCATCGCGGCATTCGCGGATCGCGCCGGGGACCTCCGCGCGCGGCGGATCCCAGAACAGCACCATGCCCAGGAAATCGAGATCCTCCTGCTTCTCCGCTCCGCCGCGCGCCGCGCCCAGCACGCGAAAACCGTTGGAGGCGTACTCGTGCGCCTTGCGCTTCCACTCCCGCCGGCCGCTCTCGGAAAGCGCGCTTCGCTGCAGCAGGACTTCCGGAGCGCCCTTCCAGTAGGTGACCCCGCCGCCCGCTTCCCGCACGGTGACGTTCATGAACTTGCGCGCGCTGCTGAAGGATTGCTCGGCGATGCGCGGCGCGGCGGCGCGCATTGCTTCCGGATCGTGCCCGGCGGCGCGCGCCCACTCCATCAAGGCCCGGTCCACCGGATCACCCGCGTTGCCGCTGGCGTCGTTGGCCAGCACGAAGGCGCGAATCGCCAGTTCCGGAGAGGGTGAGTCCAACTGCTGCACCTCCATCCGGTTCTCCGTCAACGTGCCGGTCTTATCGGTGGCGATCACCGTCACGCTGCCCAGCGATTCCACTGAAGACAGCCGCCGCACCACCGCTTTGCGCCGCGCCATCCGCTCCACGCCCAGCGCCAGGGTGAAGGTCAGAACCGCGGGCAGTCCCTCCGGAACAGCGGCGACCGCGATCGCTACCGCGAACAGCAGGATCGGGCCCAGCCGCCCCACGCCTTCCGCCAGCACCCCTCCCACGGCGATCAGCGCCGCCAGGGTGACCACCCATCGGGCCACGCGCTTCCCGAATACCGAGATCCGCCGTTCCAGCGGCGTCGGCTCGGCTTGCACGCCCCCCAGCATCCCCGCGACACGGCCTAGCGCGCTTGTGGCCCCGGTCCGCGTGATCTCCACCGTGGCATGACCGGACACCGCGAGCGTCCCGGAAAACACTTCCTCCCCGTCGACCTTGTCCACCGCCATGCTCTCGCCGGTCAGCATCGATTCGTCCAGCGACAGCGAGCCGTGCATTACGCCGTCCGCCGGCACTCGATCGCCTTCGCCCAGGCGAACCACGTCGCCGGGCGCCAGGTCCCGCGACGCGATCAGCTTCCATTCGCCGCCCCGCAGCACCAGCGCTTGCGGCGCCGCCAGCGTGTTCAGCTTGGAAAGGGCGGCCTCGGCCTTGCCTTCCTGCCATAAGCCCAGGCCGGCGTTCAGCAGCAGGATCAGCGCGATCACCACCGATTCGAGCGGCCATCCGTGACTCCGATCGCTGAACCACACGCCCAGCTCCAGCGCGAGAGCAAACAAAAGGATGTAAATCAGCGGGCTGCGGAACTGCCGAAGAAAGCGGTGCAGCCACGATTCCCGCTCCGGTTCGGGCAGGGCATTTGGTCCCGTTTCGGCCAGTCTTCGCGCAGCTTCGGCGTCGCTCAGACCGCCGGCTTGCGTGAGGGCGCCCACTGCTTCTCTAGAATGCCACTTTGTGCGCAGCCCGGCTCAAGCGGAGAACCAGCGGAGGATGCAGCGAGCGCGGAAGAGCGCCCGCCGGCTCGGACTTCAGGCGGATCTCGCAACGATGGGAGGTCCGGTCGCCGCACACCGCCACCGCCAGTTCCAGGTCTTCCTCGCCCGCAGACGCGAAGGTCTCGATCCACTCACCGGGGCGCTCGCCCGGCTTCAAGCTTCCCAACAGATTCCAATCGCGTGCGCCGGGGGTGCGCGCCAGCGCCCAAATCGTGGCGTGTAGCGGAATCCGGCCGCGAACGCGGACCCGGAAGCTGCCGTTCAATGGCCGCCTGGGATCGGGCTCCACCACGCGCATCCGCGCGGCCGGATCCGGCCAGAGGCGGCTGAAAAGCTGGTTAAGCAGAGATGCGCGGTAGCCGGGATGCCGGGAAGCAGGGCTTCCCGTTAAGTCGGCCCCGGAGTGCCAATGGGCAAGACTGCCGGATACATTCCGGTACGACATGTTTTCCTCCGAAGGCTCCTTTGCCTCGTAACCGCGGGCAAGGTGAGCGTTTGGCGGACGGGTCGCGCCGTCCACCTCCACCAGTTTAGCGTCTTTCGGAGGAATCTTGCTCCCGCCGGCGGCGGTCGCGTTCCTCGCGCATGCGGGCATACTCCTGCTGTTGCGCGGGGGAAAGGATGGCGTTGACCTTGTCGGTCTGCTCCTTGCGGATCTGCTGCATCTCCGGCTTCATCCGGTCCTGGGCTTCCCGGTACCGCACTCGCGTTTCATCCAGGATGACCGTCAACTGACGCTCCTGCTCCGCGGTGATCTTCAGCCGCGAACGCATCTCGTCCATGTACTTGCGGCGGTATTCCTCCGAGTTCCGGGGGCCGGAAGCGCTTACCGGGCTCACCGTGTACAGGCGATGCCCCAGCCCGCCGACAAGAACCCCGCTGGCGAACACCAGCAGCACATACAACGCGACGGCGGTCTTGGAGAGGTTCATTTATGTGCTTCCTGCGCGTGCGTCAGGTCGGCGTACGCCGCCAGATCCGTATCATCCATCAGCGCGTCCACGTAGGTGGCCGAATAGATTTCGTGGTTGGAATATTGGGGAATCAGGACGGCGCCCATCAGCAGCGCGGCCGCGGCCGCGGCCACTACGGTTGCCGCCGCCAGGCGCTTCAACATCGCGATCGATCCGCGCCGCGCCTCGATGCGACTCCAGACGCCGGGCATGAAGCCCGCGGTGGGTTCGCCGTCGGGGCAAGCCTCCCGATAAGCGTCCAACAAAGTTCGCAGCTTGGGATCGAGTTCTTCCAAGTTATTGCTCCTGTTCGCCCTTCGACTTCGCCTCGCCGCGCGCGGTTTCCACGCTCCGGAAAGCCTTCAACACCCTTTGCCGCGCCCGGAACAGCCGGACCTTCAGGGCGTTCTCATTCACCCGGTAGATCTTCTCCAATTCCTTCAAGGTCAGACCTTCCACTTCCTTCAACGTCAGCAGAATCCGGTCTTCCTCGGATACTTCACCCAGCAACGATTGTACAAATTCGCGGATCTGCGACTTGTACACATCATCGGCCCGCTGCTTGCCGCCCGCCACCGCGTCGGCCATCATCACCTGCTGTTCGCTGAGGTCCGCCATCCGCGATTCGTTTCTCCGCCGCTGCCGCCGCAGGTAATCGTAGGATGCGTTTACCGTCAGGCGATACAGCCACGGCTCGAACACTTCCGGAGTCCGCAGTTGGTCCAGCGAGTAGTACAGCCTCATGAACACTTCCTGCCCGACATCCTCGACATCTTCGGGCCGCCCGATGAGCCGCGCGATAGTCCCCAGAATCCGTTTCCGGTAGGCCTGCACAACCTGGTTGAACGCCGCGTCATCGCCGCTCTTGGCCCTTTGAATGAGGTCAAACTCAACCAGCATGCATATCCGAGCCGCCGGCGAAGTCGACCATCCAGGCTACATGGAAAGGCGAACCGGCAAACTCACAGGTTACAAGGGGTTGCGTCAGGATGCAAAGCCGGATCGGGGCGGATCCGGCTGTCCGGCCGGGCTTGGGAACAGTCCCGGCAAGCGCACTGAACGGCTTTTTAAGCCACTTTAGGGAGCTTAAGCGGTCCTTTACGGGGCTTAGACACCGTCAAAAATGACTCGTATCGCTCCAGGCACTCAATCACTTGATTTAGCAGCGCGCGGCGGCGCTGCAGACCGTTGATCGTCCTGATCCGGGTCTTTGAAGGGGAGGTAGACTTTCTCCGAACCATGAGGATACTTCTAAAGTACTATCAGGGTGGACTACAATACCCCTTTATGCGGGGAACATCTTTGCTCTTTTTTCGCCCCCGTTGGTCCCCGCTATCTCGCTCATGCTACAATCATTATCACCTTCCCGGCGCTCTCCCATGGATTTTCTCAGCGGTCTGAATCCCCAGCAGCGGCAAGCAGTTGAGCACGTGGAAGGCCCCCTGCTTTTGCTGGCCGGGGCCGGGAGCGGCAAGACCCGGGTAATCACCCATCGCATCGCGCACCTGGTGACCGCCCATCGCGTGCCGGGACCGGCGGTGTTGGCCGTCACCTTCACCAACAAGGCCGCCGGAGAAATGCGGGACCGGGTGGAAAAGCTGCTCGGGGGGGCTTCCTATGGACTGCCGGAAGTCTCGACTTTTCATTCGTTTTGCGTTCGTTTGCTGCGCCGCGAGGGAGCCCCGCTGGCGGCCATCCGGCCGGGCTTCACCACCCGCTTCAACATTTACGACGACGACGACCAAATCGCGCTGTTGAAGCAGGCATACCGCGCCCTGGGCCTGGACGAAAAGTTCATGCCGTACCGCACAGCGCTGTCGCGGATCAGCCACGCCAAGAGCAATCACACCGCGCCGGAGGACATGGCCCGGAACGCGCAGGATCCGCTGACCCAGCGGCTGGCGAGCGTCTACGAGCGTTACGAAGGAGGCTTGCGCCAGGCTAACGCGCTCGATTTCGACGACCTGCTGCTCGAGGCGGTGCGTCTGCTGCGCCACTCCGCCGAGGTTCGCGATCGCCTGAACTGGCGGATCGAGTTCCTGATGGTGGACGAGTACCAGGACACCAATCGCAGCCAGTACGAGCTGATGCGGCTGGTGAGCCAGGAACGCAAGAACATCTGCGTGGTCGGCGACGAGGATCAGTCGATTTATGGCTGGCGGGGAGCGGACATACGCAACATCCTGGATTTCGAGAAAGACTTTCCGGACGCCCGGGTGATTCGCCTGGAACAGAATTACCGCTCGACCAAGAACATACTGGAAGCGGCCAGCGCGGTAGTCGCGAACAACAAGGAACGCAAGGGCAAGTGGCTGTGGACGGACTCCGGCGAAGGCGACCGGATCGGGCTGTATGAGGCGCTGGACGGCGAGAACGAGGCGCTTTGGATCGCCGATACCATCGAGCGGCACATGGACCGCAATCCGGACGAGCGCATCGCGGTGCTGTACCGGACCAATTTCCAGTCGCGGCAGATAGAAGAGGCACTGCGGCGGCACCGCCGCCGCTACATCGTGGTGGGAGGTTTCAGCTTCTACCAGCGCGCGGAGGTGAAGGACATTCTTTGCTACCTGCGCGCCCTGGCAAGCCCGCACGATTCGATCGCGCTGCTGCGCATCCTGAACGTTCCGGCTCGCGGGATCGGGAAGACGACCATCGAGCAGATCGAAGCCCAGGCCGCGCAGAACCAGTTGAGCCTGTGGGATGCGATCGCGCGGATGCTGGAAGAGGGAGCCCTGCCCGGGCGCGCGGAAGCGGCCGTGGGAGCGTTCCGGCGCATGATGGAGGAGCTGGCGGGGGAGAGCGGCGCCAAGCCTCTCAACGATTTCGTGCGCGGCGTGATGGAGCGCAGCGGCTACGAGAAGATGCTGGCCGCCGACGAATCGCCGGACGCCGAATCGCGGATGGAAAACCTGAACGAACTGGTGAACGCGGCGGCGGAAGCCGCGGAACGGGGGGAGACGTTGGCCGACTTCCTGGACCATGCCGCGCTGGTGGCGGACGCGGATCAGGTGGACGAACGCGCCCCGGTGTCGCTGCTGACCGTGCACAACGCGAAGGGCCTGGAGTTTCCGGTCGTGTTCCTGGCGGGGCTGGAGGAGGGGTTGTTTCCGCACAGCCGGTCTCTCAATTCGGAATCGATGCTCGAAGAGGAGCGCCGCCTGTGCTATGTGGGCATGACCCGCGCGCAAAAGAAGCTGTACCTGAGCTGCGCGCGATACCGGCGGCGGTTCGGGGGCGGACCGGCGGAGCCGAGTCTGAGATCGCGGTTCCTGCGAGAGGTGCCGGCCACCCTGGTGGAGAAGCTCAGTCCGTCCCGCGGGATCGAATCCACGCCACAGGTGGATCTTTACGCCGAGCAGCATGAGGTCCGCGAGGCGGTGAAGAAGAATCTGTACACGGGAAAGACTTATAATTCGGTAGACAACATCAAGCAGTTTTTTGCGGAGCGGGGAATGCCCGCGCCGCGTGGACTCGAACAGCCGCAGGCTCCGCGACCGCCGCAAGCGGCGCAGCCCTCGGCTCCGGTTTATCCGCCAAGGAAGGAAACGCCCCCGCCGGTTGCGCGGCAAACGCGGCCGGCGGCGGCGAAGCGGCTGGCGGCGGGCGCCACCATCACCCACCCGAAGTACGGGCGGGGGACGATCCTGCGGCGGGAAGGCGATGGCGACGACGCCAAGCTGACTGTGAGTTTTCCGGGCTACGGCCTGAAGAAGATCGTGGAGAGGTTCTTAGGACAAAAGATCGAGGAATGAACACCAAACACGTTAGTGACCGGGACGAACGGAAGAAACAGAAGCGAGCGGCGCGGAAGAAGCAGGCGCCCAAGGCCAAGCGAGCCTCGGGCGTGGCCCGCGGAGAGAACAAGAAAAAAGTGAAGAAAATCGTGAAGGGTCAGCGCAAGCGCTAAGTCATTCCTTCCACGCGGTTTCACGCCGCGCCGGACCAGTGGCGTTCGCCGCGGCCCGGCGCGGCTTGCCGTGGTTTCCCCATCACTGCACCGGCCCGTGATCACAACCAGCCCGCGTTTACGCAGCCAAGTATGGAGGATTAATTCATGGCTGTCGAAAAGGCTCCGGTCAACCCGCCTTCGTTTCCGCCCGCCGGATTTGCCGGCAAACACCGCGTCTCCACCGGAGACAACTGGAAGTCGCTGGCCGACAAGTACTGCCGGTCTGACGTCTGGGACATCATCTACTTCAACTTCCGGACCATGGATCCGAAGGAAGTGAACTGGCTGTTGCGGAAGATGATCGGCTGCACCACGCAGACTCCGGACGGCAACAACTACCGGTTTTCCAGCAGCGATTCGCCGGGTATCGTGTACATTCCTCCAGCGTCCTGGACCAAGGGGTCGAAGATCCGCACGCCGGTGCCGGGCGAGAGCGACAGCGCGCGGAGCGCGGTGCTGTGGGCTCTGGCCAAGCCGCACCTGCAGAAGATCAACTTTTCCTACGGCGGGCACCGCTTCGACGTGTCGAGCTACCTGAAGGTGGCCAACGCCATTATCGACCGGCGGATCGGGGTGGCCATCGACGGAGCGCTGGGAAGCCAGTGCGTTTACGACAGCGGCACGAACACCATCTACGTGCCTTCGAACGGCGTGTCGCTGAGCAGGCAGGCGGCGATCATTCACGAGGCGACGCACGCCTACCTGGACATCCAGAAGTCGGGCGTAACCAAGTTCAAGTCGGAGACGGCGGCGTACCTGGCGCAGGCGATTTTCGCGCTCGAGATCTTCGCCGACGGCAATCAGTTGGTGAGCGAGAACCCGTACACGATGCAGGTATTCAAGATCGCATGGATGATGGCCGAGGAACTGGGGAAAGGCAAGTCCCTGGGTTCGCTCAGCCTGGAGTTGTCGGCGTTGGAAGCGGCGGTGCAGAATCATCCCGAGTACAAGAAAGACGCGTTCAAGACCGCCGGGTTCGACGGTCTCTAAAGAAGCGTCGAGCCCGGCTCAGATCAATGTGACCGGATCGCCCACGCGAATGGCGCCGCCCCGCAGCACGCGCGAGTTCAAGCCCAGCGTGCCGTCCAGTTCGCGGACGATGCGCCGCAGGACCTCGGGGTTCTGCTGATTTGTGTCCGGATCGAAGGTAGTCATCACGCAGCGGCCGCGGAGGTCCTCCATCTGGATGAGAACCTCGCCGATGCGCAGCCGGCGTCCTTCCCATTCGCGCTCGGCGAGGCCATCCACGCCGCCGATCAGCAGATTGGGCCGGAAGCGACGCCGGTCAAAGCCAAGCGAGGCGATAGCGCCGCCGGTCATTACCAGCAGCGGCAGGATATCGAAAGTGGGCAGTTGCGTACGTTCCAGGATTAAGCCCGGGCCGGCGGCCTCGCGGATCGATTGCAGGGCTTCGCTCGAATCCCAGGGACGTCCGTCGATTTGGACTTGGCCGTCGCGCAGGACCGCGTGATGGGCGAGCAGTCGGGGCTTGGTCCGCGCCGTGACTACCTTGCCGGTGGGCGTGGCGACGCGCACCAGGCGATCGCCGGGAATGCCGTCGGCCGTGATTTCCGTTTCGTCGAGTTGCTCGCCGGCCAGAGATTTCACCGGGTACCGCCAGATTTCTTCGATGTGCATGTGCCTGCTTATGGATTCAGGGGCGCGAAAAACGACTCAAAGCTCCTCGTGAAAATTACGTTCGCGATACAATTGCGCGGGTGAGCCTACTCCGCACGAAGTCCATTGACGCTCTGATCGCGGCCAGCGAGGAGCCGAATGTCCGGCTGAAGCGGACGCTGGGGGTTTGGAGCCTGGTGGCTCTGGGCATTGGGAGCGTCATCGGCTCGGGCATTTTCACGCTCACCGGAACCGCCGCGGCGGGAGTCACCTTCAACTACCCGAGCTTCCTGCATGCCCCGGTGCTCGACATTCTGATGCGCGGCACCGAAGCGGTGAGCAGCATCGGGCGCCCCGGCGCGGGTCCGGCGATTTCCATTTCGTTCTTGCTGGTGGCGATCGCCTGCGGGCTGGCGGGACTGTGCTACGCCGAGATGGCGAGCATGATTCCGGTGGCGGGCAGCGCCTATACCTACGCGTATGCGTCGCTGGGCGAGATTGTCGCCTGGATCATCGGCTGGGATTTGATTCTGGAGTATGCGGTCTCGAACATGGCGGTCGCCGTGGGGTTCGGAGCTTACCTGAACGACCTGATGGACAACGCGCTGGGGTTCCATCTTCCCGCTCATTTATCCGGCCCGGTGATCGCGGCGAATCAGCTTACGGGGAACTGGTTCAACGTTCCGGCCTTCCTGGTGCTGATGGTGCTGACCATGGTGCTGGTGCGGGGGATCAAGGAGTCGATTGAGACCAACAACGTGATGGTGATGATCAAGCTCGGCGCCATCCTGTTGTTCATTTTCGGCGCGGCGCGCGCGGTGCAGGTGGAAAACTGGCGTCCGTTCGCGCCGAATGGCTGGACCGGCATTCTGACCGGCGGGGCGCTGGTTTTCTTCACCTATATCGGCTTCGATTCGGTGTCGACAGCGGCGGAGGAGTGCAAGCGCCCGCAGCGCGATCTGCCGATCGGCATCATGGCCACGCTGGTGATCTGCGCCGTGCTGTACGCATCGGTGGCGCTGGTGCTGACGGGGGTGCAGAACTGGACCACGCTGAATAACGCCGCGCCGGTAGCCAACGCGCTGAAGGCGCTGGGCATGGACAACCTGCGATTCGCGGTAACAGTGGGGGCGCTGGTGGGCATGATCTCCTCGCTGATGGTCTTTCAGTATGGGCAGGCGCGAATCTGGTTCGCGATGTCGCGGGACCGCCTGCTGCCCAACCTGTTTTCGAAGGTTCACCCGGTGCACCGGACGCCGCATATCTCGACGTGGATCGCGGGCTTCGTGGTGGGCATCGGCGCGGGAATCTGGGATATCGGCGCGCTGGCGGAGCTATCCAACATCGGTACGCTGTTCGCGTTCGCTATCGCCTCCGCGGGCGTCATCGTACTGCGGCGGACACAGCCGGACCGGGCGCGCGGCTTCCGCGTCCCGCTGGTGCCCCTGGTTCCGGGCCTGGCGATCTTTTTCTGCCTGCTGCTGATGTTCAGCCTGCCGCTGCTGACCTGGATCGCGTTCTTCATCTGGCTGGCGATCGGGCTGGTGATTTACTTCGGCTACAGCCGGCGGCGCATCGCGGAGCTGGAGGGCTGACGGGCGGTGGCGCGGGCGTGGCTTTGCCTGATCGTCGCGGCGGCCGGCCTGGCGCAGACGCCGATCCGCTACACGGTGCGGATTCCCGATCCGGAGAATCACTACATCGAGGTGGAGGCTCGCGTACCCACGGAGGGCCGGCCCGCCGTGGAACTGAAGATGGCGATCTGGACCCAGTACGTCATCCGCGAATTCGCCAAGAATGTGGAGGACGTCTCGGCCTGGACGCCGGCCGGCGCCGCGGCGCGTGTCGAAAAGATTCGCAAGAACCGCTGGAGGGTGGCGGCGAACGGCGCCAAAGAGGTTGTGGTGCGGTATCGCGTGTACGCGCATCGGCTGCACGTGCAGGACAACTTCGTCGATGACGAATTTGCCCTGCTGAACGGCGCGCCCACTTTTCTCACGCTGGCCGATCATCGCCGCCCGCACGAGGTTCGGGTGGAGATTCCAAAGCCGTGGACTCGCGCGATCTCCGCGATGGACTCCTGCGGGGAGAATTGCTTCCGCGCGCGGGATTACGACGACCTGGTGGATTCGCCGATCGTGCTGGGCACGCCCGCGGTGTATGAGTTCCGGGTGGACGGCACGCCGCACGCACTGGTGAACGTCAGCGAACTGGGCCGGTTCGACGGAGCCCGCGCGGCGCGGGACCTGGAGAAGATCGCGGCGGCACAGCAGAGGATCTGGGGCTCGTTTCCGTATGACCGTTACTTCTTCCTGAATCTGCTGACCGGGGGAGGGGGCGGCATGGAGCACGCGCGATCCACCGTGATGATGGCCGATCGCGGTGCGAGCGGCAATGCGGGGAGGTATCGCCGCTGGCTGACGCTGTCGAGCCATGAGCTGTTTCACGCCTGGAACGTGAAGAAGCTGCGGCCGCGCGCGATTGTCCCGGGCGAGTTCGAGCAGGAACCGTACACGCGCGAGCTGGGAATCGCCGAGGGGTTCTCGACTTACTACGGCGCGCTGGCCGTGCATCGCGCCGGGCTGATGGACGCCGGCGAATATCTGGGTGAGCTTTCGCGCACGGTGAATGAACTGGAGTCCGCTCCGGGCCGCCTGGCGCAAACGCTTGCCGAATCGAGTTTCGACACCTGGATCAAGTTCTACGGCCCGGACGAGAACACGCGGAACACGTCGATCAGCTATTACACCAAGGGCGCGGTGGTGGGCTGGCTGCTGGACGCGAAGATCCGGGAGAGCAGTGGCGGCGCGAAGTGCCTGGATCACGCGATGAGGCTGGCGCTGGCGCGGTTCCCGGCGGAGCGCGGTTACACGCTGGAGGATTTTCGCGCGGTGGCGTCGGAGGTCGCGGGCGCGGACCTGAGCGGCTTCTTTCGGGATGCGTTCGAGACGACACGGCCGCTGCCCTGTGAGGCCGCGCTGAAGTGGCTGGGCTTGCGCTGGGAGGAGCAACCCGGGGATGCGGCATGGACCGGGATGCGGGTAGAGAACGGCGTTGTCCGGGAGGTGACGCGCGGGTCGCCGGCCGGGCGGGCCGGTATCAGCACCGGAGATCGCCTTCCGGGCGGGGAAACCGGCGATGTCGAGATTGAGCGGAGGGGCCGGAAGCTGCAGCGAAGGATCGAGCCCGCCCCCGGTCCTCCGATTCGCAGGCTGCGAGTGGATGAGAACGCGACGGAAGCGCAGAAGCGGAATCGGGAAGCGTGGCTGGCGGGGCGTTAGCGGGTCTTCCAGCCGCGCAGGACAATAAAGCGCGCGGCGTCCCCGGCCCGATCGAGCACCAGGAAACGCTGTCCGGCCTGAGCGATGTCGTAGGGGAAAGCGAAGTTCAATCCAGGCGGCGCGTTGATGCGGAACAAGGCCTGGGGCGCGCCGATCTCCGGCTTGGTGCTGCTCAGCCTTACTGGAACCGCCATCAGATCGCCGTTGGGCGCGACGTAGTACAACTCCTTGCCGTCGGGCCGCCAACGCGCGCTGCTGCCGCCGTCGGCGGAAACGGCGAACCGTTCGCCTCCGGGCTGGAGCGACTGGAGGTACACATCATCGCGTCCCTTGCGGTCCGAGGTGAAGGAGATCCAGGCTCCGTCGGGCGAAAACTGACCATGGTAGGCGTTGAACGCGGGGTTGGTGAGCGGCGTTGACGCGCCGTCCGGGATGGCCATTTTCCGCAGAACCCACTTGCCCTCCGACGTCAGTTCGGAGATCAACGCGAAGGCATCGTCGTTGGACCAATCCCAGGTGAGGCGGTGCGCCGTTGCCTGGCCGATCCGTTTGCCGTTGTCGACGCCGTTGGGGTCCTGCATGTGGACCTGGAAGAGTCCAGAGCGGCTGGAACTGTAGAGGATCGCCTTGCCGCCGGCCGACCACACCGGGAAGGCGTCGAGCCCGGGCTCGAAGGTCACGCGGGAGCTGGTGTTGCGGTCGAGATCCAGGGTCCAAAGATCCATGGAGTTGGTGCGCAGGTTGGCTCGGGCCAGGGCGAGGCCGCGGCCGTCCGGCGAAAGCGCGGGGTAGCCGTCGAGGCCGGGTTCGGTAACCCTGCCGGTGGTTTTGCCCTCGCGGTCCTTCCAAACCACCTGGCCCGGCTTGCGGTTGGCTGCGCCCAGCACCAGGATGCCGTTCCCGGATGCCGAGAAGTCGCTGGTTCCGGCGGCGCCCTCGACTACCGCCGGTTCGCCGGCGAAGGCGAGCTTGTCGGCGTCGAACGGATGCGCCACCAGATCCGTGCCGCGGACGTAGAGCAGGATTCCCGGTTTTGGCAGCAGGGCCGCGGGGCCGCGCGTGTAGCTCACATGGGAGCGGAGATTCAGCAGCGGCTTCGGCGGCTCATTCCGGTTCAGCGATCCGACCATCAAGCGGTCGTTCTCCGGGTTGGTGCTGAGCGCGGAGTAAAGGAAGTGGGACTGATCCGGGAGAAATTGCGCCCAGGTGTGCGAGAACTCGCCGCGCGCGGAGTCGAGCGTGGTGAGCGGCTGGGGCTCGCCTCCCTGGGCGGTCACCTGGTAAAGGCCTCCGGTGGCGGCGCGCGAGAACACGATGACGCCCGCCGAGTTCCAGGTTCCGCCGTCGCCGGCGGGGGTCTGGGCGAGTGTCCGGGCGCCGCCGCCGCGTTCGGCGCGCCGCAGCGCTCCGAGGGCGAAGAAGCCGATCGATTCGCTGTCCGGCGACCAGAAGGGGGAATAAGCGCCTTCGCTGCCCGCCACCATTTGGCTTTCGAGCGAATCGACGCGGCGGATCCACAGGTTGGTTTTTCCTTCGGACGTAGCGGTGAAGGCGAGCCACTTGCCGTCCGGCGAGACCTGGCTGCCTCCGGTGAGGGCGTGATCGGGGACAATCTGTGTGCCGGCGGGAGCTTCCAGCGAGTACACCAGCGATTCGGAAGGCGCCTGGCGCGGCCAGAAGGCGGCGGCCCAACCCGTGGTTGCCAGCAATACGCAAGCTGCCGCGGCCGTCTTCCACCATGCCTGCCGGGCTTCGGCCGGCGAGGCCGGCGGAGAGCCGGCCGCCGGCACCGGCTTGGGCTCCTGCCGCAGCAGGAACTCGAGGTCGCGCTGGAGATCGCGGGCGGAGTGCCGCCGCATTTCGGGATCGCGCTCCAGGCAGGAGTACATCAGATGCTCCAGCCATGGCTGATGGAGGGAGTCGAGGTCCGGCAAAACGGGCCTGGCGCCGGACAGAATCGCGGTGATGACGCTGGCGTGGCTGTCGCCGGTGAAGGCGCGCTTGCCGCTCAGCATTTCGTAGAGCACGCATCCGAACGCGAACAGGTCGGCGCGGAAGTCCAGCGCCTTGCCTTCCAGTTGCTCGGGGGCCATGTAGTACAGGGTCCCGACCACCATTCCTTCACTGGTCAGATCCAGCGACCTGGTCTTGTCTTCGGCGGTGATCACCGGCTTGGCGAGTCCGAAATCGAGCAGCTTCACGCCGTTGGCGGCGATCATGACGTTGGCGGGCTTCAGATCGCGATGGACGATGCCGCGGCGGTGGGCGGCGCCGAGGGCGCCGCAGATCTGGGCGCCGATCCGCATCGCCTGGCCCACGGTGAGGCGGCCGCGGGCCAGCCGGTCGGCCAGCGTTTCGCCTTCCAGCAGTTCCATGACGATGTAGTCGTTGTGGTTCTCGCGCCCGATGTCGAAGAGGGTGCAGATGTTGGGATGGTTCAGGGCGGAGACCATGCGCGCTTCCCGCTCGAAGCGCTCGCGGAAGCTGGAATCCGCCGAGACGTCCGGCGGCAGAACTTTCAGCGCGACGTCGCGGCCCAACCGGCTGTCCTTGGCGCGGTAGACCTCGCCCATGCCGCCCTTGCCGAGCGGAGAAATGACTTCGTAAGGGCCCAGGCGATCGCCGGAAGCGAGTCTCATGCTCTGGAGTGATCGAACGCCTGCGCTGTAAACTTTACTTCCGGAATACAGCAGTCCCCCAGCAAAATCAACTTAGAACGAGTTCCGCCTTCAAGGCGGGATCGCCGGGTTCGCGGGTGAACCGGAAGCCCTGACGCTGGAACACGACCTGCATGGCCCGGTTGTCGGAGAGCACGTCGGCAACCATGCGTTTCACTCCCTCCTTGCGGGCGACTTCGATCAGCCGGCGGGTCAGCTCGGCGCCCAGGCCGTGACCCTGGAATTCGTCGCTCACCAACAGCGCGATTTCGGCGTCGTCGGTTCCGGCGATTTTCTGCACGCGGCCGACGGCGATCACCCGGTTGTCGGCGGTCAGCGCGACGAGCGCGATCTCGCGGTCATAGTCGTTGAAGCAGATGCGTGTCAGGCGGTCGTGGGCCACGCGCTGGCTCAACCGCAGGGATTGAAGGTAGCGCATGTACACGCTTCGCTCCGACAACCCTTCGTGGAACTTGCGGATCAGCGGTTCATCCTCGGGGCGGATCGGACGCATCAGGATGGAGAGGCCGTTGCGCGTGGTCCAGGGCGCGACGTACTGCACGGGGTAGGCGCGAATGGCGGTGCGGGGCGGCGTTTTGACATCCGCGTCATAAAGGACAATGCGCGCATCGAGGGCGAGGATCCGCTCCGGACTGCACAGCAGGGGGTTGATGTCGATCTCCCGGATGCGGCACAACTCGGCCACCAACTGGCTGAACCGGACCATCAACTGCTCCACCTCGGCGATTTTCACGGGAGGCCGTCCCCGGACGCCGCACAGCGCCTTGAAGATGCGAGTCTGTTCCATCATGCGGCGCGCCAGCGTGGAGGTCAACGGCGGCAGCCCCAGCGCGCGATCCTCGAACACCTCCACCAGTTGCCCGCCGGCGCCGAACAAAAGCACCGGGCCGAACTGGGGATCGGCGCTGGAGCCGACAATCAGCTCATAGCCGTCCAGTTTCACCATCGGCTGCACGGAAACGCCCTGGAAATGCCCGGGGCCGGCTTTCTGCTCCACCGAACGGCGGATGCGATCGAAGGCCTGGCGGACGGCGGCTTCGTCGCGCAGGTTGAGCTCGATGCCGCCGACATCCGACTTGTGCGTGATGGTCTCCGAGTTCAGTTTCAGCACGGCCGGATAGCCGATCGCTTCGGCGGCGCGCACGGCCTCCGCGGGGGAACTCGCGAGTTCCGTCCGCACGGTCGGAATTCCATACAGATCCAGAATCTGCTTGGATTCGTACTCGGTGAGCAACGTGCGGCCGGACGCCGCCACGCGCTCCAGCAGCGCCGCGGCTTTCTGATGATCCGCCTGGGAACGCTCATTGTCGTCGGTGAACACCGGCGTTTCATAGATGGCGCGGAGGTTGTTGGCGAAGGACCACATGTATTGGAACGCGCGAACGGCGGTATCGGGGTAGTTGAAGGTGGGAATGCCGGCGTTGGTCAGCACCCGATCGCCGGCCGCCACTTCGGATCCGCCCATCCAGGAAGCGAGCACCGGGCGGTCGGCGACGCGGGCGAAGGGTTTCATCAACTCGGCCGTCCGGGTCGGATCCGTCATATCCTGCGGGGTCAGAATCACCAGCAGCCCGTCGCTCGCGGGGTCCTTGGCGGCGACTTCGACGGAGCGGGCGTAGCGCTCGGGGTCGGCGTCGCCGATGATGTCGATGGGATTGCGGTGGCTCCAGTGGCGTGGCAGAAACTGGTTGAGCGCTTCGATCGTCTGAGGAGCGAGTTCGGCGAGCTCGCCACCGGAACCGATGAGAGCGTCGGTCGCCAGAACCGCGGGTCCTCCCGCGTTGGTCAGGATGGTGAGCCTGGGGCCGCGGGGGCGCGGCTGCTTGTCCAGCGCTTCGGCCATGGAGAATAAGTCGGAGATGTTGTTCACCCGCAGGACGCCCACCCGGCGGAACGCCGCGTCCAGCACGTCGTCGGATCCGGTCATCGCGCCGGTGTGCGACGCCGCCGCCTGCCCGCCCTGCGCGGTGCGTCCCGCCTTGATCACGATGATCGGTTTGGAAAGCGCCACCTCGCGCGCGGCCGACAGGAAGGACCGGGCGTTGCCGATCGACTCCATGTAAATCAAGATGCTGCGCGTGCGGGGGTCGCGGCCCAGGTAGGAGATAAGATCGCCCCAGTCCACGTCGATCATGGAACCGATGCTGACGAACGCGCTGAAGCCTACGTTCTGCTGGAAGCTCCAGTCCAGAATGGAGGTCATCAAAGCCCCGCTCTGGCTGAGGAAGGCCACGCTGCCGGCGCGCGCCACGCCGCGGGCAAAAGTCGCGTTCAAACCGGTCAGCGGGCTCATGACGCCGAGGCAATTGGGGCCGATCAGCCGCAACCCCGACCGTCGCGCTTCGGCGAGGACTTCGTTTTCCAACGCCGCGCCCTCCGGGCCGAGTTCCTTGAAGCCGGCGGAAATCACCACCGCCCCTTTTACGCCGCACTCCCCGCATTCGCGGATCACCTGCGGCACGGTTTTGGCCGGGGTGATGACCACCGCCAGGTCCACCCGCTCCGGCACCTCGCGGATGCTCGGATAGGCCTTGATTCCCAAGACATTGGACCGCTTGGGATTGACGGGAAACACCGTGCCTCCAAAGGGAGAGCTGATCAGATTCCACAGCGTGGTGCGTCCCACGCTGTTCTCATGTTCCGTAGCGCCGATCACTGCGACGTTCGACGGCTTGAAGAAAACGTCGAGCGGATGCGGCGGCAGGTAGAGGACGGAGGAGAACTTGGTCGGCGAGGCGGCCATGCTTTCCATTATGGCGGCAGCGGCTCCCCCGCCACCCCGCGAGAGCAAGCTTCCGCCACCCGAACCGCCGCGCCCGCCCCAACAGCCGGGTACGATTCCCGGGTCCTGCCGTCCAAACCGCCATGAAAACCCTGGCTTCCGTGCTGTTCGCCTCGGCTTGTCTCGCGGCAGTTCCGGCACGGCAGGATTTCGAGGTCGCGGCGCCGGGCGGGGTGGCGCTGAAGGCTTCGCACTGGTCCGGGGGCAAGCCGGGTCCGGCGATTCTGCTGCTTCACATGTGCGCTCCCAAGGCCAGCCGGCTGGACTGGGAGCCGCTGGCCGTTAGGCTCGCCGATGCCGGATTCCAGGTGTTCGCTTATGACCATCGCTCCTTCGGCGAAAGCGGCGGGGAGCGAAACGGGTCCAGAAGTTTGGAAGAGATGTTCGGGATCTGGCGAGGCTCCTGGCTGGCGGATACGGAAGCGGTCTTCAATTCCCTTCAGAAACGGCCCGGCGTGCAGCCGGCGCGCTTGGGCTTGGCCGGCGCGAGCTGCGGCTCATTCCTGAGCATTGCCTTCGCGGAAAAGCACGCCGGACGGGTGAAGGCGATGGCCCTGCTTTCCGGACCGGTGGACGAACCGGGGCTGGCGTTCCTGGGTCAAGCCAACATTCCGGTGTTGATGACGGCCAGCGCGGAGGACGGGCCGACGTCGAAGTGGGCCCGGTCCATCGCCGCGAAGGCGAAGCATCCGGCATCGGCACTGGCCCTATACGACGGCGCGGGTCACGGGACGAACATGTTCGCGAAGCAGCCGGAACTGCTGGACAAGATCGTGCAGATGTTTCGGGCGCAGGTTCGCTGAGGTCAGCCTTGGGCCACGGCCTGACCGGCGGAAAAGAACTCGCGCACGAAGGCTTCGAAGCCGCGCGGCGGGCGGCCCAGCAATGTCTCCAGGTCGCGCAGTTCACCCGGGCTGGCGACCAGGCCATGCTCCAGGAAATGCGCGTACATGATGCGCAGATCGAGCACCATCCAGCGGGGCATCATTTTCGATGCGGCGGCTTCCCACGCCGCGAGGTCCGCGCCGACGTAGGCGACGTCGCGACCTAGAACGCGCGCGTAGGTCGCGGCCACCTGCTCCCCAGTCAGGAGATCCGGCCCTGCGACGGTGTAGTTGCGCCCGGCAACGCCGTGGGCGGTAAGGCAGATTGCCGCGGCTTCGGCGATATCTCGGGTGTCGACACGGTTCAAGCCCCGGGCGCTCATGGGTTGCGGATAGACGCCCGCCTGGACGATCGCGTCGCGCACCCAGAAATCGTTCTGGAAAAAATTGTTGGGCCGCAGAATGGTCCACTCGAGCCCGGAATGGCGGATGGCGTACTCGATCGGGATCTTGGTGGCGAAATGGGGAATGTGGACCGCCTGTTCGGCGGCCTGAACGCTCATGTAAACGATGCGTCGAACCCCGGCGGCCTTGGCCGCCTCCACTGCTTCCAGTCCCTGGTTGATCTCATCCGGGGCGAGCGCCGTCGCCAGGAAGACGGCATCCACGCCCGCCATCGCCGGCGGCAGAGTCTGTGGCTGCTGCAAGTCCCCGACAACGCCTTCCACGCCGGAGGGAAGGCTGGCAAACCTGTCCGCCGAACGCGACATCACGGCTACCGCGACCCCCCGGTTCCGAAGTTCCAAGGTCACCTGACTGCCCACCGTTCCTGTCCCGCCGATGACGAGCGCTTTCATTTAGCCGAGCATAGCACCAGTTGTACCTCGGCGCGGCGTGGCGGCGTCTCAAAGAGCAGAGGGTTGGCGGGGTGAGAAAGCTTTTGCATGCAACTGGTTAGCCGGACCCTCCGGTATTGACAAATCCTTGCTTTTCGCAACCCCCTGCACTATTCTGGGGAGCTATACTTAAGTTTTGAGGTGACCTGGTGAACACTTACGTAAAGTTCGGCATTCTTACGGTTGCGATTTTAGGCACGCTGGGCTGGCTCGCCGCGGGCGGGATCAGCGAAACCAAGACCTACTACAAGACTCTGGCGGAGCTCGAGCAATTGGGCGACCAGGCGAGGGATAAACGCTTGCGCGTGGGCGGCGATGTGGAGCAAGGCTCCATCGAGCGCAACGGCAAGGATGTGAGTTTCATGCTGACCGCCGAGGGCAAGCGGCTGAAGGTGGTCTACACGGGCACCGATCCGCTGCCTGACACGTTCCGCGACGGCGCTCAGGCGTTGGCGGACGGGCGGCTGGGGCCGGATGGGGTATTTCAGGCGTCCCGCATCCAGGCCAAGTGCGCCTCCAAGTACGAAGCCAAGCCGGGCGGCAAGTATGACAAGCTGCCGGTGCAGGAAAAGCCGGCCGACAAGGCGGCCCTTTAGGTTCTTTCGCATCAGGACAACGAAATGGAAAATATCGGCGCACTTTCCCTGCTGCTCGCCTTCTGTTTCTCCATCTATTCGGTGGCGGCCTCGCTGGTCGGCAAGTGGAAACGGAAACCGTTTCTGGTGCTGAGCGCGGAGCGCGCTGTCTATGCGATCTGGGCGCTGGTGTCGGTTGCTTCCGGCATCCTTGTCTACGCACTGTTGACCGGGGACTTCCGCCTGGCATACGTCGCGGCGCATTCGAACAAGGCGATGCCCAACGTGTACAAGTTTTCCGCGTGGTGGGGCGGACAGGAAGGCTCGCTGCTGTTCTGGAGCTTTCTGCTGGCCAGTTACGCCGCCATCGTGGTGTGGACCAATCGCAAGAAATTCCGCGACATGATGCCCTATGTGGTCAGCGTGCTGATGGTGACGCAGGCGTTCTTCCTGATGCTGATCACCTTCATCGTGCCGCCGTTCCAGGTTCTGGCGGTGGGCAAGGGGATCACCGACGTGGGCGACGGCAACGGACTGAATCCGCTGCTGCAGTATTGGACGATGGCCATCCATCCGCCGATGCTGTATCTGGGTTACGTCGGATTCGTGGTGCCGTTCGCGTTCGCCTTCGCCTCGCTGGTGACCAGGCAGCCGGGCGAGGCATGGATTCATGAGACGCGCCGCTGGACCATCATCACCTGGGCGTTCCAGTCGAGCGGCATCCTGCTGGGCGCGGGTTGGGCGTACGCGGTGCTGGGCTGGGGCGGCTACTGGGGTTGGGATCCGGTGGAAAACGCCTCCCTGCTGCCCTGGATCACCGCGACCGCTTTCCTGCACTCCGTGATGATGCAGGAGAAGAAGGGCATGATGAAGGTGTGGAACATGGTGCTGATCTCCTCCACCTTCTTCTTGTGCATCTTCGGCACCTTCCTGACCCGCTCCGGCGTATTGAGCTCGGTGCACGCGTTCGCCACCTCGCCGATCGGCAACTACTTCGTCGCCTTCCTGGCAGCCGGCATCGCGCTGACGGTCTACCTGATTCTGGACCGCCTGGATTACCTGAAGAGTGAAGCTCATCTGGAAAGCGTTGTGTCGCGCGAAAGCGCCTTCCTGTTCAACAACCTGATCCTGCTGGCGAGCTGCTTCGCGGTGCTGTGGGGAACCATGTTCCCGCTGATCTCGGAAGCCGTGACGGGCGAGAAGATTTCCGTCGATGCCCCGTTCTTCAACCGCGTGAACGTGCCCATCGGGTTGTTCCTGTTGTTCCTGACGGGCGTGGGACCCCTGATCGCCTGGCGGCGCAGTTCGGTGGAGTCGCTGAAGCGCGCGTTCCTGGCGCCGTCGATCGCCGGACTGGCGTTGATCGTGCTGCTGGCGGTGCTGGGCGTGCGGCATCCCTACGCGCTGATTTCCTTCGGCCTGTGTCTCTTCGTCACGGTCACGGTCGCCATGGAGTTCTGGAAGGGCGCGCGGCAGATCGCCGCGAAATCGGGTCAGAACCTGGCCGCCGCGATGGTCGAGTTGACGCATCGCAACACCCGCCGCTACGGCGGCTACCTGGTGCACATGGGCATCGTGCTGATGTTCATCGGCTTTACGGGCGCGGCGTTCAACAAAGACGCGACTCTGGAAGTCGCCCCCGGCCAGATGTTCCGGCTGGGAGCTTACGAAATGAAGGTGACTGACCTGATCAAGGGTCAAAACGACAACTACCAGTGGGCCTACAGCCATGTGGAGATCTTCCAGAACGGAAGTCAGATCGGCGTGCTGAAGCCGGAGCGGCGGATGTATCTTTCGCCGCCGCAGCCCACCTCCGAGGTCGCCATACGGCGCCGCTTGAACGAGGATCTGTACCTGAACTTCGCCAACGTCACCGAGGACGGCAAGGTGGTGCTGCAAGCGTATATCTTCCCGCTGGTGAGTTGGATCTGGATCGGATACTGGGTGCTGCTCATCGGCACTCTGATCTGCCTGGCGCCGTCGAAGCAGAAGCTGTCGTACGCGCGCACGCAGGTGGTGGGAATCACCAAGAAACATGCAACGGTGGAAAGTTAGCCTATTGCTGCTGGCCGTGACCGTGCTGAGCCTGGCTCAGAACGGCCAGCAGTTTGTCACGCCGGAGATCAAGCGCGTGGGCCAGAAGCTCGCGTGCCTGTGCCGGTCGTGCAAGAACACGGTGGCCGATTGCCCGATGCTGGAGTGCCACTACGCCAAGCCGGCCCGCGAAGTGATCGCGGCGAAGCAGGCGCAAGGCGTTTCCGATCAGGCGATCATAAACGAATTCACGAAGAAAGAGGGTCTGCAGGCGCTGGCGGTGCCGCCCGCCGAGGGCTTCAATGTCCTGGCGTGGGTGATGCCGTTCGCGGCCATCGGCGTAGGCCTGCTGGCGATCTGGTGGTTCATCCGGCGATTTTCGGCTCGCAAGGCAGTGCCCGCCAATGACATCGATCCGGCGCTTCTCGACCGCTATCACGACGAGATTGAAAAGGACCTGGCGAAGCTCGAATGACATTCGCCATCGCGGTCCTGCTGATTCTGGGCACACTACTCTACGTTCTCGGCATCCGAAGGAAAGATCTTCCGCCTCCGATCCCCATTTCGCCGACGCAGCATCTGGAGGAGCGGAAGGCCGCCATCTACGAGAACCTGCGCGATCTTCAATTCGAGTACCGGGTGGGCAAGCTGTCGGATGAGGATTACCAGCGGACCAAGGCGGGATTGCAGAAGGAACTCGCCGGGGTGCTCGGCGAGATCGACCGCATCCGGAAGGAGAAGCCGGAGGCGATCGCCGCCGCCGCTGCTGCTCCGGCGGTGGGCAAGCGCTTGCGCGGAAGCATCTGCCCGCACTGCGGCGCGGAATTCGACAAGATCATGAAGTTCTGCGGCGAATGCGGAAAGGCGATCGAAGGATGAGGCGCCGCTGGCAGATCCTGTGCATCGCGACTCCGCTGTTCGCGGCAGTGGAAGGGACGGTGATCAACGCCACCACCGGCCAGCAGCAGGCCAACGTGCTGGTCAGCCTGGTGCAACCGGGTGAAGGCGGCATGAAGCCCGTGGGCGCCGCGAAATCCGCGGCCGACGGCAGTTTCAAGGTGGAGAAAGACCCCAGCGGAATGGCCCTGCTGCAGGGCATCCATCAGGGTGTCATTTATACGCTGATGCTGCAGCCCGGCGCGCCCACCACGGGCCTGAAGCTTCAGGTCTACGACTCGGCCAAGAATCCCGACGCCGCGCGCCTGGGTCAACGCATGATCCTGGTGCAGCCGGGACCCGAAGGGTTGAACGTCACCGAAACGCTGCTGTTCAACAACGCGACCAATACCACGTTCAGCGATCCGGCCAACGGATCGCTCCGGTTTTTCGTTCCGGCCGCCGCGGGCGGCAAGGTCAAGGTCAGCGTTTCCGGACCTGGCGGCGTCCCCATCGAACGCGAGGCCGAGAAGACGAGGCAGGCGAACGTTTACAAAGTGGATTATCCGTTGAAGCCCGGCGAGACGCGCTTCGATCTCGCCTACGATCTGCCCAGGACCAGTCCGCAGAAGCTGGAAGGCCGCCTGATGTATCCGTTGGCGCCCACGCGCCTGGTCGCGCCCCGCGGGGTCACGATCGCCGGGGAGGGCGTGGTCGCGCTGGGCGAGGAACCGCAAACCAAGGCCAGCATCTTCGACATCAAGAAACCGGATTTCGCGGTAACGATTGAAGGCGAAGGATCGCTGCGGGAGCCGGGAGGCGCCCCGAGCGAAACGGAGGAGAGCGGTCCGGGCATCCAGCAGATCCCGCCTCGCCTTTACGACCGCCTCTATTGGGTTCTGGGGCTGGCCGTCGCGATTCTCGGAATCGGCTTCGCCCTTTTGTACCGCTCGGGCGCGGGCAGCGAGGCGGCCGGGACCGGCGCTGGAAAACAGCCGCGGGCATGAGCGCGAGCATTGCTGTCGAACACGTCTGGAAATACTTCGGTGATTTTCCGGCGCTGAAGGACGTCAGCCTCAGGATCGAGCCGGGCAGTTGCGTCGCGCTGCTGGGACGCAATGGGGCGGGGAAGACCACGCTGCTGCGCATCCTGGCCGGCCTTTCGCGGCCCTCCCAGGGCGCGGTGCGGGTGGACGGGCGCGATTCCCGGGAGGAAGCCACCCGGCGGCGCGTCGGCGTGCTGGGGCACGCCATCGGAATCTACGACGAACTCTCCGCGTTTGAGAATCTGCGGCTGTTCGGCGAGTTGTACGGTCTGGACCGTCCCAAGGACACGGCGCTGGAGTGGCTGGAACGGATCGGGCTGTCGGCGGTTCGCGACGGGCTGGCGCGGGAGTTCTCGCGCGGGATGCGGCAGCGGCTGGCCTTGGCGCGAGCCTTTCTGCATCAGCCGTCGGTGGTGCTGTTCGACGAGCCGTTCACGTCGCTCGACGACCGCGCGATCGCCGTGCTGCAACAGTTGCTGAGCGAGGCTCGGGCGCGCGGCGCCACCATCGTGATGTCCACGCACCAGATTCGCGAGGCCATGGAGCTCTCCTCCGATGTCGCGCTGATCAGCCGCGGCAAGCTGGCGCACGCCGGTCCGCGCACGGCGGAGATGCTGGCCGACCCCGGGTGGCTGTACCGCCAGTATGGAGACGGCCAGTGAGATTCCTGCGCCAGAGCTGGAGCGTTGCCGCCAAGGACCTGCGCAGCGAGATCCGCACGAAGGAGGCATTGAACGCGTCGCTCTCGTTTTCACTGGTGATCCTGCTGCTGTTCAGCTTCGCCTTCGATCCGGCGGCGGAGCAGATCCGCGATTTTTCGGGCGGCCTGCTGTGGATGGTGTTTGCGTTCGCCGCCGCGCTGATCCTGAATCGCAGTTTCGCGCGGGAGCTGGAGAACGATTGCCTGGACATGCTGCTGGCGTCGCCGGTTCCGCCGGCGGCGCTGTTTCTGGGCAAGGTATCGGCGAATTTCGTGCTGCTGATGGCGGTGGAGCTGATCGCGCTGCCGGTGTTCGGCATTTTCTACAACGTGAACTGGGGCATGCAAGCCGCGTCGCTGGTGCTGGTGACCGCGCTAGGCACCTGGGCGCTGGCGGTGATCGGCACCATGTTCAGCGCGCTGACGGTCAATTTGCGCCTGCGGGAGCTGATGCTGCCGGTGCTGGTGTATCCAATGATGATCCCGGCGTTGATGGCGTCCATTCAGTTGACCACGGATCTGATCGCCGGGCAGCCGCTCGCGGGCGACAGTTTCCTGTGGCTGCGCGTGCTGGTGGCCTTCAACGTGATCTTCACCGCGTTGAGCGTTGTTTTCGTGGATACTGTGTTGTTGGGGTGATTTCCGATGCGAGAAAAAATTCTGTACGCCCTGGCCGCGATCGCGGCGGCCTTGCTGGTTTACAACATGAACCAGATCTTCCTGGTGCTGCCCGACGAGAAGGATCAGGGCGCGATTTACCGCATTATCTTTATTCATGTCCCGGTGGCGTTCATCTCGCTGCTGGGTCCGTTCGCCGCGTGCGTCTTCAGCCTGATGTACCTTTCGGGGAAGAGACTGCAGTGGGATCGCGCCGCCTCGTCGATGATCGAAGTTAGCTGGGTGTTCGCCACCGTGAACCTGGCCACCGGGATGATCTGGGCGCGGATCATCTGGGGCATCTGGTGGACCTGGGATCCGCGGCTGACCTCGATGTTCACGCTGTGGCTGCTGTTCGGCGGTTACCTGATGATGCGCGCGAGCATTCAGGACACGAATCAACGCGCCCGGCTTTCAGCGGTGCTGAACATCTTCGCCGCGGTGAACGTGGTGATCGTCTATAAGTCCATCGAGTGGTGGCGAACCCAGCATCCCGGTCCGGTACTGACCGTTCGCGACGGCGGCGGAATGGCGCCGGGGATGGAACAGGCGCTTTGGCTGAACTTCCTGGCGTTTGCGCTGCTCGCCGCGGTGATCGTACTGGTGCGGATGCGCCAGCAGAGCGTGGAGCAGGAAATCGAAGCGATGCGCCGCTACGCGCACGCATTGTAACAAAGGGCCCCAATGGACGAACGCAATTTTCTCTACATGTTCTACGGCTTCGCCGTGGCCTGGCTGATCGTGATCGCTTACGTGGTCTTTATCGCCACGCGCGAGAAGAAACTTCGTGAGGAAATCGATCGCGTGAAGGCGATGATCGCCGACCGGGAACGCAAGAGTTGAACTATTCCCTGTAGTCGAACGTACCCACGAAGGAGCTGCGCTTGCCGGGGTAGCTCCAGGTGGTCCCCAGTCCCTTGCCCTGGAAGCTGAGGGCCTCCGTGAACGCGGGCATGGCGTGATCCATCCTGGTCAGGGGGTCGTAGTAGGTGCTCTCGTTGTGGCAGATCTGATCGCCTTCCGTCAGCGGCCGGGTGGCCACCTTCGCCAGTTCTCCGGCTTCGAACACGGCGAAGCGGGAGTGTACATTGGCGGACTCGAATTTCATGGGCGCGGTTTCGGTGCGCACGATTCCCGAAAGCAGTGCCCCGCCCATCTTCTCGGCGAACGCCCGCAGCGCGAGCCTCTGGCTCACATCGGCCTTTTCATCCAGGATCAGGACGCTACGAACGGCGCCCGGATCCACGCCCAGGGTCGACTGGGCGCGCAGCACCGCGGCAACCTTCAGCCCATCCAGCTTCACGCCGTTCCACGCGCCCTTCTCGATGCTCCAGCCCATCACGGCGAGATCGCCGGTGTGGTTCATCTCGGAATTGGCGAAGCAGGGTCCGGTATAAATATCCGCGGTTCGGGCTTCAATGTACTCGCCGCGCACCTGGTTCGAGGGAAGACGGTTGGCGAAGGCACACGCGGCCAAGCTGAAGGTAAGCGCAATCCGGCAGGTCGTGCTCATACCCAATACGCTACCATAGGCGTTTCCCGCGGGCGCCAGCAGCCCGAGGGTTCGGAGGAACCGATGGACGACAACAACGACTGGATGATGCGCATCGAGGGCGCGATGAACGCCAATTTCCTGCAGGAGGATGGCGCCAGCATCCCCGGGACGGAATGGGCCGTGGGGCTGAAGAACGGCGATGACCTGTTCAAGGTGATGGTCCGCACCTATCTGGCGGACGACGTCCGGTCTGAGGTTGCCGAAAACGTTGAGTATCAGGGGCAGACCGTGCTCGGCTATGTGTGGGATATGCTGCAGGCGGGTTGGACTCCGGATCAGGAATTGTCGCCGATCGTCATCGGCAACCCGCGCGAAGCGGAGGAGTGATCGCCGCCATTTCGCGGTCTGAGGTAACGTGGATAGCGGTATGCTCAAATCCGCCGCGCTTCTTCTGACCCTCGGGGTGTCCATGCTCGCGCAGACCTCCAGCAGCCCGATCCGCCATCGCACGGTGGCGGTGAACGGGATCAACATGCACATCGCCGAGCAGGGCGAAGGACCCCTGGTGCTGATGGTGCACGGATTCCCCGAACTCTGGTATAGCTGGCGGCACATCATCCCGGCGGTTGCGGGCGCGGGATACAAAGCGGTGGCGCCCGATATGCGCGGGTACGGGCAAACGGACGCGCCCAAGGAAATCGAAGCCTACACGATGAACCACCACGTCGCGGACCTGGTCGCGCTGGTGAAGCTGCTGGGATACGAGCAGGCGGTGATCATGGGCCACGACTGGGGCGCTTCCGCCGCGTCCACAGCCGCGGCCATGCGACCCGATGTGTTCCGCGCGCTGGTGCTGTTGAGCGTCCCGTACGGCGCGCGGGGCGAAGGAGGATTGAAGCCCACCGAAGGCATGCAGCGCCGCGTGCCCGCCGGACAACAGTTCTATCAGTATTATTTCCAGGCGCCGGGCGTGGCCGAAAAGGAGCTGGAAGCGGACGTCCGCAAGTCGCTTCGAATGCTTTACTACTCCACTTCGGGCAGTATCCCGAAGGAGCATCGGTGGCGATATGTCTTCGGCAAGAATGAAAAGGCGTTGGACGGCTGCGTCGATCCCGGCGACAAGCTTCCTTCCTGGCTCAAGCCGGAGGACCTGGATTACTTCGCCAAGGAATTCAGCCGCACCGGATTTCGCGGAGGCTTGAACTGGTATCGCGCCCAGGACGCCTGGTGGGCGATGTCGGCGTTTCTGATGGGCCGCAAGCTGTCGCAGCCCACGTTGTACATCGGCGGCGAGGATGACGCGGTGGTGGAGTTTGCGCGCGCCGGCGTCGACCGGCTGGAACAGAGCGTACCGAATCTCTGGCGGAAGGTGCTGTTGAAAGGCGTCGGGCATTGGACCGAGCAGGAAGCGCCGGAAGACGTGAAGCGCCACGTGCTCGAGTTCCTGCGGCACATCGACGCGAAGAAGTAGACTGGTCCTTTCGAACGTTTCGGACCTTTCTCTCGTCTCAAGACTCTGATGCCGGTTTTTCTGCTTCTTTTCTTATTAGCGTCCGCGGCCGCCGCCCAATACTCCAAGGCGGTGGACGAGTGGAACCAGCCGGTGGAGCCTTTCAAAATCGCCGGCAACCTTTACTACGTCGGCGCCAGCGGCGTCTCCGCGTTTCTGGTTACCGATCCGAAAGGCCACATCCTCATCGACAGCGGTTTTCGCGAGACCGTGCCCCTGGTGATGGCGGCGATCCGCAAGCTCAACCTCAAGCCCGAGGACATCCGGTACCTGCTGGCGAGCCATGCGCACAACGACCACGTGGGCGGGCTGGTGGAGATGCGCCGGCTGACTGGCGCGAAGATTCTTCTTTCGGCGGAGGATGCGCCGCAGTTCGAACGCGGCGGGCTGGACGATCCGCAGTTCGGCGACAGCTTGTCCTATGAAGGCGGCAAGGCGGATCGCCTCCTGAAAGACGGCGACGCCATCGAAGTGGGGAGCACCCGGCTCATCGCGCGGATCACGCCGGGACACACAAAGGGCTGCACCACCTGGACCGGCATACTCAAGGAAAACGGCAAACAGTACGACTGGGTGTCCACCTGCAGCATGACCGCGCCGGACTACAAGCTGGTGAACAACCCCAAGTATCCGGACATCATCGCGGACTTCGAGAAAACGTTCCGCGTTCTCCGTTCCCTTCGCTGCGACATCTTCACCGCTTCTCACCCGAGCTTCTTCCGGATGGAGCAGAAGCGCGAGAAGGGCTCCTTCGTGGATCCGGAAGGTTTTCGCCGGTTGATCGAGCGATCCGAGGCGGAGATCCACCGTCAGGTGGAGGCGCAGAGAGCCAAGCGTTAACGTTCCATTCATTTGACGGGCTCGGGGTGCTGCGGCTACATTCGACCCATGCGCCTTCTGCTGGTCCTATGGTTGCCCGCCGCATTGCTGGCGCAGCAACCGGCATATGAGACGCCGCCTCTGGATGCCAACGACCCGGAGGGTTTGGTCAGTTCACCCAATCCCGCTATCCGGCATGCCTGGAAACGGAAGGTATTCTGGAAGGCGAACTACAACCCCTATGGACCGGAGCCTCCGATTCCGGCTTATACGCCGGCGGAACGCCAGCAGGCGATCGCCAGGTTGGACGCGCTTGCCGCCGCCCTCAAAGCTACTCCCACCGGGTCCGAGGCGGAAGGATTCTGGGTGAACGAAGCGCGCTTGTTGCGTGCTCAGCAGGTGCTCAGTGCTCCGTCCGGCGTGCCGCCGGCACGCCTTCCGCTGATCTATGAGACAGGCCTGTTTCCGTTCTACCACGAAGACATATTGAGCAACGGCCGCTGGCGGCTGTCGGTGAAGGGGGAAACGGAATCCGTTTACTACACATTCAACCGGCTTCCGGGCGCGCTGAAGCAACCTGTGGTGGCGGAGGAGAGCCGGGGCCGGGATCGCGCGCCGGTGGAGTTCCACCTGCGCCCCCGGGTAACCGGCACGTTGTCGGGACTGCCGGTTTACGACGGGACTGCGCTGCTGGTGCTGCGTCCGGGCCGCGACCCGTGGGTGGCCGTTCCTCTGGGCCGCGCGCTGAAGGCGGTCCTGCCGAATCATGAGAAGGACCGGCAGGCGGCCGAGTCCCGGCTCGCTTCCCTGAAGGCCAAGAACGAGGAAGTTCAGTCGGAGAAGTACGAAACGGCGTTCCGTGAGAATTTCGAGAAAAGCTACGGGAACCTGCGGACGACGCGACCTTCCGGCTACGAGACGCGTCTTCGCTCCATGGAACGGGAACTTGCCTACAACCGGGAGCGTGCCGCGGCGGAGGCGAATCCCGGACGCGACGAGAAAGGCTTGTGGTATTGGAATCCGGTGGACGCCGCCGCTGAGGCGGCGCGCCGGCTGGCCGCGCTGACCGCGGAACAGGCTGCCCAGCCCTCCTGTCTGGCGCCCTTTTCAAATGCCGCGGAAAAACAGGGCCGCTATTACACTTACGGCACGGTCCTGGCGGCGGGAACCTCGCCGGGCTGCCATGAGATCGTGATGACCAATTGGGATTACTTCGATTTCCAACTGCCGCGTTCCGCCGCGCAGATCCTCTGGATCAACGATTTCGGACGTTGCGCGAAGTTGGAAGGCGACCGGATCGTCTCGTTCACGGCGAAAGCCTACCGGGCGCCGCCGCAAGGCTGCTTCCGTCATGCCCAAATGTGGCGGGAACTGGACTGGTCCAGGATTTCCGCGTTATTACATCCCTGATTCTCAGCGGATCCAGAGCGCCGCGGCCAGCCCTGCGATCAGCAACAGCCCGAAGATCAGGTGCAGCCGCACCTGCGCGAACCACGCCCGGTTCAACGCGGCCGGATCGGTCTCCCGGAACACCAGACGCAACGGTGGAACGGCCAGGGGAACACCAGCCAGCACGACAACGGCGGAAAGCGGCAGCCAGGCGGCCAGAACGCCGCCCAGAACCGCCTTGAACGCCACGGCCACCATCGCGGCCAGCGCCCAGCGAGCCGCGCCCCGCCCCAGCAGCGTGGCCAGCGTGCGCTTCCCGTGCTTGCGGTCCGCGTCGTAGTCGCGCAGGTCGTTGATATGCATCACGGAGGCGGCCAGCATGCCGATCGCGATCGACAACGCCACTGCCCCCGCCGAAACGTGACCCGCCATCACGAAGTAACTGCCGCAAACCATCACGGGACCCATGAAGATCAGAACCGTGACCACGCCCAGCCCGAGGTAGCCCAGGCGGACCGGGGGCCCCGCATAGAAATAGCCGGCGGCGATGCTCGGAATCCCGATCGCCAGGATCACCGGGCCGGACAGGTAAGCCAGCGCGATTCCCGCGGTCATCCCGGCCCCGAAACAAGCCAGACCGCCGTTGCGAACCTGGCTGGAAGTCAGCAGCCCGAACCGCAGCACGGCGCTGGACGCCCGGGCATCGGACGTGGAGTGCGCCTTGTAGTTGTGGTGGACATTGATCAGGTTGGTTCCCGCCTGGATCAGCACGGAGGCCAGCCAGGCAAGGAGGGCTTTCGCCGGATCGAACCAGCCGTCATAAGCGGCCAGCGCCACACCGGACCATACGCCGATGGTCGAGATGGCCAGGGATTGCACACGGCAAGCTTGCAGCCAGACGGCGATCGGATGGGATGGTGTGTTCGCGGCGGAGGAGGCCATGGGAATCACCATGGTTTCGCGGTCTTGCGGGCGGAGTCAACCGGGACGGATCACCCAGGGGCCTTTGACTCCGCGCTGCAGAGGCTTATAATCACATCGGCATCATTTATACGAGCCGTTCCTGTGAGATTCGAAGGAGGGGACATGTTCGACAGTTTAGATGCCCAGATGGAAAAGACGGGCCTTGAGCCCTCGAAGCGGGACCGTGCGGTCCGCTGGGTGATTTACGTGGCGGCGGCGGTGATCGTCTTCGCCGGGATGTACTTCGGGCTGTCGTCGCTCGAAGGGAACTAAGCAACCATCAGTTGACCCTGGCGGCAGGGATCTTTACGCTGGCGATCTCCTGCATCACCATCCGGATCACTCTGGGGTATTCCGGGCGGGCGGGATTGTAGATCCGCAGCAGGCTGTTGAGGTCTCTGCCCCGGTAGGTGTCGGACTTGGCAAGGCTTCTGCCTACCTGGTGGATACTTTGCTCAATCGACGCAAACCGGTACCGGCAGTTGTCCCAGCCAAAAACGTTGTTATTTTTGAAGTACTTACCGCCGCTAGACTCGACCATCGAAATGCTGGGCAGCAGCCGCCAGTCCAGCCCGTGAGTGTCGGCAACCTCAAGAAACGTCTCGGACATCCGGCTGAGAGGGCAATCGTATTGCTCGAAATACTGTCTCAGTTTCAACAAACGGGGATCGGGGGGAAGCGGAACCTCGACGTCGGCCACGGCGGTGACTTCAGCGGTTCCTACCAAACCCGAAAATACCAGCAAACCAGTGGAAAGCATCCTCCGCATCAGCTTTCAAGCTCCTATCTAATTGTTTTTATTGGCTTTATGTGAAGACGGGAAGCCTGCCCTGTGTCCCGGAGAGTTTGGGTTCACAAGAACGGCTAGAATCACGCACTCCCGAATTATACCATCCTGGCAAGAGGGTGCCGGGCGGGGGTTGGCCGGCTTACTGTTTCGTAAGCCGGCCAACGTCTGGAGGAGGCGATTAGCTGGTTGCGCGCTTGGCCACGATTTCGCGGCTCTGATCCGCGCCCTCGCGCGTCACCTGCATCTTGAGCTCGTTGCCGCTGACTTTCCCTTTGTAGAGGATCTTCATTTGGTTGCCCTGAACTTCGCGGACCACGGCGAACGAGATGTCGTCCCCGGAGATTTTGCCGTCGGAGATCTCGGCGGGACCTCCGCGGGCGCCTTCCACGGTGCCGGTCAGCTTCTCGCCGTCGGCTTTCAGGTTGAAGGTGGTGGTTTGGGCCCCGCGAGGGCCTTCCATGGTCGCGGTCCACTTGCCGGTGACATCGGCTGCGAAGGCGCAGACGGCAGCCAGACTTAGGGCGACGACACGCAAAGATTTCGAAATGTTCATGGTTCTCCTTGGATTGGTGGGAGCTTGCCCGATGAGAAAGGACGAGAAGCAACGCGAACAAGGTTACAGCGCCTGAGAGGCGCCACTCCCGGTCGCCCAGCGGCTATTTGCCGGCTTGCGAGGCGGGGACGGCTGCCATCAGGCGTTCCAGCGCGCGCTTCTGGTAGGGTTCGGCATCCGCCCTCGAGAGCACGGGAGCGGCGGCCTGGAGCAGCCGCCGGGCGGAATCGAAGTTACCCTGCCGGTAGGCGATCTCCGCGCGAGACAATTCCAGGTTGGCGTGCCAGTCCTTGGATCCGGCTAACTGCGCCACCGCGGCGACGTCGATTTCCTCCAGAACACGCGAGGCGTCCGCCAATTTCCCCTGTTGAATCCAGCAGTTGGCCAGTGTGTGGGCGACGCCGCCGGTAAGTCCCGCCCGCGGGCCGAACCCCTTTACCGAGGACTGGTAGGCGCGCAGCGCGTGGCCGGCGCCTTCGTCGATCCGGCCGGCGCGGCACATCGCCAGCGCCGCGTCAGACTCCGTGGCGATGGCGAAAAACGAGAGCGGGCCTTGTTTTCTGACGGCAAGCTGGTGGATCTTCAGGTCGTCGCGAATGGCTTCTTCCCACATGCCCTGGGCGCCTTCCGATTCGGCGCGGGTGGTGAGAACCTGCATCGCGAGTTCGTGATCCTCGCCCAGCCGCTCCACATAATGCGGATAGATGGCCGTGGTCTCGGCAACCGCATCCTTGTGCTTGCCCTGGATCATGAACGCCTGGGCGAGGTTCAGGCGGACGCGCAGCACGTTGGGACTATCGGCTCCGTGAAGACGGGTGAAGTCGGAGATCAATTCCCGGAACAGATGCTCAGCGCGCGGGCCGTCGCCCATGCGGATGTGCGCGAACGCCATCCGCTGCTTCAGTGTGAGCTGGCCCATCTCGTCGAATCCGGGAATGGTTCTCGATCGCTCGTAGGCGGTCTGGAACTGGGCGGCCGCGAGTTTGGCGTCATTCGAGATCAACGCGATCATTCCGCGCGCGGAGGCGAGCCAGACAGGAAGCGCTTCGGGCGTGCGCCGCAGGCGCGGGATCTTGGCCTCTTCCTCTTTCAGGATTGCCTGGGCACGCGCCAGGGATCCTTCGGTGTAAGTTCGAGCCTCCATGGCGGCTTGCTGCAGCCGGACCACCAGGGCATCGGGCGCCAGATCACCGCCCGCTTTCCGGTACAGATCCGCGGCGCGCGTATACTCGACTCGCGCCGCCGTGTAGTCGGTCCGATTGTCGAACGCCTTGGCGATGGCATGGTGAAGGCGGGCAGCCACCTGCGGCTCATTGCGGAATTGCCGGTCGATATCGCCCGAAGCCAGCCGGATGGCGTCCACCAGGGACTCGCCGGACTTGCCGCTGAGAAACGGGTTGCCTCTACCGAGCAGATCGTCGGCGAGGAACCGGTTGACCGATTCGGCGATCTCCTGCTGGCGGTTGGCCCTGGTGCGTTCTTCGGCCGCGTTGCGGTAGAGGGCCAGCGCGGCGGCCAGCCCGGTCAGGAGCAGCAGCATGGCGGCGACGGCCCAGGGGCGGCGAGCCCGGGCGCGGGCGAGCTGCTGCTCGGCGATGCGAGCCCGCTCTGTAGCCGTTTCCACTTCGCCGCGCCGGGCGCGGCGCTGTTCGAGGCTATCGAGGCGGTCGGCGAGTGCGGCCACTGAGTTCAGGCGGCGCCGCGGATCGCCGCACGCGGCCTCGGCGATGTCCTCGCGAATCAGCGGGTCGGCCACGTCGCTTTCCCATCCCGGCGATAAGGGCCGGCGAAAATCGCCGACCGCCAACTGGTACAGGACCACCCCCATGGCGTAGATGTCGGCCAAGGCGGTGGGCGATTGCCCGGCGAGCACCTCCGGGGCGACGTAAAGGGGCGTGCCGGTTACCGGACCTTCGCCCGTGGAGAAGCCCAAATTGGTGATTCCGAATTGATCCAGGCGTCCGGGTTCCAGAAGGCTTCCGCTGCCGAAGTCGGCCACGCGGACCTGCCAGCCGGCACCGGCGGGCGAGATGAGAATATTGGCGGGCTTAAGATCCTTGTGCAGGACTCCGATCGCATGCGCCGACGCGAGCGCCCGTGCCACGTCCGTCAGCACGCGGAGCCGCGTCTCGATCGGCACGGCGGACAGACCGCCCTGGGACTGCGCCCACTCGTTTAGGTCGACGCCGCTGTATTCGCTTTCGATGTAATAGGGATGCTGCTCAAAGTTCCATTCGAGTACCCGGACGAAAACGGGTCTCGCGCCGAGAGATTCCTGGAGGAAGCGGGCGATGGTCACTTCACGTTTCAAAGCCTGCAAGCGGAGTCCGTCGGCGGCGAATTTGAAGACCCGGCGGTCTCCGGTCTTGGCGTGTTCGGCCAGCCACACCTCGCTCGAGAGGGAGACATCCAGTTTCCTGGTGAGGCGCCACTGATCGCGGCCGGGGACGACGCCGCCGGGCTGGAAGCCCAGCTCCGGCATTGCCGGAGGGGAGACGCGTTTCGATTGAACGGGTGCTCCCAAACGGTAGCCGATGCGCGGAACGGTCAGGATGACGGTCTGGTCTTCGTCGCCGATCGCCTTTCGCAGCTTGGACACCGCGGTAGCCAGGGAGCCGTCCACGACGTTGAGGCCTGGCCAAACCGCTTCCAGCAATTCGTCCTTGGTCAGCACCTCGCCGGCGTGCAGCAGCAATTGCTGCAGGACGTCCAACGGCTTGGACTCGAGATCCGTAACCCGTCCTTCCACACGAAGTTGCCGGGTAGTTTCATCATATTCGCACTTGCCGAAGCGCCAGAGGCGGCCTTCGAGACGCTGGGGAGGGTCCTGCATAGCGTCGTTCCCGTTGCTGAGCATGGACTTAGCCTCCTTTAGAGTTCTTTAGACGTCCGTCAGGACTCCTCAACAAGCCCTATGTCACGCTCGTTCCGCGCGACGGAAGGGGCTTCCACATTTTACGCGTCGCGTGATGCAAGTGGTAGCCCGGCTGGAGGCCGCAATTGAAACTGTTCCTGGCAGTCGCACTCGTTTCGTTGGGGTTGGGCGCCGCGGAATTCGATATCGAGGGCATCCGGCTCGGCATGCCCATCAAGGAAGCGATGACGCTGTTGCGGGCGCACAACCCCAACATGAGGCTTGCGCCGGACAGTATCCCGTACGCGGGACTGCCGTCGGCGCTGACGTACGGGATCAACGCCGTGGGTCAGGGGGAGGGTTTCTACTTCCTGGTGACCATGCCTCCGAATGAGGCGCTGATCTCCAAGGTCACGTGGGTGGCCCATTTCGCCGAGGACGGAAAAGTGCCGCGCCAGGAAGCGGTGGTGGCGAACCTGGCGAGGAAATACGGTCCGATCTCCTGGGACACGGGTCCCGCCGCGCTCTCCATCGGAACGCGCGACATTTTCTGGATCGATAACGAGCAGGGTGCGCGTGTCAACGTTCGGCCGCCTCCGCGATGCCTGGGGCAGAGCACGTTCTACATGAACTCACCCAAGCCGGGCACCAAGCGGTGGGATCCCGTAAGCGTGCGGCTGCCGCCGATGGCGGCCCGGCTGCGCATCGAGGAGGGGTTTGTGAACCGCACGGATCCGGTGGCGGAACAGTGCGCCGGATACACGATGGTTCACGCCCGCCTGTTCCCTTCTCGCGTACTCGGAGTCAGGGTTCCGAATCTGGTCGAGTACGTGGTGCTGCTGATGGCCAGCGGTCCGCTGGATCGCAAGACCACGCAGGCAACTCATCAGTACTGGCTGAAAACGGCGAAATCGCCAGCGCCTTCCGTTCAGAAAGGAAAATAACATGAAGACCATCTTGCATAGCTGTTTGCTGGCCGCGGTCGCCGCGCTGTCCGCGTGGACGCAGACGATCAACACGGTCGGAGGGAATTCGAGTTGGGGCGATATACAGAACATCGCGGTGGACGGGGCGGGCAATCTGTACGCCGCTGATGTGACCCGGGCTTCGGTTTACAAAGTAGACCGGCTGGGGGTGACCACCGTGGTCGCCGGTAACGGGACGCCGGGCTATTCGGGTGATGGCGCGCTGGCCACGGCGGCGCAGTTGCGGCTGCCCGCCGGTGTGGCAATCGGCCCTGACGGGAGCATTTACGTCGCCGACTACGGGAATGCACGAATTCGCCGAGTGGCTCCGAACGGCATCATCACTACGTTCGCGGGGGCGGGCGTGGCGGGCTTCACCGGCGACGGCGGGCCGGCGACCGCGGCCCGCCTGAACCTGCCGCAAAGCGTAATTGTGGATGCGGCGGGCAATGTGTACATCGCCGACGTGGGCAACTACAGGGTGCGAAGGGTGAACCCCGCGGGCGTGATTACCACCGTGGCCGGGTCCGGACGTCTTTGCACGCAGGCCTCCGGCGACGGCGGCCCAGCCACCTCGGCGGACAGTTGTCCGGTCTGGCTGGCGCTGGGTCCCGACGGCAGCCTTTATTTCACCGATGACGGCGATCTGCGCTTTTTCGGGCACGCCCGTGTCCGCCGCGTTTCGCCTTCAGGCGTGATCACCACCGTGGCGGGCGGATCCGCGGTCGGCTTCAGCGGGGACGGCGGACCGGCCACCTCGGCGGTGTTTCGCGGAGTGGCGGGCGTCGGCGTGGATTCCGGCGGCAATGTCTTCATTTCGGATTACCTGAATGCGCGGATCCGCAAGGTGGACCCGAGCGGCATCGTCACCACGTACGCGGGAACCGGGACCAACGGCGCGGGCGGCGACGGCGGTCCGGCGGTGCGGGCGCAAGTGAATGGCCCGTGCGGTATTGTCATCGACCCCGAAGGCAATCTGTATTTCGCGGACCGTGTGAACGTGAAGATCCGCAAAATCTCGCCGCCGCCCGTTCCGGCCATCCGCACGGCCAACCCGGTGGTGACATCGTTCCTGGGAAACGCGGGGTTCTCCTCCAACACGTACCTGGAGATTTACGGGTCCAATTTCGCTTCCACGCAACGGCTGTGGGCGGGGGCGGATTTCAACGGAGTGAACGCGCCGACTTCGCTGGATGGAATCAGCGTGCTGATCAACGGGCGGCCCGCGTACATCTACTACATCAGCGCGAACCAGATCAATGTGAACACGCCGGAGGACACGGCCGCGGGCGCGGTTTCGATTCAAGTGCGGACGCCCCTGGGAAACAGCAACACGGTGACGGCGACGCGGAGCCGGCTTTCACCGACGCTGCAGAGCGTGCCGCAGTTCCTGATCAACGGCAAGCAATACGTGGTGGCTTTGACGCCCGATTTCTCGCGTTACATCGGCAATCCCGGGATGCTGGCGGGCGTCGCTTTTGTGGCGGCGAAACCGGGCGACACGATTTCGATCTACGCCTTGGGGTGCGGCCCCACGAATCCGCCGACGCAGGCGGGCGTCGTTGCCGCCCAGGCCTCCGCGATCTCCTCGCCGTTCCAGATCCGTATCGGCGGCGTGCCCGCGCCGGTGACGTTCGCCGGGATGGTGGCGCAGAGCATCGGTCTGTACCAGTTCAACGTGACGGTCCCGTTCGTCGCGCCGGGAGATCAGCCCATCGATCTGACGGTGGACGGCGTGCCGAATAATCAAAACCTGTTCATCGTGATCGGCCAGTAGCCGGGGCGCGGGTCCAGGTCTCGTACTCCGCCGCCAGCATCGAGAACAGCACCAGGTTGCGATAGCCGTCCTGCCGTAGCGCGGCTTCCCGGAGGATGCCCTCCTCCCGGAAGCCGAGGCCGCGGTACAAGTGAAGGGCGCGGGCGTTGTCGTCAAATGCGTCGAAGAAAAGGCGGTGCGCCTTCCGTTCCACGAAGGCGTATCGCAGCAATTCCTGGAACGCACGGCGCCCAAGCCCCTGTCCGGGGGCGGTGATCACCACGCGCTTCAATTCCAACGCATGGTGGGGCGATTGCAACCCGAGGAAGATGGCGTAACCCTGGCAGTCGCCGATCACGAAGTAGGCGGCATCGGGACTGGACATTGCCGCGAGGTGCTCCTCGCGCGAGTTTGCGGACACGAAGCCCGCCTTGCTCGCCGCAGCTTCGGCCGCGAGCAGGAAGCCGAGATCCTCCGCGTTCGCCGGGCGCAGCAGTGTCATTGGTCGAGGTACTTGATCAGCACCACTTCATTGCCGGCTTCGTTGTAGATTACTTCATCCATCAACTGCCGGGCCAGCAGGATGCCGAAGCCGCCGGGGCGCATGCCCTTGCTCTCGCGCGCCTCCATATGGACAACGGGATCCTCCAGAGTCGCGG
The DNA here is from genome assembly GCA_019748195.1 of Bryobacteraceae bacterium. GTDB lineage: Bacteria > Acidobacteriota > Terriglobia > Bryobacterales > Bryobacteraceae > JAIEPW01. The sequence continues at coordinate 46,964 of JAIEPW010000013.1, forward strand.
CGTGTTCAGTGGCGCCGGGAGCGAATCCGGAGCCTGGATCGCGCAAGTGGTACACCAGCGCGCGCCGGGTGCAGACGGCGTTAATCTCAACGAACTTGGAAGGGTCGAACCCCCCGCCGTGCTCCATGGCGTTGATCAGGATCTCGCGGAAGGCCATGGCGATGGGGGTTTTCACTTCGTCCGGCAGGCCGGTGCGGAGTTCGTGCATGAACTGGATGACGCGCTCGGCGGTTTCCAGCCGGCAGGCAACACGCAGCGCGATCCAGTCGGGACGCGCCGACATTACTTGAATCCCGTCGTCCCAGGCAGGACCGTCGAACGTGCGGCAGATCAGGTCACGCACTTCGATGGGGTCGAAAGGGCGCGAAAACACGGCGTAGACATGCTCCCGCATCGCCGCGATGATGCCATCCGCGGCCTCCGAAGGCGTGAACACCACTACTCGAACCCGCGGGTTGATGGCGCGAATGTCGCGAAGCAGCGCGAGATCCTGCTCCAGATCGCTCTCGGCGCCGGTGAGAATCAGATCGAAGGACTTCTCCTTCAGTTTTGGGAGCAGCTCGGAAGTGGACGGAACGGTTTCGATCTCGCAGTGCAGGCTGGGCAGCGTCTCGCCGATCAGGCTAAGCATATCCGGATGATCGGCGACGGCAAGGATCCGACGGGTAGCCACGCTTGATTTTGCCAGAAAACCAAGTTGCGTTTGGCCCTGCGTTGGGGAGGATCCACCACTCGAAGGTGGGGCTTCGTCCCGAGTCTCTGCCCTGGGAGCGCGGGGCGGCGCTATCCTCGGATGCAATGCGCACACTCGCCTCTTTGTTCCTTGTTTTACCGCTGTTCGCGGATACGCCTCTGACAACGCAGGAGCGCGCCCGCCTGGTCTCGCACCTGGAGATGACCGAGCAGTGGATTGCCGACGAAGTGAAGTCGCTGTCCGACAAGCAGTTAAAGTGGAGAGCGTCGGACGAATCGTGGAGCGTGCTGGATGTGATCGAGCATCTGGCGGTGGCCGAGCCGCAGTACTGGGCGCAATTCCAGGATTCGATGAAGAAGCCGGTGACGGACTTCAAGGCGCCTCGAACTCTCGACGCCGACATGCTCTGGTACGGCATCGACCGCACCCGCCGGAACAAGACCGGGGAAGCACGCACCGCCAAGGGCCGCTACACGGATCTGGCGACCCCACTGGGTGAGTTCCGCAAGCTGCGAGCCCAGATGCTCGACACGGCGAAGAACTCGCAGGAAGACATGCGCGGGCGGCGCTTCCTCGACTCCGGACAGGACTGCTACCAATGGTTCGTGATGATCACATCCCATTCCATGCGGCACATCCTGCAGATCCGCGAGATCAAGCAGAGTCCGAACTTCCCGAAGGGCTGAGTCGTACTGCCGGCGGGACGCCGTCCGATAATGTAGGGATGGCCCAATCGAACCTTCGCGCCGCCGTGGTCCAGGCCGCGCCGGTTTCCTTCGATCTCCCGCGCAGCGTGGAACGGGTTCGCCATTGGGCGGCCGCCGCGGGGCGCGAGAAGGCGAAGCTGGCCGTGTTTCCGGAGGCCTTCCTGAGCGCGTATCCGCGGGGCCAACGGTTCGGCGCCGTGGTGGGCAACCGCACCGACGAGGGCCGCGAGTGGTTCCGCCGCTATTGGGAAAGCGCCGTGGATGTTCCCGGTCCGGTGGTGGACACGCTGGGCGCCATAGCCTTGGAGAACTCGCTGTTTCTGGTAATCGGCGTGATTGAACGCGAGGGCGGAACGCTGTACTGCACGGTGCTGTTCCTTGCTCCCGACGGCTCGTTCCTGGGCAAGCATCGGAAGGTGATGCCGACGGCGATGGAGCGCCTCTGCTGGGGCTACGGTGACGGGTCCACGCTGAACGTGTTCGATACCGAATACGGCAGGCTGGGCGCGGTGATCTGCTGGGAGAACTACATGCCTTTATTGCGGACGGCTATGTACGCCAAGGGGATCGCTCTGTATTGCGCCCCCACTGCCGATCATCGCGATGTGTGGGCCGCCTCCATGCGTCACATCGCCGTGGAGGGACGCTGCTTCGTGTTGTCCGCCAACCAGTTCACGACGCGCGCCGATTACCCGGCTGATTACCCGGCTGAGGAGAAAGACTGCCAGTGCCGCGGAGGCAGCATGATTGTGGATCCCTTCGGGAAAGTGCTGGCTGGACCCCACTACGAAGGAGAAGCTCTGCTGACGGCCGATCTCGACTTGCGCCAGATTCCACGGGGCAAGTTTGACTTCGACGCCGTGGGCCACTATGCGCGACCCGACATCTTTCGCATGGAAGTGGATGAAAGCGAACGGACCGCCGTGCGGCGAAGGGGCGCGGCCGGGGCGCCCTAGATCCGGGCGGCTTTATCTGCGGAACGTCCAGCGAAGCTTTACGGCGATCAGCTCGGTTTCCGGAATCAGGCCAAGTTCGCCGGGGCTAAGCAGGAGCCGTTTCCAGCCCCGGTTCCAGACGATGAACAGATCGTTCCCCGGCTGGATGGTCCAGCGCAGCCTGGTGTTGGTTCCGAAGTTATTTGACTCGTTGTCGAACTGGACGAAGCTGGTGAGCACCAGGTTCGGGTTCCAGGCAAGAGCGAAATCGGCCTGCCAGAGCCTCTGCACGAAATTGCCTTGCCGCAGCTTGCCGAAGTTGTTGCGGGCGGTAAGCCCGATGAGCCACCGTCCGCCCGGTGAGGTCCAATTCACGTAGTCGCGCCATTCGGTCAGAGTACCGTTGTAAAAGGTTCCGAACCAGGTGGTGTTCCCGAAGCGGACGCGCCGGTGGCGGCTGGTCTCGGCTTCCAGCCTCCAGCGTTGAAACGAGTACTCGCCGACCGGCAGGACGACGCCGGAAGTCACCTCGAAGGGCACGGGAAGGAACTCGTATTGCGGCGCCCAGTTGAACTCGAAGCGATCGCCGCGCTGCGTCTGGATGTTGATGGGCGCCATGAAATAACGAAAGCTTTCCAGCACGCCGCGGTGATTCCAGACGAAGGTAAATTGGTTCTCGAAGAACTCCTGGCGGATCCAGCCCAGTGGTCCGTCCTCCCGCGGCCGCGGCCGCCAGTCGCAGCCGAAGTTGGTGCGGCGGACCGCCGGGCGCGGCAGGAAACCGAGCGCCGGCCGCAGGGCCTCGCCGAAAACCTGGAACTGCGCCTGGCAATCCCACCGGTCGTTCGGATAATCGATTTTGGCCCCATAACCGATTGGGCTTCCGGCAGGCATGTCCCCCGCGGTCCCCGCGACCCATCCGCCGATCAGGAAGTTTTTGTTGCCGCGGAAGCGGGAGGTTCTCCACACCGCGTCCGCGCCGGCAAGAGTACTGCGCCCGCGGCCGGAGGGATTGCCGTTGGTGAGGATGCCCCCGACGCGAAAGCGATCGGTGAGGTCATAAGATATGCGCGAAGCCAGCAGATTGGTGCCGGGGGCGAAACGGCTGTCGCGGGTCTGGACATCCAGAAACGCGATGTTCCAGCGCCCGGCGCGGCCGTTGAGCTTCACTCCGGCATCGATCGGCGCGGGCTCCCCTCCGAACAGGCCGACGCGGCGGCTGAAGAACGGGATGAAGTTGGTCCCCAACCCCAGGCCAAACTCGTACTGGTTGGCGCCTTCCAGGAAGAACGCGCGCCGCTCCGGGAAGAACAAAGGGAATCGCGTGGTATTGAGCTGCCGTGAATCCACCTCCGTCTCGGCGAAGTCGGTGTTCACGGTGAGCACGGCGGCGAGCTGGGGCGTGATGCGGTAGGTCATGTCCACGCCGGGCTGCAACCGCCACGCCCGCGGACCGGTCCCGAACGAACCGAGAACGCGGCCGACCAGGTAAGGGCTTACTTCCAGACCCCAACCTTGCCGGAGCGCCTCCACGTTGGTCAGGTAGCCGGCGCGGCTGAGGTCGACGAGGAACGAATCGAGCGTGGGGGACGACCAGCGCAGCCGCAGTTGCTCACGAGCGACGTATCGCTCGACGTTCCAGCCCCAGCGCGACAAACCGGGGGTGAAGTTGAGGGTCTTGGCGGGAATTACCAGCTCGGCGGTCCAGCCGGTCCCGGTTCGCGCGGTGCGGGCGTCCCAGATTCCGTCCCAATCCAACGAAGGCCGCTCCGGGTTCGCGATCAGGCCGTCGACTCTGGCGCCCGCCGCATTGATGGCGAAGTAGTAGCCCGTTCGGCGGTCGCCGTAGGTATCCAGCGCGAAAGCCAGGTGATCGTCGCCGTTCAGCTCTCCATCCCGCTGCTGCGTGTGAATGGCGACGCGCGCGGGCTGCGGATCCTCGCATTCGACGCCGACGTACAGGTAATCGCGCGTAACCAGAACGCGAATACGTGTCTTGTATTGAGTCGGCTCGCCCGGGCGGGGCGATTGCTGAACAAGTTCCGCCACTTGGGCGGTTTGCCAAAAGGCCTCATCCAGGCGGCCGTCGAGCTTCAACGCTCCCGCTGGGGGAGAGGCGGGCAGCTCCGGGCGCGCCGGTTCCTGGGCGGCCAGCGGGAGAAACGCCAACAGAAGCGCGGGGGCGGGCTTCAAATCAAGTACAACTTTCTGGCCGCCTTGCGAAGCTCGTCGCGGAAATCCGGATGGGCGATCGCGATCAGCGCCAGCGCCCGCTCGCTTGAGGATTTCCCCTTCAACTGCGCCACTCCGAACTCCGTAACGACGCAATTGGTGTCGATTCGGGTATCGGTAATCGGACCCTGCAGGTTGGGAACGATCCGCGAAATCGTGCCCTTGGCGGCGGTCGCCGGCAGCGCGATAATGGAACGGCCACCGGCGGACTGGTATGCGCCGCGAACGAAGGCAAGCTGGCCTCCCGTACCAGTGAATTGGTGCCCGTTCAGCCATTCCGCGTTTACCTGTCCGTAGAGATCCACCTGCAGGGCGGCGTTGATAGAGAACATGTTGGCGTTCTGCGCGATCACCGCCGGGTTCACCACGTAATCCACTGGATGGCTCTCAAACAGCAGACTGTTGTCGATTGCGTCGTAGAGGTCGCGGTTACCGATGGTGAAGGTGAACACCGCCTGCCGGGGATGTAGAGACTTGCGGCGGCCGTTGGCGACGCCCCGGCGGATCAGGTCCAGCATGCCGCGGGTCAGCACTTCCGTGTGAATGCCGAGATCCTGGTGGCCGCGCAGGTAAGCGCAGACCGCGTTGGGGATCGCTCCCACGCCCATCTGGATGGTGGCTCCGTGGGGAACCATCTCCGCGACGATGCCTCCGATGGTTTCGGCTTCCGGGTCGTTGGGCGCAGCGGGCGCTTCGAGCAGCGGCATGTCGTTCTCCACGATGGCGTCGACCTCGGAGACGTGCAGCGCCGAATCGCCGAGTACTCGAGGCATGTGGCGGTTCACCTCGACGATCACGCGATCAGAACATCGCGAGGCGCCGTTGCCGTAATCGTTGTTCGTGCCGAACGTGAAATTGCCATCCTTATCCATCGGCGATACGGTGAGCAGCGTGGCGTTAACGTGAATTTCCTCGCGAAAGAAGCGGGGGAGCTCCGGGAAGGAGTTGGGGACGAACTGCACTACTTTGCGCTCGTCCTCCAGGCCGCGCTGGATCAGCTTGCGCTCAGTCTCGCGCATGAACAAGCAGTATGGCGTCAGGCGATCCATCAGCTCGTAACGAAGCACGGTTTCCGCGGCGTAGCGCTCCGAGTGGAGATAGTACAGGCGCAGGCCGGTGAGCTCCCGGGCTTCGAGACGCCGCGCGAGCGCGGCCAGCAGGGCGGGCGGTTCGGCCATCGCCATGCCCTTCACCAGGACATCGCCGGTTTTCAGCGACGCGACGGCATCGTCGGCCGTGCGCAGCTTCGAGTGGTATTCCGCAGTGTGATCCATCCGGATCTTCATTGTATGAAGTCATACGGGTGCGGCACCTGGAAACGGTCCGCCGCCGCGAAGCCTCTAGCGGGTAGCATTCCAACATGTCCCTTTTCACCGAACCCCACCGGCGATACAATCCGCTGAACGGCGAGTGGGTGCTGGTATCGCCCCACCGCACCCAGCGTCCGTGGCAAGGCCAAGTGGAGAAAACGCAGCAGGCCGCGGGCGTGAGCTACGATCCGGCATGCTACCTTTGTCCAGGGAATGCGCGCGCCGGGGGCCGCCGAAATCCGGATTACACTTCCACCTTTACGTTCGACAACGACTTCCCCGCGCTGAAGATGGACATTCCTCCAGAGGAGCATCTGCATCGGGACCTTCTGACCGCGCGGGCGGAGCGGGGCGTCTGCCGAGTCGTGTGCTTTCATCCGGACCATTCGCTCTCGGTCAGCCGGATGAGCACGGATCAAATCGCGGCGGTGGTGCGCGTCTGGCGCGATGAGTACCAGGAACTCGGCCGTAACCAGGACATCCGGTCGGTGCAGATCTTCGAGAATCGCGGCGAGATGATGGGCGCCAGCAATCCCCACCCGCACTGCCAAATCTGGGCCACGGAAAGCGTCCCGGGCGCGCTGCTGAAGGAAAGCACGCTGCAACGCCAGTACTTCCAGGAGCGCGATTCGCTGCTGTTGCGGGATTACCTGGACGTTGAAATGCAGTCTCGCGAGCGGCTGATCTTCCATAACCAGGAGTTCGCGGTGCTGGCGCCGTTCTGGGCGGTGTGGCCGTTTGAGACGATGATCCTGCCCTTCCGTCCGGCGCCGTCCCTGCTGGAGATGGACGAAGGGCAGCACATCGCGCTCGCGGAGAGTCTTCGCGAAATCACCGCCCGCTACGACCGCGTGTTCGAAGCGCCTTTCCCCTACAGCATGGGTTTCCACCAGCGGCCCACCGATTCGAGCGAATATCCGTTCTTCTGTTTCCACGCGCACTTCTATCCTCCGCTGCTGCGGTCGGCGACGGTTCGCAAGTTCATGGTCGGCTTTGAGCTTCTGGGAGACGCGCAGCGGGACATCACGCCGGAAGCCGCCGCGCAGCGACTGCGGGAAGTCTGAAGCGCTCGGCCGCTGTGCCACAATCATCTTCATGCAACTCGGCATGATCGGACTCGGGCGCATGGGCGCCAACATGGTTCGCCGCCTGATGCGGGGCGGCCATGACTGCGTGGTTTTCGACGTGAACCCCGATAACGTGAAGGCTCTGGAGGCCGAGGGGGCCTCGGGCGCATACACGCTGGAAGAGTTTGCGCGGAAACTGACTACGCCGCGGGCCGCCTGGGTGATGGTCCCGGCGGGCGAGGCGACCGGGAAAACCGTGAACACGCTGAGCGAGCTGTTTCAGCCCGGCGACGCCATTGTCGACGGCGGGAACTCATACTTCAAGGACGATGTCCGGCGCGCGCAGTTGCTCGGCGCGCGCGGCATTCACTATGTCGATGCGGGAACCAGCGGCGGCGTCTGGGGCCTGGAGCGGGGCTACTGTCTGATGATCGGCGGCCCCAAGGAGGCGTTCGAACGCCTGGAGCCGATCTTCCGCACGCTGGCGCCCGGATCCGGCAACGTCCCGAAAACCGCCACCCGGGAAACCGCCACCACAGCCGAGCAGGGCTACCTGCACTGCGGTCCCAGCGGAGCGGGCCACTTCGTGAAGATGATTCACAACGGCATCGAGTATGGAATGATGCAGGCCTACGCCGAGGGTTTCGACCTGTTGAAGCGCGCCGATGTCTCCGACATCGCGCCCGAGTACCGGTTCCAGTTCGACGTCGCGGAGATTGCCGAAGTCTGGCGGTACGGCAGCGTGATCACGTCATGGCTGCTCGACCTGACCTCGCTGGCGCTGGCCCGCGACGGCGAGCTCGCGCAATTCTCGGGTGTGGTCAACGATTCCGGGGAAGGCCGCTGGACCATCATCCAGGCCATCGAATCCGCGACTCCGGCGGACGTTCTTTCTGCTTCGCTCACCACGCGGTTCCGGTCGCGGCAGGACCATACGTACGCGGAGAAGATTTTGTCGGCGATGCGATTCGGCTTCGGTGGTCACGTGGAACCGCCGAAGAAGGGCTAGCTCACACCACCTGCGCCGCCCGCAACCCGGCGATCTCGGCTTCCGTGTAGCCAAGCTCCATCAACACCTCTCCGGTGTGTTCCCCGAGCAGGGGTGCGCGGTGCCGTATCCCGCCGGGAGTGGCGGAGAGCCGGACCGCCGTGTTCGCCAGAGGGATGGGAGCCGGCGCGGATGGGAAACTGACATATTTCAGCAGCTCGCGAGCCTGCACCTGGGGATCCGCCAGCACCTGATCCAGGTTCAGAACCGGGCCCGCCGGAACGCGCGCTTTTTCGAACGCCTCCAGCGCCTCCGCGGTAGTGCGATCCGCAAGAAAGGCGTTCATCGCTTCGTCGATCACAAACCGGTTGGCGGCGCGCAGCCCGTCATCGGCCATGCGGGGATCCGCGATCAAATCCTCGCGACCCACCGCGCGAGCCCAGCGCTCGAACATCGGCGTGCCGTTCGTGGCGATCGTGATCCAGCCGTCGCGCGTAGAGTAAGTGTCGTTAGGCGCGGCATAGAATCCAGCGTTGCCCTGCTGCCGGCGCTCCGCGCCGGTCACCGCGCGCTCGGCGAGCAGGGCTTGCATAAACGTAACACCAGAAGCGAAGAGGGAACCGTCCACCACCTGGCCCTGGCCGGTATTGGCTCGGTGATACAAGGCCACCATCACCCCAAAGGCGGCGTGCAGCGCCGTGCCGTAATCCTCGAACGGAACCACGGAACGCACAGGCACGCCATTGAAGCCGGTCAGGCTCATTACTCCGCTCATAGCCTGGGCGACGCTGTCGAATCCAAGGCGGCGCGCGTAGGGACCGTCCGGACCGAATGTCGAGATACGCGCCAGGATGATGTCAGGGCGGATGGCGCGCAAGGCATCGTAGCTGATGCCCATCTTTTCCATCACATCCAGCGGAAGGTTGGCGACCACGATGTCGGCTCGCTTCACCAGGCGCCGAATCACTTCGCCGGCTTGCGGGCGCGAGGGGTCGAGCGTCAGGCTGCGCTTGTTCCGGTTCAACGACAGGAACGCGCCGCCGTGGCCATCCTCGGTGATCGGCCCCGGGTAGCGATCCTCGCTTCCCTGGCGCCGGTCGACCCGGATCACGTCCGCGCCCATGTCGGCCAGCAGCATGCCGCAATAAGGGCCGGCGATGAACCGCCCGAAGTCGACAACACGAACGCCCGCCAGGGGTCCCGCTGGTTGCATCGCTCTATTGTCTTTCAATCGGGGCGGGGCGCGAAATGATTTACCGGACCCGATCCCCCGCCGATGCCGGGGTTGGTGCGGATCGCCTCGGTGATGAACCGCTTGGCGACCGCCACCGCATCGAGCAGGCCCTCGCCGCGGGCGAGCAGCGCGGTGATCGCCGCGGAGTAGGTGCATCCCGTGCCGTGCGTGTGAACCGTGGGCACTCGCGGCGCGCGGAATTCGTGAAACCGGCCGCCCGCCAGAAGCAGGTCCAGCGCGTCTCCATCCAGATGTCCGCCTTTCACCAGCACCGCGCCCGCCCCCGCGGCGGCGATCGCCTCGGCGGCGCGCTTCATCGAGTCGAGATCTTCAACCGCGAACCCGGCAATGGCCGCGGCCTCATGCAGGTTCGGAGTCACCAGAAACGCCTTGGGGAGCAACTTCCGGATCAGGGTTTCGCGGCCGTCCGCGGCCAAGAGCGGTGCGCCGTGCTTCGAGATCATCACCGGGTCCACCACCAGCGGGCATCCCAGATCCAGCGCCGCAACGGCCCGTATCATCTCGGCGGTTCCCAGGGCCCCGGTCTTCGCGGCCTGGGGAGGAAGATCTTCCAGCACCGCGCGCGCCTGCTCCAGCACCAGCGCGGGATCGATGATTTCCACGCGGCTCACGCGGCGCGTGTTCTGTACCGTGAGCAGCGTAATCGCCGCCGCGCCATATACGCCGAACTGGTGGAACGTTTTCAGATCGGCCTGGATGCCCGCGCCGCCGGAGGGGTCCGAACCCGCGATGGTGAGTGCGATGGGAAACATGAAAAAGGGCGGCGCGAGGGCCGCCCTCTTACTCTAACAATCGGACTCAGGTCTAGAAGTTCAGCCGCACCATTAGCTGCAGCGATCGCGCGCTGCCCTGACCGGTGGGGCTGGCGTTAGCCAGCGCCAGGATCTGCCCGAAGGTGGCATTGGAGATATTGTTCTCCGGATTGCCGTACTGCGCGCGATTGAACAGGTTGAATAATTCCGCGCGGAACTCCAGGTTCATGCGTTCGGTGATGGCCGTGCGCTTCTGCACTCCGATGTCGACCTGCCACAGGCCGGGTCCACGGAACGCGTTGCGGCCCAGGTTGCCCCACGAGCCGCGGGCGGGCGCCGCAAAGGCAGCGCGATTGAGCCACAGCCCTGTGGTTTGCACCGAGGGCACAGCCGCGCCGAAGTCGAGCACGTTCGGGCGCTGCCGGACCGTGTTTCCGTCCGGAACGTCGCCCGAGGCGCGGTTCAGCACCACGTTCACCGGACGGCCCGTCCGGAAGGAGTAGATGCCGGAGAGCGACCAGCCGGAAGCCAGGCCGCCGCCGAAGCCTTCCTTCCAGCCGAAGGCCCTGCCCCGGCCGAAAGGAAGCTCATACACCGTGTTGAAGTTGGCGGAATGCCGGATATCGTTATCGCTGAAAGCCTTGTCGCACACGCGGCAGGAGGCGATCATGATTTCGCTGCCGTCGCCGGAGCCGGACGTGTCGTCGATCGCCACGCCGTACAGGTAGTTGCCCTGGAACAGCCATCCGCTGGTGAACTGCCGGGTGAGCGAGAACTGCCCGCCGTTGAAATTGGAGCGTCCGTAATTCTGCTTTTCATCCACGATGCCGAACGCGGGAAGCGGCCGCTGCCCCGTGGTGAGGCTGGGAAGATTCACGAAGCTGCGGTTGAACAGGTTCGTGCCCTTCTGGCCGACATACCCGAAGGTAGCGACGAAGGCCATCGGCAACTGCTGCTGGATGGAGAACGACCATTGCTGGGAGTAGAAATCCTCGCGGTCCCGCTGGACGCCGCGGGGGGTGATGCCCTGGTTGCGAGCCTGAGGCAGGAACGGCGCGATCGGATAGCGCAGGCCGGGAACGTCGCGCGCCTGCAGTTGGAACGTCTCTTCGATGCTGTCCACGGCGGCGGTTACGTCATCGTTCTGACCCGGGCCGAAGAACATGCCGTATCCGGCGCGGAACACGGTTTTGTTGTTGAGCATCTTCGGTGACCAAGCCAGTCCGACGCGGGGCGCGACGTTATTCCGATCGGGGAAGAACCACTCCGTGCCGGGGGGACAGAACCCGGCGCAGCGCGTGACATCGAATACGTTGCCGCGGCCGTTAACTTCGCTGGAAACCGTGTAGTACTCCCAGCGGACGCCCAGATTCAACGTGAGCGTGGAACTCAAGCGAAAGTCGTCCTGCGCGTACAGAATCCCGTACCAGCGCCGCACGCCCTGGGTTGGCAATCCGGTTCCGACATCGAAGCGATCCAACTGGTTGCGTTCGAACGCCGCCAAATTCGCGTATCGAAGCACGGTGTCGGTGGTCTCACCCACGTTCATGCGCACGCGCCGCAGTTCGCCGCCGAACTTGAAGGCATGGCGACCCTTCAGCAGCGAAGTCGCGTTCAGGATGGAGAACGTTGTCGGCTTCTCAACGTTGGTGAATTGCGCCTGGGTGGAGGTGAGTCCTCCGACCCGGATGGACTCGGTAGCCACTCCCTCGGCGGTCCGCTCGAGCGGGGACCGGTTGTAGCCGAAGCGCGTCTCGTTAATGATGGAAGGCGAGAAAACATGCGAGAGCTGGATGGTGCCCTGCGCCGGCATTACATCGCTGACGCGAGGCTCCAGCAGGTCGGTCCGGATCTCGTTGAAGATGCCCTGAACGATGTTGAAGCGGGCGAACATCGATGTGCGGTCGCTGAAGCGATGGTCGAAGCGAACCATACCCGCGTCCTCATCCTGGTTTACGCTGCCGGTGCCGATGAAACGCTCGACATCCGCATTGGACGTCAGTCCGGCGTTTCCCAGGGGGAATGCGTCCAGCAGAGGCGCGATCGCGGGCGACGTCTGAATCGCGCGGGCGCGGAACGCGCGGCTGGGCACCAGCGCCGCCGCCCGCACCGATTGAAGGCGCTGGCGCAATCCTTCGTAATTCACGAAGAAGAAGCTGCGGTCCTTGACGATGGGACCGCCGAAGTTGGCGCCGTACTGATTCAGCTTGAAGGGCGGCGGCCGCGACCCGTCGAAAGGACGCCGCGCGTCGAAGGCGCTGTTACGGACGAACCAGAACACGGAACCATGGAAATCGTTGGTGCCGGTCTTCGATACCAGGTTCACCTGGCCGCCCGCGCCGGTGCCGGAATCAGCCGAATAGTTGGCGGAACTCACACGAAACTCCGCGATCGCGTCCATCGGGACTACCAGGCGGAGATTCGCCTCCTGCCGGGGATCCTTGATGCCGGTGGCATCGGTCCCGTCGAAGGTCCAGTTGTTCTCGTCGCGGCCCCGCCCATAGAACCGGATGGAATTCTGCGATCCGTCTCCGGTGTTGACCGCTCCGGGAGCGAACTGCATCAGGCTGCTCCAGTTGCGGCCGTTGATCGGGATGTTGGAGAGCTGCGTGGAACCGATGGCGGTTCCGATCTCCGCCGTGGTCTGCTCCAGCGGAGTCGCCTCGGCTGTTACCGTCACCGCGCTGGCGACAGCCCCAACCTCCATGCGAATGTCCTCGACGCGGCGCAGACCCACCATCAGAGCCAGCTTTTCGATTTTACGCGGCTGAAAGCCTTCCTTGGAGGCGGTCAGGGTGAACTCACCTACCGGAAGCCCGGGCATCGAGTAGACGCCATCATCTCCAGACACCACAGCGCGCCGGAATCCGGTCGCCTGGGACACAATCTCGATCTTCGCACCACTGACCGCGGCTCCCGAAGCATCTGTCACCGACCCGGTAAGCGAAGCGCGATCCACCTGAGCGGCCAACGGCAGGCAGGCGAGCAGCAGCCATGGCACTGTATTCCTCGGATTCATGCTGCTACGTTACCGGATGTAGGTTACAAAACAGCACGGATATGTTTCGGAATGGTGAAAAGTGCCGGGCGGACGAGGATTTCTGTGGAAAAGAACGGAACGCCCGGGCTGCCTTGGGAGTCAGCGGCCCGGGCGCGAAAACGGACAGGAGCTCGGGTCACCGCCGATCCGGGATGACCAGAAAACTGAAGGATCGGTCCCCGGAGCCTGGGTTCTCCACGGCGACGATCGTGTACACCGTTCCACCCTCGAGCTGCAAGGAACCGCTTTGGATCGCAACCGTCTTGGTTCCGGCCAGCGTTACACGAGCCTGATACGCACCGGCGGGAACGGTCAGCGTCGGCGTAACTTCGCCCCATCCGCGATTCGGAGCGGCGGGCGTGGCCGTGGAGAGCGCCGCCCAGGGGCTGGTGGCGTAGATGTCGACTTTGGGCGCGCTCGGCGCCCCATGAATCGCGCGGATGCGGGTCCGGGTGCGATCGCCGATCGCATTGTCGTCCTCGGCGACCACCAACTGCAGACGCGGCTCGCGATCGCCCGAGGCGAAGCCGCCGGCGAACACGGTGTAATCGACACCGGCCCGCAGGGTCAGGTTGGCCCGCAGCACCGTGGTCTGAGTGCCGGCAAGGTTCACCTGCACGCCGTACTGTCCCGCCGGCAGGGGCAGGTAAGGAGTGTAGCCAAGGTAGGGAAGACCCTCCAGCACCGCGGCGCCGTTGACGAGTACGTCGACGGCGGGTGCGTCCGGCGACAGGTGAATCACGCGAAGGCCGGCGGTCTGCGCGTGAGCGCCGGAGTTCAGCAGAAGACAGAGCGAGAGCACAGCAAGCGAAAACGCTTTCATTTTGGTGGTCCTGTTGTTTTGGATTTAGCTTCGAACGCGGCCGATGCTGATTTTCCGGGCAGCTACCGGAATGATTTCAGGATTCAGCAGCCAGATTTAAATTTCTTCACGGAATAGACACGCCGTAAGATGTCAGTTCGTCGCGAAGCGCATCCAGGCCGCGGAAGTGAATGCCGTTGAGGCCCAGCAAACGCGCAGGATCCAGGTTCTCCGCGCGGTCATCGATGAAGACGCACTCCTCGGGCGACCTCTGCAGGATGCGCAGCGCGTTCTCATAGAAAACAATCTCCGGCTTCCGCGCGCCCAGGTAGCAGGAACTGAGGAACACGGGGATGATCTCGCGCAATCCGAAGCGCGTGATCCGGTATTGATTCAGTTCGGCGGATTCGTTGTTCAGCGCTGCCAGGCGGTAATGTCCCGACAACCGGCGCGTGAACTCTATCACGGGCAGGTGAGCCTCGCTCTGCTCGCACAGAAAAGCCCGGAACTCCTCCAGCGTGAAACTCCGGGGCTGATGAAACACCGTCCAGGCGAGATACTCATCCAAGGTGATACGCCCCACCTCCAGGTCGCGATCCACCACCCGATGCCGGCGGTCGAATTCCACCGGATCGAGCCGGAATTTCTCCACTGCCCGGTTGCGGCGCTCGCGATCCCAGCCGTTGGTCAGCAGCACTCCGCCAACGTCGAACAGCAGGGTGGTGATCTTATCCATCAGGGTCAGTGTAACCGCTCGCGCTACAATAAGACTTTTCAACCCTGATCGAGGAGGCATTACCTTTTCCATGGAACGTCCTGGAGCGACTACTCTGCGCGGCAACGGAATGACGTTGATCGGCCCGGAGCTGAAAGTTGGAGACAAGGCGCCGGATTTTACGGCGGTAGACGACAAGCTGCAGCCGGTCAGTCTGAGCGCGACCGGCAATGGCGTGCGAATTTTCAGCGTCATCCCCTCGCTCGACACGCCCGTTTGCGACATGCAAACCAAGCGGTTCAACGACGAAGCCGGCAAGCTGCCCAACGTCTCGATTTACACCATCAGCATGGACCTGCCGTTCGCGCAGAAGCGCTGGTGCGACAGTTTCGGCGTCGATCATGTCAAGATGATTTCGGATCACCGCAACGCCAGCTTCGGGGAGAACTACGGAACCCTGATCAAGGAATTGCGGATCGAGAGCCGGGCGATCTTTGTCGTGGATGGAAGCAACGTGATCCGCCACGCGGAGTACGTCAAGGAAGTAGGCGATCATCCGGATTACGATGCGGCGCTGAATGCCGCCAAATCGCTGTAAGAGCCTGTCCAGTCCGGCGGACGTTCCGCCGATAGAGAATTGTGAAACGGGCGATCCCGTTGGCGATGGTTCTGTTGACGGCCGGGTGCGGGCCGGTTGCGCGGTGGGTGTTCTCCGGAGCCGAGAACACCTGTATCGTTCTCGTGGGGTCCACCACACGTGAAATCGACGGCGTGAGGCGGATCATCGGCTCCGTGCGCAACGATTGCGATCGCCGGTTTCTGACGGTCAACATCGTGTTCCGCCTCTACCGGTCCACGGCGCGGGGCGCCGCCGGGATGCCGGAGCCGGCGGCGGTCGCCGCGGTCCGCGACCTTGAGCCTGGACAAGTGAAGGAGTTCGAAACGCTTCCCGTGGGCCGTGATGCGGCCTTCCGGCTGGAGAGAATCAGCGGCTTCTAGAAGTGGCTTATGACCGAGGAAGAGCGCTGCGCCGAGGCCCGCAAGTTCGAGGGGATTCATAACGCCTTCCGGCTCGGCGATCTCGCCGCATTGCGCGCCGCCCTGGACGAACCGTCGATTGTGCCGAACGGGCGAATGCCGTGCGCCTTCGATCCTTGCCTCGTCTACGCGGTTTATCACAGCCCGCTTGCCTTCATTCGGGAGCTACTGGAGATCGGCGCCGACCCCAATCCTCCGGTTGATGACGGCTTCCCACCGCTGCTCGCAGCTCTGAGTTGCGGCCGCGACGCGCCGGGCGCCAATCGTCGCGACGACATCGACGAGATCGTGCGCATGCTGCTCGCATCGGGAGCGGACCCGAATCAGCGGGGGATCAACGATTACACGCCGCTTCACATGGCGGTGGCCGAGGGCAACGCGCTGGCGGTCCAGGTGCTGCTGGATGCCGGGGCGGACCCGGAACTGCGGACGCGGATCGACTAATGCGAAACGCCGCTCGAGATGGCTTGCGCCGCGAATCTCGAAGTCATCGCCGGGATTCTCGAACGAAGAGGTGCGCCGCTCCGGCAGCGCTTGCGATCCGGTGTCAGCCTTCTGCTCGACATTCCCGGCGCGGGCGAATTCGTCCGCCGCCAGCATTCCTACGCGATTCGCCTCCGGATGCAATTGCAGAACAGAACTCCGGTCCGCTGGCCCCAGCCCTGGGGACCCGTGGGAGCTTCGCGGCTGGGCGACGACGGCGGGACGCTCTACACCGAGATCCTGCTGCATCGCGGACGGCTGGTCAACGGCCTCTTCTACGGGATCGATGGAATGCGCGTGGGCGGGACCCGCCGCCTGGAGTTAGCTCCACACATGGCGTATGGCGATCGCGGAGTGCCCGGCGTAATTCCTCCGGGAGCGGCGTTGTTCGCCGAAATTACGATCTTGAGCTGAGCCTAGCCGTCCAGCCAGCGGGCCGCCAGATGCGCGGGATCGCCATTCAGGTCCAACGGTTCGACGCCGCGCTCCACGCCATTTTCCGAAAACACCGCAATCACGCCGCCCACATCGGGGCGTAGGTCCAGGCGCTTGGATTTCGCTTCGAAGCGGGCGGTGGTTTGGATCCAGCTCATCCGCACCAAGGTGCGCGAAGCGTGCCCGGCCAGACGGGCCGCGGCCAGCAGATTGGGAGCGTAGTCGCGAAGGGCGGCGGCATGGGGCGCGGACAGCCGCGCCGCCTCCTGGGCCGCTTCACGGGCCTGGCGTTCGCGCTGCAGCGCTTCCGGATCGCGCTGCTCGCGAGCCTCCATCGCCTTCACGCTGTTTTCGAGATTATCCAGAAAGCTCATGGATGTTCCGAAGGTCAGCGCAGCACGATCGTCACCGGCGGGCTTACCTGGCCCGAAATCTCTAAGGTCACTGGAACTGCGTCGCCCGGCGTCACCCCGGAGGGAACGACGGCGTTCACCTGGTAAAGGCCTGGGAAACCCGGCGCGAGGCCGGAGAAGTTCACCGCGGCGTTGACGCCGCCGATGCGCACCGTAACTGGGGTCGTGGTGTGGGACAGCGGACCTGCGAGCGGCGCGGCCGCCCCCGGGGCCACCGGTGGACGCACCGTGCCGAGACCGTTGCAGTACAGCACCAGCACGTCTCCCGCGCGAGCCGGATTCCGAGCGCTGATCAATTCGTTCGTCACTCCATTCACGATCACCCCTGGTCCTCTTCCCGACTGATCCTGGGTGTAGATCGCGGGCTGCGCCGGCGCCACGGTTACGTTTTCGGGAACCGACAAGGCCGACCCGCGCTTCACCAGGATCTGGTGCTGCGTATTCACGCTCAGGTCGTAGGGCACCAGCGCATTCACCTGGCCGTCGCCGACGAAAGACAAGGGCAGCTTGCGTCCGGCGAGCATCACTTCCGTGCCTTCCATTTCCGTCGGCAGCGGAATCGATTGCGCCAGTTGGGTGCGGTCGGCGAGCTGCGCCCCGTAGATCGAAATGTATCCGCCGGGCGATACTACTGCGTTCTCGCCACTGGCCGCGTTGGCGACGCCCCCCGGCGCCATCAATGGGGATCGCAGCAGCCCGGGCTGCGTCAGCAGTCCCGAATGGGAAGCCTGTCCGGCTTGCGTCCGGCCGGAAAGCGCCAGGAACGCCGTAACATCGATGGTCACCGGTCCGTTTCCGGAGCGCGGCGTCCACGTTGCGGCCCAGACGCCGTTGCCGATATGATTCAGGTCCAGCCGGCGATCCCCGTTGGTAAATCCAGCCTGCACCACCGCGGAGCGGTTGCCTTCGGGTACCAGCGGATTGCCGCAATCGTCCACGATCTTGGCTTCCACCCTCGTCGGCTGCCCGATAGTGGCCGTAAACTGCGGCCGCTGCAGGGACGTGATCTCCAGACGCAAGCCATTGGTGCGGCAACTTGCGGCGCCCAGAAGTCCGGACTTGTTGTCGAAAGCATCCGGCGGCGGCACCACGGTAAGTACATTCACCGTGCGGGAGCTGCCGTCGGCGAATCCCAGGTTCAGGAAGCTGCGGATGGCCCCCGGCTCCAGTCCGCCAAACTCCGCCTGCACCACGATGCGCGCGGGATCGTTGGGGGACACCGAGCCTTCGCTGGGGACATGAACGAACCAGTTTCCGCCCGGCCGCAGGAACGTCCGGCTGGAGCCGAAGCTCACCGGCTGCGCGGTCGGGTTGGAGATCAGGATGTTCTGCGAGCCGGGATTGCGCGCGGCGTTGCCCACGAACACGAGCGCTGTGGGCTGCACTTCCGGACCCGGATTCGTCCCGGCGGGCAGCACATTCAGCACCACGGACACGCTCTGCGGCGAGTTATCGGCCGTTCCGGAGGTGACGTCGATTTGACCGAAATAAGTCCCGGGGGCCAGTCCTTCGGGCGAGACGGATACGTCGATGTTGGCCAGGTCCACGAACGGTCTGGCCACGGCGCCGCTGGTGGCGCCCAGCCGGAGCCACGCGCCCCCGCCCGAGAGCGTCGCCGAGCGCGCCTGCCAGTTCATGGAGCCGGCGCCGGTGTTCAACACCGCAAGCTGCTGTGCCAGCGGACGGCCGCCGCTCGCCACGGCTACGAACTGCATACCCACCTGGGACAGCAGCAGAACGGACTGCGCGCTGTTGATGGTCATGGACACCGGGATGTTCAGGTTGCCGCCGTTGGAGGTGACGCGGATGGTTCCCGAGTATGTTCCGGCGGCGAGCTCGCCTGGATTCGCGTCGACGTTCACGGTCAGCGGCGTGGAAGGTGTAACGGCGCCCGAGCCGGGAGAGGCGGTAAGCCAGTTACCTCCGGTGGAAGTGGCCGCAACCACCTGAACGGCCAGCGAGCCTCCGCCGGAGTTGCTGATCACGAGCTGCCGCTGCGCCGCGCCCGAGCCCCGCTGCAGGGAGAACACCAGGTTCGCCGAGCCCAGGCTGAGTTGGGGCGGGCGGGCGCCCGTCACCGTCAACGCCACGGGAATGGTGACAGATCCGGTCTGGGTGCCGGTCGCGGTGATCCGAACGCTTCCGTTGTAGGTTCCCGCGGCAAGGCGGCTGGGATCCACGCGGACCTCAAGCCGGGCCGGCATATTGCCCGACGCCGGCGAGACGGATAGCCATGTGTCCGAAGCAGTCGCGGAGTAAGGCACGCCGCCGAACGCCTGCCCGCCGAGCGTGGCATTCAGGTTCACGATCTGCGGCGTGCCTTGCGCGCTGCCGCTCGCGGCGTTAAACGTCAATTGCGCCGGCGCAGCCGAGAAGGAGGGAATCGCGGTAAGGACGGAACGGATGCGATTGTTCCCGAAATCCGCGATATACAGATTTCCCGTCGCGTCGAGAGTCATCCCGACCGGGCTTGACAACGAAGCCCGGTTCGCCGGGCCGCCGTCGCCGTCATAGGCCGCGATGCCGTTTCCGGCGAGGGTGCTGATGACACCGCTGGGAGTGATCTGCCGCACGCGGTGGCCGAAGTTATCGGAAAAGAGAAGATTCCCGTTGGCGTCGAACAGCAGGCCGTAAACGTTGCCGATCCGGGCGGCAGTAGCCGGCCCCCCATCTCCTGAGTAACCGCAGACCCCGTTCCCCGCAAAGGTGGAAATCCGGTTGTCGGTGGTAACACGGCGAATACGGCAGCCGGAATACTCGCCAATGTACACATTGCCGTTCCGGTCCAGGGCGACCGCAGTCGGCACCGAAAGCTGCGCCGCCGTGGCCAGTCCTCCATCGCCCGTGGAACCGTTCGTTCCCGTCCCGGCGAACGTCGAGATCACTCCGTTTACGGCAAGCCGTCGGACACGGTGACCGTCTTCCTCCGCGATGTACAGGGCCCCTTGGGGATCGTAGGCCAGACCGCGCGGCAGCCGGAGCCGGGCGTTCGTGCCCGGTCCGCCGTCGCCGTTCCCATCGGCGCTACCGCCGCCCGCGAGGCGCGAGATGACGCCGTTGGCGTCCACCCGGCGCACCATACCGTTGCCCCGGTCTGCGAAAACCAGGTCACCGTTAGGCGCGAACGCCAGGCCCGCCGGCAGTTGGATGCCGGACTGGCGGGCGTCCACGTTTTCGGGACCGTAGCTGCGGAAGCCAAGCCCCGCCACTTTCTCGAAGCGCCCGTTGGTTCCCAGGCGGCGAATCACGTGATTCGAAGTGTCGGAAACATACATGCGGCCGGCGCGATCGAAAGCCACGTCGGAGGGTTGGAACAAGAACGCTTGCGACGCCAGCGTGCCGTCCGGCGTGGAACGAAACAGCCCGTTGCCCGCCACCGTGCTGATGGAGCGATCCACGACGAAGCGTCGGACGCGAGCGTTGCCGCGGTCGACCACCAGGACATCGCCGCCGGGCGTCGTCGCCAGGCCGCAGGTGAACCGGAACCGTGCCTGCAGGGGCGGGCCGCCGTCACCCGAGAAGCCGAACTCGCCGTTGCCCGCCACCCGGGTGATGGTTCCCGTGGGCGTGATGCGGCGCACTGTATAGTTGTCGCTATCAGAGACGTAAAGGTTGTCGTTGGCGTCGAAGGCCAAAGCGAACACCACATCGAAGGTCGCCAGCAGCGCGGGCCCGCCGTCGCCGGAGCTGCCGGTGTTGCCGGTCCCCGCGTAGCGCGAGATCACGCCGGTTCGGCTGACCTTGAGAATCCGGTCGTAAAACTCGCCGATGTAGACCTCGCCATTGCGATCGATGGCCACCGCGTAGGGAATCTGCAGTTCGGCCGAAATCGCCTGGCCGCCGAGTCCGGCCTCGCCGAACTCGCCATTGCCGGCGAAGCCGAACACGCGTCCGTCGGGACGGATGACCCGAATCCGATTATTGCCGGAGTCCACTACATAGAGATTGCCGTCGTTGTCGAACGCCAGATCCCGGATAAAGCCGAACGAGGCGCTGATCGCCGGTCCGCCGTCGCCCGTGTCGTCCTCCACCCCGGTGCCCGCCACCGTCGTAATGATGCCGTCGGGAGTCACGCGCCGGATCACGTAGTTGAACGCGTCCGCGAAGAACACATTGCCGTTGCGATCCACCGCGATCGCGAACGGATAGTACAGCGACGCGTCCACGGCCGGCCCGCCGTCGCCCGAATAGCCTTCGATGCCGTTCCCGGCGATGATGCGGGTGTTGCCCGCCGGGTCGATCCGCAGTACCAGGCCGTTGTCGGGGTCCGCGACGAACAAGTTGCCGTTCCGGTCCAGCGCAATCCTTTGGATATTCGCGCTCAGTGGCGCTTCGACGGCGGGTCGGCTATTGAACTCGAAGAACCAATCCCGCCCCGCGAAAGTCGTGATGACTCGCGCGGCCTGGGGCCAGGCCACGAAGGCTGTAAGCAGAAGTAGTGCGAACGATGCGGCAAAACGAGGAAGCATAATCATCTCCGGCGGACTATGGGCGAATGTAGCACAACCGGACCGGGTGCACGTCCCCTTGGGATACGCGGAAAAAACGGCGAAAACGGGTCAAGGCCGCGTCAGCTCGTGTGATCCAGGATAATTCGCCACCCGGCGGGAAATTTCCGCAGGACCAGGGAGTAGCGTCCTCCCGTGGGACCACCGCCTTCGCGGGTCCGCTCCAGGTTCCAGCGCCCCACCACCATCGCGTGATCCGGGCCGAGCATCGTCACCTCCACCTCGGAGAAGCTGAGCAGTCCCATGGCGGCGCGGTTGGGATAGCGCTTCAGGTAACGCTCCAGCACGGGTCCGGAACCACGGATCACCTGATCGCTTACGAACACGGTATCGGGCGCGTACCCCTGCATATAGGAGCGCACGTCTCCGCGGTTCCAATCGTCCTTCTGTTTATCAAGGACGCCGCGGACCGCCTGTTCCGGCGTCTGCGCCGAAGCGATCAGGACGAACAAAAACGGGAGTGGAAGGGATTTCGATATCATGACGATGATGGTCCAGCGGGATTCAGTGTACGCCCAGCCGGCCTTGCTCACCAAGTTGCAGGAGACCGAAGCGGCGCTCGGCGAAGCCTTGCGCGGCAAGAGCGAAGTGGTGCGCCTATCCCTGGTCTGCCTGCTGGCCAAGGGTCACTTGCTGATCGAGGACGTCCCCGGTGTGGGCAAGACTACGCTGGCGCAGGCGCTGGCCCATGCCGTCAGCGGCAGCTTCCACCGGCTTCAGTTCACGGCGGACATGCTCCCGTCCGACGTGGCGGGCGTGACCATTTACAACGCTCATTCCGAAAGCTTCGAGTTTAAACGCGGTCCCATTTTCACCAATTTCCTGCTGGCGGACGAAATCAATCGCGGCACGCCCAAGACGCAATCCGCGCTGCTGGAGGCGATGAATGAGCAGCAGGTGACCGTGGACGGCAACTCCTACCCGCTGGCCGACCCCTTCATGGTGATCGCCACCCAGAATCCGGTGGAGCATCACGGCACCTATCCGCTTCCGGAATCGCAGTTGGATCGCTTTCTGATGAGACTTCGCATCGGTTACCCCGACCTGCGAGCCGAGCGCGAAATCCTGCGCAACGCGGGACATTCGGGCCGCGAACACCGCGCGATCCTCACCACCGCGCAGTTGGGCGATCTGACGCGCGCGGCCGAGCGCATCACCGTGGACGACGCGATTCTGGATTACATGCTTGCCGTGGTGGAGAAGACACGGTCGCATGAATCACTCGCGCTCGGTGTCAGCCCGCGCGGCGCGCAGGCGTTGTATCGCGCGGTGCAGGCGCTGGCCCTGGTGGAAGGCCGCGAGTACGCGATCCCGGACGACGTCAAGCGCCTGGCGACTCCCGTCTTCGCGCATCGCGTGGTGGTGAACTCGCGCATGGTGATGTCGCAGCGCAGCTCGGAACAAGCCGAGCGCATCCTTCAGGAGATCCTTACGCTGGTCGAAGTCCCCTTGTGACGGCCGGCTCCCCTATATGAAGACAGCGATTGTTGGCCTGCCGATGGTGGGCAAGACCTCATTGTTTACGATCCTCACCGGCGTGCACGAATCGGGCCGGCTGGGTTCCATGGAAGTCCGCCAGGGCGTTACCAGGGTTCCCGATCCGCGCGTGGACGCCCTGGCCCGGATCTTCGAACCTCCGAAGATAACCTACGCGAGCGTCGAGTATCTCGACTTTCCCGCCATCTCCAAGGAATCCCTGCGCGACCCCAGCTATCTGGCGAGCTTGCGCGTTGTCGATGCGCTCGCCCATGTGCTGCGCGTCTTTGAAAGCGACACCGTGCCGCATGAGAAAGGCTCCGTCGATCCCGTTCGCGATTTCGAGGACCTGGACACGGAACTGATCCTCAGCGATCTGGTAGTGGTCGAAAAACGTATGGAACGGTTGGAAAAGGACCGCAAGAAGGCGAAGTCCCCGGAACTCGATCAGGAGTTCGCGCTGTTGGAACGCTGCAAGGCTTTGCTCGAAGGCAACCAGCCGCTGCGATCCATGGATTTCGCCCCGGATGAGGAGAAGCGCATTCGCGGCTTTCAGTTTCTGTCCCAGAAACCAGTGCTGGTCGTGCTGAACCTGGGCGAAGAAGACGCCCCCAGGCTGCACGAGAAGGAAGAAGCCTTCCGCAACGGGCCCTTCGCCGGCAAGAAGGGAACGGCGGTTACCGCCGTGTGCGGCAAGATCGAGGCGGAACTCGCCGAGCTGCCGCCAGCCGAGGTCGCCGATTACCTGGAAAGCTACGGATTGAAGGAATCCGGATTAATGCGGCTGATCACCGCGACGTATTCATTGCTGGGGTTGATGTCGTTCCTGACTGCCGGCGACACGGAAGTGCGCGCCTGGACCGTCGAAATCGGGTCCACCGCGCCCAAAGCCGCGGGCGCCATCCATTCCGACTTCGAAAAGAAGTTCATCCGCGCCGAGGTGGTGAACTGGAAGAACCTGGTGGATCTTGGCGGATACCCCGGTGTTCGCGAAAAGGGCCTGCTGCGGCTGGAGGGCAAGGAATACATCGTAAAGGACGGCGACGTCCTGGTAATAAGGCATAGTTAAGTCTTTCGACCGAGATTACGATCTTCCAGGTGAAGGTACACTGGTGACGTGACCATGCCGAATCGCAGCCCGGAGCCCGATTCGCCCCTCTCGAGGGCTCTTCGCGAGGCGCAGGAGCAGGCGCGGGAGCAAATGTCCGCTGCGTGGCAATTGCAGATGGAGCGCCTGGCCGCCGACCTTGCGGGAAGCTGGCATAAGACCGTCGAGCACATCTTTGAAGAGCGATTCCGCGAACTGCGATCGGCAGTGGAGCTGGAAGCCGCCAAGGCTGTTGAGATGCGCGTCGCGCAGGAGGTCGCCTCCCAGCGGCGCGAGATCTCGGAAGATCTCAACCTGGCCATCCGCCAGCTTCGCTATTTCGAAAGCGAGGCGCAGTGGTGCGCCGCGCTGTTGAACTCCGCGGTGGGATTCTGCTCCCGAGCCGCGCTCTTTGCCGTCAGCACCGGGGTCTTGCGATACCTGGGCGCGCGAGGCGTGCCAACCTCCGGTTCGGAGGAGCTGCTGACGGCGGAGATCCCACTGGCCTCCGCGCCGGCGTTCGCGAATGCGGTGGAAAGCTGCGACACCGTGATTTCCATCTGCGCGCCCGGCGAGCTCGGCGCCCTCATTGCTGGGCATTTCGGGGAGAGCTTGCGGAAACGGGTTTACCTCTTCCCGCTCTTCACCCGGGAACGAGTGGTGGCGATCCTATACGCCGAAGCGGAGGATTCACGCGCCGACATCAGCGGACTGGAACTCTTGTCGGCCCTTGCCGCCGCGGCCATTGAAACGCATCTGGCAACCCAGAACTCGCGGCGTCCGTCGAACGTGGTGTCGATCGCGCCCTCGCCGGGTCCACCGGCGACGCCGAAGGCCGCCGTCGCGGCTCTCTCGCCGGGAAGTGGATGGGCGGCATTGTCCAAGCAGGAGCAGGAACTGCACCTGGAGGCGCAACGCCAGGCTCGCGTGAGAGTGGCCGAGATGCGGCTGTACAAATCCGCGGCGGTGAAACAAGGCCGGGTGGACCGCGACCTTTACGCCGCGCTGCGTGACGAAATCGATGCCGGACGCGCCGACTTCCGCGCGCGCTTTCTCGACCTGACGCCCTCCATGGTTGACTACCTGCACCTCGAACTGACACGCACGCTCGCCAATGACGACGAGACGCTGCTGGGTCCGGAGTACCCGGGGCCGATGATTTGATCATGACAAAGCGGGCATGGCTGCTGTTTCTCGCGATCCCGCTTGTGGCTCAACCGCTCGCGCCGCTGGGCCGCGCCTATCGCTTCGCGCCGTCTCCCACCACGCGTGCCGCATTGGAACACCATGCGAAAGCCCGCGCGGCGGGACCTGAAGGTCCGCTGGCGTGGCTCGCGCTGGGCGCCGGCGATCTCGCGGCCCGCAACCATGCGGGGGCGGCGGAGGCCTTTCGCAAAGCCGCTCCAAAGCTGCCTGTCCTGGCGGACGCGATCGCCTATCATGAGGCCGCCGCGTTGTACGAGTTGAAGCAGTACGCGGCGGTTCCGGCGACGCTCGCGCCTGTGTGGAAACAGACGCCGCAGTCCCCCCACTTCTTCCAGTCCATCGTGCTGGCCGCGAAAGCCGAACGCGACGCCGGCAATCCCGGTGACTCCGTGCGTCTGCTGGAACGCCACCTCCGTGAGTTGCCGCGGCCGAAAGTCGACTTTGAGCTTGCGGTCTCCTATGAAGCCGCGACCGAGCCGGTGAAGGCGGCGGCCGCCTACCAGCGCGTTTACTACGGCTATCCGCTCTCCGAAGAGGCAGCGCTGGCCGAACCGGCCATCAAGCGGCTGGTTTCGACGCTCGGCGCTCAGTATCCCCCGCCTCTATCGAAATCGCTGCTGAACCGGGCGTTGCTGCTGCTCAGCGCGCGACAGTGGACTCGCGCTCGCCATGAACTGGAAGCCCTCACCAGCCAGTTGACCGGCCCGGAACTGGACCTCGCGCGAGTGCGCATCGGCGTGGCGGACGCAAACGCCGGCCGCACGCCGTCCGCGTTCTTTTATCTTCGTTCGCTGAAGGTGCAAGACTCCGACGCCGATGCCGAGCGGCTGCACTATGTCGTGGTCACGGCCCGCAGGATGAAGAATTGGGGCGCCATGCGTTCGGCGATGGAGGATCTCGCCCGCTCCCATTCCACGTCCCCCTGGCGCCTGGAAGCATTGATCCACGCCGCGAACGAGTATGTGGTCAGTAATGACTTCGCGAACTCAGCTCCGTTGCTCCGCGCCTGCGCGGAGTCATTCCCAAAGGATCCGAAATCGGCCTACTGCCATTGGAAGCTCGCCTGGAACCGTTACGGATCGCGCGCGGACGATTCCGCGGAGATGCTGGAAGAGCACATCCGGCGCTATCCCGCCTCCGACAATGTCAGCGCCGCGTGGTACTTTCTTGGTCGCCTGCGCGAAGCCCGTCAGGACTTCGCCTCCGCCAAGGCGATCTACGAGTTCATCGATCATCGTTATCCCAATTACTATTACGCCGTGCAGGCCCGCGAACGTTTGCAGGACCCGGCGCTCCGCCGCATCAAGGCCGGCCCACCGCCGGAGCAAACGATCGCTTCCCCGGCGGTTCCTCCAGCGGCTGCGGAACCGGCGTTCCGGCCGAGCCCGGATTCCAAGGTGCGCGTGGAGCGAGCCCGCCTTCTTGCGTCCGCCGGGCTGGACGACTGGGCCGAATTCGAGCTCCGCTTCGGCGCGCAGCGCAAACAGGACGCACCCGCCATCGCGTTGGAACTGGCCTCGCTCGCCCGGGAGCGCGGCGCGCATGATGTGGCCATTCGCTGGCTGAAGCGCTACGTGCCGAATTATCTAAGAATGCCGCTCGAATCCGCGCCGGATGACTTCTGGCGTATGGCGTTCCCGCTCGCCTACCGGTCGGAACTCGAGAACTTCTCCAGGCAGAACTCGCTGGATCCGTACCTGGTGGCCGCGCTGATCCGCCAGGAATCCGAGTTCAACCCACGCGCGGTATCGGTGGCGAAAGCATACGGCCTGACGCAGGTGCTCCCCTCCACCGGGCGCGAGCTCAGCCGCGCCGTGGGCGTCCGGCCCTTCCGGCCGGACATGCTCTTTGTGCCTGCGGTGAATCTCAAATTGGGAACCTACTACTTGAAGCGCCTGGTGGGCGAACTCGGGGGCCATTGGGAGGCCGCGCTTGCCTCCTACAACGCCGGCAAGAGCCGCGCCGTGGAATGGCTGACCTGGGGCGATTTCCGCGAGCCCGCCGAGTTCATCGAAACCATCCCCTTCACGGAAACTCGCGAGTATGTGCAGATCGTGCTGCGCAACGCGGATGTCTACCGCCGGCTGTATGGCCGTCCGGCCGCGCGCAATTCCCACTGATCAAGCTCCCGCAAGCGCGAGGTTGGCCTCGGCCTTGAGGTCCAGACCCGCGAACTCGCCCCGCGCCAGCTTGGGGAATGCCGCCGCGGCGATCATCGCGGCGTTGTCGGTGGATAACGATGGCTCGGGAAAGTAGACCGGGATTCTGCCCAGTTTCGCCGGCGCATCTCTTCGAAGTCCGGAGTTACAGGCAACTCCGCCGGAGATGATCACGCTTCTCGCCCCGGTCTGCTCGGCGGACGATTGCGCGCGGCGGAGCAGTTCGCGAATCACCGTCGACTGAAAGGATGCGATCAGATCCCGCGTGGCCTGCGGTGTGCGCTCCAGCCACTGCTGCGTGGTGGGCCGGGGATTCTCGCGAAACAAGGCCTTCCGCGCTTCCACCTCCGCGGTAATGTCCCGCGCTTCCGTCCATCTAAGAACGGCGGTCTTCAAGCCGCTGAAACTGAAGTCGAGCCGGTTGCCCTTCATGTTGGCCAGCGTGAATTTCACCTTGCCGGGATCGCCATACGCCGCAAGGCGGTCCAGCACCGGCCCGCCCGGATAACCGAAACCCAGCAGCTTGGCGACCTTGTCGTACGCCTCCCCGGCGGCGTCATCGCGGGTCTTGCCCAGCAGCCGGTAATGCAAGCCTTCCCGGATCTCGAACAGGTGAGTGTGGCCGCCGCTGACGATCAAGGCGAGCGAAGGCAGCTCCACCGGGTTCTGCGAAATCACGGCGTGGATGTGGCCTTCAATATGGTTCACCCCGATCAGCGGCAGATCATAAGATAGTGCGATGGCCTTTCCATAGGTCATGCCCACCAGGAGCGATCCGACGAGCCCCGGACCATAGGTCACCGCGACCGCGGAGAGATCCGCATATCCGCACCCAGCCTTCTCCAGCGCTTCCCGAACCACGGGTACGATCGCGCGCAGGTGCTCCCGCGACGCCAACTCCGGGACCACTCCCCCGTACTTGCCGTGTGCGTCGAACTGGCTCGCCACGACGCTCGAGAGGATGCGCGAGCCATCCTCTACCACGGCGGCGGCTGTTTCGTCACAGGAGGATTCGATACCCAGGATCTTCATCGGACCAGTGGTCGGAGACACCACCATTGTAGGACGGTCGGTCCGGGCGGCCCGTGCGCGATCTTACAGCGAAGAAGTTGAGATGTTTATGACTCCTGCTTGAGCCAAACGGAGGGGTGAATTCCGCATACTGACTCAGAGGAAAACGATGCGAAAACGAGTTCTACTGTTCGCTTTTCTGGCAAGTACTCATGCTTTCAGCCAACTTCCGGACTTCCGCCCGCCCACGCCTTTGCTCGGCGCGCTTCTGCGTAACGACGGAAAAGAAGTGAAGAAGCTATTGGATTCGGGCGCGGATCCGAATGAACGCACTTTTTTCGGCATGCCGCCGCTGACTGTCGCCCTCATTCATTCCGACCCGGCAACCATCCGTGAGATGCTGGCGCGCGGTGCGAATCCGAATGCAGCCGATCGAAACGGCTCCACGCCGCTGATGTGGGCGGTATACAACGAATCGCCAAACCCCGCAATCATTGATGAACTCTTGAAGCGGGGCGCCGATCCGAACGCCGCCAACAAGACGGGTGAATCGGCGCTCACCTGGGCCTCCCGCCGCAGCGATCTCCGCACCGTGGAGCGATTGAAAGCGGCGGGCGCGTCCGACGCCGCGGCCATTCGCGAGGCAGTGGACAAAGCAACGGCGCTGCTGCAGAAGAGCGGTCCGCAGTTCACGAAGGTGTCCGGATGCGTATCCTGCCATCACCAGTCGCTCGCGCAAATGGCTTATGGCGCGGCGCGCAGCCGCGGATACCATGTGGATCAGGCGGTGTCGGATCAGCAGGTGCAGGCGGTGATGAACCTGTTCCGGCCCATCCGGGAGCAGATGGAGAAGGGCGTGGTGAATCTCCCCAATCCCGGAATCAGCGTCAGCTACGCGCTGCTGGGTTTGGAGGCGGAAGGCTATGCAGCGGACGAAACCACCAGCGCGATGTTGGCCAGCATCATTCGCACGCAGCTTCCTGACGGCAGTTTCCCCGTGTTGCCCGCGCGCCCGCCCATGGAGGCGAGCTTCGTTTCCGCCACTGCCTTGAGCGTTCGCGCGCTGCAGCGTTTCGGAACCGGCGTAGAAGAGCGAATCGCCCGCGCCGCGGCTTGGCTGAAGAGCGCATCTCCGTCGAATCAGGAGGAGCGGTCGATGAAGCTCCTGGGGCTGGCCTGGGCGCAAGCGGATCGGGCGGATATCGATCGCGCGGCGGCGGATCTACTCGCCCGGCAGCATCCGGACGGAGGCTGGAGTCAACTCGACAGTCTGGAAAGCGACGCCTACGCAACCGGGCAGGCGATGGTCGCGCTGCTGCAATCGGGCGCCCTGCAGGCTTCCAGTAAAGCGTACCAGCACGGCCTCGCATACCTGTTGCGGACTCAGCTCCCGGATGGGTCCTGGGTGGTGCGCACTCGCAGCAGCCCGGTGCAGACTTACAAGGAAAGCGGTTTCCCGCACGGCAAGCACCAGTGGATTTCCGCCGCGGGGACCAGTTGGGCGGTGATAGCGCTGTCGCTGTCCCAGCCGAAGGCGGGGCCGGCGGTAGGTGGGATGTTCTAGAGCAATAGAGGTCGCTGATCCATCGCCCACCGGTTCCTCCGGCGGGTTTTCTCTTGCTCCGGATTCCCACCCGGGCGGGCTTCAGCCGAGGAGTAAATCGTCAGATCTTCGTCAATTCGCTGATCTGCATCACCGGCTGGATGTCGGTGTAGTTCGGAATATCGGCCATCAACTCGGCGGAGTGAGCCGCTAAACCCTGCTTCATGGCGTCCATCGATTCGAAGTCCATGTCGGCCACCGCGCGATATGCCGCGGGAGCGCCCGGCTGTAGTGACGCCAGGCCACTCGATACTGTCGCTTGGATCAAGCCATGGCCGCCAAGCTTCTCCTTCACCACCTGCATGTGGCGATTGACGTAGTAGTCCATGTCGAAACGCTTGCCGGGTTCATTGGGGTACATCGCGGAGACTCGAATCATACCGGCATAGCATAACGTATCGAACTACCAGCCGGTGGCCAAACGAACAAACGTGCGAATGGCGACTCCGGAGGGCCCCTTGGCGATCCATGGCTTCGCATCGCCGATCCACGCGCAGCCCGCGATGTCCAGGTGGATCCACGGCGTATCTTCGGCGAAATCGCGCAGGAACCAGGCGGCGGTCACCGCGCCGCCCCAGCGAGTGCCGATATTGGCCAGATCCGCGAACGGGCTCTTCAACTGCTCCTTGTACTCGTCATCCAGAGGCATCGGCCACATCTTCTCGCCCTCGGACTTAGCCGCCGCGATGAGTTTGTCGCGGAAGCCGTCGTTGTTTGAGAACACGCCCACGTTGACCGACCCGAGAGCAACCTTGATCGCGCCGGTCAGGGTCGCCGCGTCCACCAAATGAGTGCAGCCCTGATTCTTCGCGTAGGTGATCGCATCCACAAGGATCAGGCGTCCTTCGGCATCCGTATTCAGCACCTCAATGGTCTTGCCCGCGTAAGTGGTGACAATGTCGCCGGGACGCTGCGCATTGCCTGAAACCATGTTCTCGACCGTGGGAACGAACGCGGTTACCGGGATGGCCGGCTTCAGCCGGGCGATGGCCCGCATCGCGGCCAGAACGCTCGCGCCGCCGGCCATGTCGTAGCGCATCTCCTCCATTCCGTCAGCGGGCTTGATGGAGACGCCGCCCGTGTCAAAGGTGACTCCCTTGCCCACCAACGCCAGGTGATCCCCGGTCGCAGGCGCGCCCTCCGGCTTGTACCGGACGACGATCAGGAATGGAGGCTCGTCGGAACCCTGCGCGACTCCCAGCAGCGCGCCCATGCCAAGCTGCGCCATGCGATCGCGGTCCAGCACCTCGCATTCCAGCCCAAACTCCCCGGCCATCGCGCGGGCGCGGGCCATCAGTTCGCGCGGCGGGAGCTTGTTGCCCGGCTCATTGATGATCTCGCGCGCCCAGTTGATGCTCTCCGCGATCAGAACTCCGCGGTCGAACGCGTCCTTGGCCTCGGCCGGGGCCACCAAGGTGAAAGACTCGGCCCGTTTCGCCTCCTTCGTGCTGCGATTCTTGTCGGGCTCAAAATCGCCCAGAATCGCGCCCTCGGCGGCAGCCTCCGCCGCGCCGGACTCGCACGACAATGCGATGCTCCTGGCCCCTTTAGACTTCAGGCCGCGCACCACCGTTCCCGCCAGCTTGCGCCAGTCCGCCTGGTCCCGTTTTCCCCCTCCGGCGAGCACCAGCCGGCGGGCTTTCATACCGGCCGGTTGCGGCAGCACCGCCAGCTCGCAAGGCTTGCCGGTAAACTCCTCGGATTGCCTGAGCTGATCCCACCAGTTCTGGGGAACCAGTGCGGGCCGCTCCTGGCCCTCGAACACCGCGAGAGCCAAAGCATCCGTTTCAATTTGATCCAGAGGTTGTTGAGAAAGTTGGACTTGCATTTCGTTAATCCTTGCCGCGAATCCGCCGGCCAAGCCCCGCCTTGGCTTCGGCCTGAGCTTCGCGCGTGCGCTCGGTTTCGCGTTTGTCGTGAAACTTCTTACCTTTACCCAGGGCGATCTCGCACTTCACGATGCCGTCCTTCAGATAGACCTTGGTAGGCACGATGGTCAGCCCCTTCTGCTGCGTTTCGGCCCTCAGAACCTCGATTTCCTTGCGGTGCAGCAGGAGCTTCCGTTTTCGCCCCGGCATGTGGTTCATGATATTGCCGTGCGAGTATTCGCTGATATGAGCGTTCACCAGCCAAGCTTCGTTGCCGCTGACCTCGGCGTAGGCGTCCTTGAGTTGAATCTTGCCCGCGCGCGCGGCCTTTACCTCGGTCCCGGTAAGGACAAGGCCGGCTTCCCGGCGGTCCGACAGGAAGTAGTTGTGACCCGCGGAGCGGTTGTCACTCAGGATCTTGATTTTCGATTCCACGCCTCGAACTCGAATCTCGTCAAGAACTTCGAGAAGGATTCCGGGAGGGCCGGAGCATCTTGAGTGTAACACAGGGACTCTGTCACCGAACATGTTCAGCCACAATCAGTTACGTGCCTTGAGCGCGCTTTGCGCGATTCTGATCGCGATTCCCCCCGATCTCGCAGCCCGAACCAAGAAAGGCGACAAACTGGTGAAGCAAGGCCAGGCGGCGGAAGCTCGCGGGGAGTTCGAAGCGGCGCTGCGATTGTTTGAGCAGGCGGTGAACGAAGATCCCTCCGACACGGCGTACCTGATGTCGATGCGCCGGACGCGCTTCCGCGCTGGTCAGGCGCATGTGGAAGCCGGGGCGCGGCTGCGCGCCGAAGGCAGGATGGAGGAAGCGCTGAGCGAGTATCAGCGCGCGATCTCCATCGATCCCTCCTCGCCGATCGCGCTGCAGGAGCTGCGTCGAACCAACGACATGATCGCCCAGAAAGGCCGGGTGGACCCCGCGCTCGCCGGGCTGACTCCGGCGGAGGTGATCCGCAAGGACGTGGAGCGGCGCGTGCAACTGATTCAGTCGCCGCCGGAACTGAAGCCGATCACCCCGCAGATCAGCACGCTGAAGATGAACAACCAGCCGGTGCGGGTGCTTTACGAAACCGTGGCCAAGCTGGCCGGCATCAACGTGGTCTTCGATTCGCAGATGACGGCGCGAACCAATCACAACGTGGATCTCACCAATGTGCCGCTCGATGAAGCGCTGGATTACGTCGCGCTCCTGACCAAGACATTCTGGAAGCCGGTTTCGACGAACACGGTTTTTGTCACCGACGACAACGTCACGAAACGCCGCGACTACGAGGACGAAGTGGTGAAGGTGTTTTACATCAACAACACGACCTCCGCTCAGGAGTTTCAGGAGATCGCCACCGTGATCCGGTCCTTGACGGAGATCCGGCGCGTGTTCACCTACAACGCGCAGCGGGCGATGCTGGTGCGGGGCACGCGGGATCAGGTGGCGCTGGCCGAGAAGCTGGTGAATGACCTGGACCGTCCCAAGGCGGAGGTTGTCGTGGACGTGATCGTGATGGAGGCGTCCCAGACCAACACGCGCGATCTCGCGCTGGCTTTGGGAGCGGCGGGCACCGCGACGGGGTTGAATTTCCCGATCACCTTCACGCGCGGAGCCACCGGGACCACTGCTCCGTCGGTGCCTCTCGATCAGATCAACCGCCTGTCTTGGAGCGACTGGTCGACTACATTTCCGGGCGCGATCATTCAGGCGTTTGAGTCGGACCGCCGCGCACGGGTGCTGCAGTCGCCACAAGTGCGCGCCTCTGACGGCATGAAAGTCTCCTTGCGGCTCGGCGATCGTATCCCATATGCCACCGGCAGCTTTCAGCCGGGCGTCGGCGGCGTGGGCGTCAACCCGCTGGTTTCCACGCAGTTCAACTTCGCCGATGTCGGTGTCAATGTGGATATCACGCCGCAGGTGCATGGGCCGGAGGAACTGACCCTGCACGTGGAGCTGGAAGTCTCCGCGGTGCGGGAGCGGGTGGTGATCGGCGGCATCGAGCAGCCGGTGATCGGGCAGCGCAAGAGCGTCGCCGACCTCCGCCTGCGGTCCGGCGAGATCAGCCTGCTGGGGGGCAACCAGGGTTCCAATGACTCGCGCAACGCGAACGGGCTTCCCGGATTAGTCAGCATACCCGCGCTCGGATGGCTGGGCGGGCAGACGCGCAACATCAAGGAGCGGACGGAACTGTTGATCGCTCTGCTGCCGCGCGTGATCCGCGTTCCGGACTACACGCTGCAGAATACGCGCAGCATTTACGCTGGAACCGATCAGGTAATCAAGCTGAACTACGCGCAGCCCGCCGCCGCGGCGGCGATTCCGGGAGCCCCGAGTCCGAGCCCGGTGGCGGCGCCGCCCCCCGCGACCGGCGATCCGGTGAAGCCGGCCGAACCCGTGAAACCGGCGGAGCCGAAGCCGGCGCCTCCCAAGCCGGCGGGCCTGCCACGGGTCGCCTTGATTCCGCCCAGCGTGCAGACCCAGTTGTCGTCGGCGATCACGGTCTCTTTAGGCGTGGAGAATCTGAATCAGTTCTTCACCGCCGCGCCGTTACGCGTGAAGTATGACCCCGCCGTCGTGCGGCTGGCGGACGTGCAGCTCGGCAATTTCGCCGGCATGGACGGGCAGACGCCGAACCTCATCAAGGACATCCGCAACGACACCGGCGAGGCGACGGTGACCATTTCGCGGGCGGCAGGCGCCGGAGGCGTAACCGGGAGCGGTGTGCTGCTGACACTCTTATTCCAGGCCGTGGGGAAGGGAACCACGCAGGTCACGTTCCCGGAATTCGCCCTGAAGGATGCTCAGATGCAGCCGCTGCCGGTGGCCCCGGCCGCGCTGCCGATTACCGTGAACTGACATGACGCGGCGCCGTTTCGGAAACCAGCGAGGGTTGACCTTGATCGAACTGATCGTGGCGTTCACGATCATGGCGCTGTTGACCACGATGTCCGTCCCCCTGGCCCGCTACAAGGTGCGCCAGACCAAGGAGCGGGAGTTGCGACTGGCGCTGCGCGAGATTCGCAGCGCCATCGACCGCTATAAGGACTTGTCGGACACAGCCAAGATCCCGCCCGGCAAGATCGGCTCCGAGGGCTATCCGGAATCGCTGGAGGTGCTGGTGGAAGGGGTGAAGCTGTCGGGGACGATCGACAAGAAGATCCGGCTGCTGCGCCGCATTCCGAAAGATCCGTTCACGGGCAAAACGGAGTGGGGCTTGCGTAGCATGCAGGACGATCCCACCAGCCTGAGCTGGGGCGGGCAGAATGTGTTCGACGTGTATAGCAAGACAACCGAGAGGAGCAAGGATGGAACTCTTTACTCGGAGTGGTAGCGGAGCTCAGATCCCGCGGACAGGCGGGGTCCGGGGGCGCCCAGCCCCCGTAGAACCAGGCGGGGACCGGGGACGACCAGCCCCCGTAGAACCAGGCGGGGTCCGGGGGCGCCCAGCCCCCGTAGAACCAGGCGGGGTCCGGGGGCGCCCAGCCCCCGTAGAATATGGCTACACCATCATCGAAATCATGATCGTGATGACCATCATCTCGATCCTGATCTCCATCGCCATCCCCCTGTATCAGAAGTCCATTCTCCGCACCAAGGAAAGCGTCCTTCGCAACAACCTCTTCACCCTGCGCACGGTCATCGACGAATACACCTTCGACAAGCAAAAAGCGCCGCAAACGCTCGAGGATCTGGTCCGGGAGGGCTACATCCGCGAAGTGCCTGTCGATCCCATGACCGGTTCCAACCAGACTTGGCGGCTGATCATGGAAGATTCGCTGTCGAGCGTGAACCAGACCGAGCCAGGCATCTTTGATGTCCGCAGCGGGTCGGAATTGACCAGCCTTGAGGGAACCGCTTATGCGGAATGGTAGTCGAAACCGGACGGGCAGTGCGGGTATCCTAATACCGTAAACGCTGTGCCGAGACTTACCTTTCTTCTACTTGTCTTCGCCCTAGCGGGCTTGGCTCAGGAAAACGCGTGGCCAGGCGCGGAATGGCGAACCATCACGTATGCCGGTAAGCAAATCCACGTTCAGGTAGTGAACGGGGAGGCGGTTTACCAGGGCGACATCATTCTGGGGCCGATCGAGGAACTGGAGCGCCAGGATCCGGTGGGCAAGCGCGGGGAACGCACTTCCTCGGTGATTTCCGCCGACCGGTTCCGGTGGCCTGGCGGCGTAATTCCCTACGTCATCGCCGGCGATGTAACCAACCAGACGCGCGTGACCCAGGCCATCGAGCACTGGAACGAGAACACCAACATCCGGTTGCAGCCGCGCGCATCGGAAAGCGCCTACGTTACCTTCCGGCGGATCAACAGCGGATGTTCAGCGTCGGTGGGGCGAGTCGGCGCGCAGCAGTTCATCAACCTGGCCGACGACTGCTCCGTGGGAGCCGTGATTCACGAGATCGGCCACGCGGTGGGACTGTGGCACACGCAGTCGCGCGAAGATCGCGACGCCTTCGTCCAGGTTCTGCTGGAGAACATCACGCCGGAGAACGCGTTCAACTTCGATCAGCACATTTCCAATGGCGATGATTACGGCGGCTACGCCTATGAGTCCACCATGCATTATTCCTCCGGAGGTTTTTCGAGGAACGGCAGGCGGACGATCCGCACAATCCCGCCGGGCATTCCGATCGGGCTGCGGTCGGCGCTGTCGCCGTCCGACATCGATGCCGTACGGCGGATGTACGGGGAAACGCCGCGCGAAACCGTGATCGCGTCCAACCCGTCCGGGCGCACGCTGATCGTGGACGGGGAGCGGATCACCACGCCGCGGTCGTTCGATTGGCCGCCGGGCAGCGTTCATGTGATCGAAGCGGAGGATCAGGAGATCAGCGAGGATGAGCGCTTCGTCTTCGCCCGCTGGAGTGATCTGGGGGAGCGGCGGCATTCGATTATCGCCTCGCCGGAACGAACCGTCTTCGTTGCGCAGTTTCAGCAGATGTTCCGTCTGGTGGTATCGGCCTCTCCCGCCGAGGGCGGCGTGGTCCGCACCAACCCTCACTCGGACGGGAACTGGTTCCCGGCGACCACCG
>JAIEPW010000021.1 GCA_019748195.1 Bryobacteraceae bacterium
CGTTGGCGCGCTGGATGAATCCATAGCCCTTTGCGGCGTTAAACCACTTGACGACACCTTTTTCTCTCACTACTTTGGTTCTCCTAAATCACATGGGTCCCGAACGGGTGAGTACGGAACTCCACCATTCAAAACTGGGAGTTATTGTCGCATGAGGTCCGGCCGGCTGCAAGAGTTTTCTATCGGGCGTTCGCGGGACGCTGAAACAATTTTACAGAACTATGTTTAGAGGAGTAACCGTTGTGACCTTAGCGATTTAGGGGCCCGAAACCGCCGCATCCGGGGGGATGCGGCGGCTCCGGGGAGGGGTGGTTCTAGAACAGGAAGCGGAGGCCGAACTGCATCAGACGGGGGTTATTGGAGGTGGAAACGAGCCGTCCGAAGCTGCCGGGATTGGTGATCTCGCCGGTGGCGGGGTTGATGGCGCCGCCGGAGCCGAGCACGGCGTTGACGTCGGAGATCGGGTTGGCGTAGTTCACGTGGTTGAACAGGTTGAAGAATTCGGCCCGGAACTCCACCGACATGCGCTCCCGCACAGGGAAACGCTTGAAGATGGAGAAATCGACATTGTGCTGGCTGGGGCCGGTAAGCACGTTGCGGCCGAGGTTGCCGAAGTCGGTTCCGGTGGCGCCGGCGATGACGCTGCCGCGGGAGCTGGGGATCGGCGCACCGGCGACCACCACCGGGCGGATGAAGGCGGCGGGGTTGAAGTAGTATCCGGGCGGAACGTTGGAGGTGGCGGTCTCACGGGTTGCGCCGGGACGCCAGCTTGCGCGGGACAGCGGGGCGCCGCCGCCGGAGAGACCGTAGAAGCTGGCGGCGCCGGTGTCGACGATATCGACCGGGAGGCCGGTCATGGAGGTCCAGATTCCGGAGACCTGCCAGTTGTGGAGAAGCGCTTTCGCGAATCCGTTCTCGACGCCGGGTTTCGGCAGTTCGTACAGACCGCTCATGACGAAGCGGTGGCGGCGGTCGAAGTCCGACGGCCCGCGATTGGCGCGGTTATCGAACTGGTTACCGAGGATCCCGCTGGTTTCACCGACGGCGCCGGGATTGACGACGCCGCCGAATCCAGCGCCGCCGCCCTGCCCGGAGGCATTGTCGATGGACTTGGACCAGGTGTAGGAGGCGAGGAACTGAAGGCCGGCGGAGAGGCGCTTGGTCAGGCTGGCCTGCAGGGAGTGATAGACGCTCTGCGCGGTGGACTGATTCTGGGCGAATCCGTTCAGGGAGGTCCCCTGGAAGGGGGCTCGCAGAGCGGCGTTGGCGGGCGTAGTGGTGTCGATCCGCTGTCCGGTAACGGCATTGGTGATCGGGTTCTGCGGGGAAGCGAGCGGCGCCTGATTGATGGCGACCTGGCGGAACAGATTCACGCCGCGGGTTCCGACCCACCCGGCTTCGAGCAGCCAGTCGCGAAACATGGTCCACTGCGTGGTGAAGTTGAACTGGTGCATGTAAGGCGTGCGGATATTGCGATCGAAGAACGTGCCGGAGAGGGCGACGCCCGGGACCAGCGTGGGGAAGGCGCTCTCGGGCGGCACCGGGAAGAAGGGGTTGCTCACCGAGCCGGGCGTGTTCAGCACCTGGGCTCCGAAGACGTAGGTGGGAGGCGCGATCACATTCAGGGTGATGTACTGCGCCGAGGTCCGCGAATAGTACATGCCGTAGCCGCCGCGGAACACCAGGCGCTCCGTGCCGTAGGGCGCATAGGCGAAGCCGAAGCGGGGGGCCAGGTTGTTGGGATCGCTCGATTTCAGCACGTAGCGCGTGTCCGCGTTGGGAATCGTGGGGTCGTCGAACTGGCGAGTGGCGTTGCCGGCCTGGATGAAGCCCGCCACCGGAGGTCCGATGGGAACGCCGCCGATGGCCAGCGGGCGCGGCTGATATAGGCCGGGATCGAAGGTGGTGATGCGGCCGCGCGTATCCCAAAACGGGGCGATGCGCTCATAGCGTACGCCGAAGTTGAGGGTCAGCTTGGAGGTGATTTTCCAGTCGTCCTGAGCGAACAGCGACCAATCTCCGGCACGGAGCGAGCGATTGCCGATCCCGGACCCGAAGATGGAAATGAAGGGGCGCCCGACCAGGAAGTCGTTGAAGCTCAGGAAGTCGAGTTGGCCGCGGGTGAAGAAGCCGAGGAAGTAGTTGTTCTCGCTCCACCGGAAATCGCCGCCGGCGCGAAGGGTGTGCTTGCCGCGCGTGATGGAAATGGTGTCGGCGAGGGTGCTGACGGGAGCGGTGGCCTTGACGTCGATGGTGGGCGCGGTGCCGAGAATGAACCCGTTCGCGGCGGCAGCCACGCGGATCATGCCCAGGCCGGGATAGATGTTCTGGTTGGCGCGGTTGATGCCGATCTGCGAATCGAGAACCGGGTGGTTCGGGAAGGCGTCCACGCGCAGGAAGCTGTAGCCGCCGCGCAGCTCGTTCACAATGCTCGGCGACAGGATGCGGATGTAAGTGAGCGAGGTCAGGCTGCCGTTGTTCTGCTGGCGGTTGCCCCAGCCGCCGATGTTCGCGCCGCTGCCCAGGAAGCTGGGGATGGCCAGAAACTGGGGGGCGTTGAAGTAGAAGAACTTGCCGAGCAGCGTGTCCTTTTCGGAAACACGCCAGTCGATGTTGAAGTTGCCCTGATCCTCGTCATAGCTGGAGGGCGTAAAGCCGGTATAGCGGCCGTTGGCCTGCGGCGTGGGAATGGCGAACTGGCCATTGGCGAGTCGCGTGTTGAGCAGCGACAGGGCGGCGCGGTTGATCGACGTGGCCGGATTGCCGGGTCCGATGAGCGGTTGGAAGGTGCGGAGCAGCGTAGCCTCGCTGCGATCGTCCGTCAGCCCCGGCGCCACCAGGATGTTCTGGGAGATGGAGTTGATCACGCTGGCGCTGTTGCGTTCGCGGGTGCCCTGGTAGGAGGTGAAGAAGAACAGCTTGTCCGGAATGATCCTGCCGCCCAGGGTGGCGCCGAAAACGTTGCGCTTCAGCGGGGGACGGCCGATTCCGGCGGCCTTCAGGAAAGGATTGTTGGCGTTGAAGGCGTCGTTACGCAGGAAGTAGTACAGGATCCCGTGGAACTCGTTGGTGCCGGACTTGGTCACGGCCTGCACGTTGCCTCCCGCGTTGCGGCCGAAGCTGGCGTCGTAAAGCGAGGTTTGGACCTTGAACTCCTGGATCGTCTCCGGGGCGGGGATGGAGAGCGAGGGGGCCGAATTGGTCCCGATGGAGTTGGCGTCGATGCCGTTGATGACGTAGTTGTTGTGGGTGACGCGGGCGCCGTTCACGGAAATATTCTGCGAGTTGCGCCCCACCGCGGTGTTGTCGGCCAGCGCCGTTGTCGCGCCGGTCGACAGGCCCAGGATCTGGGTGAAGTTGCGGGTGGCGAGCGGGAGCTCGTTCAACTGGCGGCTCTCCACCACACGCCCCAGCACCGGCGAGGAGGTTTGCGCGAGCACCGTTTCCGCGGTTACGGTGATCGATTCATTGGGGCTGCCTGAGACTTGCAACGCGACATCGAGACCGGTGGTTTCGGTGACGCGCACGGCAACCTGCTCCAGCTTCACCGCCTTGAACCCGCCCGCCGTGACGGTGACGGTATAGGAGCCTGGCGGCAGCAGGTTGAAGGTGAAGCTGCCGGTCTGATCGGACACGGACTCGCGGCGGACGCCGGCTTCGCCGGCGAGTTCCACCTTGGCGCCCGCCACCACGGCGGCCGAAGGGTCGCGAACGACGCCCGAGATCTGGCCGGTGGCGGATGTCTGGGCGGCCAGAACACCCGCGAAGCACACGAATCCAACAGCGGCGACTACCAAACGCGGCATTTCAGGAAGCTCCCTGCTTCGCACGGCGCGGCGCGGCCGGCTGGCCGCGCAACCCGTGGCTGGCGATCTGTATCAGTTGACCGATGGCCTGGTCATCGGGCATGCCCAGATGTTCCTTGCCACCGAAGAGTTTTTCCACCAGGAAATACGTGAAGAACTGCAGGTACACGGCGGTAAAAGCCAGCGCGGGATCGATGCCGTTCCAGGCGCCTTTTGCGGCGGCCTGGCGCAGGCGGTCGCCAAGGCGGGCTTCCATGTTGCGGGCCAGGCCGCGGAAGCTGCCGGCGAAGTGGCGGTTGCCGAACTCGACCACATCGATGTACATCAGCCGCCAGTAGTCCGGGTTGCCGTAGACGATCTTCTGCACGGCGGCGGCGAGTTGCTTGAGCCCGTCGGGGTCGAACACGTTGTCCAGGGGGCCGAGCGCCTCGGCGCGCAGGCCCTCCATCTTCGCCTCGTAGCTGGCGACGATGGCCGAGAACAGCTTCTCCTTGGTCGGGTAGTAGTTGTAGATATTCCCGACGGAGACCTTGCAGGCCTTGGCGATGTCGCGGAGCGAGGTGCCGTGGTAGCCCTGCTTAATG
Organism: Bryobacteraceae bacterium; assembly: GCA_019748195.1. GTDB lineage: Bacteria > Acidobacteriota > Terriglobia > Bryobacterales > Bryobacteraceae > JAIEPW01. The sequence goes on from JAIEPW010000021.1 coordinate 4,391, forward strand.
AACATGCGCATGGCGGCCTGCTGGATCCTGCGCTTGTTCCGCTCGATGTCTTGATCTTTCAGGCGAGGCATAACACGAACGGACGCTCGTTTTCTTAAGCAAGAATAAGCAACACGGCGGGCGGTGTCAAGAAAAAATGAACGCTCGTTATTTTTGAAGCGTGGAGGCGAAGCTGCGGAGGCACCGGACGAAGTGCTCCGGGGCCTCGATCTGAGGCATGTGGCCGGCGCCGGGGAGGATCTCGAGGCGCGCTCCGGGAATACTCGCGGCGGCGATATGGGCGTTTTCCACCGGGATTCGCGAGTCGAGCTCGCCCCACAGGATCAAGGCCGGAACGGGGATTTCCGGCAGCCGGTCGCGCAGGTTGTACTCGTGCGCGAGCGGAATCGCCTGGGCGAGCATGGCGGCGTAATCGGCGTAATCCGGCCGGAGGGTCATGGCCGCCTGCTTTTCGATGTAGCGGCGGGAATTCTCCGACGGGACGGGGAAGAGTTGGGAGAACAAAGCTCGCGCGTCCGCCGGTTTCATGCCTGCCAGGTAACCGGGGTTGAGCCGGGCATAGATGGCGCCGAGTTCTTCGGCCGAGTAGCGCCGGATGCCGGCGCTTCCCACCAGGACCAGGGCTTGGGCGGGATGGCGGAGGGCGTAGCTGATGGCGATCGACCCGCCCCAGGAGTTTCCCGCCAGGATGGGGTGCTGAATCCCCGCGGACTGGAGAAGCTCGTGGAGTGTTTCGACGAAGAACCCGGCCGTATACCGGCGGCGGGGTTTGGCGGAGGCGCCATAGCCCGGAAGGTCGACCGCGAACACGCGGAACTCGCGGGACAGGGGCTGGAGGACCGGCCACCAGTCCTGATGATCCCCGAACTGCCCGTGGAGGAGCACCAGCGGGGGACCTGAGCCGGCGTCATAGGCCGCCAGCCTCATCCCGGCGGCTTCGAAGGTCTTCAGGCTCATTCTCGCGGCTCCACATGGGGAATGTAGCGCAATGCGGGCGTTAATGTTTTGGACGGAAATCGCCGATTCAAGGGCGTTCGGGTGAATCAACCCCATGCGCAACAGCCAGCATGTCTTGGCCGCGGGATGGCTCGCCTTGCCGTTTTCGGCGGCTTGCCTGGGCACCGCCCTGGTGCTCGATGACGCGCCGATCCGGCTGCTGCTGGCGGGCGTGGCGGCGATCGGCATCCTGCCGATGGGACCGATGCTGAAGCATCGCCGCGAACTCCTGAGCAAGGGCGATCCCGGCCTGGAGCTCCACGAAAGCGAACAGCGCTATCGCAGCCTTTTTGAGAACGTTCTGGAAGGGGTGTACCAGACGGCGGAGGACGGCGCGATTCTGGCCGCGAATCCGGCTTTGGTGCGGATGCTCGGTTATTCGTCGGAGCAGGAGTTGAAGCACTCGGTGACGGCACGGGACCTGTACGCGGACGCGGGCGACCGCGGGTATCTGCTGGCGCGGCTGGAGGCGGACGGCGAGTTGCGCAATGTCGAGCTGACGCTGCGGCGCAAGGACGGCTCGCACATCACCGTGCTCGAGAACAGCCGAAGAGTGCGGGATGAGCGGACCGGCGATGTTCACTACGAGGGGACGCTGGCCGACATCACGGAGCGGAAACGCGCGGAGCAGGAGTTGCTGCGATTCACCTTCGAGGCGGAATCCGCGCGGCGGCGGATGGAAGAGCAGGCGGTGCAGCTTCGCGATCAGGCGCGAGAACTGCGCGAGGCTCGCGACGCCGCGCTCGAAGCATCGCGGCTGAAGTCGGCATTCCTGGCCAACGTCAGCCATGAGATCCGCACGCCGATGAACGGCATTCTGGGCATGATCGACCTGCTGCTGGCCAAGCCGCTCGAAGGAGAGCAGCGGGAGCTGGCCGAGATGGCGCGCATCTCGGCCCAGCACCTGCTGCTGATCCTAAACGACCTGCTGGATTTCTCCAAGGTGGAAGCCGGCCGGATGACGCTGAAGAACGAAGCGTTCTCACCGCGCGAGGAGACCGAGGAAACGGTGGAACTGCTGGCATCCCGGGCGGGCGAGAAGAATCTGGAGTTTCTGTGCCACATCGATCCCGGTGTTCCCGAGATTGTGCGGGGCGACGCGGGGCGGGTCCGGCAGGTGCTGACGAATCTGATCGGCAACGCCATCAAGTTCACCGAGCAGGGCAGCGTGGAGGTGCGATGCGTGCGGGAGGAAAACGGGCTCCGCTGGGAGATCCGCGACACCGGAATCGGCATCAGCCCGGAGATCCTGCCGCGGTTGTTCACGCCGTTCTATCAGGCCGACGGGTCCTGGACGCGGCGTTACGGAGGCACGGGCCTGGGGCTGGCGATTTCACGCGAACTGGCGCGCCTGCTGGGCGGCGATGTAGGCGTGGAGAGCCGGTGGAACGAAGGCTCATGCTTCTGGTTCACGGCGTGTTTCGAGCAGATCCCCTCCGGATCGCCTCCCGCGCGCACGCCGCCCGAAAGCAGGGTGCTGATTTTCGATCCCTGCGAGCGGTCGCGGCGCAGCCTTCGTTCCCAATTGAAGGGACAGCCGGTGATGGTGGCGTCCACCGGGAGCGGGGCGGCGGCGGTGAGACTTCTTCGGCTGGCGGCACAGGCGGGCGAACCCTTTGACTTCGCGATCTGCGACGCTCGCTCCGGGGACTGGATCGCGGCGGTGCTTCGCGACGAATCGTCGCGGCATACGCGGCTGGTGCGGATGGTGCGTCCGGGATTCCAGCCCGCCGGCGCCTTCGCGGGAGTCGCGGCGATCCCCAAGCCTCCGCGGCGCAAGGCCCTGTTGGAGGCGTTGCGGCCGGCGGAAGTTCCCGCGGCGGGTGTCGCGCTGCGGCCGGACGCGCCGCCGTACGCGGCGGAGAAAGCCGGGCGCGCGCACGCGGCCGTTCTCATCGCCGAGGACAACCGCATCAATCAGAAGGTCGCCGTCCGGCTGGTGCAGCGCCTGGGCTATCGCGCGGAAGTCGCGGGCAACGGAATCGAAGCTCTCGACGCGCTGGAGCGGGGCGAGTACGCCCTGGTCCTGATGGATTGCCAGATGCCCGAAATGGATGGTTTCGAGGCTACAGCCCGCATTCGCGAGCGGGAACACGGCGCGCGGCGCAGCGTGATTGTCGCCATGACCGCTCACGCCATGCAGGGCGATCGCGAACGGTGCCTGGCGGCGGGCATGGATGATTACCTGAGCAAGCCGATCGAGACCGTGGAGCTCGGCCGGGTGCTGGAGAAGTGGCTGGGACCGCAGCCCTCGGTCCGCCGCTAGATCCTTTTCAAGCAAAATAGAAGCATGCAACCCTGGCGTCCCTGGACGCTGTTGTTCTTCGCCATGCTCGCCTTGCTATTTCTAGTCGCGAACCGGGCGGCCTATCAGGGTTATTTTTTCGGCGACGACTACGACAATCTGCTGCACGCGACACGGATGCCCGCGCCCGAACTGGCGGGACATCTGATGAAGCCGAGCCCGCATCAGCACAACTTCCGGCCGCTGGGCGCGCTGTTTTACCGCGCCATTCATTCGGCGGCCGAATTGCGGTTCGGACCGTACGTATCCGCCATCTTCCTGCTGCACATGGTGAACACCGTGATGGTGTTCCTGCTGTTGCGAACCCTGAAGGCGGAACACTTCGCCGCCGGCGCCGGGACTCTGCTGTTCGCGTTTCACCCCGCCGTGCTGGACGTGTACTGGAAGCCGATGTATCTGTACGACCTGGTCTGCGGGGCCACCGTGATCCTCACGTTGCTGCTGTACGCGCGAGACCGGCTGTGGTGGCTGGGGGTCCTGACCTTCTTCCTGGCATTCAAGGCCAAGGAGCACGCCGTCCTGCTGCCGCTGGCGCTGGCCGGATACGAATACTGGTCGGGACGCGGGCGCTGGCGCCGGCTGATCCCTTTCTTCGCGGTTTCCGCCCTCTTCGGCGTCCAACTGCTGTGGCTCCACCGCGGGCGAGACGATCCCTACGCCATCGTACTGACGCCCGCCGCCTTCTGGCGCGGTATCGGGTTTTACAGCGAACAGCTTCTGATGGCGCCCTGGCTGGGATTACTGATTCTGCTGGCGGCGGCGGTCTTCCTGCGCGATCCCCGCGCGCGTTTCGGGCTGCTGTTGTTTGCCTGCCTGCTGTTCCCGCTTCTTCTGGTCCCGGGGCGGCAGAGCGGAGCGTATCTTTACGTCCCGTTGACCGGACTCGCGATCGCCGCGGGCACGTCGCTTCGCGGCCGGTTCGCCGTGCCGGTGGTCGTCGTGTTCTTTGTGGTCTGGCTCCCGTGGAGCTACGGACATCTGCGCCTGTACCGCAGAGCGACGCTCACGCTGGCGGCGGAGAACCGGCATTATTCGCAAACCCTGCAGAGGTACATACGGGAGAATCCGGACATCGCGGTGTTCCTCTACGACGGCTTCCCGGCTGGGTTGGACGCGTTCGGGGTGAAAGCGATGGTGACCCACCTGCGGGGCGAGTCCACCGCGGAGCCGATGCAGAAGTACATCGGCCGTCTGCCCAAGGAAGCGTTCGCGGCGCTGATTTGGGACCAGGCGGGGCGACGCTTGAACCTGGTGCCGCATCCGGAGGGCGGACGCGAATTCCCGCATATCGAGATCGGGCCGCTGACGCCGGTATCCCAGCTCGGGGAGGGCTGGTTCGGACTGGAAAACAACTACCGCTGGACCGAGCCTCGCGCAACGGCGGTGCTCTACCGCCCGGCGCGAGCCCGCTATTTCGACCTGACCGTGAACATTTCGCCCGAGCACATCCGGCGCGTGCCCGAAATCGCCGTCACCGTGCTGTTGGAGGGGGAGCCGGCCGGGCACTATGTCTTCCGGCAAAACGGGTGGAAGACGGTTCGGTGGCCGCTGGCGGCGGGAGCCGAAGGAGTTGCGCGGGTGGAGTTCCGGACCTCGCCCGCATTCCGGCCCGATGGCCCGGGCGGTGTTTTGTTCGGCGTGCCCATCGGCGGATTCGGATTTCAGCCCGCGAATTAATCCAGGATACGGGTCCGGATGCCGCGTCCCTCTTCCCAGGCGAGTACCAGGCGCTTGCCGGCGGCGATCGCGGGATAAGTTCCAGACGGTGAGACGGCGCGCGGTTCGGCGCCCGGCGTGCGGACCCAAATGCCGTTCTCGTTTTGCCACGTCAGCGCCACTCCGCCCTGGAAGGCCGCGATCTTGGGGTTTCGGCCCGCCGCGATCCTCTGCTCGGCTTCGCCTGGAGACGCCAGGAACAGGTCGGACTTGCGCCGCCAGAAGGTAACGGGCTTCGCGCCCTGCATCGCGATGCCACCCCCGTCCATGGGGCAGGCCTTGAGCTGCCAGGATTCGGCTCCCAGCTTCTCCACGCGAAACTGCTGCCCGTCCTTGGAAGTTGCAAGGTAGAAATCACGGTTGCCCGCGAGCGAGTTGCGCCACATCACGCGCAGCGTTCCGCCGGCATCCACGATTGCCGAGGGGTGGCAGCATTCGCAGACGTTGCCGTCCGGCGACTCATAGATGCTGCGTTCCTGGGACCAGGTGACGCCGCCGTCCGGGGAGACGGAGCCGGCGATGCTGACGCGATTGTCGCGGTGCGCGAGCCAAACCGCCCAAACCGTGTTTCGACCGTCACCGGCGAGGGCATGGAAAGCCTCGCCCGCGCTGCCCTGGGCGCCGTTGATGCGGGTTCCAGGAGACCAGGTCCGGCCCTCGTCCGTGGAGCGGAACGCCAGCAGGTCCGCCGGGCCGTGAGGCTGTCCGGCCGGCGTGACCCCGGCGGTTACAAGGATGCTCTTTCCGGCGAACACGACGCGCGGTCCGCGATGGTTTCCCAGCGCGAGCGCGGGCAGTTCGGCCACGCGGACCGGCGCCGGGAAGGTCGCGCCGCCATCCCGGGAAAGCGACAAGTAAACGTGATGGCCGGAGCCGAAGGCCAGCGCGGCGAGATCGCCGGAGACAGCAAGCTGCGGCTGGCGGAACGGCGGATCGCTCGCCGCGGGAGTGAGATCGAGAACCGTCAGAAGCAGGAGCGCGAAGTGAGGGAGCATCGGTGAAGTTACCTTCCATTCTGTCAAGGGTTACAATTGCCGCCGCATAATTTGCCGCGAAGATCCCGTGCCGCCCACCTCTACGAACCCTGCCTTGCGGAATGCCCCGGGCAGGCCGGTCCAGGCAAAAACGTCTGGCATCTTCTCAGACTTGGGAACGCTGGGATAGCCTTCGAGAATCCTGGCGCCGCGGCGGCGGGCGAAATCGGCGGCCGCTTCCAGCAGCTCCGACGACAGGCCCTTGCGGCGGTATTGCTTCCGTAGGAAGAAGCAACTGATGCTCCAGACGGGCTGATCGTCCACGGGTTTCAGCGTACGGGCGTTTTGGAGGAACACGAATTCGTTCCGCGGCGCGAGGGAACACCAGCCGGCGGCCACGCCGTCGCGATAGAGCAGGATGCCTGGCTCGCGCCCGCGGTCCACCAGATTTTTCATCGCCCGGCGGTTGCCTGCTCCCTTGCCGTTCTCAAAATCGGCGCGGGTCCGGCGCCAGGCCATGCACCAGCAGCCGCCGCAAGCGCCTTTGGCGCCGAACAGGTCAACGAAATCAGGCCAGGTCTCCTGGGTCAGCGGGCGGTAGTTCATACAACCGGTGTTCTCGAATATAGCTGAGGACGGCGGGCGGAATCCCTTCCGGCTGCTCGCCGCGAGCCAGCCTGCGGCGGAGATCGGAGGAGGAGAAAGGCACCGCGAGCTGATCCAGCCGGTGCACACGAGCCCCGGGCGGGACCGTGTATTCGTGACCGGGACGGGAGACCACCACGAACGAGACTCGCGACACGACGTCGCGCCAGCGGTACCAGGTGGTGATCTCCGCGAAGGCGTCGGCGCCGATGAGAAAGTACAACTCATCGCCGGGATAGAGTTGGGCGAGTTTTTCGAGAGTATGCAGGGAATAATTCTTCTGCTCACCCTGCTCGATGCGGGACGCGGCGAAGCGGGGATCGGCGGCCACGGCGAGACCCACCATCGCGAAGCGATGCTCGAAGGGTGTGGGGGGAGCTTTGTGCGGCGGCACCGCGGACGGAATGAAGAGCACGCGGTCCAGCCCGAAGTGATCGGCCGCGGCCCTGGCGGCCGCCAGGTGACCGTCGTGCACCGGATTAAAGGTGCCGCCGAAGACGCCGATCTTCATGGCTGCCTCCGCGCGGCCCGCAGGATCAGCTCCCGGAACTCGTGCTCGGGTTCGATTTCGAACTGAATTCGCAGCCAGTAAATCGGCAGCCCGGCGATCCGCGGCGCGCCTTCCATCAGGTTGACCCGGTCTTTTTCGGTGGTGAGCAAGACCTCGGCGCGATTCGTGCGAGCGTGATGCGCGAGGCGGCTGAGATCGCCCGGGCTGTAGCGATGGTGATCGGCGAAGGTGTGGGAATAGACGCGGCGGACGCCCGCTTGGTCCAGGGTTCGCCAGAACGCCTGCGGGTTGCCCACTCCACAGAAAGCAGTGGCGGGCAGCCGCGCGATGTCCTCGAGCGGCACGGATGCGCCTTCGAAATCCACCCATTCGACCGGCCGGGTGCGGGCGCGAAACAGCGGCGCGTTGGGGTTGAAGCCGCGCAGCCGCTCCACGATCACATCCAGGGGACGGCCGGAATCCGCGCGCGTGATCACCAGGGCATCCGCCAGGGCCAGCGTCTCCAACGGCTCGCGGAGCCTGCCCTTGGGAAACAGCTCACCGCGGCCGAACGGATCGAGAGCGTCGATCAGCACGAGATCCAGGTCGCGGGCCAATTGCACATGCTGAAAGCCGTCATCGAGGACGAATACGCCGGGATGCAGCCGCTCCTCCACTAGCATGCCCACGGTATGGCGATCGGCGCCAACGCCGAGGTGAGCGTTGCCCCGGCGCAGCAGAATCTGCGCCTCGTCTCCGGTGAGGTCTTGCGGCGCGGACTGCCCGGCGGGAACCACCACATGCCGCGCGGCGTGCCGCCGCCGGTAACCCCTGGTGAGAACGGCGGGCTGTATGCCCTCCTGTTTCAGCACCGCGGTGATCCAGTCGACGGCGGGCGTCTTTCCCGCGCCGCCCATGGTGATGTTGCCGACGCTGATCACAGGCTTGGGCAGCCGGCGGGCCGTGGCGGCGCGGCGCGAGCGGTTGCGGCGGGCGCCGGCGGCCCATGCGCTGGCCATCCAATTGCCGGAAAGGCCGAAGCGCTGAGATGATCCGCCGGGCCAGCGCCGGGCGAACGCCTGCGCGATCGCCTGCCCGGCCTGCAGAACACCGCCGCGCTCCGCCTCCGCCGTCCGGCGCGCCACGTCACCGAGGGAAGCCGCGCGGGCGGGGTCAGAGAGCAGACTCCGTACCGCGCCGGCCAGTTCGCCCGCCCCCGCGATCCGCACCCAGGCCCCCGTTTCGTCGAATAAGCCGGCGATGGCGGCGAAGTTCTCCATGTGTGGCCCGGCGATCACGGGCTTGGCGAAAAACGCAGGTTCCAGCGGATTATGACCGCCGCGGCGAGCCAGTGTTCCGCCCATGAACACAACGTCGGCGCGCGAGAACAGAGATGCGAGTTCGCCGATGCTGTCGAGCAGCAGCACGCAGGGTAACTCGGGAACCGCCGCGGGCAGCGCGGACCGCCTCACATGCGGGATCGCGGCGAGCCGCAGGCGGTGCGCCGCGTCGTCGAAGCGCTCCGGCTTGCGCGGCGCGACCACCAGCAGCAAATCCGGGATCGCGAGGCGCTGGAAAGCCTGAATGACGGCGTCGTCTTCATCCACGTCGCCCGGCTCCGCGGGAGGCATGGTGCTGGCGGCGATCCAGACTCGCGCGCGCGGGGCGCGATCCAGCCAGGAGGCAAGATCCGGCGGGATGTCGCCGGGCGGCGCGAAGTCATACTTCAGGTTGGGAGCAACCGCGACGCGATCCTGGGGCGCGCCCAAGGTCAGGTAGCGGAGGCGGTCCCGTTCGCTCTGCGCCAGGATGCGTTCCGGAAACGACAGCGGCGCGGCGAACCACGACGCCCATCGCTGGTATCGAGGAAACGCTTTGTCGCTGATGCGGCCGTTCACGATGAGGAGACCGGCGCCGGCGCGGCAGGACTCGCGATACAAATGAGGCCAGATCTCCGTTTCCAGGACCACGACCAGCGAGGGACGGAGTCGCGAGAGGGCTCGCCGCACGAAGCTGCGATAATCCAGGGGCGCGAAGAAAATGCCCGAAGCCAGGCCGGACAGCCGTTGTTCGGCGAGAGCCCGTCCCGCAAGGGTGGTGGTGGACACAAAAACCGGGACACCCGAGTACCGGCGCCGGATCTCGTTAATGAGGGGGACCGCGGAGATCACCTCTCCGACGGATACGGCATGCAACCAGATGCAGCCCGGCGGCGTCGCCTCAAAGGAGCGTGGCAGAAAGCCCAGCCGCTCCTCGAAGCGCTCGCGATACCGGCCGTCACGGGAAATCCGGTACAAAAGATAAAGCAGGACAATGGGAAACGCCAGCCACTGGGCGAGAGAATAGAGGAAATAGATGAAACGAATTCTGCCGTGGGCGATGATCTTCCTCAGTATATCGATCGCGGCCTCCGCGGACAAGGAGAAGCGGTTCTCACCGGGCGCGGCATCTTCCTATCCGAACGCGCAAACTCAAGCAGGCGTTGTGGTGGCCGCGGCGCCGTTCACCTCCGCCGAGGACGCGAAGGCGGCCTTCGGAAAGGTGAACCCGTACGAGCACGGCGTGCTTCCGGTCCTGATCGTGATCGAGAACAAGTCGAACAAGGCGTACCGGGTAAATCTGGCGGCGGAATACGTCCGCCCGGATCGCAAGACGCTGCAGGCGACGCCTCCCACGGAGGTGCCGTACTTGAAGGCTCCCGACCGGCCCCGCGCGGCGCCCCTTCCCTTCCCTACCCCGAAGAAGAAGAGCCCGCTGCTGGCCGATGAGATCACGATCCGGGCGTTTGCGGCGAAGATGCTGCCGCCGAACGATTCGATATCGGGCTTCGTGTACTTCCAGACTACGCTGCATGACGGAGCGATGGTGGTGGTGCAGGGATTGATGGAAGCGGCCTCCGGAAAGGAGCTGTTCTTCTTCGAGGTTCCGCTGGGGAAGCCTTAGCTGCCCAGCACAAACTCGTTGTGCACGGCGCGCACCGCCTTGTCCAGGCCCTGGCGCCGTACCACCACCGAGATGGTAAGTTCGCTGGACCCCTGCGCGATCGCGATGATGTTGACTTCGGCGCGCGAGATGGCGGAGAAGATCCTCGCCGCCAGCCCTTGAGCGCCGCGCATCCCCTCGCCCACCACCGCGAGCAGGCCGACGTCGAGATCCACCTCCACCGGCTTCAGGTAGCCGTGCGCGAGTTCCAGCGAAAGGCTCTCCTCCAAATGCTCCATCACGCCGTCGAGTTCTTCCCGCCGGATCAGGAAACAGAAGGTCTGCCGGTAGCTGGAACTGGTGATGGCCAGGATTTCGGTATTGGCGCGGGCGAGTGCGCCGAGCGCGCGCGCCATCAAGCGAGTCCCGCTGAGCCCGGAGCTTGCCGGCTCGATGGAGATCAGCGCCACGTTCGACAGCGAAGTGACGGCATGCGGTCCGCGAGGCGCCTGAATTTCAGGCACGATCTTCGTGCCAGGCTTGTCGAGGGCGAAGCTGTTCTTGCTCCACACCGGGATGCCGCGCTCCATCAGCGGCGCGAGGGTGCGCGGGTGCAGCACCTTGGCGCCGTTATAGGCGAGTTCGGCGGCTTCCCGATAGGTCACCTCGCCGATCACGCTGGGATTCGGCACCAGCCGGGGATCGGCGGTCATGATCCCGTCGACGTCGGTCCAGATCCATAGCTCCTCGGCGTCCAGGGCGGCGGCAAGCACGGAAGCTGACAAGTCCGAGCCTCCGCGGCCGAGCGTGGTGGCGCGCCCGTCCTTGGTGGCGCCGTTGAACCCGGTAATCACCGGCAGCACGCCGGAATCGAGCATCGGCAGCAGCAGCCCGGCGGCGCGATGCCGCGTGTCGCCCATCAGGGGGGTGGCGTTGCCGAACACCGCGTCGGTGACAATCACTTCGCTTCCGGAGATGGCCCGCGCGGCCAGACCGCTGGTTTCCAAGTATTCAGCCAGCAGCAGGGCGGAGAGCTTCTCTCCCACCGCCACGGCTTCATCCACGGCCCTGGGAGGGCGCTCGCCCAGCATCAGGATGCCCTGGGCAATGCGGTGAAACTCCGCGATCATTTCCAGGACGCGCGCGGAGACGGCCTGATGGCGGGCAGACGGCAGCAGCTCCCGCATCGCTTCGAGGTGCCGCTCCCGCAGCAGCAGGAGGTTCTCCTCGAGATCCGCGCTGTCGCCCGCTTCGGCCTTGCGGAGGGAATCGAGCAGCAGGTCGGTGACTTTCGACATCGCCGAGACCACCGTGACCACGGGGCGGCGGCTTTGCTGCCCCGCGATAATACCGGCAGCGACGCGGATCCGCTCGGGGGACCCCATGCTGGTCCCGCCGAATTTCATCACCAGCAGGTCGCTCATGCCCCCCGCCCTTGCCCGTTCGATGTCTTGCGACGGATGATCTTCAGAATCTCCTCCTCCACCTGCTCCAGCGACAGCCCGCTGGTATCGACATAAATCGCGTCCGGAGCCTGCATTAGCGGGGATTCGGCGCGCGAGCGGTCGCGCTGGTCGCGCTCCTGAATCTCGCGCTGCACTTCCGTGGGCTCGACGGAGACGCCTTTCTGCTTCAATTCCTCGGTGCGCCGTGTCGCCCGCACCCCCGGATCGGCGTCGAGAAAAATCTTGACGTCCGCGTCCGGGAACACCACCGTGCCGATGTCGCGGCCTTCCATTACGATGGACCCCGAAGCGGCCATGATTCGCTGCTTTTCCACCAACGCTCGCCTCACGGCGGCGGCCTGAGAAACTTTCGACGCGGCCTGAGCGATCTCCGGGGCGCGGATGGCGGCCGTGATGTCCTCGCCGTTCAGGAGCACCTTCGACGAGCCTGCCGCGAACTCGATCTCCGCGCTTGCCGCCAGTATCTCCAGCCGATGCAGGTCGTTCAGATCCATGCCGGCGCGCATCGCCCACAGCGCCACGGCGCGGTACATGGCGCCGGTATCGATATAGATGCACTGCAGCTTGCGCGCCACCGCGCGGGCAATAGTGCTTTTGCCGGCTCCTGCCGGACCGTCAATGGCGACGATGATCCGCTTGCTCACGTTAGAATCGGGGATATGATCCGCAAACTGATTGCGTCAGCGGTGGTTGCCGCCGCGCTCTGCGCATCTTCCATTGTCGATGACGCGCGCAAGAAGATCAAAGAGGGCAAGTACGAGGAGGCGATCGCCGCGTTGGAACCGGCACGGAAATCGGCTCCGAAGGACACTGCGATCACGAAGGCGCTGGTGGATGCGCACCTGGCCTATGGCGATTTTTTCATGTTCAACCAGCAGATGCGTCCGATGCAGAAGTATCCCAGCGCGCTGAAGCAGTACCGGCAGGTGTTGGTGTATGACAAGGCGAACGCGAAGGCGAAGGAGAACATCGCGACCATTGAGGGGATCTACAAGTCGATGGGGCGTCCGGTGCCGCAGTGAACCACGTATATGCTAAATTATAAGTGTGCCGCAAGTCACGATCTACCTCGACGCCGAAACTGAGCGCAAGGCGCGAAAAGCTGCCGCCGGGCTGCGCATTCCGCTTAGCAGATGGGTCGCCAAGGCGGTCCAGGAAAAAACCGCGCAGGTCTGGCCGCCGGAAGTGCTCGCGCTCGCTGGAGCCTGGCCTGATTTCCCCGATCTCGCTGAGCTCCGCGCGTCCGACGCGGCTGACCTCCCTCGCGAGCCCCTGGACTAATGTTCGCGTTGGACACAAGCACGCTCATCTATTTCTTCAAGGGACAGGGCGCTGTGGCCGGCAACCTGATGGCATGCACACCCGGTGAGGTTGTAATCCCGGCCGTTGTGGTCTACGAACTGGAACGAGGAATTGAGGCCTCCGGCAGCATCAAAAGGCGCAGGGCTTTGCAACAGCTTCTGAAGACAGTGTCGGTGCTGCAGTTCGATGGCGCCGCGGCTCGAGTTGCGGCTTCCATCCGCGTGCAACTGGATCGTGCCGGCACGCCCATCGGCGTACTGGATGGAATGATCGCGGGCACGGTCGTGGTTAGCGGCGCGACCCTGGTGACAAATAACGTTCGCGAGTTCCGGCGCGTACCTGGACTGCGAGTGGTGGACTGGTACTGATCTCGGGTCTGCACGTTTTCACCGCCGAGTTCGTCAAACCGTTCGAGAAGTCCCGCCATGGCAACCCTAGAACGAATCGGCCCCGCGGATCCCGCGCAAGAGATTGCAGCAGCTAAGCTTACGGCTCAGCGCTACTATTGCGAGTTCGTGGATCTGAAGGAAGTCCGGATCGACCACGACCTGTTCAAGACGGTCCCCGTGGACCTGATGTTCCGCTACAACTTCGTGCCGATCCAGGCGGAAAACGGCACTCTGGACATCGCCCTGGCCGACCCCCGCAACCTGAACCTGGTGGACGAGCTCGGAATCCTGCTCAACAAGAAGCTGCGGGTCAAGGTGGCGACGCTGTCTCAGATCGCCGATCTGCTGAAGAAAACCGAGCAGTCGCAGCGCGTGCTGGAAGAAGTCACCGAAGGCTTCATCAACATCGTCGGCGATGAGGAGAACGCCGACGAAACGCTGTCGATCGACAAGCTGACGGCGGAAGACTCCGAAATCGCGCCCATCATCAAGCTGGTGGACACGACGATCTTCAACGCGCTGGAGCGCCGCGCCTCCGACATCCACATCGAGACGCGGGACCAGGAAGTGGCCATCAAGTACCGCATCGACGGCGTGCTGCACTATGCCATGCCGCCCATCGCCAAGGACTGGCACTCCACCATCATCAGCCGCATCAAGGTGATGAGCGAGCTGGACATCGCCGAGCGGCGCGTGCCGCAGGACGGCCGTTTCCGCGTTCGCTACAAGGGCCGCCTGATCGATTTCCGCGTCTCCATCATGCCCACGATTCATGGCGAGGATGCCGTGCTTCGCGTGCTGGACAAGGAATCCATGAGCGAGAAGTTCTCCAAGCTCACCCTGGACGTGGTCGGTTTCTCCGAGGGCGACTTGTCCAAGTTCCGCCGCTACATCAAGGAGCCCTACGGCATGGTCCTGGTCACCGGACCCACCGGCTCCGGCAAAACCACCACGCTGTATGCCGGCATCAACGAGATCAAGAACGACGAAGACAAGATCGTGACCATCGAAGATCCGGTGGAATATCAGATCAAGGGCATCACGCAGATTCCGGTGAACGAAAAGAAGGGGCTGACCTTCGCCCGCGGCCTGCGATCCATCCTGCGTCACGATCCGGACAAGATCCTGGTGGGCGAAATTCGCGACCAGGAAACCGCGCAGATCGCCATCAACGCCGCCCTTACCGGACACCTGGTGTTCACTACCGTTCACGCCAACAACGTTCTGGACGTCCTGGGGCGCTTCCTGAACATGGGCGTCGAGGCTTACAATTTCGTCAGCGCGCTGAACTGCATCCTGGCGCAGCGCCTGGTACGCGTAATCTGCCCGCACTGCAAGGCGCCGGTAACCTATCCCGACGACTACATCGTCGAAAGCGGCCTGAAGCTCGGCGACTGGCGCGGCGTGACCTTCTACGAAGGCAAGGGCTGTTTCGACTGCGGCGGCACCGGATTCCGCGGGCGCACCGCGATCCACGAACTCCTCGACCTGAGCGAACGCATTCGCGAAATGATCCTGGACAAGCGTCCGAGCTCGGAAATCCGGCGCGTGGCCCGCGAGGAAGGCATGACCTTCCTGCGCGAATCGGCCATCGAGAAAGTACGCGAGGGCGTGACCACGTTGAAGGAGATCAACAAGGTCACCTTTATCGAGGGTTAGCGGATCAGCTTCAAAGATCCTCGGCCTCTTGCCGCCGTTCGCGCGGGAACTCGTCCGCGACGGATTCACCAGTCTTGAGTGTCCGGCAGTAGTCCTGAGCGCGCTGGACAGCTTGCTGCAGCGTAGAAATTCGCAAGCTGCCTTCCTCCGCCACTTCAACGATCAAGGCGGTTCCCGGCTTCCACCCGAGTTCCTCCCGGACACTTAGCTCATAGACTTAGTTCCCAGACGGCGTCGCGTACGCCTCCGAGTTGAACTTCTTCTTCTCCTCCTCGCGATCCGTGAACGGGATCCCCTTCTCCATCCACTCCGGCTTGCGGGCATCCTTCAGAAAGTGGTCGAAGAACTGCTGCATGCGAACGGTGAAGTCCTTCTGGTTGATGCGGCGGCGCAGCCCGTGCTTTTCGCCGTTGTAGTTGAACAGGTACGTCTCCTTGCCGTTGCGGCGCATGGAGAGAAACAACTCGATGCCCTGGTACCACGGCACAGCGTCATCCTCGTCGTCGTGGAGGATCAGCAGCGGAGTGCTCATCCGGTCCGCCATGAACACCGGCGAGTTCTCGATGAACTTCAGCGGACTCTGCCACAACGTTCCGCCGATGCGGCTCTGGGTCTTCTCGTATTGGAATTGCCGCGGCAGACCCGAGCCCCAGCGGATGCCGTTGTAGGCGCTGGTCATGTTGCCCACCGGCGCGCCGGCTTCCGCCGCGCGGAAACGCTTGGTCTGGGTGAGCATGTATGCGATCTGATATCCGCCCCAGGAATGACCCTGAATGCCGATGGCGTTCTCGTTGATGAAGCCGCGGTCCACCACTTCCTGAATCGCCGGCAGGACGCACTTCAGCGCGCTCTGCCCCGGGCTGCCCACCGTGTACACGATGTCCGGGGTCAGCACCACGTAGCCATTCGAAACGTAGTAGGAGATATTGATGGATGTGCCGGGCGCGGGCCGCACGAAATTGTGCAGGTTCTGCGACAACCGTTCATAGATGTAGACCATCAGCGGATATTGCCGGTTCGGATCGAAGTTCTCCGGCTTAAACACGGTGGCCTGCAGCTTCACGCCGTCCGCGTTCTTGAACCAGATCATTTCGGAGCTGCCCCACAGCAGTCCCGCCTTCTGCGGATTGGCCTCAGTCACCTGCTTCAAGGTCTTGAAGCTCGAATCGGTGACATGAAGGTTCGGCTCATCGGCGAACGTAGTCGCCGTCACCAGCACGACATCGGCGTCGCGAGCCTTGGCCACCGTTCGATAGTTGCGAGGTCCCATCACCAGCTTTACCGGGCTCGCGCCGTTCAGATTGGCCAGTGAGTAAAAGCCGGACTCCCGCGTCTCGATGCTTTCCGCGCGCAGGTGCAGCGGCTTGGCCGGGTCGATACCGCGGTCGTCGTCCTCTTCCTCCTGCGCCGGCGCAGCCGGACCGCGGAAGCCTCCCCCGCCGCGCCCATCCAGCCGCGCCACCCGATATTGCACCTTCTGCTCGCGGCCCTGCGTCAGCCGCTTCCGCGACTTGCCGTCGGCCGACACCAGCCAGACGTCGAACTGGTCGTACAACAACACGGCCGCGCCGTCCTTGGTCCAGCCCGCCTGCCCGTGGTTATTGGGTTCGCTGGGACTGTCATGGTCCTCGTTGAAAAACTTGGGCCCCAGATTTGCCGTCAGGTTGGTCATGAAGCCGTCCGGAATCCGCACGGACCACCAGTCGCCCTTCTTGAACGCCAGGGCGTAATTCCCCTTGGGCGACCAGATCGCAGTGCCGCGATACATCTCGATCAGCGGCGATCGCTTCCCCGCCACTGTGTCCACCAGATGCAAGTCGACATAGTTGCCGTCATATTCCACCATCGGACGATAGCGGCGGTCATCGCTGCCGATCGCGAACCGGCCGTCGTCGCTCAGGATCGCCGCGGCGAGCGTGGGGTCCGCGATCTGCACCAGCTTCTGATCGGCAATGTGATACACCGCACGATAAGTTCGGTTGCGATCCTGGGCCGCTCGGATCTTCTGGATCGGCTGCACGAAGTCGTCCTTCCAGTGCCACAGGTCGGCGACAATCTTCTCTTCGCCGCTATCCGGCGCCGCCTCGGAAGAGCGGGCGGCGGCGGCTTCCGGCATCGCATTCAAATACAGGCGGCTGCCGTCCCGCGAGAAGCTCACCGCGCCGCGATCGGCCAGAACGAACCCGCGTTGCAGGCCGGCGCCGTCGCTGATCTCAACCGCCTGCCCGCTCTTGCGATCCCACCAGTACGCGCGGAACTTGCGATTGTCTTCGCGGTTGCTCAGGAACGCCATCTGCTTTTCCGCGCGGTCCCAAACCGGCCGCGTGTACCTGCCCTTTCCCGACAGCAGAGGGGAGGGTGCGGCATCGCTTCCCGGCAAAACCGCGAACATCCCGTTCGTCTCCTCCTTGCGAGACGCCACCGAATACACCAGCGTCTGCCCGTCCTTGGCGAACGAGTACTCGAGCGCGTCCTCGAAGGTCCTCTCCGTGCCCGTCGCGAGGTTGCGCAGAATCAACTGCGTCCCGAACTCGCGGCGAGCGCCGCCCGCGGGACGGCCGGCCCCGCGCTGATCCAATTCGGAATCCCGAGCCTCGCCGCCGTTTTCCGGCCGCGCTTCCGGCGCGCGTCCCGCCTTCCGGTAGGCGAGCCATGCGCCCCCGTTTTCCGGGACCTGCATGTTTTCGACATCGGCGACCTTCGTCGCCATATTGCTTGTTAGATCGACGATCATCAGGCCGTTGCGCGGCATCTGATCGGGCCGCCGCCGCTCCTTGCGCGCCTTATCCTGATCCGCCTTCGAGGGAAACGTCGTGGCGATGACAAAACGGTTATCGGAAGTGATAGTGATGCGAATGCCGCGCGCCGGCGGCGGAGTGTCCGGATTCTCGGCCTCGGTCACCTCCGGCGCGGGCGGGATTGCGCCGGCCGGGTGCCGGGTTTCCTGCCCCGTTGCCAGGTTCCGGATGACAAGCTCCCCATCGCCTTCCTGCGGAAACAGGCCGTAAGCCAGAATCTTTCCATCGCGGGACAGCACTTGCGGCTGGATGCTCTTCCAACCGTCGTAGTCGGTGTGCCGGAGCGGACGTTTCTGCGCGCTGACTGCGCAGACCAAGAGTAACGCGATCGCAAACCGTTTCATGGTGCGGGTTCCCTTCGCAGCGGATGAATACACGGATTATACGACCATCAGGGCTGCAGCCACCGGTGAATCTCTTCGGCTGCCTGCCGGCCTTCGGCGATCGCCCACACCACCAGCGACTGCCCCCGGCGCGCGTCGCCCGCGGCGAAGACGCCGTTCGAGGTGGTCCTCCGCCGGCCGTCCACGGCGATGTTTCCCTGGGAATCCAGATCCACGCCAAGCTGATCCAGCAGCGGGCCTCGCGCCGGACCAGTGAAGCCCATGGCCAGCAGAACCAGATCGGCTTCCATCTCGAAGGCGGTTCCGCTTTCCGGATCGAACCGCGGCGGTGGACCTACGCGCACCGCGTGCAGACGTTGCACCCGCCCCTCGCCCGAAAACGAGGTGGTCGCCACCGACCATTCGCGGATGCCGCCCTCTTCGTGCGAGCTCTCCTGCCGCAGTTGCAACGGCCAAAGCGGCCACGGAGTCAGCGGCGATCTCTCCGCGGGAGGAACCGGCAGCAGCTCCAACTGCCGCACGCTCCTGGCCCCCTGGCGATGCGAAGTCCCCAGACAGTCCGCGCCGGTATCGCCTCCGCCGATGATGATCACGTGTTTGCCGGCCGCCGAGAGCGGGCTTTGCGGCGCATCTCCGGCGTTCCTCCGATTCTGTGCGGTCAGGAAATCCATCGCGAAGTGGATACCCGGCAGGTCGCGGCCAGGGACCCGCAGGTCGCGAGGCTGTTCCGCGCCCGTCGCCAGCAGGATCGCGTCGAATAGCGATCGCAATTCCTCAGCGCTCACATCCACCCCGGCGCTGACCCCCGTGCGGATGTCGACGCCTTCGGCCCGCATCTGCTCCAGCCGGCGGTCGACGTGGTGCTTCTCCAGCTTGAAATCGGGGATGCCGTAGCGGAGCAACCCGCCCGCGCGATCCTGCTTCTCGAAAACCGTAACGGCGTGTCCGAAGCGGTTCAACTGCTGCGCGGCCGCGAGTCCCGCCGGCCCGGACCCGATAATCGCCACCCGCTTCCCGGTTCTTCGCTGCGGCGGCTCCGGTACAATCCACCCCTGGCGGAAGGCGTGATCGATGATGTTTTGCTCCACCGCCTTGATCGCAACCGCCGGCGAGTTGATGCCCAGGACGCAGGAGGTCTCGCACGGTGCGGGACAAATACGGCCGGTGAACTCCGGAAAGTTGTTGGTCGCGTGCAGCGCGCGGATCGCCTCACGCCAGCGGTCGCGGTACACCAGATCGTTCCAGTCCGGGATCAGGTTGTTGAGGGGGCAGCCGGTATGGCAGAACGGGACGCCGCAATCCATGCAGCGAGCCGCCTGCGCCTTTACACCATCCGCCGGGAAGCTCTCGTAGACTTCGTTCCAGTCGCGAACTCGCGCGGGCGCCGGACGCCGGGCGGGCGTCTCGCGCGCGATCTCCAAAAAGCCGGTCGGCTTACCCATGCGCGGCCTCCGCCATCGGGCGGTTGGCGCCGAGCACCCGCTTGTACTCGTGCGGCAACACCTTCACGAACCGCTGAAGATTTGTTTCCCAATGCTCCAGCAGCCAGCGCGCGCGGGGGCTTTGCGTGGCCTCGGCGTGCCGTTGCACCAGATCGCGCAGCAGGGCCGCGTCCTCTCCCACAGGTTCCAGGGCGACCCAGGCACGATTGCATTGCATCGCGGCAAACTCGCCGCGCTCGTCGTAAACGAAAGCCAGTCCGCCGGTCATTCCCGCGGCGAAGTTCCGTCCGGTGCGGCCCAGCACGGCCACCATGCCCTTGGTCATGTACTCGCAGCCGTGATCCCCCGTCCCTTCCACCACGGTTACCGCACCCGAGTTCCGGACGGCGAATCGCTCGCCGGCCACGCCGTTGAAAAACGCCTCTCCGCCGGTGGCGCCGTACAGCGCCACGTTGCCGATCAGGATATTCTCCTCCGGGGCGAACGACGAGGCGCGAGGCGGATAAACGATCAGGCGTCCACCCGAAAGACCCTTGCCCGCGTAGTCGTTGACGTCTCCTTCCAGCTCCAGCGTGACGCCGCGCGCCAGGAACGCTCCGAAACTCTGTCCGGCGCTGCCGCGGAATTTCACCCGGATCGTGTTCGGAGGCAGCCCCTGTGCCCCATACCGCCGCGCGACCTCGCCCGAGAGCATCGCCCCCACCGCGCGATACACATTGCGGATAGGGAAGTGCATCGAAACCGGTCGCTGATCCTCCAGGGCGGGCAGCGCCATCCCGATGAGCGTGTGGTCCAGCGCCTCCGCCAGCCCGTGCTGCTGCGGGATCCTCTGCCGCCGCGGAACGCGCCGCGGCGCGGGAGGATTGTAGAGGATCGCCGAGAAGTCCAGCCCGCGCGTCTTCCAGTGGTCCGCGGCGGCTTTCATCTCCAGCAGATCCACCCGGCCCACCATCTCGTCCACCGTCCGGAAACCCAGCTTCGCCATCAGGTCGCGAAGCTCCTCGGCGACGAAGAAGAAGTAGTTGATCACGTTCTCCGGCGTGCCCTCAAATCGAGCACGCAGGACGGGGTCCTGCGTGGCGATGCCCACCGGACAAGTGTTCAGGTGGCACTTGCGCATCATGACGCAGCCCAGCGCGATCAGCGGCGCGGTCGAGAAGCCGAACTCTTCGGCGCCCAGCAGCGCGGCGATGGCCACGTCTCGCCCGGTCTGCAGTTTCCCGTCCGTCTGCAGCCGCACCCGGCTGCGCAGGTCGTTCAACACCAGCGTCTGCTGGGTCTCGGCCAGTCCGAGTTCCCACGGGATGCCGGCATGATGAATCGAGGTGAGCGGCGAAGCGCCGGTTCCGCCGTCATGCCCGCTGATCAGGATCACATCGGCATGCGCCTTGGCGACCCCCGCCGCCACCGTCCCCACCCCCGCTTCCGCCACCAGCTTTACCGATATGCGCGCATCCGGATTCACGTTCTTCAAGTCGAAAATCAATTGCGCGAGATCTTCGATCGAGTAGATGTCATGGTGCGGCGGCGGCGAAATCAATGGCACGCCGGGGATCGAGTGGCGCACCCGCGCGATCACTTCGTCCACCTTGTGACCCGGCAGTTGACCGCCCTCGCCCGGCTTCGCCCCCTGGGCGATCTTGATCTGCAGTTCATCCGCGTTCACCAGGTAGTGCGCGGTGACGCCGAAACGCCCGCTCGCCACCTGCTTCACGGAACTTCGGCGGTTGTCCGCGTAGCGAGCCTCGTCTTCTCCGCCCTCGCCGGTGTTGGACCGCCCGCCGATTCGGTTCATGGCCATCGCCAGCGTCTCATGCGCTTCCTTACTGATGGACCCGAAGGACATGGCGCCGGTGGCGAATCTCTTCACGATCTCCGTGGCCGGCTCCACTTCCTCCAGCGGAATCGCTTCCTTCAGGAAACGGAAGGTCATCAGCCCGCGCAACGTGCAGAGTTGCCGGTTCTGTTCATTGATCGCCGCCGAGAACTCTTGAAACGTCGCGAAGTTCTGTTGCCGCACCGCGTGCTGCAGCTTCGCGATGGTGAAGGGGTTCAGCAGGTGATGTTCACCCCCGGCGCGGAACGCGTATCGCCCCCCCGCCGCGAGCTCCTGCTCGCTCAGCCGGATGGGCTGCATCGCCGCGGCGTGCTTGAGCCGCGCCTCCTCGGCCAGCGCCTCCAGCCCCGCGCCTTCGATTCGCGAGGAGGTGCCCGCGAAATAGCGGTCCACCAGCCGCTTCTCCAAGCCGATCGCTTCAAACACTTGCGCCCCGCGGTAGCTCTGCAGCGTCGAGATGCCCATCTTCGAGAACACCTTCAGCAGACCTTTGTTGATCGCTTTGAAGTAGTTCTGAACTGCTTTCTCAAACCCGGTCGACAGGAGCCCTTCCTGATTCAGGTCGTCCAGGGTTTCAATCGCCAGGTAAGGATTTACCGCGCTCGCTCCGAACCCGATGAGCAATGCGAAGTGCATCACCTCTCGCGGCTCGCCGGATTCGACGATCAGCGCCACGCGCGTCCGGCTGCCTTCTCGCACCAGATGGTGGTGGACCGCCGACAGCGCCAGCAGGCTGGGCATGGGAGCTTGCTCCGCGTCCATCCCCCGATCGGACAGAATCAGCAGCTTGTGTCCCGCCGCCACCGCCTTGCTCGCCTGCGCGCAAAGTTCCTCGAGCGAACGCTCCAGGCCCGCGCCGCCGTCCCCGGCTGGGAACAGGATGGACAACGTGGCGGCGCGGAGGTCGCGTACCTGGGCATGGCGCAGCTTCTCGAGGTCGCGATTGGTCAGCAGCGGGTGTGGCAACGCGAGCGTCTGGCAATGCTCCGGCGATTCCTCCAGCAGATTGCGCTCGTCGCCGATGTGGCTCTTCAGCGACATCACCAGTTCCTCGCGAATCGGGTCGATGGCGGGGTTGGTCACCTGCGCGAACAACTGCTTGAAGTAGTGAAAAAGCGTCTGCGGCTTGTCGGAGAGGCAGGCGAGCGGGATATCCACGCCCATGCTGCCCACCGGCTCCTCCCCGGCGGAGGCCATGGGAGCGAGCAGCATCCGCAGGTCCTCCTCGCTGTAGCCGAACGCTCGCTGCCGCCGCACCAGCGTCTCGTGGTCGGTGGGATGCTCGAATGCGGGCTCCGGCAGGCGATCGAGCGTGATCTGATTGCGGCTCACCCACTCGGCGTAAGGCCGCCGCGAGGCCAGTCGCTGCTTGATCTCTTCATCCGGGACGATACGTGCCTCGGCCGTGTCCACCAAAAGCATCCTGCCCGGCTGCAACCGTCCCTGCGATCGGATCTCCCGAGGATCCAGGTCGAGCACGCCGGTCTCCGACGCCAGGATGACTTGACCGGAAGCGGTGACCACGTACCGCGCGGGTCGAAGTCCATTGCGGTCGAGAATCGCGCCCACGCTGCGCCCGTCGGTGAAGGCGATGGCCGCCGGCCCGTCCCAAGGCTCCATCAAGGAGGCATGGAACTCGTAGAAGGCCTTCTTGTCCGCGGGCATCGCGGGATCGCCGTCCCATGCCTCGGGAATCAGCAGGGCCATCACGTGCGGCAGGTCGCGACCGGCCAGGGTCAGCAGCTCGACCACGTTATCCAGGGAGGCGGAATCACTGCCGCCGGGAGTGATGATCGGGAATAGCTTGCTCAGATCATCGCCAAACAATTGGGAAGTCAGAACGGGTTGGCGCGCGGTCATCCAGGCGATGTTGCCCCGCACCGTATTGATCTCGCCGTTGTGGCAGAGATAGCGGTAGGGATGAGCCAGCGGCCACGCCGGGAACGTATTCGTCGAGAATCGCTGGTGCACCAGGCAAATGGCGCTGACCGCCGCCGCATCCGCCAGGTCGCGGTAGAAACGCTCGATCTGCTGCGCCAGCAGCAGTCCCTTATAAACGATGGTGCGGCTCGAAAGGGAGCAGATGTAGAAGTCGCGATACCCGTTCAGAGCCGTCTCCGCCCGCTTGCGAATCACGTACAGCTTGCGCTCCAGTGCCTCGGCATCCCAGCCGTGGACCGGCTGCAGGAAGATTTGCCGGATCGCCGGTTGCGATGCGCGCGCCATCCGCCCCAGCGCCCCCGGCTGCACCGGAACCTCACGCCATCCCAGAGTCTCCATCCCCTCTTCCAGCGCGATCCGCTCCAGCATCCCTTCACAAACGAGCTGCTCATGCGAATCCCGAGGTAGAAATACCATTCCCGCGCCGTATTCGCCCGCCGCCGGGAGCTTCACGTCGCGCGCGAACAACGAGTGGGGAATCTGGATCAGCACGCCCGCGCCATCGCCGGTCTCGGGATCGCAGCCGCAGGCGCCCCGGTGCTCCAGGTTCTTCAAAACCTGAATCCCGCGACGGATTACGTCGTGCGAGCGCCTGCCCGGGATATCGACCACGAACCCTAAGCCGCAGGAATCGTGCTCGAACCGGGGATCGTACAGGCCTTGGGCAACGGGATAACCCATTGCAGTGTTTTAACACATCATCAGAAAAACTGAATCAAAATTGTATTTACTATTAGGTCATCTAATGTTATACTGATTTGAGTGCTGTCCGAACAAGTAAGGCTGTTCTTCCACATCGCGCAGAACCGCTCGGTGAGCAGAGCCGCGAAGCTCAATCAAATCAGTCAGTCAGCGGCGAGTCAGGGTCTGGCCGAGATGGAAAGGCGGCTGGGAACCTCGCTGGTCGACCGGTCCCGCCGCCCGCTCCAGACCACTCCCGCCGGGAAACTTTACTTCGACTACTGCAGGGATGCCCTGCGCCGTTGGGAACAGTTCGAGGTCGAGCTGGAAAAGCTGCTCGCCGAGTCCGGCGGGTGCGTTCGGGTGGCCTCCATCTACTCGGTCGGGCTGTCCGAAATGGCGCAATTGGAGCAGAAATTCGCCCTTAAGGAGCCTGAAGCGCGCCTGGAAGTCGAGTATTTGAGGCCGGAAAAGGTGTACGAAGCGGTGCTTTCCGACGCCGCGGACCTGGGAATCGTCAGTTACCCCGAGTCCCGCCGGGAGATCGAGGTGATCCCCTGGCGCGCCGAGCAGATGGTGGTGGCCGCGTCTCCCAATCATGTCCTGGGGAAGCAGGCGGTAGTCCACCCGTCCGAGCTGAACCATCTTGATTTTATTGGGTTTGACGCCGATCTTCCCATCGGAAAGGAAGTCGACCGGTTCCTGCGTCAGCACCAGGTTTCCGTGAACCGGATTTTCCACTTCGACAACATCCAGATGATCAAGGAAGCGGTGGCGTACGGGGTCGGAATCAGCATCATGCCGGCCCGCATCATGGTAAACGAGCTGGAACAGGGGCGCCTCGTGGCGATTCCGTTGGCGGAACCCGGCTTGTACCGCCCCCTGGGGGTGGTGCATCGCCGCAGGAAGGCATTTCACCCGGTCGCGCAGTCGTTCCTGAACCTTCTTTTGGAGCGGACGGAGTAGGCGCGCAACGGAACGGGAGGGAAAACGTCTAGGGTGGGAGAGCTGTTCCGAAGCCAGACGGAGGCGACTCGAAAGTTTGTTAGACTCTGGTTAAGGCTGGGAGGCCTAATGCGAATGGTGTCGAACCGTCGCTTCGTTGTACTTGTCCCCGCGTTTATCGCGATGTGCTCGCTGTTCGGAGCCCTGCTGGGCCCCGGGGCGCGAGGGGTAAAGGCCGCCAATACCGGCGAGGAATCGCTGAGCGGAAACCTGAAGAGCTTCACGGCGGTTTATCAGTTGGTGGAGCAGAACTTCGCCACCAAGCTGGACCCGGACAAAGCGATTTATAAAGGGGCGGTTCCCGGCATGCTGCGGACTCTGGATCCGCACTCCAACTTCTTCGATCCCCGAGACTACCAGCTTCTTCGCGAGGACCAGCGCGGCCATTACTACGGGGTGGGAATGCAGGTGGGCCCGCGCGCGGGCAAGACGATTGTCATCAATCCTTTCGTGGGCACTCCCGCCTATAAGGCCGGCCTCCGGCCCGGCGACGTCATTCTCAAGGTCAACGACAAGGGCACCGACGGCCTCACCACCTCCGAAATCGCCGATCTGTTGAAGGGCCCCAAGGGCACTCCGGTTCAGGTGACGGTGGCGCGCGAAGGCGTCGACAAGCCGATCGCATTCAACATGCTGCGCGACGAGATTCCGCGCAACTCGGTCGAGGAAGCCTTCTGGCTGCGTCCCGGAATCGGCTACATCAACATCAAGCAGTTCAACGAGAACACCTCGCGCGAGATGGAAGATGAGCTGAAGAAGCTGGGCGAGGCGAATATCAAGGGCCTGGTGCTCGATCTGCGCGGTAATCCGGGCGGACTCCTCAACGAAGGCGTCGAAGTCGCCGGCCACTTCCTGAAGAAGGGCGAAGTGGTGGTTTCCCATCGCGGACGGTCCACGCCGGAAAAGCCGTACGTGGCTCGCCGTAGCGGCGGCGGCAAGGATTATCCGGTGGTGGTGCTGGTGAACCGCTATTCGGCCTCCGCGGCCGAAATCGTCGCCGGCGCTCTGCAGGATCACGACCGGGGTTGGATTCTCGGCGAGAACACTTTTGGCAAGGGTCTGGTGCAGACGGTTTACCCGTTGAGCGAAAATACCGGCCTCGCGCTCACCACGGCGCATTACTACACCCCCAGCGGACGCCTGATCCAGCGCGATTACCAGAACATCTCGTTCCTCGATTACTACACGCACAAGAACCTGGAGCAGAAGAACGAGAAGGACGTCAAGATGACGGACTCCGGCCGCACCGTGTACGGCGGCGGCGGCATCTCCCCGGATGAGAAGTTCGTACCGGAGAAGCTGAATCCGTTCCAGATCGAGATGCTGCGCAAGTTCGCGTTCTTCAACTTCACCGCGAAGTATTTCGGCGGTAAGGACGCGAAGCTGCCGCAGGGCTGGGCGCCGGACGAGAAAGTGATGGACGAGTTCCATCAATACCTGCTGAAATCCGGCGTGCAGTTCACGGAGGCGGATTTCACCGCGAACTACAAGTGGGCGCGCCAGCAGTTGAAGCGCGAGATGTACATCACCGCGTTCAGCGTCAACGAGTCGCAGAAGGTGACCATTGAGGAAGATCCGATGGTGCTGAAGGCGATCGAGGCGATGCCCAAGGCGAAGTCGTTGCTGGATAACGCCAAGAAGATGCTGGTGCAGCGGTTGAACCGGCAGGGCGTCGGTAACTGACAAGGGCAATCGACCGAGGCGCGGCTCCGCGGCCGCGCCTCCTCCACTTTAGATCAGCTCTCCAGCAACTCCTCGAGTGCGATCTTCCGTCCGCCTAGAGCCCATAGGAACGCCGCCGCAGCCAGAAGCGCGGTCAGAACCGTGACGATCAGCGACGGTGTGCCGTACCACTTGGAAACCTCCCAGGTGGTGACGAAGAGCGTCAGCACCGTTCCGGCGAAAGTGGCTGAGATCACCGCCAGCAGCCCGAAGCGGAACAGCAGGAACAGCAGGAGACCGAACTGCATCAGCGCGACCGCGGCCACCAGCCAGGGCATGGTGGATCCGGCGACGCTGACTCCGACGAAAATCGCGAGGTAAAGGGCCCCGGCGATCCACTCCTTCCGGAACACGGCTCGCAGGAGGAACAGCAGGAACAGAATTGCCATGGAGGTCTGCACCGACGAATTCACGGCGCCCAGGATCAGCCCGAAAGTCGTGACCGGCCCGCGGAACACGGCGACCTCCACCCATTCGGGAATCGATCCCAGCCGGATGGAGAGAAGAACGCGAAGCTGAGACACGATAACAATACTGACGCCGGCGGCGATGCCGAGAAGAAGGTGGCTGGCGACCAGCGGGTCGCGGACGCCGCCTGACAGCAGGCGGCTCCAGGAGATCAAGGTGCGCGGCCAGCGCCGCCGTACGTAAGGCTCCAGGGCAAGATACAAGCCGAATACGTAGCCCGCGATGACGCATCCGAAACCAATGGCGGCCTGGAACGAGTTCCAGGTGTTCGGCGTCAACCGCCCCTGAAACTGAATGCACAGCCAGGTAAGGAAACCCACGAGGCCGAGCGCCAGCCCCAGCCGCCGGGCGCCCCGCAGGTCGCCTCGCCCCCGAGCCCAATTGCGGTAAGCGAGCACGCCTCCGACCAGTAGAATCGACCCCAGCATGGAGAACTGAAAATATCGCTGCGCGATCTCGCCCGGGGTCGAGGCGGCCGCTTCCATTCGCGTGGGACGATCCCACGGATACAGCGCGGCAAAGTAGACGGGCCGGCCTCGCCAGGAAGCCGCCTCGTAGCGGACCTCGATGTCGGGCGCCGTGGGCAGCCTGCGGGTCCACGCGGCGCGGTGGTCGGATGCGACCAGCGGAACCCACTTCGGCTCCACGGGTTTCAGTTGCGCGATGTCCTGCCCGGCGAGTTCCAGCAGCAGCTTCCAATCGCCGGGTTGCCTGTTGTCCGGTGTCTCATCAATCTGCGACGGAACGGCGAGAAAGGATTGCAGCCGGCCCCTCGGGTCCACTTGAAGATTCACCATCCCGGAGATGGTGGGCGGCGGGTCTGAATAACTGGGGCCGGAAGCGATCCGGTACGGATCCAGGACCCGCGGGCTCTGCCGGTACCAGAAGATCACCGGGGGCGGGTCCCCCGCTGCCAGGATCTGGCGTCGTTTCTCCGGAGTGAAGTTGCGGTCCAGGTAAGTGGTGAACTCAGTGTCCACCATGAAGCTGCTGGCGCTATCCCGGGGCGGATTGCCGTATCCGAGCTTCTGCGCGATCTCCAGAGCCTTCTCCTCGAGCACATCGGGGGATTCGCGAAGGTGCGCATACTCGAGCAGGGTGGTGTGGGACGAAAGATAGAGGTTAGCTCCCAGCCCGCCCAGGGCGCCGAGCAGGAGCACCATCAGGACGCGCACGCTGAAGCCCGAGTGCTTCCCCGCCGCGGCCACCAGTTCCGGGGACGGAGTCTCCCCGGCGGCGAGGGCGGCGGCCAGCGGATCTCCGCCCGGCAGCGCGGCGGCAACCGCCAGGGCTCCGCCGGGCCGCTTCTTCGGATCCGGATCCAGGCACCGCTCGATGGCGCGCTCCACCGCGGCGTCGATGCCTCCGACGATGGAAGAGATGCTGACCGGTGTCGCCTGCGACTGCATTCGCTGCAAGTCCGCCAGCGTATCGGCCTGATAGGCGCGCCGCCCGGTGAAGATCTCGTACAGCACCAGGCCGAGTGAGTAGATATCGCTGCGCGCGGAAACTTCCTTGCCGGCAAGCTGCTCGGGCGCCATGTACGCCGGGGTCCCGCTGCGGATTTCCGCGCCCTCGATGGTCCCCGCGATTCCTGCCAGACCGAAGTCCGTGATCAGGACATTGCCCTGGCCATCGAGCATGATGTTGCCGGGCTTCAGGTCCCGGTGCAGGACGCCCTTGTCGTGCGCCGCCGCAAGTCCGGCGCACAGCTTGCGAGCGATCTCCAGCGCCTTATCCTGCGGCACGCGGCCGATGCGCCGCAGCAATTTGCCCAAGTCCTCGCCGTCCACGTATTCCATGGAGAGGAACGGCATACCGTCGATCTCGCCGATGTCGTAGACACGGCAAACGTTGGGGTGCGAGACCTGGCGCGCGATCCGCACCTCGTTCAGAAACCGGTCCAGAAACCCGCGATCCGCCGCTGCCTCACCCAGTAGGAATTTCAGCGCCACGGACTGGTCGAGTTTCAGGTCGATGGCGCGGTACACCTCGCCCATGCCCCCCTGGCCGAGTAATTCGATGATCTTGTATCGCTCCCCCAGGATCACGCCCGCTTCAAACCGGCCTTCATGGACGGACTTTGCGCCCTGCGACACCTGCGACCGGAAGCGCGAGGACGGCAGCGATGCCTTCGGAGCGACGAATTGCGTCGGCAGTTGCGAGGCGGGCGAGCGCGAATCCGCCGCGAGCGGCGTCGCGCAGTTGCCGCAAAAGCGGCTGGTGGTGGAGTTCTGGCTACCGCAACTCGGACAGGAGGTCATTTTTGCGCCGGTTCAATCCGCACCAGATCTTAGCGCCGTCCCCCGCCGGCCACTGGCCGGGGCGGCCGCAGAAGCGTCCGGGGGAGCTTCGCCAAATACGTCAGCCGTTCGATGACCGGCAAAGCCTTGCGGACCCATTTTCCGTGAAACAGCAAACTGCCCGCCACCAGCATGGGATGAGGAATCGTCGTGAAACACCGCGAGCAGACGTCGATCTCGCCCGCCCGCTTCCGCGCGTGCAACTCGCGCATCCGCTGCATGGGCGGCGAATTGAAGATCTCGGCCAGGCTTTGCGTCCCGATGTTTCCCACCGGAGCCCCGTTCAGCATGTAGCTTTGGCAGCACGGGTACACGTCGCCGGAATGCTTCACATACATCGCGCCGCGCCACAGATAATGGCAGGGGTGATTCCAATCGCTCGCCGGATGCGCGGCGCCGGGCTGCATCAGGTTGGTTTCATCGGCCTTCAAGCGAACCTGATCCACGCCGGGAATGCCGCTCCAGAATTTCTGGAAGTCGGCGATCTCATGCGCGTTGCCGTCCATCACCACCATCTGCACCACCACCTGGACCTTGGCCGCCCGTTCATGCTTCATCCGCGCGAACCGGACGAAGTTGTCGCGAACCTTCTCGAACTTCGCGCCCTTGCGGTAGTACTCGAAGGACTCTTTCGAAAAGCCGTCGAAGCTCAGGGTGATGTGCTCCAGGGAGCTGTTCAGGATGCGGCCGGAGGCCTCTTCGTCCAGCAGCGTGCCGTTGGTGGAGAGCAGCGTGGAAATGCCGTGCTTCTCGCAATACTCGATCCGGTCGAAGATCTTCGGATCCAGAAACGGCTCACCCAGCCCGATCAGCATCATGTGCTCGCCGGTGGACCCGGCTTGCTCCACCAGCCGCGTGAAGATCTCGTCCGCCATGTCTTCCTTGGGCTGTTTATGGGTTTCGCGCGGGCACATCGGGCAGTACAGGTTGCACTTGGCCGTGGTTTCGACGATGTACTCCACCGGCAGCGCTTTCAGGTCGTGGCGCTTCAGCAGATACCCGGCCAGCAATTTCCACCGATTGAAGACGCGCATGGGAAGGAATCATTCATTGTATCCCGCCCGGTTGCGCGGCATCACATCAAGCGTGGAAGCTCGCGTCCGGAAATTGAACGCCGAAGCCCCGCGGCAAGAATCCAAATACGTCCTTTACTGGACCCAGATGAACCGGCGCACAACCGGCAATCACGCGCTGGAGTACGCGGCGCATCTGGCCAACGCCCACGCAGTCCCCCTTCTGGTGTACGAAGCGGTGACGTGCTCCTATCCGCACGCCAACGATCGGTTTCACACCTTCCTGCTGGAGGGCGTTCCGGAGATGAGCCGGAGGCTGCGGAAGCGCGGCATTGGATATGTGTTTTACCTGCGCCGCCGCAGGAGCGACCCGAATGACGTGCTGTACCGCCTGGCGCGCGAGGCCGCCGCGGTGGTCACCGACGATTACCCAACCTTCGTCGCGCGCGCCCACAATGCCTCCGTACCTGCCAGGCTCGATGTCCCCTACTTCGCCGTCGATTCGAGCTGCGTGATTCCCGCGAGCCTGCTCCCCAAGAGGGAGTACGCCGCCTACACCATCCGCCCGAAGATCCACAGGCTTCTGGGGGAACACCTGCGGCCGGTCGAGGAAGTCGCGCTGGAGCGTCGCTACACGGATGCCCCGCCGTCGTTCCACACCGAAGTGACCGATTCCAACATCGCCGGGCTGGTGGCGTCATGCGAAATCGATCATGGGGTGGCTCCATCCACATCGTTTCGCGGCGGAATGCCGGAGGCCGAGGCGCGGCTTGATGAATTCGTGAAGAATCGCCTGCGGCGCTACGGTCAGGACCGCAACGAGCCTTCCGCGCGCGCGACCTCCGGGCTCAGCCCGTACCTTCACTTCGGGCACATCTCCTCCATGCACGCCGCGCTCCGGGCCAAGGACTTCGCCGAGGAGCACGGCATCGCAGCCGAGGAGTTCCTGGAGGAGCTGATCGTGCGCCGCGAACTCGCGTTCAACTTCGCGCGGCACGCAGCCGACCTGGAATCCTTCGCCAACCTCCCCAACTGGGCGATCGCCACCTTGGAGAAGCACGATTCCGATGAGCGCGACCCGGTGTATGATTGCGAGCAGTTGGAGAGCGCCCGGACCTACGACGCGCTCTGGAACGCGACGCAAAAAGAGCTGCTGCTGCGCGGCAAGATTCACGGCTATTACCGCATGTATTGGGGCAAGAAGATCATCGAGTGGTCCCGCACCCATCGCGAGGCGCTGCGCACCATGATTCACCTTCATGACCGCTATGCGCTGGACGGCCGCGATCCGAACACCTACACCAACGTGCTGTGGTGCTTCGGGCTCCATGATCGCCCGTGGTTCGAGCGGCCGGTTTTCGGCGTGGTGCGCTACATGTCGCTCGAGGGGATGAAGCGCAAGACCGATGTGACCGCCTATCTCCGCGAGATCGACTACCTGGAGCTCACCGGCAAGGATCCGTTCCGGCCGGCGGAGGCCAGGGCATGAACATTACGTTGACCGGGGCGTCCGGCTTTATCGGCAATCAACTGATCGCGCGGCTGCGGGCCCGGGGACACACCCCGCGCGCGCTGGGCCGCCGGACGATCCCCGGCGTGGCGACATCGGTCTGGGATTCGCAGAAGGCGGCCGCGCCGCTCGAGGGCCTCGAAGGGGCTGATGCGGTGATCCACCTGGCCGGAGAGCCGGTGGCGCAGCGTTGGACGGACGACGCCAAGCGCCGCATCCGGGACAGCCGCGTCGCCGGAACGCGAAACCTGCTGGAGGGGATCGCCGGCCTGCAGACCCGGCCTCGCGTGCTGATCAGCGCGTCGGCCGTCGGCATCTACGGGTCGCGAGGCGACGAACGGATCACCGAACACTCCGCGCCCGGTCACGGCTTCCTGGAGGACCTCTGCGTGGAATGGGAATCGGAAGCCGGCAAGGCCGCCGCGTTGGGTATGCGCGTGGTGAAAATCCGCATCGGCATCGTGCTGGGCCCGAACGGCGGCGCGCTGGAGCAGATGCTGCCGCCGTTCCGTCTCGGCATCGGCGGACCGCTGGGGTCCGGCAAGCAATGGATGGCTTGGATCCACCGCGATGATCTGGTGGAGATGATGATCTTTGCGCTGGAGAACGATCGCGTGCACGGCATACTGAACGGCGCCGCGCCCAACCCGGTAACCAACCGCGAGTTCACTCGGGAACTGGCGCGGGTGGTGCGCCGCCCGGCGATCTTCCCGGTCCCGGCGATCGCCCTCCGGGCTCTCTACGGCGAGATGTCCGGCATCCTGCTGGCGAGCCAGCGCGTGGTTCCGGAAGCGGCGCTCGCCTGCGGCTTCACTTTCCAGTTTCGCGAGCTTGGTCCGGCGCTGCGGGACGTAGTGCGGTAACCTGGATCGCGCGGCGATCCTGACCGGCGGACTCCAACTCGATCCGCACGGAATTCGCCGGCATCAATTCCGGGAAGCGCTCCCCCCACTCGATCAGCACCAGGCGCGCATGATCGAAAATGTCATCCAGTCCCAGCGTCTCCAC
This sequence comes from Bryobacteraceae bacterium, assembly GCA_019748195.1. Classification (GTDB taxonomy): domain Bacteria; phylum Acidobacteriota; class Terriglobia; order Bryobacterales; family Bryobacteraceae; genus JAIEPW01. The sequence goes on from JAIEPW010000021.1 coordinate 37,327, forward strand.
CTCCGCGCGCGTATCCAGGCGATACAGGTCGATGTGATAAACGCCTTCGGCGTATTCGTGAATCAGCGTAAAGGTCGGGCTGGAGATCTCCTCCGCGGGAAGGTGAATCCAGCCCTGGAGGATGCCCTTGGCGAGCGTGGTTTTCCCGGCGCCCAGGTTGCCGGTGAGCAGCACGACGGAACCTTCCGGAAGTCTGGCGGCCAGCCGTTCCCCCAGTGCGATCGTCTCTTCCTCGGACGCGGTTTCAAACCGCTCTGCATTCACGCATCGCCTCCGGCAAGGTTTGGAACACGTCGGTAGCCAGCAGACACTTGTCGCCCCAGCGCTCCGTCGCCAGATCGGCCGATCTGCCGTGCAGCCAGACCGCCGCGCGCACTGCCAGCGGGGCTTGCTCCGGAAACTGCGCCACCAGCCCGGCGATCAGCCCGGTGAGCACATCGCCCGATCCGCCCTTCGCCATCGCCGGCCCGCCGGTGGGATTGATGGCTACGCGGCCGCCGGGAAACGCCAGCACGGTTCGATAGCCCTTCAGCACGACGATCGCTCCGCTCTGAGCAGCGAAGGCTCGCGCCGCGCCGACGCGGTCAGCCTGGATCGCATCCACCGGCGCGCCCGTCAATCGCGACATTTCGCCGGGATGCGGCGTGAGCACCCGCAGGCGGCCGCGCGCTTCGAGTCCGCCGTGGGCCAGCGCATTCAGCGCATCCGCGTCGATCACCAGCGGCAGTTCACTTTCCTCCACCAGCCGCCGCGTGATATCCACGGTCTGGTGATGCGTCCCGAGGCCCGGCCCGATCGCCACCACGGATTTGCGCTGGAACAAAGTGTTCAGCGTCGCCAGGCTGAGCCAGGAGATGCCGCCCGTGTCCGTCTCCTCCAGCGCTTCGGTCATCAGCTCCGGCGCATGGGCGGTAATGGAGTTCAGCAGCGAACGCGGCGCCGCCACGGTCGTCAGGCCGGCGCCGGCGCGCAACGCGGCGATCCCCGCCATCGCCGCCGCCCCGCTTTTTCCCCGCGACCCGCCAATCACCAGCACGTGACCGTAGCCGCCCTTGTGTGAGTCCCGCCGGCGCGGCTGAAACAGGCCGGCGAAATCTCGAGCTTCGCTCAGCTCCGCTGTTGCTTCGGCCAACAACTCAGCCGGACTGCCCACCGGACACACCACGATCTCGCCGGTGTAGTCGCAGTTCGGCGGCAGCACCATGCCCAACTTCGGCGCCGTGAAGGTAACCGTGCAGGAGGCGCGCACGTGTTCGCCGGGACTGGATCCGGAGTCGCTGGACATGCCGGAGGGAATATCCACCGCGACGATCGCCGCGTGGGGAAATCCGCGGTTGATCTCGCCAATCCACCGCGACGCGCCCGGCGAAGGCGGTCCGCTCAAACCGGTTCCCAGGAGGGCGTCCACGACGATCCCTGCGTCTCGCGCTTCGTCCGGGATCTCCTGGCGAATCTCTCCGCCGCTTTCCAACAGGCGCGAGTAATTCACCGCGGCGTCTCCCCGCAATTCGCCTGGATCGGCCGCCAGCACCACGGCCGGCCGCAGCCCGCGCGCCCGCAACAGGCGCGCCGCGGCCAAGCCGTCGCCGCCGTTGTTGCCTTTCCCGCAGACGATCACCATCCGCCGCGGCGCGGTGTCATCGAAACGGGTCGTCAGAAAGTCAGCCAGACCGGAAGCGGCGTTCTCCATCAAGGTCAGGCCCGGCGTCCCCAACTCGATGGTGCGGCGATCCACCTCGCGCATTTCCGCGGCGGTCAGCACCTTCAAGGACGCACCTCGAACAGCCGCTCGAGCTTGCGCAGACCCTCGCGCTGTCCCATCACGATCAGGAAGTCGCCGCCGCCCACCGTGGCGTCGGGCAACGGGCTCAGCTCCATGTTGCCGCTGCCGCGGCGGATCGCCAGCACGATCACGCCATGCTCCCGCCGCAACTGCATCTCCTCGATGGTGCGGCCGGCGAGCGAACTGGTCTCCGACACCCGCACCTGCTCGATGCCCACGTCGCCGAAGTTGGTGGTGAATTCCAGAAACTGCTGCACATGAGGCCGGATCAGCGCCTGCGCCATGCGATGCCCGGTGATGTTGTACGGCGCGTATACGAAATCGGCGCCCGCGCGGCGCATCTTCTGCTCGGATTCCTCTTCGGCGACGCGAGCGGAAAGCTGCAGCTTCGCGTTCAGCGTTCTTGCCGACAGCGTTACGAATACATTGTCGGCGTCCGAGGCCAGCGTGGCCACCAGGCCGCGGGCGCGCTCGATCCCCGCCTCGCGCAGGCTTTCGTCCCGCGTGGCATCCGCGTGGATCGCCAGCATCCCGGCGCGCTGCGCGCGCTCCACGCGCTCCGGATTGCTGTCCACCACCAGGAACGGCACGCCCGCGCGGCGCAGTTCCTCCGCGGCGCCGCGGCCCACGCGGCCGAACCCGCACACAATGTAATGGTCCCGCAGCTTGTCGATCATGTTCCTGATGCGCCGCTTTCCGAAAAACTGATTCAGTTCCAGCTCGATCGCCGTCTGCGTCATCGCGCCGATGGCGAGAAACAAAGTCGAAACGCCGATCAGCAAATAGAATATGTTGAACGCGCGGCCCGCCGCTGACAGCGGGCGCACTTCGTAGTAGCCCACCGTGGTGATCGTGATCACCGCCATGTAGAACGCGTCGAAGAGCGGATAGCCCTCCACGATCACGTACCCGGCGGTGCCGATCGCCAGGGAAACGGACACCGCCGCCGCGACCACGGCCAGGCGGCGAAGAATGTTGTTCCCCATGACGGCTCTTCTAAAGCTTGCGGGCGAGCATGATCGTCATATCGTCCTGCAGCTCGGGCGAGCCGGTCCACTGCTGTACGCTGCCGATCACCGTGTCCACGATTTCCCCATCGGACCGGTGGGAGTTCTTCAGAACCAGGTCCACCAGCCGCTCTTCCCCGAACATCTCGCCGTACTCATTCTCCGGCTCGGTGACCCCGTCGGTGAAGAACACCAGCAGGTCCCCCCGCCGCATCATCACCTTGCTTTCCTCATACAGCGCGAACGGGAACGCCCCCACCACGGTTCCATTCACTTCGAACCGGGTCGCGACGCCGTCCCGCACCAGGATCGGCGGCAGGTGGCCGGCGTTCGTGTAGGTGAGGCAGCCGTCCTCCTCGTTGTAGAGTCCCAGGCAGAAGGTGGCGTATTTCTCCGGCGACGTATTGGCGTACAACTGCTGGTTCAGCTTCGACACCAGGTCCGACGTCGAGAAACACTCGCGCGTGACAGGCCCCCCCGCCACCACTGCCATTTCCATGGAACTCATCAACTGCGCCCGCAGGGAGCTTTGCAGCGTCGCCATCAGGAGCGCCGCCGAGATTCCCTTCCCCGCAACGTCTCCGATCGCCAGCGCGATCTTGTCGTCCCGCAGGCATTCGTAATCGTAGTAATCGCCGGAAACCATACGCGCCGGCTGGCAGACGGCCGTCAACTTCAGCGTACGCAGGGACGGAACAGTCTTTGGATAAAGCTGATTCTGCACCTCGCGCGCGATCTCGATCTCCGACTGCAGGCGCTCTTTCTCCTTGGCCACCACCAGCAGCCGCTCCAGGTTCTCGGTCATGCGGTTGAAGGAGTGGCTCAGCTCCGCCAATTGATCGTTCCCCTTCACTTCGATGCGGTGCGCGAAGTTGCCCTCCATCACCTTCTGCGTCCCGTCATACAGGTGATGAACCGCGCCGGTGATGGTTCGCGTCATCGACACGCCGATCACGAACGAGATGATCTCCACGATCATGAACACCACCGCCACCGCCAGCAGGATCACCGGAAGCACGCCCTGGGTCCAGTCCACCTGGCCCGAGAACAGACTGTTCAGCACCGCGGAGGGCCGGGTTCGCACCACCAGGAAGAATGCGCCTTTCTCTTCCGAAGGCGCTTCCCACCTGGCGACGGGGATGTTCGCCACCCAGGGCAGATCGATGTCCAGCAGGTTGGCGGCCGCGGGGAGCCGGTCCTTGCGCTGCTCGGCCGCGGTAACCGGCGTCACCGGGCGCGGCTTCGCCCCGGTATCGCCGCGTATCACCAGACCGGGCCTCCTTCCGCCGGTTCGAACCGTCTGGTCGCCCGTTTCCTGGAATTCCTGGAAGTAAACGATGCCCAGGTTCGGAACCAGGTCGGCCAGATAGTCCGCGGTCAACGGCGCCAGAATCGTGAGATCGCCGCTGCGCGTTTCCGCGTGAGTCACGGCGAAATACTGGCCGTCCTTCAACACCACGCCGCTCATCGGCGTCCACTCCGGCGGCGGCAATGCCAGGGTCCCGTCGCTGGGATACCGGTGCAATTGCCCGGATTCGTTCATTAGAATCTGCAGACCCGGATAGCGCTGGGCGAAGAGCCGCCCCACCGCGCGCATCGTGTCCGGGCGATCCGCCGGCGTGGATTGCTCGATGCTGCTCGATGCCGTCGCCAGCGTGCGGATCCGCCGGTCGAGTTCCGTGCGCACCATGTGCACCGCCATCTGGCTTGTCAACGCCCAAGCCGCCAGCCCCACCAGCGCCAGAATCAGCAGGATCGGCACCAGCGCCATGAACAGGTAGGTGACAATCAGCCGGTTGCGAAGCCGCCAGATCGCCCGCCGCGCGAAGATCCGCAGGATACGGACCGCCAGCCAGACGCCGAAGATCGTCGCCAGGAACCCGAATACGCCGCTCCAATCATTCCCAGGCCATAGCTGCGTGCTCACCGCCGCCAGCAGAACCGACGCTAGAAACGCGGTCCCGGCGAAACCAAGCCAGTCGTAGGCGCGTCTCCACTGCTCGCGAACGGTGTTCACCCCGGCTAATACCTCGATCGAGCGATGGCGGGAAGCTCGCCGTCCGCATCCAGGTAGTGCTTCTTCAGTCCCTCCTGCAGCAGATTCATGGCAGTCTCGATGTCATCCGCGAAACTGAATAAATCCAGGTCGGAAGGAGAAATCATCCCGTATTTCACCAGCGCGTCGAAATTCACCATTTCGCGCCAGAAGGAAGTTCCGTACAGCACGATTACCATGCGTTTGTTCAGCTTCTGCGTCTGCACCAGCGTCAGCAGCTCAAACAGCTCGTCCATGGTGCCGAAGCCGCCCGGAAAAATCACGATCGCCTTCGCCAGGTAGGCGAACCAGAACTTGCGCATGAAAAAGTAGTGGAATTCAAAGGAAAGATCCGGCGTGATAAACGGGTTGGGACGCTGCTCGAACGGCAGCCCGATGTTCAACCCGATGGTCTTGCCGCCGGCGTCCAGGGCCCCCCGGTTCGCCGCTTCCATGATCCCCGGTCCGCCGCCGGTACAGACCACGAATGACCTGCCGCTCTTCGGCAACCCTTGCGACCACTCCGTCACGCGCCGCGAAAGCTCGCGCGCCTCCCGGTAATAGCGCCCCATCGGGCCCATCTCCATGATCCGCGCCGATCCGAAAAACACGATCGTGTCCCGGATCTGATTCTTTCGCAGGTGCGACAGCGGCTCCAGATACTCGGACAGAATCCGCAGCGGGCGTGCGTCCGGAGTTGTCAGGAATTCTTCGTTCAGGTACGCCAGCGGCCGGCTCAGCGCATCAACGTCGCGATTCATTCGTTATCTTTTCCCAACCGGCCCGCCTGCTCCAGCGCGGCCAATCTCTTTTCCAATTCTCGCACTGTCTTCAGAAGCTCCGGCACTTTCGGGAACGCCGTCACCGCCCGCCGCCACGTTGCCGCGTCGAAAGCCGGCGAGCCGGAAAGGATGGCGCCCGCCTCCACGTCGCCGCCGATCCCGCTCTGCGCGTACACGATCGCGTTGTCGTGAATCGTCAGATGTCCGGAGATCCCCACCTGTCCCGCCAGCAGGACATTGCGCCCCAGGATACTCGATCCGGCAAGCCCGGTCTGCGCGCAGATGATGTTGTCCTCGCCGATCACGCAGGCGTGGCCCACCTGCACCAGCGAATCCACGCGCGCCCCCCGCTTGATCCGCGTCTCCCCCATGGTGGCGCGGTCGATCGAGGACAGCGCCTGGATCTCGACATCGTCCTCGATCACCACGATCCCGCTCTGCACGATCTTGGCGTGCGTGCCGTCCTCCCGCTTGGCGAAGCCGAAGCCGTCGCCGCCGATCACCACCCCGTTTTGCAGGGTCACGCGATTCCCTACACGGCAGAACTCGCGGATCGATACGTGCGAGTGCGCCACGAAGTCGTCGCCGATCTCCGCTCCCTCATAAATCACGACGTTCGGATGCAGCACCGCATTGCGTCCGATCCGCGCGTTCTCGCCCACCACGCAGCACGCCCCGATCGACGCGTTCTCCCCGATCACCGCGCTCTGCGCCACCACCGCCGTCGAATGAATACCCGGCGCCGGCCGCGGCGGCTGGTAAAACAACGCCAGCGCCCGCGAAAAATCGTAGTACGGATTCGCCGACAGCAGCGTCGCCTTGCCCTCGATCTCCCGCTGCGCGATCACCGCACCCGCCCGCGTGTGCCTCGCCTTCGGCGCGTACTTCGGGTTCGCCAGGAACGTGAGCCGCGCGGGTCCGGCCTGCTCCATGCCGCTGACCCCCTCGATCTCGATCCCGCCGTCGCCCCGCAGTTCGCAGCCCAGCGCGCTTGCGATCTCGGCGAGCTTCATACCCGGAAGTAATCCGGCCGCCAGTGGACGATCGCCTTCTTGATCTCGGCGCGCTTCCACTTGTTGGCCAGCGTCTTCTCCACCAGCGCGGGCAGCTCTGCGTCGCTCGCGAAGCGAAGTCCCACCATCTGATCCTCGTCCAGTTCGCGGATCATCGGACGCGCGGACTCAGGAAGCACGCGCTCCATCCGGATCGTTTCCTCCAGCCGGATCAGCCGGTCCTGCACCTTCAGCGCGTACACCCGGATCTTGAAAACCGCCACCACCGCGGCGATCACCACTACGAAGCCCCAAATCGTGTCCGGATTGATGCCCTTGATCAACTGCCACACCGACCGCCCCAGCGCGATCGCCAGCACCGGCAGCAGGAAGTAGTGAAACGGCGGATCGATCATCGCGTGGTTCTCCACCGTCTGCGGTTTGCGTTCAGCCATAGATCTCCTTTGGAAAAACTCCATTCTAGCCCAAGCGCCCTGGACGGGCCTGAAAACGCTACTCCTCCACGATCGCCACCGCGCGGCACCAGCCCGCGCTCGCGCTCTGGATCTTCACCGGAAAGCACGACACCAGAAACCCGTGCGGCCGCCCGATCCGGTCCAGGTTCGCCAGCTTCTCGATCTGGCAGTATTCGCGGTCGATCCCGGCGAAGTGCGCCGGCCAGATGTACCGGCCGTCCCGGGTGCGCTGAAAATCGGCGGACATCGCCGCGAACGGCCGGTCGATCGTATACGCGTCGATCCCGATCACCTTCACGCCCTGATCGCACAACCACAGCACTCCCGCCCGGCCCAGCCCCGGCTGCTCGAAGTACGCCGCGGAACCAAGCCTCCGGTCCGCGCCGGTCTGCAGCATCACGATCTCGCCCCCGCGCAGCGTGTAGTCGATCCGCGCCAGCGCCTTCTCCAGTTCCTCCACCGTGATCTCCGCCCCGTTCTTCAAATGGCGCACGTCCAGCACCACGCCGGGCGCGTAAAACCAGCTCAGCGGGAGTTCGTCGATCCGCCGCGCCGGCTTGCCCTCGGAGGTGGGGGCGTAGTGATACGGGGCGTCCACGTGCGTACCCGTGTGCGTGATCGCCTGGATCTGCTCGATCGCCCAACCCCGGCCCTTCGACCACACCAGGTCCTGCTCGGTGACGCCGAAGGCGCGCTTCATCTGCGACAACCCTTCCGCTTCATGCGTGATGTATTCGATGCTCGGCTTGTTGGGCTCGCTCGCCGCTTGATGTTGTAGGGGAACGCTGAGGTCGACCAGGCGCATAGGCGTGAGTATATCCCCGCGCCCCCGGCGCCGCGCGCTGGATTTGATTCCAGGCCGGCAAGCAACCTAGCCTGGATTCATGAGGTCGCTGTCGTTCGTGCTGCTTCCGCTGCTTGCCTTCGCGGCCGATCCGCCGCCGCTCGAAACCGTGCCTTCCGTCGACCTGAAGAAATACGCCGGCAAATGGTACGAAATCGCCCGCCTCCCCAACCGTTTTCAGAAGGACTGCACCGGCAACGTCACTGCCACCTACACCCTGCGCGGCGACACCAGGATCACCGTGGTCAACGAATGCCGCGAAGGCGATGAGATCGAGCGCGCTGAAGGCGTCGCCCGCGTCCCCGCCGGCAGCCCCGGCAACGCGGTCCTGGAGGTCCGCTTCGCGCCCGCGTTTCTCTCCTGGCTGCCGGTTTGGGGCGATTACCGCATCATCGCCCTGGACGCCGAATATCGCCATGCCATGGTCGGGACCCGGGACCGCAAGTATCTGTGGATCCTCGCCCGCTCCCCGAAGCTCGAGGAAGGCGTGGTCCGCCGGCTGCTCGACCTGGCCAAGCGTCAGGGATTCGCCACGGATCGCGTGCGGCGCACGCCACATCAGTAGGCGGCCGCGCTATCCTGAGGCATATGAACCGAGTCCTCGTTGGGTTGTGCCTGCTCGCCGCGGCAATTCCTTCCTTCGCCTCCGACGGTAAGATGACCGCCGAGGAGAGATCCAAGGTTGTGAAGTGGCTCGATGAATCCCGCCGCGAGTTCCTGGCCGCCATCGACGGAGTCACCGAAGAACAGTGGAATTGGAAACCGGCCCCCAACCGCTGGTCCGTCGGCGAGACCGCCGAGCACATTGTGCTCGCCGAGGGCCTCTTGTTCGGAAACGCCCGCCGCGCTCTCGCCGCGCCGGCCAATCCGGAGTGGGAAACGAAAACGCAAGGCAAGACGGAGTTGATTGAGCGCGTCATGGCCCCGCGCATGGGCAAGGCTCAGGCCCCGGAACCCGTCGTCCCCGCCGGCAAGCTCACCCGCCAGCAGGTGGTGGAGCGCTTCCACAAACAGCGCGCCGAAATCGAGAAGTTCGCCGCCGAGACCGACGCGCCGCTGAAAATGCACACCGTGGACCACCCCTTCCCGGTCTTCAGCACCCTAAACGCGTACCAATGGTTCATCTACGTGCCGCTGCACACCATGCGCCACGACAAGCAGATCGCCGAAGTGAAGGCCACCGAGGGTTATCCCGCCGCCAAGTAAGCCGCGCCACGCGAACACGCACACGGCGCTAGGGGCCGCGCATTTCCATCGAATGGAAGTGATGCCCGGAGCCGGCCGCTACCGGAGCGCCAGGCTCGCCATCGTCATCGCGATGCCTTCCTCGTACACCGGCACCAGATCCTCATGCAGCGACTCGTATCCCGACAAATGACCCACTAGTCCGCCGATGCGCTTTCCATCCGTGATGCAGTAATAGAATCGCGTCACGAACTGACCCTGTGCATCGCGCATCGGGATCGCGATCTCGATTGTCTCCAGCTTCCCCTTCCGTCCCTGCTTGCGGTCGCCTTTCTCCAGCGCCTTCAACCCCGCGCCGCGAGTCCGGATCAGCGCCTCCAGCCAGGCCTCCGCACTTCGGCCTTTCAGCGCCTCCACCGGCTGCAATTCGATATACACGAACGGAACCGCCTTGCCGAACTCCGGCTCGATTCGCGCTCCGTTTACAACCCACCCGGCCGGCGGCATAAAGCGCAGGCCCTGAAAATCCGCCGCCGCCACCGCCAGCATCGTCGCGAAGAAGAAGAGGAATGCTTTCTTCAAGCGGCCTCAGCGTACCATAAAGAAAATGACGGCGAAAACGGCGTCCCTGCTTCTGGCCGCGATCCCGCTCGCCCGAGCCCAGAGTATGGACCCTTCAAAATGGCGCCTGGATGGACATTCCGTGATGCTGACGCTGCGGCAGGAGCGTTTCTCACTGGAGGGATGCAACATCATGAACGGCTCCTTCGAGCTGTCCGGCAACCGTCTGAAGGCAAGCCCGGGGATCTCCACGCGGCGTGCTTGCGAGCCCGAACGCATGAAGCTCGATGCCGCCGTGCTTGGCGAACTGGAAGCAGGCGTGAACGTCGCGGTGGATGGCGATCGCCTCACCACCGTCGCAGGGTCTTCCAGGCGAACCTGGACCCGCGTTCCCCTGGCGTCCGGCCAGGCCGTGACTAAGTTCGTGTACGTGGCGTCCCAGCGCCAGGATTGCATCGGCGAAGCACCCATGAAGTGCCTTCAAATCCGCGAATCGCCCGCCGATCCCTGGCAGCTCTTCTACGGCGAGATAGTCGGTTTCCGGCACCAGCCGGGAATCGAATACCGGCTCCGTATTCTGGAGGAGAGGGTCGAAAACCCGCCCGCGGACGGCTCCTCGGTCCTCTGGTATTTGGACCTGATCGTCGAGCAGAAAGTAGTGGATCCGAAAAAGTAATCCGTTCCACTCCCCCTCGCGGGCCTGGGCTGCCGGCCCTCCGCTCGCTTCGCCGTGGCCGATGCCCCCGCCGCATGAATCAAAATCTGCCGCGTCAGCCCGCCAGGCATCCGATTTCTCGCCGGACGTATGGCCCGGCGCTTATTGCGCCGCGCCGGACTGCGCGGACACCAGCGCGGACGGGGAATAGGCGTGCAGTTGCTGGAAGTAGTTCTGCCGCGAGAGCGTGCGGTAGATCGCTCCGGCAACGCCGCTGGCCACCGGCCCGCTAACCGCCTTGCCGCCGGTCAGCATCACCACCACGGAGAGCTTCGTCTTGCCGACCTCATTGAAGCTGGCGAACCAGCCGAGGTGCGTAGGCATCCGGAAGTCAGTGCAGGTGCCGGTCTTGCCGAACAACGGTTCATTCGGATCGTAGGCGGCGCGGCGCGCCGTTCCGAACTCCACCGCCCCCATCATGCCCGGCTTCACTTCCGGAATCAGCGACTCGATCTCCAGGTGGCGCTTCACCCGCGGCACGAAGGCCTGCAGTTCCTCCACGCTCCTCGGATGCTGCAGGTACAGAAGAGTGCCGCCGTTCGCCAGCGCACCCATCATCGCGCCCAACTGCAGCGGGGTGATGGTGATCCCCTGCCCGAAGCTGGTCATCATTCCCAACCCGCCTCCCGCCGGAGGTTCCGCCGGCCACGTCCCGGCTTGCTCTTCCGGGATGCCCAGTCCCGCTTTCTCTCCCAGCCCGAACGTCCGCGCATACTCGGTCAGCCGGTCATAGCCCAGCTTCAAACCGATCCGGGCGAAATACGGGTTGTTCGACACCGCCAGGGCCTCGGTCAGATCCATGCGCTGCCACCGCGACAGCTTCACCGGAGTCGATCGGTCGATCAGGCTCTCCTGCAACCCCGCAAGCGCCGCCATCACCTTGATCGTCGAACACGGCGTGTACCCGCTCCGGAATGCCAGCTTTTGATTCACGATCGTCAGCACGCGCCCTGTGTTGGCGTCCGAAACCAGAACGGAACCGTTTAAGTTGCCCAAGGCTTCTACGGCCGCCCGGCGGACTACCAGGTCCTCGCCGTCAATCTGGTCGCCTTCGGTGGCGTCCGCCACGTAATTCGGAGCGCTCCATTGGCCGCCGCTCCACCGCCGGAATCGCGATTTCGCCTTTTTCGCGGTCGCGGTCTTGGTAGCGGCGGGCTTCGCGGCCTTGGTTGTCGCCGCGTTCTTGGCTGTAGGCTTTACAGACGAGGCTCTGGCTTTGGCCGCATCTGCCGTACTGCAAAGGAGAAAGCTAAAGGAGAGTATGAGTAGACCAGGGATAGATGTATGCATTTACTGTCCATATGTCTTCCTCCGAACGGTTGGCCCGGTTTTACCGGACTCTTCTTTGCACTTGTCGTTGGGCCGTTCGGCGTACATAACGTACTATCGGCCGTCACTCAATACCACTATAATCTACGTGACACACCCCTCCGGCGTCAAGAAGTACTTCCCTTGCAAGAAGATCCCGACTTTCGCCAGTGACAGCCGGAATGCCCGGCGCCTGCGGGAAAAACGCCGGGCGATTTGTAGCCCTTTCGCCTACGGGGCTTACGTTAGAGGGTGCCGGCGATAAAATGGTTGCGACATGCGGCAGTTCACGTCCTCCATCGAGATCCGTACCAGTGGGAAGGGCTTTCACGACTTCACCTTCCAGGTCACCCGCTGGGTTTCCGAATGCGCGGTTCAAACCGGGTTGCTCACTCTCTTCGTGCAGCACACCTCGGCTTCCCTGCTGATTCAGGAAAACGCCGACCCCGAAGTCCGGGTAGACCTGGAGCGTTACTTCGACCGCATCGCCCCGGAAAACGATCCGCTATACAGCCACACCTCGGAGGGCCCGGACGACATGCCCTCTCACATCCGTTCCGCCCTTACGCAAACTTCACTATCGATCCCCGTGATCGACGGCCGGCCCGCGCTCGGCACTTGGCAGGGGATCTATCTGTTCGAGCACCGGCGGCATCCCCACCGCCGGACTGTGGCGCTGCACCTCTTCGGGGCATGACCCGCTTGGCGAACCGCCATCACCGCGATAGACTGTCTGGAACAAAGGTCGGACATGCGGAACACACTTGCCCTCTTCTTCTCAGCCGGTATTCTCCTGGCTGCTGACTTCTGGACCACCAAGCCCTTCACCGAGTGGAGCGATAAGGAAATCGCCAAGATCGTAAGCGATTCGCCGTGGGCCAGGCGCGTATCGATTTCAATGGGCTTGCCCCCCAGCGGCATGGATCATCCAGGGGCCGGCGGGCGGCGCGGCGGCGCCGGCGCGATGGGCGGCGTTTCCGGCGATGCATCCACGCAGATCCCCGGAGCCGCCGGGGGCAGCGGCGGTGGAATGTCCGCCGGCGAGATGGGCGCTCCAGGCGGGGGCGTTGCTCCCTCCATCACCTTCGTCGTGCGCTGGCAGACCGCCATGCCCGTCAAACAAGCCTTGATGAAGAACAAGTACGGCGCCGAAGCCGCCGGATCCGAAGAAGCCAAACGATTCCTGGCCCAGGAGGAGAAGAACTACGTCCTGGTGCTGCAGGGGCTTCCCAAGATGCTGGCCGGCGCCGCTGCCCAGGGCGACAACGGAGCCGAGAAGTTCAAGCAGGGCATCTCGCTGCAGCGCAAGGGTAAGGAGCCCATCGTCGCGGAGAAGCTGCAGTTGGTGCCGCAGGAAAAAACCGTCGACCTCTACATCCTCTTCCCCCGCTCCGAAGCCATCTCCCTCGACGATAAGGAGGTGGAGTTCGTCTGCAAAATGCCGCGCGCCGACGTCAAGCAGAAGTTCAAGCTCAAGGACATGGTGTTCCAGGACAAGCTGGCGCTGTGATGGCCGGCGCGGTGATCCTGCCGCGCAGCTTCTATGCGCGCCCCGCCGAAACCGTGGCCCGCGACCTCCTGGGCAAGATCCTCGTTCATGGACCAGCCGCCGGACGCATCGTCGAGGTGGAAGCCTACCTCGGCGAAAGCGATCCGGCCGCCCATGCCTTCCGCGGACTGACGCCCCGAACCCGCGTCCTCTACGGCGATCCCGGCCACGCCTACGTCTATCTGATCTACGGAATGTACGAATGCCTGAACCTGGTGGCCGAGCCTCCTGGTTCGCCCGGCTGCGTCCTGATCCGCGCCTTGGAACCGCTGGCCGGCATCGCCGCCATGCGTAAGCGGCGTCCCCAGGTCCACGCCGTTCATCAACTTGCCAGCGGTCCGGGGAAACTTACCCGCGCCATGGCAATCACCCGGCGGCACAACGGCGCGGACCTCACGGCCGGACTCCTCCGCGTAGAAGCCGACGGCTGGTGTCCGCCGGCGACCGCTGTCTCGCCCCGCATCGGCATCCGCTCCGCCGCCGACTGGCCGCTTCGTTTCTACGTGGAGGGGAATCCCGCGGTCAGCCGGTCGCGATCGGTCTCTGACTAGTGCTTGTGCTCCGCCGCGGCGCCCTTCATTTCCTTGCCGCCCATCCTCGCGCAACCCATTCCGGACTCCTGCATCGCCTTCCGCTGTTCCAGCAACTCCTCGATCAACGCTGCCATCGCGTCCACCTTCGCGGCGCCGGCGGCCGCCTTCATCGCCGCCAGCTTCTTGTCGATCCTGGCATTCATCGCCTGCATCTCCACCGCCTTGGCGCCCTTGCCCTGCTGCATGCGGTTGCAGCAACTGCCGTTGGCGGGGTTCTGTGCGAGCAACAGCCCCGACAAGGCCATCCCTGCTAGGAAAAGTCTCACCCGACACCTCCAGAATGAGACAGGATGCATCCCGGCGAGCTCAGGTGACACGACCGGCCGGCACACCAAAAGAGAAAACGGCCGCGGACCAAAAGTCCGCGGCCGTCTGGCCGAAAAGTGCTTACGGCGTTTACCGCTTACGGCGGGCGAGAGCGAGGCCAACCAGGCCCGCGCCCAACAATCCCATCGTCGCCGGCTCGGGAACCGGCACGTCACCCGGAGGATTGTCACTCGGAACCGGAATGAGCACGAACGCATCGCTGTTGCCGCTGGTTCCGATTGCCTGGACGTGCAGCCCAACCCGCAGCCCAGCCGATCCGCCCGCGTCCAGGGCAGCCAGAACGTCCGCGTAAGTCTTGCCGGCTGCGATGTTGAATACAATCCGTAGAACCTCACCCGGGTTTATGCCGTTCGCTGAAACCGGAGAATCGGAGTCTGCCGACAAGTCGCCGGTGGTGACGAAGGGTGGGCTCGCCGTATTGCCGCTCGGCAGGTCGCCGGGACTCGCCGTGGCGGAGAAGGCTACGCCGGCGAAGTTGGTAATCGTAAAGACGTCCGCGAGGACGCGCGGCGACGCGTCGTCGAAGTAAACGTCCGTAATGGAAGACGGGATCGGCGTCCCCGCATTGCTGTTGAAGAAGTCAAACTGCGCTTTGCCGCCAACTTCGCTGACACCGATGTAGAGCTGGTTATCGAAGTCATTGCACTGCCCACTGTTGCCGCCCGTCGCCGCATTATCTCCAATGCAGCTAAACGTGAAATACGTCACCGGTCCTGCCTGCAACGCCCCCGATCCGCATACGATCATTGCTGCTAACGCTGATATCTTGATCTGCAATCTGCACGCCTCTCTTTTGTCCCAAGTTTTCAATGTGGTGGGTTACCACAGCGCTAGCGTAACCTAAGTGACGTTTTAAGGTCAAAGCCCTATCCATCCCTTCGGAAGAGCATAAATGTTTTAGAATTATACGCTTATGGGAAAGGAGCACGCTGGTACTAGTACCGAAACGCCGCTAACGACGCGTTTTAGTACGCGCGGGCTAACGTCGTCCTGGAGAACATCCGGACCCAGCAACTTCGGCCGCGTGCGTCCCTATGTTATTGTCGAATCAGGCGAATGCTCCCCGACCTCACCCTCGACGAGTCCACCGCCACCCCCCTCTACCGCCAGATCGCCGACCAGCTCCGCCATCTCATGCAGCGCGGCCACCTCGCCCCAGGCGACCGCCTCCCTCCCACCAGGACCCTCAGCCTCCACCTCAAAGTCAACCGCGCAACCGTCATCGCCGCCTATGAAGCACTCGAATCCGAGGGCCTGATCCGCAGCCACGTCGGCCGCGGCAGCTTTGTCGAACGCCTCCCCGCTCTCCCCGGCCCCAAATTGAATTGGGAAGAAATCCTTGCCTCCGAAGAAGGACTTCCCGCCCCGGTCGCCGCCGAAGCCGAGATCAGCTTCGCGCTGGCGCGTCCCGCCGGGGACTTGTTCCCCGAGGAGGACTTCCGCGCCACCCTGCGCGAGCTGGCCGCGTCGCGCGAGCTGGGCGGCATCCTCCAGCTCGGCGCGCCCGCCGGCTATGCCCCCCTTCGCCGCTACCTGCTCCAGAACGCCCGCGAACAGAACGCGGCCGGCGACGATGACGACATCCTGATCACCAGCGGCGTCCAGCAGGGCTTCGACCTGATCCAGCGGCTGCTGGCCTCGCGCGGCGAAACCGTCGTGATCGAAGATCCGGTTTATCCCGGCCTCAAAAACGTATTCGTCCGCGGCGGCGCCCGCGTCATCGGCGCTCCCGTGGGCCTCGGCGGCCTGGACATCGATCAGGTGGAACGCATCTTCGAGCGCGAAAGGCCGCGCCTCATGCTGGTGACGCCCAATTACCAAAACCCCACCGGAACCTCCCTGTCCGTGGGTTCGCGCCACGCGCTGCTCACCTTTGCCCGGCGCCACGGCGTGGTGTTGGTCGAAAACGACCTGTACTCCGGTCTTCACTACGGCGACGCGGCGCCCGCTCCCATCAAAAAGCTGGATCAGAACGGCGATACCGTGCTGCTGCGCAGTTTCTCGAAAATCGCTTTCCCCGGCTTGCGCGTGGGCTGGGTCATCGGCCCTCGCCACTTCATCGGGCGGTTGACCGAAGCCAAGCAGTGGACCGACTTGCACACCGACCAGCTCTCGCAGGCGGCCTTGCTGAAGTTCGCCCAATCGGGACGCTTGGAAGCGCATTGCGAGAAAATGCGCGCCGAAGGCTTGCGCCGCCTGCGGGCGGCGCTCGCCGCTTGCGAACGCTATCTGCCCAAAGGCGCCCGCTTCACCCGTCCGTCCGGGGGCATGAACCTGTGGGTCCGGCTTGCCGATCCGGCCGATTCCACGGCGCTGCTCGAAAAGGCGCGAGCCCGCGGTGTCAGCTATTTGCCTGGAAAGTACTTCGCGGTGGCGCGGGAAGAAGCCGCCAGCCTGCGGATCAGCTTCGCGGGCCTTGATCCCGCCCGTATCGATCACGGAATTCGCGTCCTGGGGGAGGTGTTCGCGGCCGACGCCGCCGTCCGCCGGGCCCGTGAACCCGAGGGCCCGGCCCCCGCCCTCGTTTAGACGTTCTTAACCCATCGCGCTCGACTTCGCCCGCCCCAGCATTTCCTTCACATCACGGCCGATTTCCAGGAACGCATCCAGTTCGCTGGCCTTGCGGCGAAAGCTGTTGGCGCCCGCCTCCAGCGCTCGAGCCCGGTCCTGGGGCGAGTCGGAACTGGTCAGCACCATCACCGGCACGCCCGGACATCGCTCGCCTTCCCGGATCGCCCGCAACAACTCCAGGCCGTTGGTCTTCGGCAAGTTGAGGTCCAGGAGAACCAGATCCGGCGAATCACCTGGTTCGCTGAAATAACGCCCCGCATGTTCCCCGTCGGCGATCACCTCGACATCGATCGCCAGGTTGTGTTCCCGGAATGCCTCCAGGATCAGATAAACGTCAGCGGAGTTGTCTTCCACCAAAACCACTTTGCTGTTCATGGCGCTCAAATCAGGCTCCCCGAAGGCGGAACCGGAAAACCGAGCCTCCACCCGCTGCTTCTTCTACCCAGATCCGGCCTCCAAACCGCTCGACGATTTTCTGGCAGATCGCCAGCCCCATCCCTGTTCCCGGGTACTTATGCCCGTGCAGCCGTTTGAACACCTTGAACACGGCATCCCGGTGCTCCGCGGGAATTCCCAGGCCGTTGTCGGCCACGGACACAATCCAATCATTCTCCTCGCGGCTGGCGCTGATCCGGACCCGCGGAGGACGGTTCGGATCGCGGTACTTCAGCGCATTGCTGATCAGGTTCTGCATCAGTTGCGTCAACGGCATCGACTCGCCTTGCACTTCCGGCAGCACTCCCTCCATCATCACCCGCGCCCCGCTGGCGTCGATGGCCGCCTGGCAGTTTTCCACGGCGGCGGCGCACACTTCTTGCAGATCCACGACGCTCAGGCCGCCCGGGCGGGCTTCGCTGTTCTGCCAGTAGTCGCGCAGGTCCCGCAGCATCTGCTCCATCCGCAGCCCGGCCTCCACCACGGTCTTCAGCAGGTAGGCGCCCTGTTCATCCACCTGCGCCCGATACTGGCGCTCGAAGAGCTGTGAAAACGTGACCACGCTTCGCAGCGGCTCCTGCAGATCGTGTGACGCGGCATAGGCGAACTGCTTCAGGTCCTCGTTCATCCGCCGCAACGCTTCCTCCTGCCGAACCGCGTCCGTGATCTCCTCCGCGGTGACATTCACGGCGAAGATATTGCCCTGTGCATCGCGCACCGGCAGCCAGTTCTCCATCCAGATCCGTTCCACGCCAGGCTTGGCCGGCGTCTGCCCCTTCAGGACCACGCCCAGCTTGGGTTCGCCTGTTTCGAAGATCTCGCGCACCCATCCCTCCACTGTGTCAGCGAGGACCGGCACGATGTCCCGGACCGTCCGGCCCAGGTGCTCTTCGGCGGCGATGCCGTTCATCTCCGCCAACCTGCTGTTGATACGGACGTACCGCAGGTCGCGATCCAGTACACAGAGCCCCACGGGAGCGGTGTCATAAATCGCTTCCAGTTCCGCCAATGTCTTGCGCGCCCGCTGCTCGGCCTCGCGCAATCGTTCGGCCCCGCGCATCTGTTCGGAAATCTCCTCGGCGGTGACATTCACCGCCCGCACCGCGCCCCCGGTTCCGCGGATCGGAACGTAGCTTGCGCGCCAGACAGGCGCCGCTTCTCCGGGGCGAGCCTCGCCCGTCAACTGAACGTCGAGCACGGGATAGCCGGTCTCAAAAACCTGCCGGACGTAGGCCTCCACCGCTTCAGCAATGCCTGGAAGCAACTCCTGGACCCGCCTCCCGATGTGCTCCCGGCTGCTCAACCCGTTCATCCGGGCGAGCCACTGGTTGATGCGCACCCAGCGCATCTCCCGATCCAGAACGCACAGACCCACGGGAGCGGTGTCGTATACCGCCTGCAACTCGGAGAGCGTCAGGCGCGCGCGGTCCTCGCTGCGCCGCAGCGCCTCCTGCTGATTCCGGCGCTCGGTAACATCGTCGAGCACACCGAACAGAGTGGGCGGCGTTTCGCCGAGGGCGGGCTGCAGCGTCCAGCGCGCCTCCAGCCACCGCGGCTCGCCGCTCTTCGGGTTCCGGTACCGGAAGTGCGCCTCCACGGTTTCTCCGGTGCGTTGGTGCTCAATGAGTTTGCGGAGATGCGCCGCCTCATCGGGTTCCACGTAATCCCAGGCATTGAAGTTCTTGACCTCGCCAAGCCCGGCTGCGTAGCCGGTCAGTTCCAGGAACCGCCGGCTCAGGAAACGCGACCGCCCGTTGACCTCCGCTTGGAAGAAACCCAGCGGCAGCAGGTCGAGCAGCGCCATCAGATCGGCCCGCGACGCCTGCGCGGCGTCATGGGCCCGCCGGGACTCGGTAAGATCGGCCAGCGTCCCCGTTACGCCGCTAAACTGCCCCTGAGCATCGAACTGCGGCGTGAACTGACCGAGAACCGTGATCACCGCTCCATCCGGCTGCAGGAAGCGGAATTCCACTGACCGTGCGACGTGCTCGCGATGCGCCCGATCCCGTTCAGCGGCAACCTGGGCGGAATCGTCCGGGTGAACCCGGGACGGCCACTGATCTTCTTCTCCCGGCGGCAAACCCGTGAGTTCGAACCATTTCCGATTTGCAAAGTCGATCCGGCCTTCGCGGCCGGCGCGAAAAACTCCCACCGGGATGGATTGGGCCAGGCTGCGCCAGCGGGCTTCGCTCGCCGCCAGTTCGATTTCGGCCTGTTTTCGGGAGGTGATATCTTCGGCGAGACCCGCCGCCTCGCCGCTGCCCGGCGACGTGCGTTTGCCCCGATCGTGAATCCAGCGCACGCTGCCGTCCGGACGTACGATCCGGTACTCGGCTTCATAGGCGTCTCCCACCGTCAGGCTCGCGAAAGCCTGCACCACGCGCGCGCGGTCGTCCTCATGAATGGATTGGACCCATTCCTCGAAGTTCTCGTAGAGAAGTTCGCAAGGCTTCCCCCACAACTCCGCGTAGCTGGGCGACACATACACCAGCCGGCGCTCCGCCGGTCGCGAGATCCAGAACACGTGCGGAAGCGCACCCAGAAGGAAGCTCAACGTACGCTGCTCCGTCTCACCAGGGGGGTACTGCGGAGGCTTTCCCAAGTGTTGGCTGGCCATCGCGCCCCCAATGTTATCAGAACGTTTCGTGGTGAAGGCTCCAGGGGATGGAAATTTTGCGTACCGTCAGGGCGGAATGTATCGAAGCATCCATTTGCATCGTGCGAGTAGTACTCACTCGAGCAGTACTGCGGCACTGACGTGATGAGCCCGCGGAGACTACCGACGTAATCTGAGATTGGCACGCGTGAAAACAACGCAGTGCTTTTTTCGGAGGAGAAAAAATGAGGAATAAGTCGCTCTGGCTGGCATTGCTGTTGCCTGCTTTGTGTCTCGCGGCGCCGATCCGTCTGGATTTTTCCAGCGAGGACGGAGTGCCGCAGGGTGCGCTGGTCGAGTTTAACGGCGCCGCGCGCACGTTTACCTTCCTGGACGCCCCCAACGGCTGGGATTTCACAATCAACTATTCGGACGATCCGGCGCTTGTCGGTCTGAAGGGTAAGCTGGATGGGACCTGGACCATCGGCGCGCTGACGATGATGGCGGGCGGACTGGAAACCGCGCCGGTAATTGGCACGGGAACCCTGATCATCTCCGATGGCGCAAACCAGTTGGTGGCAAACCTCACCTGGAATGCGATCGCGTCTTTCGGCGGCATCATCGGCCTGAACCCCGATCTTCTGCCGAATATCACCAATATCACTTATAGCGGCAGCAATTCCGGTTTGCAGGAACTGTTCCGAAACTCGGCCGCTACCGGAATCCTCAGCCTGCAATTGCCGGACAGCCCTTCGCTGTCGAGGTTGCTGCAGAACGGCACGGACCGGACCACCTATTCCGGACTCATTGTGTCGCCGAGCCAGGCCGAAGAGCCGGTTCCGGAGCCGTCCCTGGCATGGGGCGTCGCGCTGGCCGGCGCCGCGTTCGCGGTCTATTCGCGAAAACGCCGCGCCGCCTGAATTCCAATCTTGGTTGGGGCGCCGGTTCGCCGCCATAACGCCGGCGAGCCGGTGCTTTTTCTACACACTCCATCGAACCTTCAAGGCTGCGCCAAAGGACTGGTAGCAGCACTAGCAAGCGGCATCCCTAATCAGAACCGGCGTCTTGCAACGCTGCATCAACGCGGAATTCTTCCGGACTTTGCAGCGCGGGTTAAGGAAATTTGTTACTGCTTCTTCACTTGCGGCGCGAACAGCTTGTCCGCGCGGGAGAGCAACCAGCGGGCCCGCCGCTGCGAGGCCAGGTTCAACTGCCGGTAGCTGGGCGCGGCGTTGAGATCCACCTTCAGCGCGTCGTTCAATAGCTTCTGGAATTCGGCGCGATCCTTGCGGACCACGGATACGGCCTCCGCATAGCTCACCAGCGGTCCTGCCTGCGCGCCCTTGCCGAGCGCCATGGCGCGATCGAAATGGAACTTCGCGTTGGCGAACTTGTCGCCCTTGGGCTTCAGGCGATTCATCTCGTAGTTGACCAGGAAGCCGTGGATGACCCCGTTCTCATAGGCCTCGTCGAGTTCCAGGCAGCGCTCGATCAACGCTTCGATACGCGGAATCTCCGGCGCCATGAACAGGTCCCGCGACACCGACAAAGCCGCCGCCCAGCCCAATGAAGTCCAGTAGGCGAACGGGATGTCTTCTTTCTTCAGCTTCTTCACGGCTTGCGCGGGGTTGGCCTTCAACTCGTCGCGGAAGGCAGGATACTTCAGTTCCAGGCCGCGCAGCCCGTAGTCCCGGCCCCGGAGGTACAACTTCTTGGCCCGCGCGCGCATCAAGGTGGCGGTGGGACGCTCGCGATCCTCCAGTTCCTCGGCGTCCTGCTGAACGAAGGCGTAGGAGTATTGCGTGAAGCCGCTGGAGGCGGCCAGCAGCAGGTCCTTGTTCTTCGGGCTTTCGACCAGCAGCGTCTCGATCAACTTCAGCGTGAACGGGACGGCGTCGCGAATCAGCTCTGGATCGTCGTCCGCCGCGAAGCTGGGCGCCAGGCCGGCCATGGCGTTCCCCAATTGGTTCACCGCGTACTTCTTGACGGAGCATCCGCCGGCGGCGAGCGCCGCCGTCAACACCAGGAACACGGGAGATCGCCTCATCCGTTCTAGGCTACTCCGGAATCAGCATCACCTTCAAAACGCCTTTTTCGGCGGCCCGCCGGAATGCGCGAGGGGCATCGGCCAGGAGGAAGCGGTCCGCGATCATGGCATCCAGATTGAGCTTGCCGGATTTGATCAGGCGCATGGCCGGTTCGAAGCGGCCGCAGCGCGAGCCGACCAGCGTCACTTCGTTGACGATCATGGGCGCGGTATGGATGGTCACGGCTTCATGCACGGTGGACTTCATCACCACCGTGCCCCGGGGCTGGACCATGGTGACGGCGGTTTGCAGACCTTCCGCCGAGCCCGTGGCATCCACGACGAAGGGATACGCGGCGGCGGGCAGCTTGCGGCCGGCAATCTCCGTTTCGACTCCCGCCGCCTCGGTGATCGCCAGCTTGTCGCGGTGCCGCCCGAATTGATGCACGCGGGCGCCGTGCGCAGCCAGCACCTGAGCGATCAGCAGCCCGAGCTTGCCGTCGCCGAGCACGGCCACCCGCTCCCCGCGCGCGATCTTGACCTGATCCAGGATTTCGCAGGCGGCGGCTACGGGCTCCACGAAAACCGCGTGCTCATTGGAAACGGGGGCCGGGACCTCGTGCAAGTTCGCGATGGGAAGCGTGAGGTACTCGGCGAACGCGCCGGGATGCTCGACGATGCCCAGAACGGTGCGGCGGGGGCAATGGCGTCCCAACCCGCGGCGGCACCAGTCGCAGCGGCGGCAGGCGAGGTTGATCTCGCCGGTGACGCGCTTCCCCCTCAAGGTGGCGTCGGCGGCATCGGTCACCTCGCCCACGAACTCGTGGCCGGGCGTGCCGTGGAAGCCGTAGTAGCCGCGCTGCAGTTCCAGGTCGGTGTTGCAGATGCCGGCGGCAAGCACGCGGATGCGGGCGAAGTCGCGGGGGATGCGCGGCAAGGGCCGGGTGATCACGCGGACGCGGCCCTGGGCGAGATGTACGGCGATCACTTCGCGCCCGCCTTGCGGACACGGCTCCAATACCACCAGTTCTGCTTTTCCAGGCTCAACCGGGGGTTGCGGGCCTGCTCGATGGCGCACCGGAACACGTCCAGAACACAAGGATCCTGCCGCGACCCGGTCAGCCGTTCCAGCTTTTTGTATAGTTTCCCGGCGTCCTGTTTCGCGAGGTGATCGACGTCGCGGATGCCGAGCAGGTCGAAGTCTCGCAGCGTCGCCTTCCCGACGCCGCGCAGTTCCTTGAGTTGACGTTCGTTCATGGAAACTCTCATTCTAGTAGTTCATGCTCGCCGAGCTGGTCTGCTGGGAACGCGAGTGCCGCGCGCGCTACCCCATCACCGAGGTCATCTACACCTGTCCGAAGTGTGGCGGGTTGCTGGAGGCCGACTATTCCGGCTCCCCCGGTGATCCGGAATCGCTGAAGGTCGTGTTCCGCAGGCGGCGGATGAACAACACGCCGCTGGAGCAGAGCGGCGTATGGCGGTATCGCGAAATGTTCCCGTTCCTCGACGATTACTCCCATGCGGTGACGTTGCGGGAGGGGAACACGCCATTGCTGGATGCGCCTCGCGCGGCCGCGTATGGGGGCCTGAGGTCGCTCACGTTCAAGCATCAGGGTTACAATCCGACGGGCTCCTTCAAGGACAACGGAATGACCGCGGGAGCGGCGCAGGCGCGCCGCCTGGGGATGTCGCGCGTGGCCTGCGTTTCCACCGGGAACACGTCCGCTTCCATGGCGGCTTATGCCTCTGCCGGGGGCATGCAGCCGATCATTTTTCTGCCGCACGGCAACATCGCGCACGGAAAGCTCGCCCAGGCGCTGGAGTACGGCGCGCGGACGTTCCAGGTGGAGGCGAACTTCGATCAGATTCTCGCGCTGGTGCGGACGCTGACGGAGCGGCTCGGCATTTACCTGCTGAACTCGATCAACCCGTTCCGCATCGAGGGTCAGAAGAGCATCATGATCGAGATGCTGGACCAGCGCGACTGGCGGGCGCCGGACTGGGTGGTGGCGCCGGGTGGAAATCTCGGCAACGTTTCGGCATTCGGCAAGGCTCTCCGCGAACTTCGCGACTGGGGCTTCGTGGATCGCTTGCCGCGGCTGGCGGTGATTCAGGCGGAAGGCGCGTCGCCCTTCCACGAGTATTGGAAACGCGGCGGAGAATTTCGCGGCGTGGAGAATCCGGAAACGCTGGCAACCGCGATCCGCATTGGCGATCCGGTGTCCTGGCACAAGGCGGGATACGAAGTTTGCGAATCGCGCGGCGCGGTGGAAAGCGTCACCGAACAGGAGATCGCCGACGCGAAGGCGATCGTCGGATTATGCGGGATCGGATGTGAACCGGCATCGGCGGCGACGCTGGCCGGCATCCGCAAGCTGACCGCCGCCGGCGTGATGGATCCGGACGCGGACGTGGTCGCGATCCTGACGGGCAACGTTCTCAAGGATCCGGATTACATCTACCGCTATCACACCGGGGCCTTGAAGGCGCCCGGCGGAGGCGCGATCGCGTCCACGTATGGGAACCGGCCGGTGGTGGTTCCTAATGATGCGGAGCGGATCGCGGCGATGCTGGAGGACCGCTTAGACTAGCTTGCGGGCGATGTCTTCGGCGATCTTGCCGCCGTGGAAACGCCCGTTTTCGATGAAGATCTCGCCGGTCGCCATGCCGGCGACGATGCAGCCCGCCAGGTAGATGCCCTTTCGCGAGCTCTCCAGCGTTTCGGGGTCGGTGACGGGGCGGGCGCGGGAATCATCCATCTCGATCCCATGCCGCTCCATGAACTCGAAGTCCGGATGATAGCCGGTCATCGCGAACACGAAATCGTTCCCGATGGTCACTTCGCCTTCGGGTGTTTGCAGGCGGGCGGAATCGGGTCGAATTTCGAGAACACGGGAACGGAAGTACGCCTTGATCTCGCCGGCGGCGATGCGGTTCTCGATATTGGGTTTGATCCAGTATTTGACCGACTTCGAAATCCCCTCGCCGCGGTGCACCAGCGTGACGCGCGCCCCCGACCAGTGGAGTTCCAGGGCGGCGATCGCGGCGGAGTTTTTCGCGCCGACCACGAGCACATCCTGGTTGTAGTAGGGATGGGCTTCCTTGTAGTAGTGAATCACCTTGGGCAGATGCTCGCCCGGAACGTGCATCATGTTGGGGCGGTCATAGTATCCGGTGGCGAGGATGACTTTCGCGGCCGCGAACGCTTGCGGGCATCCGCGATCATCGGCGGCGCGGACAAGGAAATCGCCGTCCTGCCCTTCAATACGCTCTACGGTCTGATACTGGCGGATGTCGAGCGCGTAGTGTTCGGCGACGCGGCGGTAGTACTTCAGGGCTTCCGTGCGTGTGGGCTTTTCGCCCATCGCCGTCATGGGCAGATCGCCGATTTCCAGCAACTCCGGCGTGGTGAAGAAAGTCATGTGGGTGGGGTAGTTGTAGATCGAATTGACCACGCAACCTTTCTCCACCAGCACGGGGCGCAGACCTTTGCGGGCGAGTTCAATCCCGCACGCCAGGCCCGTTGGGCCGGCGCCGACAATCACAACATCGAAGCGTTCCATAACCGCTTACAACATCCCTTCCACGCTGCGATAGACCTTGTCCAGGGCGGCAGGCAACGCACCCGCGTCCTTGCCGCCGGCTTCCGCCATATCCGGTCGTCCGCCGCCCTTGCCGCCGACTGCCTCGGCCACCGAGCCGGCGAGCTTACCGGCATGAACCTTGGCGGTCAAGTCCTTGGTAACCCCGGCGACGATGGAGACGCTGCCATTCTCGGCCGCGGCCAGAACCACCACAGCGGTTTTCCATTTGTTGCGCAGCAGGTCCACCATGGTGCGCAACTGGGCGCGATCCATGCCGGCGACCTGCGCGGAAAGAACCTTTACGTCCTTGATGTCGCGGACCGAGGTCTCCAACTCGGCGGCCTGCGCCAGTGCCACCTTGGATTTCAGGACGTCCAGTTGCCGCTCCAACTCGCGTTCGCGGGAGAGCAGTTTTTCCACCTGTTCGGTCAACTCCGGTTCGGAGGTCTTCAGCATCCCCGCCACGCGCTGCAGAGATTCGGTGGCCTCGCGGAACTTGTGGAGAGCCCCCTGCCCGGTGATGACTTCGATGCGGCGAACTCCGGCCGAAATGGAGCCTTCGTACACGATCTTTGCCAGTCCGATATCGCCCGTACGAGTGACATGCGTTCCGCCGCAGAGCTCGGTGGAGAAACCGGGAATCTCCACTACGCGGACGATGTCGCCGTACTTTTCGCCGAACAATGCCATCGCGCCCTTGGACAATGCCTGGTCGATGGGGAGGATTTCGGTTTGGACACCGGTGTTCTTCAGGATCTCTTCGTTCATCAGGCGTTCCACTTCGGCGAGTTCGTCAGCGTCCATCGCGGTGTAGTGCGTGAAGTCGAAGCGGAGCCGGCCGGGCTCGACGACGGAACCGGCTTGTTTCACGTGCGTGCCGAGAACCTTGCGGAGCGCGGCGTGCAGCAGGTGTGTGGCCGTGTGATTGCGCATGGTGGAGCGGCGCAACGACTCCGCGACGCGGGCGGTAAGAGGCTCACCCGCCACCATCGGCGCCAACGTCCGGATCTTGTGAACGGAGAGACCGGGTACGGCGGAGTAGGTGCTTTCGACGATAGCGGCCCGTTCGCCGGCCTGATTGAACAGCTCACCCTGATCTCCGACCTGGCCGCCGGCCTCGGCGTAGAACGGCGTGCGATCGAGAACCAGCTCAGCGGTGACGCCGGCGGGCAGCGAATCGACCAGTTTTTGCTGCTGGAGGAAAGCGACGGCGTGGGTGGCGTGCTCCTCCATGCGGTCCCGCAGGAACTCGGTACGGCCCTTCGCCAGCAGGTCCTGGTATACCGGCGCGATTTGCGCCTTCTCCGCGCCCTTCCAGCTCGCACGGGCGCGGGCGCGCTGCTTGTCCATTTCCTGCTGAAAGCCTTCGCGATCGATGGCCAGGCCCTTCTCGCGGGCCATATCTTCCTGCTCGTCAAGAGCCAGGCCGTAGGTGTCGTACAGCTTGAACGCCGCGGGACCGGGCAGCACGCCGCCGACGGCGGAAGCAGCCTCATCCTGGAACACCTTCTCCGCCACCTGGAACGTAGTGGCATAGCGGTGCTCCTCGTCCTTCACAACCCGGGCCACGCGCTGGATGGATTCCAGCATGTCGGGATACGCGCCGCCCATCAGCTCGGCCACGAAGCCGGTGAGCCGGTAGAGGTACGGATCGTTGACCCCGATCATGCGGGCGTTGCGGAGCGCGCGGCGCATGATCTTGCGCAGCACGTAGCCGCGGCCCTCATTGGACGGCAGCACGCCGTCATGGATCAGGAACGCGGTGGCGCGGGCGTGATCGGCGTTGATCCGCAGGACCGTGTCTACGCGAGGATCGGACCCGTAGGCCGTCTGGAAGTAAGAGGCTGCTTCGTCGATTACGGGCCGCAGCAGATCGGTTTCGTAATTCGAGAGCTTGCCCTGCAGGACCGCGGCGAGGCGCTCCAGGCCCATTCCGGTGTCGATGGACGGCCGGGGAAGGGGCGTCAGCTTGCCCGAGAGGTCGCGGTCGAACTGCATGAAGACCAGGTTCCAGATTTCGACGAAGCGTCCGCCCCCGTCGAGGGGAAATTCCTCGTGCTCACGGCCCGGCTCCGCGCCCTCGGGACCGAGATCGAAGTGCATTTCCGAGCAGGGTCCGCAGGGTCCGGTCTCGCCCATCTGCCAGAAGTTGTCTTTCTCGTCCATGCGGAAGATGCGACTTTTGGGGATGCCGGTCACGTCCTGCCACAACTGCTCGGCGTCATCGTCCTCGCGGAAGACGGTGACGTAGAGGCGATCCTTTGGGAGGGCATAATCCCTGGTGATCAGCTCCCAGGCGAACGCGATCGCGTCGCGCTTGAAGTAGTCTCCGAAGCTGAAGTTGCCGAGCATTTCGAAGAACGTGTGGTGCCGGCGGGTGTAGCCGACGTTCTCCAGGTCATTGTGTTTCCCGCCGGCGCGAACGCACTTCTGGGAGGTCACGGCGCGGAGGTAGTCCCGCTTTTCCCGACCGAGAAAGACGTCCTTGAACTGATTCATGCCCGCGTTGGTGAACAACAGAGTGGGATCGTTGGCGGGCACCAGGGAGGAGCTTCGGACCACACGATGGCCATTCGCCTCGAAGTAGTCGAGGAACTTTTGTCGGATCCGATTACCGGTCATGCGCTGCTTTTATTCTGGCAGATGCAGCGTGTCCGGATCATTCGAATGTTCCGCCGCGGCCCGAGCCGGAAGCAAAGCGGGAGGCTCCGGCGACGGTCTCCCCTGAGGCTACGACTTCGGATCCGCGGCGGAATTCATTCTGCATCGCTTCTTCCTCGGTTCGCCCCCACTGATCGAGAACGGACATGCGGTCCGATCGCATGCAGGTCTGGGGGAAGGCGGCGATCTGTCGGGCCAGGTGGAGAGCGCCGTCGAGCGCGCCGCCGCGCTCGGTGAGGCGATTGGCCAGGCCCATGCGCAGCGCTTCCGCGCCGCTGACGCCGCGTCCTGTGAGGATCAGGTCCAGGGCGTGGCTCTGGCCGATGAGCCTGGGGAGGCGGACGGTGCCGCCGTCGACGAGCGGGACGCCGAACCTGCGGCAGAACACGCCAAACACGGCGTCGGCGGCGGCCACGCGGAGGTCGCACCAGAGCGCGAGCTCGAGTCCTCCGGCGACGGCGTAGCCTTCGACGGCTGCGATGACGGGTTTGGATAGCACCATGCGCGAGGGTCCCATGGGGCCGTCGCCTTCCTCCGACATCCGATTGCCGCGGCCTTCCGATAGCGCCTTGAGGTCGGCTCCAGCGCAGAAACAATTGCCGGCCCCGGTCAGGATGGCCACGGACTGGGAGGGATCGGCCTCGAAGTCGCGGAAAGCGTCCGCGAGAGCGCCGGCGGTTTCGCGATCGACGCAGTTGCGGACATGGGGGCGGTGGATGGCGACGATGGTGATGGCGTCCCGGGTTTCCACACGAACGGTAGACATTTCGCCAGTCTAGCGAGACCGGCGCGTGAACATGAACTCATCCGAATGGCTTAGAACCTGGCGCTCTGTTCTGAGGAGCGATCTGCCGCCAATCCAGGGCCGTTACGAACCGCGAAAGATGCCTCGGGTTCATGGTTGCCACCACCACGTCGGCTGGAGCGGGGCCAAAGCACAGGGCCTGAGCGGCGAGAATGACGTCGATGTCGAGCGCCCTCGGATCGGCGGTTGGTTGGCCCTGAAGCCTTGATTTGGCCCACAGGTCAGCCGCGAGCCGAAGGGCCTCGTCGGACAAAGCAAGATACCGTCCCGGCGTCGCTGAGACAAAGCTCTCTAGCCTTGACAGGCCGGAGATCTTTCCCGCGCGCAGGAGTTCCCTTCGCAGCTCGTCGTAAACAATCGCTGGAACGATCGCCCGGTCACCGCGTCGCAGGCAACCGGAGAGCCATTCAGCAATCTCCAGGACGTTGGTGCTTCGCTGGGGGAGAGTGAGAAGTCCGAGAGGGCCTGAGTCGAGAAAGAGGAATCGACTCACGGCACAAGAATTCGTTCACCGGAAGCGGTACGATTTTCGTTGATTGCTTTCTGAAATTCCAGCACTTCCTGCTCCGCAAGCCGAAGTTCTTCCGGATCGCAAGTCGCGTCTTGCGCCTTCCATGATTCCAGCAGTTCGATAGTAGCAGTGTCGATGGAGGCTCCCGGCGCTGCCGGAGGAAGAAGCGTCGATGACTCACGCTTTGCCGGGTGCTTCATGATTCATCCTCCCTACTGCCATCGTATCAGTCTGTCAGTTACGCCGGAGGGCGCTAGGCAACCGGGACCCCGATTCGCTGCTCGATGTAGTCCGCGAAACGGGCGGTGGGATCGAAGCCCAGCACTTCAGGGGCGTTCGCCACGAAGTTGGAAAGCGCGTTGATGTCGTAATAGACGATCTCGCCCGACCGGTCGTCGATCATGTACTCGATGCCGCCGATGTCGAGTTTGGCGAACTCGGCCAGTTTCAGCACTCCGGCGATAGCCTCAGCCGGGGGATCGGCCCGCTCCACGCGGAGTCCCTTCTTCGGCGCCTCCGCGGGGCAGAAGGCATCCTCGGTGCGGCAGATGTCGGCGGGACAGAGGTTGAAGTCGGTGAAATCCGTGTAGATGCGGATCGCGTAGAGGAACCGGCCGTTCAGCACCTCCACCCGGGTGATGACGCCGCCGCGAGCGGGGACAAATTCCTGAATCAGGGCCACCTGGTCATAGCCGAGGTCGAGTTGCGCGGTCGCCAGTTCTTCAAGCGAATCGAAGCGCACAATCCCGGCGCCGGAGCCGCCGATGTTGGGCTTGATGACTACCGGGAATCGTAGCCCGCGCGCCGCTTCAAGAGCCAGCGCGGGATGGTTGATCACCCGCGCCTTCGGGTAGGCGACGCCGGCGCGGCGGAAAAGGTCCAATTGCCGCGCTTTCGAGATCTCGACCCCCCAGGCGTGGCTGCCGTTGATGACCGGGATCTGGTTCTCTTCCAGGTGCGCCAGGTAGTCCCGAACGGCGAAGATCCCGTGCCCGTGACCCCGCTTCCAGGAGGAAGGGCTCATGCGGTTGATGGTCAAGGCGGGAAATACGCCGGCTTCCGGGTCGTAACAAAGTCGATCAGCTCTGCGGGTCGTGTAATCGATGCCGCGCCGCTCGAGTTCTGCGAAGAGCAGCTTGAACCACTCGGGGTGCTCGTAGAGTATCTCAACTTTGTCGATCAACTTAGGCATGAATCTATAGTAGCACGATCCAAGTTCAAGCGAATGTATGAGTTCAAGGGGCGGCAGCGGAGCGCCCTGCCCGCCGGGCGATGTCCAGGGCGGCACGCTTTCCGGTTTGGGCGCCGCCTTCCATGTACCCTTGGGCCTCCAGGCTGCAATGTTCGCCGGCGAAATAGACATTGCCGGTCCGGCCGCCTTCATGACCGCGCAGCGTGGTCCACTGCCCCACGCGATAGGCGGCATAGCAGCCGAGAGTATGCGGGTGGGATGGCCAATGAAACCGGGTGGCTTTGCCGGTCCGCAGTCTAACGAGTCCACTCCATACCGGCTCGAGGAGGGGCAGCAGGCGGCTTTCCTGATCCTGGGGCGAGCCCTGGCCAAGCTGGAGGCCGGGTTTCCCGCCGACAAGCATGGTGAGCGCGCCGGGCATGGTGGGCTGGAGGCGGCTGGAGTCCCAAACCAACTGCGTTTCGAGGTCCGTGAACAGGTTTCCCCCGTAGCCGAGGTCGCGCCACAGGCGCTTTTCGAAGCCCAGGAACAGTTTGGCGTTGGTGCCGTAGCCGAGTTCGCGGATGGCGCGGCGCTTCTTTTCCGGAAGCGGAACCCGAACGTCGAGCGACCGGAGGACGGTGAACGGCACGGTGAGCACGACGACATCGGCGACCACTTCGGGGCGATCGTCGAAGCTCAGCCGGTAGGCGCCGCCTGACTCCGCGATCGCGGCGAGACGGTGCTCCAGCCGGATCTGATCCGCGACATCGCGAGCCAAGCCGTCGCAGATGAGTTGGTTGCCGCCCTGGATTTTGTAGCGCTCATCGCTGTCGCCGAACAGCAGGATGCGTTCTCCCGCGAGCTCGGGGGCAATGAGCGAGATCAGGTTCATGGCCGACTGCTCGCCGGTATCCATGCCGTATTCGGTGAGGTAAGCGACCTCAAGCAAAGCTCGCAACCAGCCGGAGACGCCCAGGCGGGTGAGGTACTCGGCGATGGACATCCGGTCGTAGCGCTGGTATCCGCGGCCCCGGGAGTCCTTGAGGTCGCGGGCGAGGCGAGTCGAGATTTCGCGGAACGGGGCGGCGATCTCCGCGGGTTTTCGCAGTGCGCCGCCGAAGAAGAACGCTTCGGGGTGCAAATTCGCTTCACCCGGCGCACGCGTGTCGATCAAGTCCAGTCCGAAATGTTTGGCAAGGCCGAGAATTTCGGTGTGGGCGGTGTCGATGAACTCACCTCCGAGTTCGGTGGTAACGCCGGGGGCGGCGATGTTCGTGGCCGAATACATGCGGCCGCCGGTGCGTTTCGAGCTTTCGTACACGGTAGACGGAAGGCCGAGCCGTTTCAGCGTCCAGGCGCAATGCAATCCGGCGATGCCGGCCCCGATGATCGCGACGCGGGGTGCGGTCCTGGCGGCCGCCGTAGCGTGCATCCACGCGGGGATGGCTGCGGCCGCCTTGAGGAATTGCCGCCGGGTGGGTGGCCGGTCTTCGCGAATCATGGTCCGTAGAGCGGCGAGCAAGGGCGATCGAGCCATGCCCCACAGACTACCAACGTCAGCGATAAGATTTTCACCATGCCCACCACCCTGGAAGAGCGATCCCTGATTGTTCAGACCGTGCGCCAATTTGTCGACCGTGACGTGATGCCGGTCGCCAGCGAGATGGAGCACCGGGATGAGTATCCGCAGGCTCTGGTGGAGGAAATGATCCGGATGGGTCTTTTCGGACTGAACATCCCGGAGGAGTACGGCGGGGTAAATGCGGATTACACGACCTTCGCCATGATCTTCACGGAGCTGGCGCGAGGCTGGCTGGGTCTGGCCGGGATCTTGGGGACGCACCTGGTGCTGAACGACGTGATCACGCGGTTCGGGACGGAGGAGCAGAAGCGGCGCTGGCTGCCGATGCTGGCGCGGGCGGACAAGCGCGGCGGCATCTGCCTGTCGGAGCCGAACGCGGGCACGGACCTGCAGCGCATCCGCACGGTGGCGGTGCGGCGCGGGGATCAGTACATCGTGAACGGTTCGAAGATGTGGATCACCAACGCGCGGCACGGTTCCATCTTTCTGTTGATGGCGAAAACCGATCCGTCGGCAACGCCGGCGTTCAAGGGAATCAGTGCGTTTGTGATCGAGAAGGGAGCGCCGGGCCTAACGGTGAGCCGTGACATTCACAAGATGGGATATCGCGGGGTGGAGACCTGCGAGTTGAACTTCACCGATTTTCCGGTCCCGGCGGAAAACCTGATCGGCGGCGTGGAAGGCGAAGGCTTCTACCATGTGATGACCGGCTTGGAGGCGGAGCGGATCAACGTGGCCGCCCGAGGATTGGGAATCGCGCAGGCGGCTTTCGAACAGGCGATCGCGTATTCACAGAAGCGGGTGACGTTCGGCAAGCCGATCTGCGAACATCAGGCGATTCAGTTGAAGCTCGCGGATATGGCGACGAAGATCGAGGCGTCGCGTCTGCTGATCTTCTCAGCCGCGGAAAAGAAGGATAAAGGCGAGCGCTGCGATTTGGAAGCGGGGATGGCGAAGCTGTTCGCGACCGAGACCGCGCAGGAAGTCGCCTGGGATGCGATGCGCGTGCTGGGCGGAAACGGCTTTTCGAAGGACTTTCCGGTGGAGCGATATTACCGGGACGCTCCGCTGACGGTGATCGGCGGGGGGACCAACGAGTTGCAGCGGCTGATCATCGCGAAGAACCTGCTGAAGAAGTACAAGGCGGACTAGCGCTTGTAGATGCATTGCATATACAACTAGAGATGCGTGTTCGACTGGGACCGGCACAACCTTGCGAAGCTGAAGGTTCATGGGATCACCGCGGCTGAGGTGGAGGAAATGCTTTCGACGAACCCGATCTTGGTCTACATGCAGGATGCAGAAGGCGAGTCGCGCTAGGTCTACTACGGCGAGACGGGGGGCGCCTCCTTGCGGTGGTGCATACGGAGCGGGGTCGCGTAATCACGGCCTACGAGCGGGATGCCGGGCAGAAACGCGATTACAGGGTGCGGCGTTTGCGAGGTGAGTGATGGAGATGAGCACCAGCAGGCCACCCGTTCCGTTGAACAGGCTTGATCGGAAGCCGAATCTAGAGGAGGAACTAACGTTATGAAGACCCAATTCCGCACCCGATCGGATGCGGCCTTACTGAAACCTCCAAAGTCGGAGCACGGCAAGACGGCGAAGAAGCAGGAGATCCCCAAGTTCGCCAGTGAAGCGGAAGAAGCGAAATGGTGGGCGAGCAAGGCCGGACGCGCGTTCCTCAAGGGTCAGTCGAGGCTCCACGACGGGATAACTGCCGGAGGCTCCCCGCTGGTGGAGAAACTGAAGCGAGCGCGCAGTGTGCAAATCGCTCTGCGCCTGCCGGCCACGGATCTCGCCAGGGCGAGGGAGCTGGCTGGCCAGAAGGGGATCGGTTATCAAACGCTCCTGAAAATGATCGTTCACGAGGGGCTGCAACAGACTCGTCGCAAGAACTGATTCGAAAACGAATCGGATTTTCTGAACCCATGCTATACTCCTGTTGCTATCGGTACGCCCGCCTCACCCGCGGGCGTTGAAAAGGGAACCCGGTGAGAATCCGGGACTGCCCCGCAGCGGTAAACAGGAACCAAAGCCGTCTACAAGCACTGGGCGAAAATGGCCCGGGAAGCGGCGGCAAGTAGAAAACCCGCCTCACCTCAAACAAGGCCGAGCGGAAACGCCTGCAAGTCCGAAGACCTGCCGGTGGTGCGTGGCGAAACGCCACGCATTCCAAGCGACCTTCGAGGGGGAGGCAATGGCAAAGTCCATTTTGCTGTTCTTTTTCGCTGCCGTTCTGGCGGCCGACACCTACACCATTTCCGGCAGAGTTCTGGACCCGTCCGGCGCAGCCGTGGCGCAGGCAACCATCACGGCGGTGACACGGTCCAGCGGGCTTCGCGGCACCACGCGTTCCAACGATTCCGGGGAATTCCGGATGACTCTGTCCCAGGGACACTGGCTGCTGGCGGCCTCGGCCGCCGGACTTGCGAGCGCGATGCCGGAAGCCGTCGATCTAGCACGGGATCTCGTCCGGGATTTGACTCTGTCGCTGGGCAAAGTGAACTCGGTGGTCTCGGTGACCGCGTCCGGCACGGCGCAACCGGTGGATGAGGTGGCCAAGGCGCTGGATGTAATCACCAGCCAGGAACTCGATCAGCGCGGCGAGTTTTCGCTGGCCGAAGCAGTCCGCTTGACGCCCGGGGTTCGCAGCACGCAATTAGGCGGACCCGGCGCGTTCACCAGCATTTCGATCCGCGGCATGCGCTCGTACCAGACATCGGTGCTGGCGGATGGTTTCCGGCTGCGGGACACAACTGCCACGCAGGGCGAAGCGTCGGGTTACTTGAGCGACATCCTGCTACTGGACCTGGACCGGGTGGAGATCCTGCGCGGCTCGGGATCGTCGCTTTATGGAACGCACTCGATGGGGGGCGTTTTAAACCTGGTGACCGATCCGGGGGGCGGGCCGCTGCGCGGATCGTTTCTAGCGGAGGGCGGAGGGCTGGGGTTGCTGCGAACGCAGGCGCGGGCGTCAGGGTCGGCGGCGAAGGAAAAGCTGCGCTACTCGGCGGGGCTGGGACACCTGAATGTGCCGCGGGGGATAGATGGCGACGACGGGCACCGCAATTCCTCGCTGCAAGGGCAGGTCCAGTATCTGGCCGGGCCGCGGACGACGCTGCGGGGGCGGTTCTGGATGTCGGATGCGTTTCTGCAGTTGAATACGACGCCGTTCGCGGCTCCCGTGGCGTTTCTGCCACCATCGCAGGTGGTTCCAGCGCAGGCGTTGTCCGCGGCTCAGGTCCGGCGAGCGGAATCGGGACTGCCGATTGACTGGACCGGCGCGACGTTCGCGCCGTCGTTGAACG
This sequence comes from Bryobacteraceae bacterium, assembly GCA_019748195.1. Taxonomy (GTDB): domain Bacteria; phylum Acidobacteriota; class Terriglobia; order Bryobacterales; family Bryobacteraceae; genus JAIEPW01. The sequence goes on from JAIEPW010000021.1 coordinate 72,740, forward strand.
ACCCGGATTCCCGGCGCTCCGCGCGGCTCTACAACGGACTTGGCGGGATCACGCAGGAGTTTGGGCGTGGGGCGTCGCTGCGCTTGGACTATCAAGGTCTGGCGACAAGCCGCGACAATCGCGACGGGCCGGCGGGGGTACGTTTTCAGCCGACGTTCTCCAACTCGAACTTATTCGATGGTCGCATTGACGTGCTGGCAGCGCGAGCGGATACGCCCCTGGGGCGCGCGCAACTGCTATCGGGAGGATACGAGTTCGAGCGGGAGCGTTTCGACAATCTAGCATCGGAGCAGGAGGCGGGGAATGCGCTAAGGGCCCGCACGGTGATCGCGCAGCGCAGCCAAAGTCTGTTTGTGCAGGATCAGATCCGGCTGTTGGACAGCCGGCTGCTAATCTCGCTGTCGGGGCGCTGGCAGACATTCGCGCTGACGGCGCCGCGGTTTGAGGGAGGTCCCCCGGCCTATCCGGCGGGAGGCAATCCGGCGCCGCCGGATGCGCTTACAGGTGACGTCGCGGCAGCCTACTTTATTGCCGCCACGGGCACTAAGTTCCGCGCCCATGGCGGGAACTCCTATCGCGCGCCGTCGCTGTTCGAGCGGTATGGGACCGGGTTCTTCGGCGGGTTTTTCAGCCCATACGGCGACCCTCGCCTACGCCCGGAACGGACGCTGGGCATGGATGTGGGTGTGGATCAGTACTTGGCGGGAGCGCGCGTCCGGCTGAGCGCCACGTATTTCTACACGCGCCTGCAGGAGGTGATCCAATTCGACTTCAGCGGGCTGATCGACGCGGCAACAGATCCGTTCGGCCGCTTCGGCGGCTATTTGAATACTCGGGGAGGTCTGGCGCGCGGGGTGGAGGTGAGCGCCGAAGCCCGTCCGTGGAGCGGGATGTCGCTGCGGAGCTCATATACGCACACGAACGCGCGGGAGCGGAACTCGGTTCTACAGGGCGGCTCGGTACGCACGCTTCGGGTGTTCGAGCATATGGGGACTCTGACGGCGACCCAGCGTCTGGGACGAAGCATCGACGCGACCTTCGATCTGTTTGCCGCGTCGAGTTACCTGGGTCCATTCTTCGCGGGGTCCGGCACGCGGGCATTTCGCTTTGACGGCCCTCGAAAGGCCGACTTGATGGTGCAATACACGAGACCGTTGTCGGAGCGGACGAAGTTGCAGGTCTATACGCGACTGGAGAACCTGGCGAACCAGCGGTTTTATGAGGACGGGTTCCGCACGCCGCGGTTCTGGGGGGTGGGTGGGGTTCGGCTGCTGTTCTGATGGCGTGCGGGCGATTAGTGATAAATGCCCGGCGCCTCGTGGCCGAGCTTCTGGACGTACTCCACGTACGAGCCTGGGTACACCAGGGGGTTGCGATCCAGTCCGCTTTCTCCTCCCAGTTCCAGCACGCGGGTGCCGAGCGACTTCAGGAACATGCGGTCGTGTGAGACGAAGACCATGGTGCCCTCGAAGTCCTTGAGGGCATCCACCAACATCTCCTTCGTCGCGAGGTCCAGGTGGTTGGTGGGCTCATCCAGCACCAGCAGGTTGGGCGGATCGTAGAGCATGCGGGCCATGGCCAATCGCGATTTCTCGCCGCCGGAAAGAGCGCGAATGCGCTTGTCGACATCCTCTCCGGAGAACTGAAACGCCCCGGCGAGGGTGCGGAGGGCGCCCAGGCTGTCCTGTGGGAAATCGCGCTGCAGTTGCTCGATCACCGTCAGGTCCGGGTTCAGGACATCGAGCGACTGCTGAGCGAAGTAGCCCATGCGCAGGCTCGCGCCGAGGCGTATCGTCCCTGAATCGGGAGCAGTGGCGCCCGCGAGCATCTTCAGCAGAGTGCTCTTGCCGGCGCCGTTGCGTCCCATGACCGCCCAGCGTTCGCCGCGGCGGATGGTCAGGCTGAAACCCTGATAGATGGCGCGCGCACCGTAACTCTTGTGGACATCCTCGATCACGGCCACCTGATCGCCGGAACGGGGCGGGACGCGGAACTCAAATTTCACCACCTGCCGCTTCTTGGGCAGTTCCAGCTTCTCGATCTTGTCCAGCGCCTTGATGCGGCTCTGGACTTGCGCAGCCTTCGCGGCGTGGGTCTTGAAGCGCTCGATGAACCGTTGCTCCTTGGCGAGCATCGCCTGCTGGCGAGCGAACGCGGCCTGCTGGTTGTTCTCCCGTATCTCCCGCTCGCGTTCGTAGAAGTCGTAGTTGCCGGAATAGCTGACGATCTCTCCGCTGTCGATTTCGGCGATCTTGGTGACGATGCGGTTCATGAACTCGCGGTCGTGCGAAGTCATCAGCAGCGCGCCAGGATACGACTTCAAGAACTGCTCCAGCCAGATGATGGACTCGATGTCCAGGTGATTCGTGGGCTCATCCATCAACAGCACGTCAGGACGGCCCAGCAGCACGCGGGCTAGCGCGACCCGCATCTTCCAGCCGCCGGACAGTGCTCCTACATCGCCATCGATCTGCTCGTCGAGGAATCCGAGTCCGTGGAGGACCTCGCGAGCCTGAGCCTCCAGCGCGTAGCCTCCCAGGTGATCGTACTCCTCCTGCACCTCGCCGAAGCGCTGCAGGATTTTGTCCATGTCTCCGGCGCGATCCGGGTCGCCCATGGCGTGCTGTAGTTCCTCGAGTTCGTGATGCAGGCCGCCTACGCGTCCGCTGCCGGCGATCGCCTCGTCCAGCACGGAGCGGCCCTTCATCTCCTCCACGTCCTGCCGGAAATAGCCGATGGTCAGCTTTCTGGGAATAGAGACCTCGTCGTCGTCGGGCTGCTCCTCGCCGGTGATCATGCGCAGCAGGGTGGTCTTGCCGGCGCCATTGGGACCTACCAGGCCGACCTTTTCACCAGGATTCAACTGGAAAGAGGCGTCGACGAAGATGAGCTGCTTGCCGTACTGCTTTTGGATATTCGCGAAGGAGATCATGAGGAGCGGTTTCGAGGGGGTAAACCGCTATTGTCGCCGATCGGCGCGTGCCGCGCCGGAAACACACCCGCCCTGGGCCGCCGGTTCACGGGCTCGAATCGTGAACCGGCAGCCTCAGGCGAGGCCTTCACTCGGAGCGAAGAACGATGGCCGGGTCCAGGCGAGCGGCGCGCCGGGCGGGAAGATAGCTCGCCGAAAGGGCGAGCGCTCCCAATCCAAGCGCGACGGCGGCCAAGGTCGGGAAGTCGAAACCCGGCGTCGAAAACAGCATGGAGGCGTAGAGGCGGGAAAGCGCGAGGGAGCCGGCGCCTCCGGCGATCAGGCCCCCGGCCCAGGTCACCGCGCCCTGCCGCAGGAACAATCCGGTGATCTGCATGGGCTCGGCGCCCAGGGCCATGCGGACTCCGACTTCGCGCACGCGCTGCGTGACGGAGTACGAGATCACGGCGTATAACCCCAAGCCGGACAACAGGACGCATACCGTCGAGAACAGCGCCAGCAGCCACAGCGAGAATCGCCGCGCTGCCAGTGTGCGCGCGAGCAGACTCTCCATGGTCGACACGTTGGACACGGGCTGGTTCGGATCCAGTTCCTGAACCGCCGCGCGCAAGCCCGGCGCAAGCTCTTCCGGCTTGCCGCCCGCGGCCTTGATGACGACCCCCATGGAGTGGTTCGCGGGACGCGGACGCTGCGGCAGAGGCGCGTAGACCTGCCCGCGCGTAGCGACTTCCAGGCCGTCGTTATGAATCGGTCCCACAACGCCCACGATGGTGGACCAGGGCAGCCCGATCTGGGGCGATCCGGGCTGGATCACCTTACCCAGTGGATCCTCGCCCGGAAAGTAGGTTTTGGCCACGGTCTCGTCCACGATCACGACCGGAGGCGCGCCGGCGGAATCCGCGTCCGTGAATTCGCGCCCGGAGAGCAGCGGGATGCCGGCCACGCGGAAATAATTTGGACTAATGGCGCGATGGTCCACCTGGGTGACGCGCTGGCGGTCGTCGGGGACATTGCGCAACTGCACCGGGCCGGTCATCAAGGATCCGTCCAGGGGCAGACGGTTGATCACCGCGGCGTTTTCGACACCAGGCTGATTCTTCAGGCGTTCCAGGAGGCGCGCGAAGAAGTCCGAGATCTGCTCGTTCGAAGCGTACTTGGAGGGCGGAAGGGCGACGCGCGCGGTCAGCAAGCCGGCCGGCTGGAAACCGAGCGGAGTCGCCAGCACATTGGCGAAGCTGCGAAGCAGAAGTCCGGAGGCGATCAGGACCACGACCGCGAGGCCCAATTGCGCCGTCGCCAGAATCTGGCGGGCGCGGTTGGATCCCGCGTTGGCGCCCTCGCCTCGCGTCCTCAGCCCGGAAGCGAGATCGCCGCGGGCGGCGCTACAGGCAGGCAGGAGCCCGAACAGAACCGCGGTGAGCACGGTAATCAGCAAAGCGAGAGCCAATGTCGGAAGGTCCAGGCGGGCGCGATCGAGATTCGCGATTCCCTGCGGGGCGATCCGCACCACGGCCGCCAGGAGGGCGCGCGCCAGCAGCACTCCGGCAAGCCCGCCGGTGATGGCCAGCAGGAAGCTCTCCGCGAAGAGCTGGCGGATCAACGTGCCCGCCGCGCCGCCCAGCGCGGAGCGGATCCGGAACTCCTGAGCCCGCGCGGTCAGCCGGGCGATCATCAGGTTCGCGATGTTGGCGCACACGAGAAGCAGCAGCAACGCCACGGCCGCGCCGAGCAGCTTCAGAGCGGGCCGCACCGCTCCCGACGTTCGCTGGTTCCAGGGGACCACCGCCGCGTCGATGTTCCGGTTCAGTCTCGGATGCTCCTGGCGTAATTGCGTGGCGAGATCGCGCGCTTCGCCATGTGCCGCCCTGAGCGAGACACCAGGGGCGAGCCTCGCCCAACCACGGTACCGATGGACGAACCGCGCCTGGATTTCCTGCGGATCGATCACCAGCGGAGTCCAGACATCCACGCCGGAGTCCGGAAAGCCAAAGCGGGGCGGCATGACTCCGATCACCGTGTAGGACGCGCCGTCGATCAGCACGCTTTTGCCCACGATCGCCCGATCCGCCGCGAACCGGCGGGTCCACAGGCCGTTCGACAGCAGCAGCACGCGATTCTTGCCTGGCTGCTCCAGTTCCGCGGAAAAGGTTCGTCCGAGCAGCGCGGGCACGCCGAGCAGTTCGAACGCGGACGCCGTGGTCGAGAGGGCGACCAGGCGCTCCGGGTTGCCGTCCCCGGTGATGTTCAACGCTCCCCGGCTAAAAAGTGCGAATTCGCGCAGGGTGCGCGCCCGCTGCCGGAAATCGAGGTAGTCGGCGGCCTTGACCGGGAAGCTGGATGCCGCCTGCCCGTCCATGGTCCTGGACTCGAATTCCACGATGGAGCCGGGATCGCGGAAGGGCGGCACATCCCACAGGACCGCGCGAGAGACGCTGAGGATGGTTGTAATCGAGGCGATGCCAACCGAGAGCATCAGAATCACGAACAACGAATAGCCGGGGCTGCGAAGTAGCACTCGCACGCCGTAGCGGACGTCACCGATCCAATTCACTAATCACCCCTCCAGATTGCTGGATTCCAGGATAGGGCGTCGCCATCGATTTAACAAACAGAACGTTTTCATGCTATATATTGAGAAGTTCAATGACGCTCGCGCGATGATAGAACCAAAATACCTTCGCCTGGTGGATGCGATTCTCCGTGAGGGAACCCTGACGCGCGCGGCAATTCACCTGCATCTTTCGCAGTCGGCCGCCAGTTGTCAGTTGAAGGAGCTGGAGACAAGGCTCGGCGGCAAGTTGTTCCGCAGGCAAGGCCGCAGCCTGATTCCCGGCGATGCAGCGCGCCGAATGCAGGCGGCGGCGCAGCGGATTCTTCCGGAACTCGACTCGCTGGGGCGCGAGCTGGAGGACCTGCTGCAGCACCGCCGTTCCACGATTCGAATCGCCACCGAGTGTTCCACGGCCTACCACTGGCTGACACCGGTGCTACGGCGGCTGCGCACGAATAAACGTTTCGCCGAGATCCAGGTCGACATGGTTCCGGAAGCGCGCTGGCACCCCATCCAGGCTCTTTTCGAGGGCCGGCTGGATCTGGCGATCACCCCCGAGGCGCCGAAGGATAAGCGATTGTTGGGCTGGCCCCTGGTGGAGGACGAGCTGATGCTTCTCGTCCCCGCGGGTCATCCGTTGAGTCAAAGACGGATTGTGTTCGCTCGCGACTTCGCAGGCGAGCACCTGATTACGTTTGACGCGCCTCCGGGCCATCTGAACATCTTTAAAAACGTGCTGTACCCGGCCCATGTCACGCCGAAGCGCGTGTCGCGGGTGCAGTTCACGGAGGCAATCCTGGAGATGGTGAGCGCCGGCATGGGGGTTACGGTGATGGCGCCCTGGCTGGCGCTGCCGTTCCTGGAATCGGGCGCACTGACGTCGGTCCGCATTTCCGGTCCGGGAATGAAGCGGAACTGGCGCCTGTATGCGCTGAGCGGATCCCCGCAACCGCAACTGGAGTTCGCGGCCGCCGTGTCCCAGGCGATGAACAAGACCGAGATTCCGCCGCTGCGGCGGGTGCCGGCCTGACGAGTTTCAGTTGGACGCGCGGATCGCCTCGCCGGGCTTGACCCCCTCCAGCAGTTTCTCGCCGCGCACGACGAAGACGCCGTTCACCAGCACGTCGCGAATGCCGGTGGAAAATTCGGCCGGCTTCTCAAAGGTGGCGCGGTCGATGACTTTGTCCGGGTCGAAAACGATCAGGTCGGCGTCGGCGCCCACCGCGATACGGCCTTTGTTCTTCATCGCGGGCGCGACCGCTTCCAGGCGCTGCGCGGGCATCAGGCTCATGCGGCGGATCGCGTCCTGAAGGGTGAGGATCTTCTGCTCGCGCACGTAGCGCCCGAGCACGCGGGCAAAGGTTCCGGCGCCACGCGGGTGCCCCTTGGCATCGCGCAGCAGGCCGTCGCTTGCCACCATCACCAGCGGGTCGCGCAGAGCCGCCTGCGCCGCGGCTTCGGGGATCGAATGCGCAATGACGCTGCCCCCCGTCTTGCGGTATTTCTCGAACGATTCGCGGGTCAGGCGCTCGCCGGTCAAGGCCCACTGCAGATCCTTGTAGCTGATCCCCAGCCGCTCCTGCCAGTCCCCGGAGTAGATGGCCGAATCGATGCCGGTTTGCGAGGCAGTGTAGGGGTACGCCTCCACGCTGATGTCCACGCCGGCGCGGCGCGCGGCGTTGATCATTTCCAGGGCCTTGGGTGTATGGGCGAGGGCCATGGACGTGATGTGGACGATCTGCACCGGCGCGCGGGTGATGACGGAGTTGGCGATCATCTCCTGCAGCGAATCGGCGAATCCGCCCGGCTCGATGGCGCCGGCCGAGCGCACGTGAACGAAGACGCCGCGGCGCATTTCGGCGGCGAGTTGGAACAGCTCCAGAATCTCGGCCCGAGAGGCGGCCGGCACGTAGGCGATGCCCATGCCAATTCCGAGCGCCCCTTCCTGGATGCCCTGACGAACCAGACCCTTGATCCGCGCCAGGTCGTCGGAAGTCGCGCGGGTGGCGACGGCGCGGTCGCGAGGCAGAAACTCCCCGCTATCCTTCATCACCGACATCCGGATCGGGATGTGGCCGACGGTGGCGCCGAAATTTACCAGCGCTCTGCCTTGCCTCGCGGCGTACCAGGAGGCGACGGGCGAAACGCCTACCTCCATTTCAAGGGCCGTGGTGACGCCGTCGCGCGCCTTGTAGCGGTAATTCTCCTCATCCTGGCCATGCGAGTGCATGTCGATGAAGCCGGGGGCGACGACGTGGCCGCGGGCGTCCACGGTCACCTTGCCTTCCAGCGCGGTTTCCGAAAGCGCGGCGATGGACCGGCCGCGGATGCCGATGTTGCGGACGGCATCCGTGTTGGACGCGGGATCCACAACGCGGCCATTGGCGATCACGATGTCATAGGGCTGCGCGAACAGCGAAGCGCAGGCGAGTGCGGCGGCGGGAAAGAGGCGCATGAGTCTGGTCCTTGCGATGGTATTCTGGCGATTCTATGTCTTTTGTCACCCACCTGGAGTGCTCGGTCACCGGGAAAACGTACGAAGCAGGCAAACCGCGCAATCTGAGCCAGGACGGCGCGCCCCTGCTGGTGCGCTATGACCTGGACCGCGCGCGCCGCGAGTGGAAGCGCGATTCGGTGGCCCAGGGTCCGGCGTCAATGTGGCGTTACGCCGCCATGCTGCCGGTACGCGATCCGGGCAATATCATCTCGCTGGGCGAGGGTTGGACCCCGCTGATCCGGACGGAGCGCCTGGGTGCGCGACTGGGACTCACCAGCCTGTGGGTGAAGGACGAGGGAGTCAATCCGACGCAGTCCTTCAAGGCTCGCGGGCAGGCCGCGGCAATCTCGATGTGCGTCGAGTTCGGCGTTCGCAAGGTGGCGATCCCGTCGGCGGGTAACGCGGGCGGCGCGATGGCCGCATACGCCGCGGCGGCGGGGCTGGAGGCGCACGTGTTCATGCCGCAGGACGTTCCCAACGCGAATTACCTGGAGTGCATGGCGGCGGGTGCGAAGGTCACGCTGGTGGACGGGCTGATCAGTGATTGCGGGCGCCTCGTGGCCGAGCGTAAGGCGGCGGAGGGCTGGTTCGAAGTCTCCACGCTGAAGGAACCCTATCGGATCGAAGGCAAGAAGACCATGGGCTACGAGGTGGCCGAACAGTTCGGGTGGGACCTGCCGGATGTCATCTTCTACCCCTGCGGCGGCGGCGTCGGCCTCATCGGGATGTGGAAGGCGTTCGAGGAGATGGAACAGCTCGGCTGGATCACGCCGGGGAAACGGCCCAAGATGATCTGCGTGCAGACCGTCGGGTGCATGCCTATCGTGAAGGCGTACCAGGAGGGCAAGGACCGCAGCGAGTTTTTCGAGAACGCACACACGGTGGCTGCGGGGCTGCGCGTGCCGAAGGCTCTGGGCGATTTTCTGGTTCTGCGCGCGGTGCGGGAATCGGGCGGAACGTGCGTGGCCGTAACCGACGAGGAGATGATGGACGCCGCGATCGAACTCGGGCAGGATGAGGGGATGTTTGTCGCCCCGGAGGGCGGCGCCTGCGTGGCCGCGCTGCGCAAGCTGATCGCCTCCGGATTCCTGAACCGGGACGAACGGATCGTGATTTACAACACCGGAGCGGGAACCAAGTACCTGGAAGCGTATGCCGCTCGTTTTCCCAGGTACATCGCAACCGAGATGGATAAGCTTGGCGGGCTGATTACGCCTCGCTGAGCGCCGTTCCCGAAAGGAGATCGAACATGGAAACAGCAACCCGCCGGGATTCGCTTGTGGCGATTCTCGGCCTGATGGCGGGCGACGCGTCAGCCCAGAACGCGGCGTCCACCCGCAACCCCGAAGCATTCCGGCAGTTGTCACAGCATTCCGACGACCGAGCGGTAGTGATGTTGAATTTGCTGAAGTTCAGACACGGCGGCGAGGAACTGTACCGCCGCTACGCCGCCAACTTCCGCAAGCTGACCGCGGATAAGGGCGTAACCCTGCTGTACGCCGGAAGGGCCGAGCAGTTGTTGATTGGCGACATCGGCGCCTGGGACCTGATTGCCCTGGTCCGCTACCCGTCCCGAAAGCGCTTCCTCGAAATCGTGCAGAGCGCCGAATACCAGAAGATCACCGCCGACCGGACCAACGCCCTGGAGCGTGCGGTCCTGTACTCGAGCAGTGAGGCGGCGGAGTACACTCCCGCCTAGATCCGGGGACAACCCGGCTTCTTTACATATGTTTAGGTACGCGGACGGGGTCGAGAAGGTAAACTATTTTCAACCTGCGGGTTCGCCCGCGACCAAAGAGGTGCCATGACGCGTTTTACCGGATTGTCCCTGCTGTTGGGAGCGACGCTGTCGTCGACGGTTCTAGCTGCTCCGTCGCCGACGTTTTCCAAGGATGTCGCGCCGATCATTCAGAAGCGCTGCCAGAATTGCCACCGCCCGGGCGAAGTCGCGCCGATGAGCTTCATGAGTTACAAGGAAGTCCGTCCGTGGGCCAAGGCGATCAAGGAGAAGGTGGTAAAGCGGGAGATGCCCCCCTGGTTCGCCGATCCGAATATCGGCGAGTGGGAGAACGACTGCCGGCTGACCGACGCGGAAATCGCCACGGTGTCCCAGTGGGTGGACGCGGGAGCCAAGGAGGGCGATCCGAAGCTGACGCCGAAGAACCCGGAATATGTGCAGGGCTGGAGCATCGGCAAGCCCGACGTGGTGCTGACGATGACCCAGGAGTTTAACGTCCCCACCGAAGGGGCGGTCCCGTATAAGTATTTCGTGATCCCGACCAACTTCGAGGAAGACAAGTACGTGCAATTCGCCGAGATCCGGGCGGGCGACCGGTCGCATGTGCATCACATCATCGTTTCGGTGCGCTATCCCGACGGGAACCCGATGCCGCCCCCGGGCGAGTTGACGCCGGAAGCGCGGCGCGCCTCTTTCGCCAATGCGTCGCGTAGTCTCGAGGACTCCGACGGGCGCCTGGTGGGATGGGCGCCGGGGGAGGCGCCGTTGATCCTGAAGCCGGGCCACGCCAAGCTGATCAAGAAGGGCTCTTCCCTGATCTTTCAGGTCCACTACACCACCAACGGCAAGGAAGGCAAAGACCGGAGCAGCGTCGGCCTGATCTTCTCCAAGGCGCCTGTGGAGAAGCGGATGATCACCGCCGGAGCGTTCGCGCGCAACCTGGTGATTCCGGCGGGCGATCCCAACTTCGAATCCACGGCCACGTTCACCTTCAAGGAAGACAGCCATATCGATTCGCTGCATCCCCACATGCACCTTCGGGGCAAGGATATGCTGTTCCGCCTGGTTTACCCGGACAATACCTCCAAGGTCCTTTTGAGCGTTCCCAAGTTTGATTTCGCCTGGCAGCAAACCTATTTCTTCAAGAATCCGGTTGCCGCGCCGAAGGGGAGCAAGCTGGAAGTGGTAGCGCATCACGACAACTCCGCGAACAACAAGTTCAACCCGGATCCCACCAAGGTGGTGAAGTGGGGCGACCAGACCTGGGATGAGATGATGATCGGGTACTTCGACTACACCATCGACAAGCAGGACCTGCGGAAGCCGAAGAGCGAACCCAGCGGCGCGCAGTAGGTTGGCGATCCGGCTGCTAGGGACTCCCTGGATGCCGGTAACGCCCACCCGCCATTTCGGCGACATCGAGTTTGAAGAACAAGCGGTGATTGATTTTCCGTCCGGTCTGCCCGGCTTTGAAGATCATTGCCGCTTTCTGTTGATTCAGGCGCCCGAACACGCACCCCTGCTGTTTCTGCAGAGCCTGGAACACAGGGAAACATGCCTTCCGGCGTTGCCCGTCAAGCTGGTGGATCCACTCTATGAGCTTGCGGCCGCGGCGGAAGATCTGGAACTGCTGGGACCGGGTCCGCCGGCCGAACTGCTTTGTTTGTGCGTGGTCTCGGCGCCAAACAACCGGCAGGCCACCGCCAACTTATTGGCGCCGATTCTGATCCGGCCGTCCAGCGGCAAGGGCGTGCAGGCGGTGCGCCATGACACTCGATATTCCCACGCGCATCGCCTGAACCCGGAGCAATCCCCATGCTCGTGATCCGCCGCCGCGCGGGCGAATCGTTTCTCATCGGCGACAACATCGAGGTGGAAGTCCTGGACGTGGGGACAAACTACGTGAAGTTGGGCATCCGGGCGCCGCGGACGGTCGCGATTCTACGCCGGGAGATGCTGCTGACACGGGATCAGAACCGTGCGGCCGCGCAGTCGGATTCCTCCACGTTGCATCAGGCGATCGCGAAGCTTCCAAAACGCTAGGCTCGCGTCCAGGCTTGGACGCGGCGCCAGAAGGTCTTGGCTCGGCCGGCGTCCTTCAGAATCTGCGATTTCAGCGTCTCCGGGTTTTCGAACTTCCGCTCGTCGCGAACGCGGCGGCAGAACTCCACCCGAATCCGCGCGGGCGTTTCTCCGTCCAACGGCGCCAGCAGGAAGGTCTCGATGGTCCGGTCTTCTCCTCCGAAGGTTGGTCGCGTGCCGATATTGGTGATGGAGGGCCAGCGCCTGCCGTCTTCCAGATCCACCGTGCGGGTGATGTAGACGCCATCGCGGGGAATCACTTCCGCCGTGGTGTCGAGGTTCAGCGTCGGCACGGTCTGGCGGGAGCCGATACCGCGCCCCGGAACCACCGCTCCGTCCAGCATGTGCGGCCGCGCGAGCTTCCGTCCGGCGCGGCTGACGTTGCCTTCGAGGATGCGCTTGCGGATCTCCGTGGAGGACACAGCGAGTTTGCGCCAGTTCACCGCGGCGACATCGGTCACTTCGAATCCGTAGGCACGCCCGAGCTTGCGTAGGGCGGCCACGTCGCCCGCGGCCTTGTGGCCGAAACGGAAGTCCTCGCCCACCACGACGATGCGGGCAGCGAGCTTTTGGAACAGCACCTTGTCCACGAACTCCTGCGGCGGCATCTGCGCGACGTAAAGGTCGAATGGCAGCACCAGCACACGCTCTATTCCGAGAGATCGCAGGACCTCGATCCGCTGCGCGATGGAGGTGAGTAATCGGGGAGCGCGCGCGGGCGCAACCAGCTTCATCGGATGCGGGTCGAAGGTCAGCACACCCGCCCGGATGCCGGCGCGGCGCGCGTGATCCACGGCCGCGCGCAACAGCGCCCGGTGTCCCAGGTGCACGCCGTCGAAGTTGCCGATCGCCACCGCCGACGGTCCGAAGTCGACGGTTTCTTCCAGGGAGCGGTACACGCGGAAGTCGCTCATCCGGGCATCGTCTCCACGTCGATACGCAGCCCATCGTAGGCCAGGCGCACGTGATCCGGCAGACGCGCCTCCGTGCGCCCGTGGTGGATGTCGTGGCACATATGGGTGAAGAACGCCCGCCTCGGCTTCAGCTCCTCCACCCACTTCAGGGACCGGTCCAGCGTGGAGTGCGTGGGATGCGGTTTGTGCCGCAGGGCATCCAGGAATAGCACGTCCAGTCCGCGCAGCTTTTCCACGGAGTCGGCCGGGATGTCGCTATGGTCCGTCAAGTAGGCGGCGCTGCCGAACCGGAACCCGTAGACTTCGCCCTTGCCATGCACCACGCGAATGGGCGTGAACGGGAGGCCGAACAGTTCGAAGGGCTCGCCGTTGATCTGGTGCGGATCGAGCTTGGGAATCGCGGACTCCTGCGGCAGGTCCTCGAAGATGTACCAGAAGGCGCGCTGAATGTTGCCCAGGGTCTCCGCCGACCCGAAGATCGGGATCGGACCGCGCTGCCGGAAGTTGTAAGGGCGTACGTCGTCGAGCCCCATGATGTGGTCGGCGTGGGAATGCGTGAACAGAACGGCGTCGATTCGCGGTATGCCGAATCGCAGCGATTGCGCGCGCAGATCCGGCGTGGTGTCGATCAAAACGCCGCGGCCTCCGTACTCGAGGTAAATCGACGGACGCATGCGGTTGTCGCGGGGATCGTCGCTGCGGCAGACGTCGCAGTCGCAAAGCACGGTGGGAACTCCGGCGCTGGTGCCCGAACCCAGCACCGTGATTCTCAGTTCCATCAGGACGCGCTCGAAGCCTGCGGCGGAGCCTCGGCCGCCGTCTTCGCCGCTTCCACGGCCTGCACGTAGCGGAAGCGCAGTTCGGTGAGCGAATTCTCAATCAGCCGCTGTTCCTCCAGGCTCAGGTTGCCGCGCGTCTTCTCCTGCAGCATGGCCAGCATGTCGATGATGTGTTTGGCCGCCTTCAAGTCCGGCTCGGGTTTCTCTTCCTCGCCCAGATGGAGCAATCCCAGTTGAATCTCGGCTTGCGTCTTCAGCGATATCGCAAGAAACTCGAAGGTCGCCGGAAGCATCGGAAAATCTGGATCGTTCATGGCTTGCTCCTATTTTAGCGGGAGCGCGCGGACCCGGTCAGCGCGAGGGCCAGGTAGCGCGCCCCCGCCACCGGATTCTCGCGATACGGCGCGATGTCGAGAAATCCCAGCGAGCGATACATCTCTTGTGCCGCCTTCATTACCGGCAGCGTGTCGAGCACCAGCCTGGCATGGCCGAGATGCCGGGCCTCGGCGATCGCGCGGAGCGCCAGGCGGCGGCCCAATCCCTGGCCTCGCCATGCGGGACGCACGAACAAGCGCTTCATCTCTGCGTCATGCGCGGTGATCCGCCGCAGCGCGACGCAGCCGGCCAGCCCGGAGCCGTCTTCGGCGACCAGCAGCCGCCCGCGCGGCGCCGCGTAATCACCCGGCAGGCCGCCAAGTTCCTCCTCGAAGCCTTGGAAGCAGAGGTCGATCCCCAGCCACGCCTGATACTCGCGGAGCATGCGCCGGACCTCGTCCATCTCCTCCAAACGCGCGTCGCGAATCAGCGGCTCACTCATCGGGATCATGTTACTCTGAGTTCTTCGGGAATTCCCCCACCATCATGCCGGCAGCGGGCGAAAAGTTTGAGCGACTGGTCCAGATCATGGCCCGGCTGCGCTCACCCGATGGTTGCCCGTGGGATCGGGAGCAGGATTTCGACACGATCAAACCCTACTTGCTGGAAGAAACGTACGAGGTGATGGACGCGATCGACCGGCATGACTGGCCGCACCTGGCCGATGAGCTGGGCGACCTGCTGCTGCAATCCGTGTTTTTCGCGCAGATAGCGCACGAAGCCGGCCACTTCTCCATCGCGGACTCGCTGGACGCCATCAACAATAAGCTGGTCCGCCGCCACCCCCATGTATTCGGCGAAGGCGACGCCAGGACCGCGGACGATGTTAAGCGCCGCTGGGACCAGATCAAGGCGGAGGAGAAAATCGCAAAGGGGCAGTCGCCCGACGGCTTGCTGGACGGGATTCCGCGCAACCTCCCCGCGCTGGTCGAAGCAGCCCAAATCTCCAGCAAGGCTGCCCGCGCGGGCTTCGACTGGGAGAACCTGGATCAGGTGATCGCCAAGCTGCACGAGGAACTCGGCGAGCTCGAAATCGCGCGCGCGTCGGGAAACCGGGAGGCAGTGGAAGGCGAAGTAGGCGACCTTCTGTTTACGCTGGTGAACGTCGCGCGATTCGCCGGAGCGGATCCGGAACAGGCGCTGCGCAAGACGAACGCAAAGTTCCGCCGCCGATTCGCCGGCGTCGAAGAAGGACTGCGGCGCGAAGGCAAAACCCTCGCCGGATCGAGCGTCGCGGAAATGGAGGCGCTCTGGCAGTCAGCAAAGTCGAAAGAGAGATGATCGAAGCGAAACCACTCCAGACCATCGAGCAGTTCTCCGAAGCCGTGCGCCTGCAGCAGGAGATCTGGGGATTCGCCGACCGCGACCTGATTCCGCTGCGCGTCTTCGCCGTGGCCACCAAGATCGGCGGCCAGGCGTTTGGCGGCTTTGACGGCGACCGCATGGCCGGCTTCTGCCTCGCCTTCCCGGCCATGAAACCGGCCGGCAACATGCCCTACCTGCACTCGCA
>JAIEPW010000079.1 GCA_019748195.1 Bryobacteraceae bacterium
GCCGGCCTCTTCCTCTGTCAAGGGGTGGGGAATTTTCGACCGGCACTATGGGGATTTTTGCACCGGCGCTGACAAATGTGGAGCTATCCAAGGCCAAGTAGCCTAACTCGACTAGGCTCTGGGTTGATGACGCGCCATCCGGAAGTAGAGGTTGCAGCAGGCGCGTTGGGCTAGGTGTTGCAACACGATGTAATACCTGATGCTAGCCATAACGAGAGATATGCGGTGCGCTGGATGACCTCCCCGAATTTGGAGGACTGGCCCAACTGTTCGCAGGCTATCTGTAGCGGCTTTTTCCTTTAACGGGAATGCCCTGGCTGGCAGGATACGCCTTGACTCCATGACTGATAGCAAGCTCGAACTCGTCGTCGAAATCGACACGAATAGGGCCAATGCGTCCATCAAGAGTGTCAACTCCAGCCTGTCGAGCATGGAGGCGGCCGCAGCCAAGAGCGCGCGCGGAGCGTCCGCTGGAATTGATGGGCTGACTGCCTCGATGGTGAAAGGCGCGGCGGTCGGCACGGTTCTGGGCCGCGCGTTCGAGAAAGCTGTTGGCTGGCTGCGGGAGTACGGCGCCGAGATCGTCAAGTATGCCGCGCGCACGCAGACACTCGGCGTGGTCACCAGTCAACTTGCGAAGGTCAACGACTACAACGCGGCCTCCGTGAACCGCCTGGTGGACCGCATCAAGCAGCTCGGCGTGTCCACCCAGGAAGCCCATGGCGTCGTCCAGCGGATGATCTTCGCGGAACTGGACTTGTCGAAGGCGACGGATCTCGCGCGCGTGGCCCAGGACGCCGCCGTCATCTCTGGTGTCAACTCCTCGGAAGCGCTTGAAAACATCATCAAAGGGATCACGACGGGCCAGACCGAACTGCTCCACACGATGGGTCTACAGGTCTCCCTCGAGCAGGTCATCCGTGAGGAGACGAAGAAGCGCGGCCACGCCCTGTCGGAGGCAGAGAAGCGCGAGGCGATGCTGAACCGGGTCCTCCAGGAGGGCGTCAAGATCCGGGGCGTCTACGAGGCGGCGATGGGCACCGCAGGCAAGCAGATGACCTCGCTTACGCGCCTCTGGCAGGAAGCGAAGAACGCCTTGGGCGAGCAGTTCCTGCCTGAGTTCTCGAAGCTGATCAAGGTGCTGTCGGAGTCGCTTGAGTGGGTGCGCAAGAACTCGAGCGAGATTGCCAGCTTCGTGAAGATCTTCGGCGCCACGGCCGTTGGCGCTGCGGTCGGGCAGTTCATCAGTTGGATGGCAGCGGCTCGGACGTCCGTACTGGCGCTGAATGCCGCGATGGCGCTGAATCCGTGGATTGCCGGCGGCATGCTGATTGCGGCTGCGGGCTTCGTCGGCTACGAGCAGTATCAGAACTTCCAGAACCAGCAGAAGGCGATGGAACAGGACATCCGGGATGCGACCATCCGCAACGCCATCACCAAGGATCGCAAGTCGGTCGACGATCTGAAGAAGGCGGGATACAGCGAGCAGGAGATCAAGGACGCCTTCTTCGGCCGCCGCAAGGTCATTCCCGGCTTCGAAGACGAGATCCCCGCGGATTGGAAGAGTCCCGCTGGTCTCGCCACCATCGAGCGGGATGACAAGGGCTTCCGTCTGGTGTTCGCGAAGAAGGAGAAGACCGAGGCCGAGCGTCGCGCCGAGGAGGAAGCGCGCGAGGCTGCCAAGGAGCGCGCCCGGAAGCAGGCCGAGTTTGCCCTTCAGCTTGAAGATGACGCCGTCGCGTCCAGGAAGTCAGGTCTAACCGGCTACGCGCGCGACGTGGCGGAGATGAATACGCGCATCAAGAAGGGCACCACGTACCTGGAAAAGAACGGCATCGAGCAGGTGGCGCCGCTCACCCAAGCGGCATGGCAGTCGGTCCTGGAGATCATGCGGAACAAGTTGGCCGCATGGAAAGAGGAGTTGCACAAGAACACCGTCGAGTACTTCCGCGACTACGTCAAGGAAATGGAGGAGGCGGACAACCGCCGCCGCGAACTTGAGGGCAAGCAGTTCCAGGAGCGGCTCGCCAATAATGCACGGATCGCCGAGGCGAACCTGGCGCACATCGAGACGGTGTACTCGTTCGAGGAGCGGCGCGCGGGATTCGTTCGCGACGCCCAACTCCGGGCCCTCGACGCCGGCAATGCGCAGACAATCGAACAGAAAGTAGCCGTCGAACAGCGCAAGGCGGCCATCGAGATCGAGCACATCACCCGAGTGCACGAGATCCGGATGCGGCTGTTTGACCTTGAAACATCCCGCATGGTGCTGGAGGAAGAAGCCACGCTCAAGCGACTGGGCTATCGGGTGGACGAGATCCAGGCGCGGATCGCCGAACTGACGGCGCAGAGGGACGAGATCAAGCGGTTTCAGCAAGAGGCGACCGACACAGCTGTGCAAGGGGCGCGGGAGAGCGCCACCATCCGTCAGGCGCAGATCGTCCGCGACCAGAACCAGCGCATCTTCGATTCCTTCAAGCGGCAAGCCGAGGGCGTGTTCGATGCTCTGTTGACCCGATCGCAGTCGGTTTGGTCGGCGATCGGCAACTCACTGAAGACGGCTCTGCTGACCGCCATCAAGGACGTCGTCACGTCGCGAGTGGCCGCGATGCTGATGCAGTTGTTCACGGGGCAGCGGGTCGGCTTCGCGCAGGCTTCCGCCGGCGGAGGTGGTGTGCTGGGCGGGCTTGGCGGAATGCTGGGTGTCGGCGCGGTGCCGGTGTTCGGCGGGACCTCAATGCCCGGAGCCACGCCTCCTTTCGTTCCGAGTGGGAGCACCGTAGGGACTGGTGGAATGCTGTCGAAGGCCGGATGGGGCGCGACGCTCGCGAACCTGAAGTCCTTCGCCGGAATCGGCGGCAGCGTACAACTGGCGCCCGGTGTGGCCACCACGTGGGAGGCCGCGACCATGGGCCAGAAGCTCTCCGCCATCGGCAAGTCGAACGCGGCACTGATGGGCGGCGCCATGGTCGCGATGTATGGCCTCCAACGTGGCGGGCTCTCCGGCCTCGCGATGACCACGGCTGGCGGCGCCATGATCGGCTACAAATTTGGTGGCCCGATCGGAGCGGCCATTGGTGCCGGGATCGGCGCAGTGGCTGGTCTGGTTCGGCTGTTCGTCAAAGGTGCGCAGGACAAGGCGCGCGAGAAGATCAAGGCCACTTACGGGGTCGACGTCCGAGACAAAGGCGTGCTCAAGCAGATTGTCGATATCGCCAAGCAGGGCTTCGGCGGCAATCTCGACATGGCGATCCGGAGCCCGCAGATCCGCGATCTCGTCGAACTGTACGCGCTTTCCACCGGACAAGGGACATCCGGGCTTCCAGCCACGCTGCGGCCTGTCTCGCTGCTGCAGCAGGGCGGAAGCCTCTTCCAATCGAATCCCGGTGGCCTGACCCTCGACCGCATCGGAAGCGGCACGCCTGCGTCCGCGGCACCCACGGTGATCAACATCACGGTGCCAGGTGCCAAGGAGTTCTTCGAGAAGGAAACGGTACGCGTCGTGGTGCAGAACCCGCGCGCCGTCCAGTCGGCTGCGATGGCGGCGACCAAGCAGAACGCGGGCCGGCGTGAAATGACCGGGCTGCAACTCAGCCCCGGACTGATCGTGTCATGACCCGCCAGGACCTCATCGAAAAGATCGCACGGGCGATCGCGGAGATGGAGGGCTTCTATCTCACCGCAGCGCAAGCGAAGGCGCGACGGCTAGCGCACCCGACGCTGGCGCAGATCAATGCGAATCCGGGCAACATTCGGCAGTGGCGCGATAAGCGCGGTCCGTATCCGACCAATCGTGGCTACGTGGACTTCGTGGCATGGGCGGGGGCGCAGTTTCCCGGCGCCTCGCGTGAGGAGATGAGCCAACGAGCGATTGACGAGGGTTGGCGGATCCTGCGCGTGCTGATCGGCCAGTACCTCGATGGAAAGTACACACAAGGCAAGCAGCCCTCGGCTGAGGAGATGTTCCGGGTCTATGCGCCATCGACGGATGGCAACCATCCAGCGAACTACGCCCGCTTCGTCGCGGCCCGGATCGGAGCGCGGCCGGAGCAGCGCCTGCTGGACCTGGTGACGGCGTGATGCCTGGCTCGGTTCAAAATGCGACGCCGCTGACGGTGCTGCCGACGAGCCTGTCGCGGGCGTTCGTGCATGAGCGGGAGTATCCAGTGCTCGACAACGAGTACCGCAACGGGGAGTCGCAGCGGAAGGCGCAGGCCAACAACAGCCGGAAGCGATGGCGGCTCGCGAAGCGGCTCGCGCCGGCGCAGCTTCAGACTCTCCGCGATTTCTTCGACGCCCGCAAGGGTCCGACGGAGCCGTTCTACTTCTACGACCCTTATGAGACCAGCCCGAAGTTCTCGCACGACCCAATGGGCCAAGCAGCAGCGGGCCGGTACACGGTTCGATTCGCGGGTGGCTGGAGCCAGTCTGTGTCGCTCGGCCGCGCGGACGTTTCGTTGGAACTCGTCGAACTCGCTTGAGGAATAGCCATGCCGTTTTCGTCATACCTGGCGCAGAAGCTTCTAGAGAAGGCCTTCCTGGGGCAAGATTTCGCAGTGACCGAGCACTGGATCAGCCTTCACACCGCGGATCCGGGAGCAACGGGAACCAATGAGGCATCCGGTGGTCCCTACGTGCGGAAGGCGCTCAACCAATTCACGGCTGTCGACGACGACGGCGCGGCGAAGCGAGTGCGGAACGTGCCGCCGCTCTTTATCCAGGTTGCAGCAGGCACCTACACGCACCTGGGTCTGTGGGACGCGGTCTCTGGCGGCAACTTCCTCGGCGGCGGACCGCTCTCCTCACCCGCAGCCGTTAACGATGGCGACTTCGTCATCATCCGCGAAAGCGATCTCTCCGTGCTCCAGAGTTAGAGGCTTCCCGTGTCCACCATCCGCACGCAATTCGGTCCCGTTACGAACTTCAGCCTGACGCTCAACGGGCTCGCCTCGGCTTCGGGGCGCAGTTCGGCGAAGGTCGAGAACCAGAACAGCCACTATATCGACGCCATCTGCCAGTTCAAGCTGAAGACGGCGGCGGGATCACCGAGCGACCGCTACGCCATCTATTTCTTCGCCTGGGGATCAGCGGATGACGTGAGTCCGGCCTTTCCTGCAGGTATCACCGGCATCGATGAGCCGATCTTCGCCGCGCTCGAGACGCTGTCGCTCCGTCCTGTGGGCTCGGTGTACGTCGCCTCGTCCGGCACACTGATCACGCCGCCATTCTCGGTGGCTCCAGCGTTCGGCAACGTCCTGCCGCCTGTCTGGGGAATCCTGGCCATCAATCGCTCTGGGTTGGCGCTCGACGCCGCGGACAACATCGGCTTTTGGCGCGGCGTCGAGTTCGAGGTGTCCTGATGCGCCAACTGATTGCAGAGATCGAACCGCAGTCGTGGGCGCCGATGGGCACGCCCGAGGAGTCATTGGATTTCGGCTCGTCGCTCATCGACGGCCTATATTCGCTGTGGCTACCGAGTGGCCTGGATCCACGCACATCCTACAATGCAGCCCACCTCAGCGGCAGGCGAGCCGCCACCATCGGCGAATCGGCATCCGCATATTACCGGAGGCGAGCCCAGTCGAGCCCCAATCCCTCGACCGTTGCAGTGCCGGGCGGATTGGGTGGAAACGTGCCGACACCCTTTGGGCGCGCGTTCGCGTACAGCAATGAGCAGGCAGCGTTGTCCGTGGGCAGCCTTGGATATGTGCCGATGTACTCTGGCGACGGAACCGGAAAGGTCATTTCGTTCTCCGTCTGGTTCCGCATCAATCGGATCAATGGAACCGGATTCCCAACGCTCATCGGCAGCAGTTTCTCGACGGCATGGTGGCTTGGCATCCGCACGGCGACGGGCACGTACAAAGCGATCTTCCGAAATGGCTCGGCTCCGTATGGACCGTTTGAATGGGGCAACTACAACGCCGACCTTCGGAAGATCTGCTGCGTGACGTTCCTGCTGCCATGCGACGTAAATCGGACGGCAAGTATCTTCCACAACGGCGTGCTCGCTGTGCAAGGGACGCTTGCGAATGCGAGTTCGGTGGCCGGCAACCTCGAGGTCTGGCCGCTCTCGACGGCCACGACCGGCATGTTCGTTGAGATTTTCGGCTTTGCCGCGTGGAACCGGGCGCTGTACGCGGAAGAGATCCGTGACCTCGCACTCGGCCCATGGATGTTGCTCAGCAAGCGCGCCCGCATCTGGTATGCGCCCCTTATGGCCTATCGCTCCGGGCAGATCGCTGCCCAATCGGGCCTGTCGGCGCTCATGCATCGAGGGATGACGCGGAGCGCCAGCATAGCGGGTCAAGCAAGCATTTCCGCTTATCTGCGTCCACCGGACGCACCGGAGCGCACGTGGCGTTTGTCTCCGGAAAGACGGGCAATTGCACCCGCCGAGGAGCTTCGTAACTGGACCATCCCGCGCGAGCGCCGGAGCATCGAAGCATGACGTTCACCAAGGATCCGCACGCGGTGCTCGACTACACCGTCGACTGGAACCGCTGGCTCGTCGGTGACACCATTGCCACGAGCACGTGGCTGGTTCCTGCGGGCCTGACGAAGCAGGCGGAGTCGAAAAGCAATACCGCCGCAACCGTTTGGCTGTCAGGCGGGACCGCCGGCCAGAGCTACACCGTGACGAACCGCATTACCTCCGCTGCCGGCCGCACCGAGGACCGGTCCTTCACAATGCGCGTCGAGGAACGCTGACCCCATGCCAGACGTGATCGGCAACATCGCGGTCCCCGAGATCGCCGCTAGCGGTGTGTTTCCGCTGACGCCGGATTATCCGGTTGAGGTTCGACGCGATCACGAGGTGGTCGTCCACCAGTTCGGATCGGGCAACGCTTCCTGCTCGGAACCGGCACACGTCGCTTCAGCATCCGGAAACAGTGGGTGCGCGACGCCGAGCGCATCGCGCTTCGCAACTTTTGGGAGACGAAGTACGGGCCGTTCGGCGCCTTCACCTTCAGTGCGCCGAACGATGACGGCGGCGGCACCACGTCGTTCGCCTGCCGTTTCGCCAATGAGCCTCTCTCCTGGGAGATGGTCGCCGATTGGGCGTGCTCGCTGGGCGTCACACTGATCGAGATCCCGAGTGGAACGCCCTCGTACACGCTGAACCAGACCGTCCACCGCTTCCCGTCTGCGTCTCTCCAGACTGCGCTGCTGTCACAGGTGCAAGAGATCATTCCGCTGGTGCGCATCCAGCCACTGGAGTCCGGATACCCCGCCATCCATCTGTCCGACCGCCGCTGCACAATCGGTGGGCAACTCTACCAGGCGCGGCTCTTGGAAGTCGATGGCATCTCGCAGTCGATAGGCAATGAATCCGACGAGGCGCAATTCTCCTTCGGCAACGCAGATCGCGTCATGCGCGATGTCGCCAACGACGTTGACCTGTTCCGTGGGGAGATCGCCTTCAGCCTCTTCCAAGTTGGCACCGGCATCAAGCTCGATCTCTGGAAGGGCAACATCGTGAACTGGTCCTGCGACGCCGGGCCGGAGTTTCGCATCACTGCCGCGGACGGCCTCTACGAACTGAACCTGACTTATCCGACGCGCCGCATCTCGCGCACGTGCTGGAAGCCTTTCAAGGATGGTCTCAATTGTCCTTACGCGGGCCCGGACACCACCTGCGACAAAGGTTTCGACACGCCCAATGGCTGCCGCACGCACGGCATGGACAACTACTTCGGCGGAATCATCGCCAAGCCGCAGGGCGTGCGCATCAAGGACAACTCAACAGGCGTCTTCGGCTTCGGCCGCTCGACGATCACCAGCGTCTCGCTGGTTGCCGATTCCATCTACGACCAGGTTCTTCCGGAGATCTACACCGACTCGAACCTGCCGGTGAACGCCAAGATCGCCTCCGGTCGCGACGAGAGCGACTTCTATGCAGCCGTCGGTATCGTTGGCGAGGGTCCGCTTGGCGCCTACGGAACTGGCCATAAGCTGGACGGCCAGTATCACCACGGCTATCCGGGTGCGCTGGGTCTCCTGACGAGCCTCGGTGAAGATCCCAACGCGGCACCGTTCGGGATGGACACGGATGCTCCCGTCGATCGCGCCGCCGGGACGGCATTCATGATGCTGCGCCGCGCCGACGCGCGCGGACTCCAGCTATCCCGTCTGAGCGAGCACGCGATGGAGGTCATCGTCAGCCAGGGGCTCGGTGGCTGGAAATGGGCCGCTCCCGGCACGCGCAGTTGGCAGGCTGCTCTGACGAATCCGATCTGGATCGTCGTGAACATGTTGCTGCGGGCCCGAGGGATTCGCACGGGCGCCTCCGCCACGACCGACCTGCTGGATTACGCTGAAACTCTCTTCGACGTCGATGCCGCCGTGGCTGCCGCGTCGATCTGCGATGAACAGGTTGCCAAGATCGTCGGCGGCGGTAACGAGACCCAGTTCAAGTTCCGCGGCGTTCTGCAGGAGGAAAAGCCCTTCCGCGACTGGCTGCAGGAAGTGCTGATGAACTGCCTTGGCTACTACACCTTTGCGAACGGCAAAGTGAAGCTGGGCGTGCGCGTAAACTCATCGGCGGTCGAGGCCTTCACGGAGGGCAACATCCTGTTCCGGAGCCTGCAACTCGCACCGCTGCGGCCATCCTTCAATCACCTCACCGCCAACTTCGCTGACGAGGACTTCGAGTTCGTCGCCAACTCGATCTCGCTTTATGACATCGATCACGCGGCGTTGTTGGGTGGTGCAGGGCGCCCGCTGTTCCTGAAATCGACCGTCAACCTCGCGGGCACAGCATCGAAGTCGCAAGCTGCGCGCATCATCACCGTCCGGCTTCGTGAGGAACTGGGCGGCATCACGCCGGCGGAATGGAAGGCCGCCCGTCAGGTCGGATTCAAGACGACCGTGCTGGCGTTGAATACGGAGCCTGGCATGGTCTGCTCGCTCACCCACCCCGAGATGCCGAACGGAGCGGGCGAGTTCAGAGTAATGGGTTGGCGGCTCAACCGTGATTACTCGATCGACATCCAGGGCCGCACCACGACGAATTCCATGTACGACCTGCTCGCTGGTCCGAAGCCCGTGGACGTCGTGCCGGATCCAGTTCCCAACGAGCCCGGTTTCGACTACGCGGCCCCGCCGGAGCCTGTCTTCGGCATTGCTCCCGCGCCTGGTGTCCTGGTCTTCGCCGGCGTCGGGTTCTACGACCTGACCAACACCAAGACGATCTCGACCCTGACATTCACCGTCTGGCACTACGATGAGACGGCGCCTCTGCAGACCACACTTGCTGCGGGTATTGACGAATCCCAGACTGCAATCACCGCCGCCAGCCTCTCGTTGTTCTCCGAAGGGGACTACGCCGTGCTCGGCGCAGAGATCGTCCGCATCGTCAGTATCACCGGCAACGATGCGGTGATCGAGCGCGCGGCAAAGAACTCGACGGCCACGGCTCACGACGCAGGCACAAGGCTGATCCGGCTAGACAAGCGCCTGTTCATCTACAATGTGCCGCGCGATTTCTACGGCACGCCCGAATCCGGCGCCTGGGAAGCCCGTGAGCCATTCCGCTGCATGGCGGTCTGCGCGGTCGAACTGTTCGTCACCAACATCTTCGGCAACTCGCCGACCTCGGTGAACAACTACACGTCGAGCTTCATCGACGGCCGGATCCGCATCCTGAGCGGCCAACAGGTCGACCTCATTGTCGAAGGGATCATCGGCATCGAGAGCGACGCCGTGCCTCCTGTGTACCTGCCGCAGGCGACCTCGATCGGCGATCTTTACGCCTATTGCCGCACCGCGCCAGTCGGCGGCAACATCACCGCCGTGGTCAAGGTGGCGGGCTCCGCCATCGGGACGGTGATCATTAACAACGGCCAGACCTTCCCGGCAAACTCGGTCGACGGCAAGGACCTCCCTGCCATTCAACCGAACCAGCCCATCACGCTCGACATCACTGGCGTGGGCCTGACCTATCCCGGCGAGCGCCTCGTCGTGACGATCCGCATGTAGTCCCCCTCTTTCAAGCAATGGAGACCATCTACAAGCTCCAGCCGAATCGTACGATCCATCTCCAGGGCTTCAACGATTTCGGTGCAGCGGCTGCCCTCCACTCCACCAGCGAAACCGGCTATACTGTCTCCGGCGTCTTCCGTGATGCCGCCGATTTCTGCGTCCTCGTCCTCTGGGAGCGGGACGATTTCTTCGGCCATCCCCGCTTCTCCTACCTGCCCGATTCCGACTTCACTGGAATCACCCTCACCTTCGACCTCGCCTATCAAAACCTCCAGTCGATCGACTCGCTGAAGTTCGCGACCATCGACTGGCCCTTCCTCAACTGCCTCACGACTTCCGGGCAGACCGTCCAACTCCGCCTGTTCGACCGTGCCACCCTAGTCGGCGGCACGTACACGAAGGCCTCCGGCACGTTCACGTTGAACGACGCCGGCATGCAGGCCTTCGATCGCGTCACGCTCTGGTATCAGAACCTCGCCTTCGATTACATCGTGCCGGGAAAGCTGTGGACCGAGTTCCCGTTCTACGCGCAAGGCCAGGGGTTCACACACTCCGTGATCGTTGCAGGCCGGACCTACAACCATACGGAGGGCCCGGGCGAATCAAGCGCAGACGTTGCCTCCGCGATCGTGACGCTCGTCAGCGCCGATCCCGATGTCACGCCCTCGACCGGTAGTGCGGGCTACATGGTGAAGCTCACGCGTAAGCTCGACACCGGTGCCGCAACAAACATCTCGTCCACCTGGGGCGGAGCCGACACGATCTGGCAGGTCAAGCCAGCCACGGTCCAGCGCTCCATCCGCGACCAGATCAACAACACGAACTGGGCTGGACTGGGTGTTCTCATTCCGCTGTCGGCAGCCGTTTCCGGAAACCAGATCACGATCACCGCGGAGCGGCCCGGCGTCGATGGCAACATGGTCCGGCTGTATGAACTGCACAAGAACGGGAATCTATACTTATCGCCTGGCGTTCTGCACCTTTCGGGCGGAAGCTCCGATGCCACTTGGCGCGTGACGATCGACTTCTCGGCCGAGGGGATCACGGACATCCAGAAGCTTTGGTTGACCTTTGCCCCTCGATTGAGGGATTCGGAGGCCTACGAACCCGA
Organism: Bryobacteraceae bacterium; assembly: GCA_019748195.1. Taxonomy (GTDB): domain Bacteria; phylum Acidobacteriota; class Terriglobia; order Bryobacterales; family Bryobacteraceae; genus JAIEPW01. The sequence goes on from JAIEPW010000079.1 coordinate 11,096, forward strand.
GGAGTGGTCCGCTACCTTCTCGAACTGGAGCATCGCGGATCCACAGGGCAAGCGAGCGCTGAAGGTCGCCGGACCGCTGTCGGTGCGAATCGAGGAGAACGATTCGTGGGTGAAATACCTCGGCTACTGGGAGTGGGCGCCAGACCAATTCTGGAGTCAAGGGCGCGCGGCACGCGCCGCGCAGGCGAACTCCAAAGCCATTGTGGAGACGTACTGCTCCGGCACCCACGACGTGTACCTTGGTACTCGACTCGACTTCGACTGCGGCATCATCGAGGCCCGGTTGGATGGCGGCGCGCCCGTCCAACTCGACTGCTACGAACCAGCCGCACGCGCGCGCCAGGTGCGTCGCAGGGTCTTCTCAAACGTTCCGGCTGGTAACCACTCCGTCGAGATCCGACTCACCGGGACAAAGAACGCCGACAGCCAGGGCTTCTATTACTACTTCGATTTTCTCGATTGCGCCGTTCTCTCCGACGTGCCCGATGCGCCGGAGGTCCGCACCGATGTGGGCGTAGCCTGTGACTACGGAACGGACCACACCTACAAACTGTCGCCGCAGCGTCTCGTCTGGGCCATCCAGAAGATCGGCTTGGTCGGTGAGATCGATCACTACGTCTCCGTCTACTGGTGGAATCAACGCCGGCGTTCGGGCGGATCCTTCCCCTCAGCCACTGTGACGTTTGCCGGCACGTGGGCCGGAGGCGACGAGGTCTTCCTGAACTTCAGCGGAACGCTGCTCGGCAAGAGCGTTTTCCCGGCGGACACGCCCGAGGCAATCGCGGCCCATTTCGCCAACTTCATCAACGAAACGCTGGTCGGGGTCTGGGCGGAGGCCGACGGCGGGCAACTCACAATCACCGTCCGTTCGCCGGCGCCAGCCTACAGCTATGCGCTGTCCGAAACCCACTCCTCGGCCGCCGGAACGGTCAACATGACCGGATCACTCACTGGTGGCGTGATGGGCGAATGGATCATCGACGACGCCATCACTCCGGTGCTGAACCGCGCCGCGCGGGACTGGCACGCCGACTACTTCGCCGAGCTCGTGGCCAAGGGCATGACGTGCGTGACGGCGTTCAGCCAGGAACTGGTGCTGCCGCCCGACGATCCGCCCACTGCCGTCTGGGTCCAGCGATATCCGGACGGCAATCCTGTCCAAACCGCAACCGGCTTCGGCAGCAAATTCTCGTCGCACTGCGCTTTTGCGCGGCCGTTCCGCGACTACATAAAGCACGCCTACGCAGAGGTCGCAACACTGATGGAAGCCGCGGGACTCGAGGTCCGGCTCCAGTTCGGCGAGGTCCTGTGGTGGTTCTTCCCGAACGCATCCGGAATGGCATTCTACGACGCCTACACCACGGCTGCCTTCCAATCCGCCCACAGCCGTCCGCTCCACCTCTTCCTCACACCGAATGACGACCCCTCGGCGAACGGCCACGTCGACGCCGACTTCCTGCGACAGACCGTCCGCGACCACGTTGCCGCCATCCGAGCCTACGTCCTCGCCAGTCACCCCAACACCCAGTTCGAGATACTCTGGCCGCTCGACGTCAACGATCCCGACACCCGCCAACTGAACCGCTATATCAACCTGCCCACGGAATGGACCTCGAAGCCCACCAGCGGCTTCGACACGTTCATGATCGAAGGGTTTCAGTATGCCGGCCTCGACCGCAACATCGACAAAGTTCGCGCGATGGCTGCCTACCCCTTCGAGGTGCTGAACTGGCTCCGTGCCGACTGCCGGTACCTCATGGGCCACTTCAACTCCGGCTGGCCCTGGCAACGCGACTATCTCGCCGCACGCCGAGCACGAACTTCGCTCGTGAAACTCTGGGCCTACGACCACCTCTGCCTTTTCGCCCGCAATCTGCCACTACCGCCAGAAATTCGCACACACAGGGGCTGACCATCGAAAAGCTCAACTGGCCCAACTTGTCTTGGGTGCGCTGCTGGTTTCCCCCAGTAAGTCTCGTCCAGACTGTTTGCGTGTGACTTGGACGCAAGCACTTCCTCGTGAGATTGCGGGAGGACTCGTTGTGCGCTATTGTGTCCCCTACGGCGAACTCGCTCTTTGCTTATCGTCCCGGCACCCGAGATCAAGCCGGCGATTCCTGACCCGCTTGAAGAGTTCACTAGCCTATTTCACAGCGCAAAGCGTTAGTAGAGTTACAAGGACAAAGCCGAATGGGATTGCGACAGAGGCTGTCGTGCTCCTGCTTCGCAGCAATCGCAAAAGCAAAGATGGGCCGAGAATCCAATACAGTTGTGCAGTCATCAAACCGGGAAAATACGATCGGGTCTGGAGGCTCCACCACGTGTGCGACACTGCGTTCCCGATTGCTCCGTAAACGATGAAGAACAGAACTGGCATCAGCATGAAGCGATGTCCCTTCACGAAGGCCGCCAAACAGGCGAGCGTGAAGATCGTATAGGAGAGCATGTTGAAGCTCACGAACAAACGGTCGGAGTAGGCCACGCCACCGTATAGCTCTGGAAAGCGCGTGGCGAAGCCCGTCGAGTATTCCTCGGCGAAGTGTAGGAACTGCACTGCGAGCCCGACGAAGAACAGCGGAACGAACGAAGCCGCGGACGGCGGCACGACTTGCTTCCGGTAAATCTGGACGAAAGCAAGCCAAGAAAAGAGGAGCCCCGGAACGAAGGTGATGATGAGCGAGAGCCCGGAGCTCAGATAGCTAAACGTGGCGGCCATCACCGTGGCGATGACCGTTCCGATGGCCAGGTCCTTCGTGGTAAGGGTGTCAGTACTCATTTGGTTACGCCTCCGTCGCCAGCGCGCATGTAACCGGTTCGTTTGCATTCGACTCATGGATCGTCGACCGCCATTTCACCCACTTCAGGTCGAGAACAAAGATGGCGTAGACGACCGGAACCAAGAGCAGAGTGATCATGGTCGAAAGGGTCAATCCGCCGATCTGGGTGTAGCAAAGCGGTTCCCACAGAGGGCCGCCATGCGAGGCAAGCGGAAACAGCGCGATCACGGTCGCTCCCACGGTAATCAGTACCGGTCGCAGACGCATGATGCCGGCATCGAGTAGCGCCTCGCGCAGTGGTGCGCCGGCTTGGTGGCGCTCTTCAATGAAGTCGAACAGCACGATGATGTGACTGACGATGACGCCAACCAGGCTTGCGATTCCCAGGAACGCCATGAAGCTGAAGGGCGTACCCATAATGTAGAGCGCGGCGATGGAGCCGACGATGCCGTAGGGGATCGCGGCGAAGACAATGAACGGTTTGACGGCGTGCTTGAACTGAATCACCAACGCCAGGAAAATGGCTGCGACGGAGATTGCCATCACCAGACCTTGCTGCTTGAAGCCCTTGTTCTGTTCTTTGAACTCGCCTGCGATTTCGAGCTTCATGCCGGGCGGCAGGTTGCTTTCGAAAGTGCGGATTTCCGGCATGAACTCAGCAAGGAACTCAGACGCCAAGTGACCTTCGGCGGCGAAGGCGGAAACCGTGATCGTTCGAAATTGGTTCAGCCGACGTAGCTTGGCGGGCTGCATTTCGTAATCAACCGAGGCGACCTGCCTCAGTGGCACAGCCCTGGTCTGTTGCGACGACTGAACGTAGAGATTATCGAAGTTGCCGATTTGTGGCCTTTCTTCGAGGCGAAGACGCGCAACGACCGGGATATTCTTGTCACCGTCTCGCAGCGTAGCCACGGGAACCCCGGTGAAGGCAGAGAGCGAAGCATTGGCGACATCGTAGTTCGAGAGCCCGGCGAGGTTGGCGCGATCCGCGTCTACCTTGAGATTCACGGCTAGCGTGTCTTCCCCCCAGTCGTCCCGGATGCGGGTGAGTGCGGGCGAGCGCCTCAAGATCTGCTTCAACTTCGATGTATATTCGCGCAAAGCTGGGATGTCCTCGCCCGAGATGCGAATCGCAACCGGTACGCCAACTGGGCCGGTTTCTAGCGCGCGAACGTCGATGCGGGCATTGGGTACACCCTCGTTGAGGGCGCGCTGCAATTCGGGAAGCAGATGACTGGTCTCGTGCTTGTCGCGGGACTTGATGAGGATCTGCGCGTAGTTGAGTTGCGGCGGCTCCGGCGCGGCGGAGAACCAAAAGCGAGGTCCGCTACCGCCGACCCAGGACGTGAGGGACTCCAGCACGTCGCCTTTGGCTGTCTTCCTGATGATGTCCTCAGCCGTGAGCGTAGCTTCCTGTGTGGCGGCGACCGGGGCATCCTCGGGAAGCCACACTTCGACGTAGGCGAGGTACTGCAAGTCGGGCGGGAAGAACTGCATCTTCAGGTTCGAACCAAACCAGAAACCGACCGCAAGAACGGCCGTGGAACTCGCGAGCACAGCCCAACGATGATCGATCGCCCAGCCCCCGATTCGCCGATAGATGGCAGCGAAGCCGCGCGTCTGATCGATCCGACGTTCGGGCCGGCCGCGCAGCAAGTAGTAGCCCAGCAGTGGAATGAAGGTCATCGAAACCAAACGCGAGGCCACCAGTGAACTGGTGATCACCACCGGCAGAGTGTAGATGAAGCGGCCGGTATCGCCCGTTAGCATCAGGAACGGGAGATACGCCACAATGTTCGTGATCGTCGCGTAGAGAATGGCGTGAGCCAGTTTTGTCGGGCCGAGCCATGAAGCGGTAGCGGGCGACTGTCCGGCGGCGAGCCCCCGCTTGATTGCGTCGCCTGCGACGACCGGATCATCTACCAGTAGTCCGAGGGCGATGATCAGACTCGCAATCGAAACCTGTTGCAGATCCACGCCGAGAAGTTGCATCATGCCGAAGGTCATGGCGAGTGTGATCGGGATCGAGACGGCCATGAGCGCGGCGGAGCGCCACTCCCAGAAACCGATCAGCGACACGAGTACGACCAGCGCGATGGCCTCCCACAAACTGCTCATGAACAGGTTGACGTTTTCGGCGACTTGTAGCGGTTGGTCGGAGGTGCGCGCCATGATCAGGTCCGCCGGCAGACGCTTTCGAACATCGTTGAGGTTTTTGTCGACCGCTGTTCCGAATGCCCCGATCTGTTCGCCGGAGCGCATTTGAACATCGAGTGTGATCGCTCGCGACCGGCGCCAGTGGCCCTGCGAATCGCGCCAGTTGTAGTAGTGGAAGAAGCGCGCCGGGCTGGCGTATCCGCGCTGCACTTCGGCGAGATCGCGAACGTAGGCAGGCTTGCCACCTCCCAGCACCAGCATGTTCGCGATTTCCTGTTCGTTGCGGAACTCGCCGCTCGGAGCCAGCGTCAGGTTGCGGCCACCGACATCGACCGTGCCTCCTGGCATCGCGATGTTTCGTGCACTGAGCGATTGCTTCAACGCAGCCGCGGAGACGCCGAACGAAGCCAGGCGCTCCTGGGAGTAGATCAGCTCCACCTGCTCTGCCACGACACCCGAGCGGCTGACTTTAGAAACAGGGGTAACCGTCTTGAGGCTCTTTTCGATCTGGTCAGTGAATTGGTCGAGTTCGCGATAGGTGTACTTGTCACCCGCCACCGCGGCGAGCGCCGATGGCAGCGCATTCAAGTCACGAACGATGAACGGCTGCCACGTGTCTGGATGAAGTTCGGCCCGCCAGGACTGCTTGTGCATGAAGGCGTTCAAGGCGCCCAGGATTTCCGCGTCCGTCTTCGTGGATCGTCCATCGATCGCAGCAAATCCTGGGCCATCGACGACTTGAAGGTCGTCCATTCCCGGCATCTGAGCGAACGCATTCTCGGCCTCTCGAGCCAATCGTCGCGCTGGAGCGTTGTCCTCAAAGCGCGGGAACGCCACGACCAACGAGAAGCGCCCTTGCCTTGCGCCTCGCGCTTTCTCCAGCGCCGCGTGGATGTCTCGCGAACGCAATTCCAGGTCAACGCGGTCCGCCGGTGGACTAGCGACGGTAAGCATCAGGGCCGCCGTATCGCCGAAGTCCTTAATGAACTGAATCGGCCGCGCGCCGTCGGGCAGATCGTGAATGGCATCGAGCTTCAGCTTGATGTCGTCGAACTCCTTCGGCATATCCTTGGTGCGCTCGTCGAGCTGGATGTAGATTACGGCTTTGCCCGTGTGTGTCACCGAACGGATTTCCGTCACCTTGGAGTTCTGCGCGATGGTAGTCTCCACCTTTTTAGTGATGAGCTGCTCGACCTTCTCGGCCGGCATGCCGGGCCATTCGACCATGGCCATCGCCTCACGAATCGGGATGTCCGGGTCCTTGCGTTGTGGCATGTTCCAGTACCCGTAGATGCCCCACAGCATTGTGCCCAGCAGGAGGACCCAGGCCACGTGCCGCTGTTCAACAAAGAAGCGAGCCGTGTTGCGGGTGTTCGCGATAATGTCTTGATCTGATTCGTGTTGCATGGCTAGAGTCCTTTAGGGGATGAGTTTGACTTCTTCTCCGTCGGCCAGTTGCAGCCCGCCTGTGGCGATGACACGCTGGCCCGGATTCAGGCCCGCAACGATGGCAACGGCATTGCCCCGAACCGCTCCCAGAGTCACTGGCTGCAGATGAGCCTTGTTTTGCTCAACGGTGTACACGCCGTAGTCGGACGGTGATTTCACCACCGCGGCCAATGGAATCGATGGCGTCTGGGTTGGTTCCTTCTTGGGGGCGGCGATGACGGTCGCTACCATGCCGATCCTCAGAAGCTGCTTCGCGTTGGGGATAGCCACCTCAACGCCAAACACGCGGCTGGTGGGATCGGCGGCGGGCGAGATTGTGCTGATCGTGCCTTGAAACTGCTGATCCGGAATCGCTTCCGCGCTAACGGTAAGCGTTCGGCCAGCGGGGAAACTGCCTAGTGCCATGTCGGGAACACCGAACGAGACCTTCGCCGTGCGCGTGTCAGCGATGGCGAAGGCGGGAGCGCCGGCTGACACTAAAGACCCGCGCGCGATCCGCTTCGAGATGACGACTCCGGCAAACGGCGCAGTGAGGATGGTGTCCGCGAGGGTGAGTGACGCTTCTCTTTGTTGCGTGCCCGCGCCTTCGATGCGCGCCCGCTGTGCGGCGAGTTGAGCCAAGAGAGCATCCTTGCGCGCGGCGGCGGTGTTCTTTCGAGTTTGCGCCGCATCGAAGTCGGCCTTCGTCAAGGCCCGTTCCGAGAAGAGCGCACTGGCGCGGTCGAAATCGCTGACGGCTTGAGCCAGTCCCGCCTCCGCTTCGTTCAGTTGAGCGCGCAAGCCTTCCAGTGACGCTGTTGCGTCGGCCGCCACGGATTGGGCGTAGCCAACTCTGGTCTGATATTCGGACGCGCGGAGGCGTGCCAGCACTGTACCCGCTGCGACGACGTCGCCCTCCTGCAACTCGCGGCTTCCCGCCATCCCTATCTGTTCCACGTAGCCCGGGATTCGAAAGGCCAAATCGACCTGAGTGTTCGGCATGACGATGCCGGAGTAGCGAATCTCATTGGTGTCGTTTGTGATTTCCGCGGCCACCGTCCGCACGGCAACGGGCTGCCGCTCCGCTGCGTGTTCTTCCTTTTTGCAGCCGGTGAGCACGATGGTCACCAGGCACGTTGTGAGAATATTGCGTTTCATTGTTCCTCTCCCATGGATTTCTCTAGTTCGGCGCGCGCGGACCAGTAGGCCAGCAGCGCTTTCTGTGTGCGATCGTTGGCGGAAGCCAGATCCGCGTGGGCTTCAAGGACTGTCTTGAACAAGGTCGCGTTGTTGCGGTACCGGACCGCAGCCAGTCGAGCCGATTCCGTCGCGCTTTCCTGACCGGCACGACTGGCGGAAAGCAGCATCCGGGCTTCCTGCATCTTGCGATGTGCCACGCCCACTTCGAGCCGGATCTTGTCCTCCGCATCCTTCAAGGCGAGCGCTGCCTCCTGGATGCTCTTGTCCTTTTGTGCTAATTCGCTCCTTTTGCGGCCCCAATCAAAGACCTCCCAGCTGGCTTGTACTCCGGCGATGGCAACGTTCCGGGGCAAGCTGCTCGACGTATTGAAGGCCGAATAATAGGTGACGCTCAGGCTGACGTCCGGCACAAATTCGCTCTTCTTCTTTTGCCTGTCGATGTCCGCCTGTTGCAGCTTCAACCGTGCCTGCTCGATCTCGGGCCGTGCGGACACGGCTCTGGAGCGCGCGTCAGCAAGATCCGGCACCCAGTCGGCTTCGATCGCGGGCGAAACGCGAAAATTCTCTTCAAGCGAACGGCCAAGGAGGAGATTCAACTGCTCCTTGGCGTTGGCAAGGGGCCCCTGAAGGGCGGCCTTCTCGTACTCCGCCTGGGCCATGCGAGCCTTGACGCTCAAGAGGTCACCGTCGAGTGCCGTTCCGACCCTCACATACTGGGCGGTCTGCGAGGACATCTCCCGCAGCAGGGCCAGCGACTGCTCGACGGTATCCAATGAGCTCTGCGTTTGCAGAATCGAATAGTAGGCGTGGCGAACTTGCTTGACCACCTCCTGGCGCGTGAGCCGCACCTGCTGCTTGGCGATTTCTTTCCCGATCTCGAGTTGCCGGATGCCCAATCCGATCCGTCGCTGCTGCGTCAATGGCAGCGAGACTTCGCTTGAAACGATGGCCGTCGGCCTGCGCGCCGAGGTGATGTTCACTGTGTTGCCTGGGATCGGGCCAAGGCCGGCGTATTCGCCGAATGCGCCGCGCTCGAACGTCACCGTAGGACGCGAGAGCAGCATACCGCTGGTGGTGGAAGTCTTGAAGGAGGGTAGCCGCTGCGTGCGCGCGGCGCGAATTGCGTCGTCCCCGGCGTTGGCCGCGATGGCGGCCTGCTGGATGGAGCGATTCTGTTCCAGGGCCATGCGGACTGCGTCATCGAGCGTCAGGAGTTGGCTTTGCGCCACTGCCACCGGAACCGCCACCAGATACATCCAAATCTGCTTCATCGGTTGCTCCTTTGGGGCGATTTGTTCGCCCGTCAGGTTCCACTGTGAGGCAGAGCCGCGAAAATAGGCAGGTGAGCAAACGTAATCCGGGCGTGAGCTAACGGAGGTGAAGGCGGCTATCGGAGAGGTCCAGGCGGTACATCATCAGGTTGTAGTCGTACCGGGGCGTCACGTTCTTGGGATTGGACAGGAAGTCGGAATACGTTCCGGTGAAGTAGATGTACCGGCCGCCTTGCTGATCGAGCGCCGGGTGGTGGACAACCTCATAGAATGCGTAGCGGTCATGCGTGAGCACCTGACGCGCGCGATCCCACGGCCCAAGGGGAGTAGGAGCTTCCAAGAACCAGATCTCGCCCAGCTTGGATGCGATCCCATCCACTTCCTGCGCCAGCATGATCCAGCGCTTTCGATAGGCGTTCCATTGGACAGAGGTTGAACGGAGCTTTAGCTTGCGCCCGCTCGCGGCATCGACGATCTCTGGATCGGTAACCGGCAGCCGCTCGTATCGGGAGAGGTCCAGAACGTCTCGCCACTGGGCCCGGACGCGAGTTCGCGGTGTGGGGTTACCGTCCGCGAAGTAGAAATAGCGAACTCCCCCTTCGGTGACCGTAAACGCAATGCCGTCCGGGAAGACCGGCGCATGGGCATCCCATTTCACGTGCGGCTCGAAGATGTTCTTCGCCTCATTGAATAGAGCGATCCCGCGTTCGTGGGGCGTTTTGCCGAGCCCAGTGCCACTGTCATAGCGGACGATTAAGCGTTCAACGCCGCTTTCATCCGGCAGAACCATCGGAGTGTAGGGCCAGGTCAGTCCTTTCGTGTTTGTCTCGATCATGGGCTTGACGAAACCGGTTGGCTTCACGAAGAAGTCGAGATCCACGCCGATAGCAGGTTCGATCCCGCCTTTACCTGGCAAGCCCGATGTCGCAACCGCCGAAGCCAGATTGATGTCATTCAGGCCGTTCGTGTCGCCGAAGAACCAGTACAGCTTGTCGTTGAACACCACGGTCGAAGCCCCGTCGGTGCCCAGAATATCGGCATTGAGGAGTGGCTGGCGGATGGGACTCCTCTCACCGAGCAACGCGGTGTCGCGATAGATACCTTCGCCTGTCAACCGGTATAGGCGCTCGGCAATGTTGATTCGCTTGAGGCGAATGGTCGTCCTGCCCCCGGGAGCCAGCAGGATCTTCGCGCCCTTGAAATCCGTCCCAGCGAGCACTGGGGGCTGGTAGCCGTGACTGCTGATTTCGAAAAAGACCTCGCGGCCCATCAGGTGGGGTTCATGAAACGCCACCAGCCCGTTTGAGTCGGTGCAATAACGGACTGCGTTGAACGGCGTCAGTTCGACAAGCGGGACGCCGCGGCCCGTTGCATCATCGACCACTTCAATTCGGTGGTAGGGAGCCGGCTGGCGGCATCCGGCGCAAAAGGCCCAAACGGCGAGGAATGCCAGTGACTTGGACACTCCTCATTCTCGACCGTCGGTGGGCCACCGGGAGAGTGAGCGGCCGTTAGCTAACGGGCGCCCTTCCATGTAAATTCATGATTCTAAGCAATTTGTCGAATCTTGCATCCTTCCTTAAGGGTGCGTAATAAGGATCGACGTTCAACAAATCCACGAAGATCGCCCGGTCTTCGATGGCGGCGCTTAACGCCGCGAATGCCCGGTCGTGCTCGCCCATCCCAACATAGGCGCCAACGTAGGCCAGCGGTGTAATGTACTGTGTTTTCGCGGCCTGCTCAAGCTGCGCGAGCAACCGTTGACACTCGTCTGGTTTCCCGGCGCGGAACAGCGCTCCTGCGAGCATCCCCAAATGCGTCGGGATCGGCATTTCGTGGATGTGCCTCGAGAGTACCTCGACCGCGGTCCCGTAGTCGCCTCGATGCATGTGGACCAAACCAAGGATCAGCCGCGAGTCTGGAAAATCCGGAGCCACCTTCATCGACTCGTTCAAGTACTGCAGGGCCGTCGAATCGTCTCCGCGAAGGTAGGAAAGGAAGCCTTGCCGTCCGAACCCGGAGGCCGCTAGCGGATTGAGCTTCAGCGCCGCCGCAAGTTCTGACTCGGCCTGGTCGAACCGTCCGAGCATCGACAAGACCATTCCGTACCAGGTGTGGGCGCCGTAGTTGCTCGGCTGCAGCGAAATGGCTCGCTGGAAGTGCCTTTCCGCTTCCGCCCAGTCGAAATCCCAATGCGCGCTGATTCCACCCATGACTGTCCATCCCTCGGCCGACTCGGGATTCAGCTCAACAGCGCGCTCCGCATTCCGGCGGAGAACCGGAAGCACCTTGGCGCCGCATTCAATCCCAAACAGCGCTAACGCCGCCCAGCCCGTGGCGACCCCGGCGTACGGATCGGCATAGTCCGGATATGCCCGGGTCAGTTCCTCAAACTGGCGTATTGCCGCATAGAGACCCGGAACATTCTGTTGGTGGACCAAGTGCGACGCCCGGATGAATCCTGTGTAAGCTTCCAACGGTGGCAAGTATGCGCCGCGCAGCGGGCGAACCGGAAGTTTTGCATGCAGTGTTTGCGCAATGGCCAACGAGATCTCTTCCTGAATAGCGAAGATGTCATGCAGTTCCCGGCGGTAGGTCTCGGACCAAAGATGGTAGCCTTTGCCGGTGTCTATGGCTTGCGCCGTGATGCGCAACTGATTACCGGCCTTTCGAACGCTGCCCTCCACGATGACCTGTACTCCGAGGCGTCGCCCGACGTCACGCAGATCGATCGCCTGCCCCTTGAACTGAAACGCAGATGTTCGCGACACCACGGCGAGACTTTCAATCGCCGCGAGGGCGTTGATGATCTCCTCCGTTATCCCATCGCAGAAGTAGTCTTGCTCCGGCTCCGGGCTCATGTTGACGAAGGGGAGGACGGCGACCGTTGTGTAATCGTCGCGTGGGGGAAGTACGGCCGCAACAGACGGAATCGGCTTCACGGCTGGGGTTAGGCTTCGGAACAGCGGCACGTAGTTGCCGGGGCGAAGCCCAATCAGCACCGGATCGCTGCTGCCCACGCCTTCGTAATAAGACTTAAGCTTCGTGCGCAGCCTCCGCGCCTCCACGCGAACGATAGAGTCGATGCTGGGATCGTACTTGTCGTCCCGGTCGAAGACCTCCATGGCAACAACGAATTCCTTGAGTCGATCGAGGTCGTTCTCTAGGGTCCGCTCGACGATAAAACGCAGGAACCGGCAAAGGCGCTGGGAGGAAATGAACCCGTCGCTGGCAAGAATACGGGCGAGTTGCGCCCGTACGCTCTCGGCGGAAACCGGCACGTCGGACTGGCCCAGCAGATCGCCTGTAGTCCCTTGCATCGTCTAATGTTAGCGTTCCTCGATCTGGCAGACAATTGGACCATCTCACGTCCCCCTCACGTCTCATAACGCGCCTTTTCGAGTCTTGACCGGTAGTCTGGGGCTGAAAGGAAAGTTGATGAAGTTTTTCACGTTAGTACTTTTCACGCTGGGCATTGCGGCCGCCGCGGAGCCGGAAGTCACCACGTGGGATCGTGTTACCGCACTTCGTCCGGGAACTAAAGTCGAAGTCATTCACGGGAATCTGAAACGTCTCCAGGGCCAGGTCGTGCGCACTTCCGCCGCCGACATCACGGTGCAAGGTAGTGCCACCCCCGAGACCGTCGCGAAAGTCGATGTGGTGAGGGTAAGCACGATAGAGAACAGCCGGAAGAAGCGTGCGCTCCTCGGTTTGGCAATCGGGGCCGCTGCGGGGGCTGCAGCATTCGTCGTCGGTGCGAATGCCGGCGACGTCGATATTCGCCGCGACCTGATCGCCGGTGCGGGCGGCGCAGCGGGAGGTGGCGTGGGCGCACTCGTGGGTGCGGCGACCGGCGGGCCGAAGACAATTTATCGCAGGCCCTAAGGGGGTATGCAATGGACGAACCACGCGTCATCATTGTGGCTGCGGACAGGTGTGTCGATCCCGACATCACGGCAGCGACCACAGCCTTGGGCTATGGGGTGTTGCCGGTGCAGACCGTGAATGAGGCGGTCATCACCGCCCAACGAGAGGGTGCCCGTGTCGCGGCGATTCTATCTGGAGTCGCACTTAAGGATGGGAATTGGTGCGACCTTGTGGAGAGACTTAGAAGCCTAGGATGTGAAGCGCCCGTGGTGTTGTGTTCAAGCGAGGGTTCGGCCGAGACTTGGTGGGACGCTTTGGAGCACGGGGTCTGGGAGGTCGTTTCTGCGCCGATTACTGCTCACGCTCTCGAACGCATTCTGAAGGAAACGCACCAAAAGAGGAATTGAAGAATGAAGGCCATTGGGTTGATCGGCGGCATGAGTTGGGAGTCGTCGGCTCTGTACTACCGAATCATCAACGAAGAGACCAAGCGGCGACTCCGCGGGCACCACAACGCGCACAGCGTAATGGTGACGATCGACTTCGCGGAGGCTGATCGGATGATGCACTCCGGGGATTGGAACGGCCTTGCGGCCCTGCTGAGCGACGCAGCCGGCTGTTTGGAGCGCGCGGGTGCCGATTGTGTCCTGCTGTGCACGAACACGATGCACAAGCTCGCAGACAAGATCGTCGCAAGCGTCCACATACCGCTGCTGCACATCGTTGACGCAACGGCGTCCGCAATTCTGCGGAATGGCCATCGCAAGGTAGGGTTGCTAGCAACGCGATTCACGATGGAAGAGCCATTCTACCGGGATCGTCTCAGCCAGCGCTTCGGCATTGAGGCGATCGTACCGCCGGCGGACGCGCGCGCGGAAGTACACAGAATTATCTTCGAGGAGTTATGTCACGGGGCGAGCCGGCCTGAGTCCCGAGCGGCCCTGGTCCGCATCATCGAACAATTTCGGAATGAGGGCGCAACCGCCGTCATTCTCGGCTGCACAGAAGTCGAACTGCTCATCTCCGATGCCGACTCTTGTCTTCCGACGCTCCCATCAGCAAGAATTCATGCACTGGCGGGCGTAGACTTCGCGCTGTCCCGAGGTGATGTATGAAGTCTAAGCACCATCATCAAGGCTGTGATCTCGCCTATACTGTCGAGGGGTCCGGACCGCCCGTGGTCTTCATACAGGGTGTGGGTGTCCACGGTTCCGGATGGCTTCCCCAAGTCCGGGCGCTGGCTGACCGGTTTACGTGCCTAACCTTTGACAACCGGGGCATCGGCGAAAGCCAGCCGAGACCCGCGCGACTGTCAGTGAAGCAGATGGCCGACGACACAGCGGCCCTGATGGACGCTTGTGGCTGGGACTCAGCCCACGTAGTCGGCCATTCGCTCGGTGGCCTCGTTTCTCTCCAGTTGGCACTGGACAATCCTCGGCGCGTGCGTAGCCTCTCCCTGTTGTGTACTTTCGCGAACGGAGCCGAAGCGACCAAGCTGAGTCTCCGGATGCTCTGGGTCGGCCTAAGGACGAGGATCGGTACCAGGCGTCAGCGCCGGAACGCATTCCTGAAACTAGTCCTGCCTCCCGATCATCTCGCCAGCGCAAATCGCGACGCCCTGGCGAGCGAATTGGCTTTGCTATTCGGACATGACTTGGCTGACCAGTCGCCGATCGCACTAACGCAGTTGGCCGCGATGCGGGCATGCGACCTCACTCCGCGACTCGCCGAAATCCGAGGCACTCCGACCCTCGTTGTGAGCGCGAGCCACGACCGCATCGCACGCCCCGAACTCGGCGCCGCCATCGGGGAAGCCATACCTGGTGCCAGATTTTGCACTTTTGCCCACGCATCCCACGGCCTACCAATCCAGTTTTCGGCGGAAGTGAACGAGGTGCTGGCAAGACATCTCTACGGTCGGGCTTGAATGGAACTCCCGATCGTTATTCGGACTAGTCTCTGTCTGCTCGAGCTGAGCTATGAGTGCTTGTTGTATGCAGAGAGGACATTCGAGCACCGGCAGTTGTTTTCGGTCAACGCCGTCAGCCCAGGAACTGAGATTTAGGTGGGGATCCGTGCAACTTATCCATGCCTGTCTGGCTGAGGTTCTCCGACAGTCAACTAGTTTTTCGGTTCGGAGCGTCGCCCAAACCCAGGCCGTCTGACGCAGTAAAATCAAGTACTTGCCACGCCCCCGGCTTGGCTCTCAAGAGACGCCCTGGGTCGATGGAGCCCGAGAATACTCATCTCCTGATCATGGCGACTTGGGCCAATGACCACGATTTTGCCCTACGGAGCCACTCCTTCGAACGCGAAGTTCCGACTTCGCCCGCTTTACTCCTATTCGAGACCTGCGCGTCCGGGCCTCGCTCTCCACCATGATCGTTGAGCCCCCCGGTCGCCCTCAACCCGTCGACACTCTCGGGGTTCTCTGTTGGCATCACCGAATCCGGGCCTCACCTCGTCTCTAATTCCGAAAATCGCGGAACTCGTACATCCGTTTCATTCCCGAAAACCCGAGATGGGAGGCATATCCAAGCCGTCGAGTTCCCCACCTCGGCATAGGCCGCTTAGTACTTCTTGCATTCCTTTAAGTCTTGATTTCTTAATCCCAAATGCGTAACTTCGAGAGGTACGTTCGCTTGGAGGTTACATGTTCCGCTACTGCTTCCTATCCTTCGCAACGCTCGCGCTTGGTATGCCCGCCTGGGGCGGCTCCATCGTTGTAAACCATGACGAGTGGACCACCTCCAACACGGGATTCTCCAACGCCGGAGGGTCCAATGCGGCTAACTTCGTCCTCAATGCCGCCAATTTTCTCACTGGGGGAAGTGGCGACATTCTGATCTACTCCACTAATTTCTCGCTGAATCAATCGAGCTTCCTGAACACTCTTACCGGCGCCGGTTACACCGTCCAGCAGCATTCCGTGAATCCCATCGCGACCTTCGATCTCGCTTCCATCTCCGGTTTCGAGGCGATCTTCCTGGCCGGCCCGCCCGTCCCCGCGAACCTGGCGGTGCTCACCGCCTACGTAAACCAAGGCGGCAGCGTTTATCTGGCTGGAGGGACGGCTGGTATCGGCTCGGCCGCCGATGAAGCGGCAGCCTGGAATCCATTCCTGAACGCCTTTGGGTTGAGCTTTGGCAGTCCCTTCAACGGAGTCTCCGGCAACATCGCACCCAGCACATCTCACCCGCTCTTTAGCGGCGTCGCGCAGCTTTACTACAATAACGGCAACACGGTCTCAGCCATCGGCCCGGGAGCGTCGATCATCGCCACCAACTCCCAGGGCCTTGGTCTGATCGGAATCGCTACCCCGGTGCCGGAACCCGCCACCACGCTGCTGACGGCCGCGGGCGCCCTCGGTCTTTGGCTTCTGCGCCGCCGCGCGGCCTAAGCGGCTTCCCCCGGTTTGCATCCGCGGTGAACAGGCGCGACGCCGTCTGGCTCTCGATTGGGGCCCCGCATGGGTGGCTCCGCGGCTGACCAGCTAAACTGGTAGGACCGGTGGAAGAAGAGGTACTCGGCAAAGCATACGATGCGCGGCTGATGCGCCGGCTCCTCGGCTACCTGCGCCCGTATCGCAAACAGGTGATCTGGTCCCTCATCCTGCTCACCGTCCACTCCCTGCTCCAGATCGCGGGACCGCTCCTCACCAAAACCGCGGTGGACCGCTATCTCGCGCCCACCACCCCGCCCGCCGCCACCTGGCTCGATCCCTGGCTCTCGGCCGACCCCTGGATGGGCATCCTCCAGATCTCCGGCATTTACATCCTGGCGATTCTGGGAACACTCCTGCTCAGCTTCGGAGAAACCTATCTGATGCAGTGGACCGGGCAGCAGGCCATGTTCGACCTGCGCAAGCAGATCCTGGGCCGCCTGCAAGTGCTCGACGTCAACTATTTCGATCGCAACCCCGTCGGCCGACTCATCACCCGCGTCACCAGCGACGTCGACGCCCTGAATGAGTTATTCGCCTCCGGCCTCGTGACCATCCTGGGTGACTTGCTGATGCTCGGCTTCATCCTGATCGCGATGTTCCAAATGAGCCCCGGCATGACGCTGTTGATGCTTGCCGTGATGCCGCTGGTGGTGCTGGTTACGGCGATCTTCCGGCGCAGTGTGCAGCAAAGCTATCGCCGCATCCGCACCGCCATCGCGCGCATCAACGCTTACCTCCAGGAGCACATCAACGGGATCGCTGTGTTGCAGCTCTTCAATCGTGAAGCGAAGTCGCGCCAGGAATTTGAGGAGATCAACCGTGACCACATGGTGGCATTCAAGGACTCAGTCACCGCCTACGGATGGTTCTACCCGAGTGTCGAGTTCCTCAGCATGCTCGCGCTCGGCGGATTGCTCGCTTACGGCGGCGCGCAAGTGGGCGGCGGTGAGCTCAGCATCGGCGTGCTCGTCGCGTTCTTCCAATATGGGCTGCGCTTCTTCCGTCCCATTCAGGACCTGAGCGAGAAGTACAACATCCTTCAGGCCGCCATGGCCGCCAGCGAGCGTATCTTCAAGCTACTCGACACCGGCATCGCGGTCACGAATCCGCCTCGGCCACGCCCCTTTCCCGAAGGTCCGGCAGCCATCGAGTTCGACCATGTGTGGTTCGCCTACAAGGACGAGGACTGGGTGCTCCGCGATGTCAGCTTCCGCATCGAACCCGGCGAAACCATCGCCGTCGTGGGCCACACCGGGGCGGGGAAGACCACGCTCACCAATCTCCTGCTCCGCTTTTACGACGTGCAGCGCGGCGCCATCCGCCTGGGCGGCATCGATATCCGCGAGTTCGCCCTCGACGAACTCCGGCGCCACTTCAGCATCGTCCTCCAGGACCCCTACCTGTTCACTGGGACCATCGCCTCCAACGTACGGCTGGGCACCGACGGAATTTCCGATCGAGACCTGGAATCCGCCGCGCGCCAGGTGAACCTTCTGGACTTCGTCCAAAGCCTCCCCAACGGCTTCGATCATCCGGTTCAGGAGCGCGGCTCGGGCTACTCCACCGGCCAGAAGCAGTTGATCAGCTTCGCCCGCGCCCTGGCCCACGACCCGGAGTTCCTGATCCTGGACGAGGCGACGTCCAGTGTCGACACCGAGACGGAGCGGAAGGTCCGCGAGGCGCTCGAAAACCTGGTAAGCGGCCGAACGTCCCTGATCATCGCCCACCGCCTCTCCACCATCCAGCGCGCCGATCGCATCCTCGTGATGCACAAGGGGCAGCTCCGCGAGAGCGGCACACACCAGCAACTGCTGGCCGCCCGTGGTGTTTACTGGAAGCTGTACCAGTTGCAGTATCAGGACCAGGAACGCGAGAAACGGGAGGAAGCCCATGCCGGCTCTGAGCTACCCAGTGGGGAAATTTGAAATGCCGTCCGGCGTCACGCCGGAGGACCGGCGGCGCTGGATTTCTGAAATCGCGGAGCTTCCTGCTAATTTCCGCGCCGCGGTGAAGAACCTGGACGATCCGCGGCTCGACACCCCCTATCGGCCCGGCGGCTGGACCGTCCGGCAGGTGGTGCACCACGTTTTTGACAGCCATGCGAATGCCTATATCCGCACCAAGCTCGCGTTGACCGAGGATCGCCCGGTGCTGCGTCCCTATGACCAGAATGAGTGGGTGAAGCTCCCCGATTACGGCATGCCCATCGGGGGAACGCTGACGCTGATCGAAGGGCTGCACGACCGCTGGACATCGCTGCTGCGGACCCTTGGCCCCGAGCACTGCACGCGGCGGCTGTTCCATCCCGAAAGCGGCGAGCACGATGTGGACTGGCTGATGGCGTTGTATTCCTGGCACGGGCGTCATCACACAGCGCACGTCACCGCCCTGCGCCAGAGGATGGGCTGGTAATGCCGCGCGTTCGCGATCTGGGCATCATCGTCGGCGGGCTGCCGCCGGGGCCGCGCAACGCGATTACCGATGTCGCCGGGGTTCGCGTTGGGCATGCGACGCTGGTCCGCGCTCCCAACATCCGCACCGGCGTAACGGCCATCCTGCCGCATTCCGGCAATCTGTTCCGGGAGAAAGTTCACGCCGCGATTCACGTCGGCAACGCCTTCGGAAAGCTGATCGGCTCCACCCAGGTAAACGAGCTGGGTGAGCTCGAAACTCCGATTCTGCTCACGGCCACGCTCAATGCGTTCCGGGTTGCCGACGAGCTGGTGAGCTACATGCTCGCGCTGCCGGGGAACGAGAATGTGCGCTCCGTCAATCCGGTTGTCGGGGAGACCAATGACGGTCTGCTGAACGACATCCGCGCGCGCGCTGTCGGCCACGACGAGGTGTTTGGAGCTTTGCAAATCGCCCAGGACGGCGATGTCGTTGAGGGCGCGGTCGGCGCGGGCGCCGGCACCGTGTGCTTCGGCTGGAAGGGCGGCATTGGAACTTCGTCGCGCAAGGTCCGCGATTTCACGGTCGGTGTGCTGGTGCAGTCCAATTTCGGCGGGCGGCTGACGATCAATGGAGTACCCATTGCGTCGGTCCTGCAGCCCAAGGAACGCGACGCGGCCGACGGCTCCATCATGATGGTGGTGGCCACGAACGCCCCGGTGGAGCATCGCAACCTCAAGCGCATGGCGGCACGGGCGATGATGGGCCTCGGCCGGACGGGCGCCGCCGGGTCCAACGGCTCGGGCGATTATGTGGTGGCTTTCTCGACGCAGCGCGGCGCGCCGTTCCTGGGCAATGACGCGGTGTCGCCTCTGTTTCCCGCCGTCATCGAAGCTACCGAGGAGGCGATCTACAACTCTCTGTTCCAGGCCGAAACCGTGACCTCGAACGGGCGGAGTGTGGAGGCGCTGCCGGTCGGGAAGGTTGTGGAGGCGATGAAGCGGTACCGGGTAATCGGGGGCAAAGGGTAACACGTGGCGCAAGTTGCCGTTCAGACTGGTGGGCGCGGAATCTCCTTGCGCCCATCGCTAGTGGTTGGCCGGCGGGCCGAGCGTCCGGCCTACTCCCGCTAAGAACAGGAGAGTCGTTATGAGGAGACGTGAGCTGCTCGCTTGCAGAGCAGCCTTTCCAATGATGCTCAGTAGCGCGAGAGGAGGATCGCAATCGGGTCAACGAGCTCGATCCCTCCTTCGGAGGATGCAAACAGCTTTGGGCGGTGCTGATCGGCTTGCCGATGTCCGTGATCTGGACTGGGCCGTCACCGCGCGAACCTGGAATGAATCCGGCCTGGCAACCCCGGATATCACGCGACGAATCCGGTGGATTCGGCCGAACATCTTCCGGAAGACCAGCGCTCTGGAAACCTCTTTGTCATCGCGTTCTTCGACGGGACAGCAGGTTGGGAAGTTGTTCCGGATGCGGGCTTCCTGGAGCTCAAGAGCCGCGAACTGGAGATCGTCCGCAAGGAAGCTCGAAGCTTCCTGCTAAAGCTGTGGCTTGCGGATCGTGATCCTCGGTATCGCATCGACTCTGGCGGAGATGGAATTATCCGAATCACCGCAAGCGACGTTGCGGTAGATATCTTTGTCGACCCGACTTCCGGATTGCCGGTTCGACGCTCGGGCGTAAATACCTCCGCGTCCGGCACCGTGAACGGCAGCTACCAGCAGGTTCGTCAACGTACGGAGGTTCTCGAGTGGCGGACCGTCCGGGGGATACGGTGGCCGTTGAGGATACTGAACATTCACAACGGTGTGAAGCGGGCCGAAATAGTAATGAACGCTATCACGATCAACTCCGGTCTGGACCGCAACACACTTTCCGATCGAGCGCCGGCGGTTTGATCACGCGCCCGCACGGCCGCCTACTTGACGTCCCCGCACAGCTTCCGCGTGCTCGTTCGTAACAGAGGCCAGATGTACATGACCAGCACCGGTCGCACCGCTAGGCCGTCCAGGGCCTTTGTTGTTAACTGCCAAACATCGTTGACACTTGGGGCGCCGGATGGGGCTCCAGCTTCGGCATACCGCTTCGGCCAGGTGTTTCCCGTCTGACGGCTGATGCGAACTCTGGAATAGCTCCGCGAAGCCCCGCTCTTGCCGCATCGCCAGCACCACAATTGCAACCGCTCTTCGACTACACTCGACTCGCCCCCTGCTGCTTCCAACTGTCAAGGATGTCTTGTCCTGAAGTGTCAAGTATGTCCGGACAAGGAACACCCGAAGGCGGCGTGGCTAGCGCCGGACCAGGACCTCGCGCAAGCTGTCCCGGCTGAGGAAGAACTTCACGGACTGGAAATCGAGGGGAGTGCCAGTTCCATGTGTTCCGGCTGGTCGCCGTTGCGGTGAGGCTCCGATAGCTGCAAAATGATGAAAATCTAAGCTTGGTCTGCCGAGGACGGTGTTCTTGTTACTCGGGATATGGAGGAGGCGGAACAGGCACTCGGGGCGCGGCGCCAGTCCCGGCTGTTCCGCAGGCTTGTACCCTTAGCCCAAGAAGAGCTTGAATCGCCGGTACGCGAGGCCCGAAGATCGTTGGAAGTTGATGAAACGCGGCGGCGCGGTATGGCGAACGGCTTCGGCATACAGCCTCCGCCAGGTGTATCCCAGACTGATGGCTGATGCCGAACCTGGTCCACCGTTGTTTCAGCGTCGACTTCGAGACGGGTGGGGCCTTGTGCAGGCTAAGCGCCGACTTGCAGCGGGGTCGCAGAGCAAGCCGACGTTGTGCCTTGCCTGGACTTTCTGGGGTCTTCCCACGCTTGAGGGCGCCGTCTTGAGTTTACTGGAGGAGTCCGGTTCCGGCCCGTCGCGAAGCGCTTTGGCGAGCAGCAGCGGGGCGTTAGGCAGCCTTGATTTCGGTCCACAGCCGGTCCCGCAGCTTGCGGGACGCCGGCGGCTGCGGCTCGAACCACTCCCCCTTGCGGCGAATCTCCTCGGGCGGGTAGAGGACGGGATTGTCCCGCACCTCGGCGGGCAGCAGCCCGCGAGCCGCGCCGTTGGCGGTGGCGGTCCCTGTCGCCACTACGATCGCCGCCGCGACATCCGGCCGCAGCAGGTAGTCGATGAACCGGTGGGCAAGCGCCTGGCGGCGGCTTTCGCGCAGGATGACCGCGTTATCGCAGAACAGCGGGAATCCTTCCTCCGGATGGGCAAAGGCCACCCGATCCGTCTCGGCGATCGCCTGTTGCGCGGTGATGGCCCAAGCCTGCGCCGCCTGCACGTCTCCGGCGACAAGCTGGTCGCGGACTTCGGCGTTCAAGAACGCGCGAATGCGTTTCTTCAGCTCCAGCGCTTCCGCCTGCGCGGCACGCAGTTCAACCGGATCGGCCGAGTTGATGGAGAAGCCGAGCTTCTTCAGGCAAGCGCCCAGCACTTCCACCGGATCGTCAAGCAGCGTGATGCGGCCTTGCAGGGGATCCCGCCAAAGGTCCGCCCAGCGCCGGATCGCGAGGTGCTTCTGAAACGCGATGCCGGTGGAGCCGTGCATGTAAGGGATGCCCCACCGCAGTTCAGGGTCCCACGGGGGACGCCGGAACCCGGGCTCGAGACGATCCAGGTTGCGCAACAGCTCATGACGCACGGGCGCCAGCAGGTTCAGCGCGCGAAGTCCCTGCAGATCCTCGGCCGGCGGAAACACGACGTCCCAGCCGGAGTTGCCGCTCATCACCTTGGCGAACAATTCCGCCGAGCTTTCGAAAGTCCCGTAGCGAACCTCCACCCCAAACTCTTTTTCGAAATTCGGAATCGTTTCTTCAGCTACGTAGTCCGACCAGTTGCAGACGTTGAGGCGGAGCGTCCGCGAGCCGCCGCAGCCGGCGACTCCTGCAAGTCCGGACAAAAACACCCGCCGCTTCATGACCGTTGCAGCCTTTCCGAGACGACGATCAGCACGCCGAGCCCGAAGACGATCACGGTGGAAATCGCATTCAGGGCGGGCGAGACCCCGCGCCGGGCGGCGGCGTAAATCGCCATCGGCAGCGTCTCCGAATCGACTCCGGCCACCAGGGAGGTGATGACGTAATCGTCCATGGAAACCGTGAAGGCGAGGAGCGCGCCGGCGATCACTCCCGGCGCGATTCCCGGCAAGGTCACCCGCCAGAACGCCTGCCATTCCGTCGCGCCCAGGTCCATGGCGGCTTCCTCCAGGGCGGGATCGAACGTGCGCAGCCGCGCCAGCACCACCACCACCACGTAGGCGATCGAAAACGCGACGTGCGCGGCGATCACCGTGTGCAGGCCCAGGCGAACGTCCAGAAAGCGGAAGAGTCCCTGAAAAAAGGCGAGCAGCGCCACGCCCCACACGATCTCCGGCGTCACCAGCGACAAATACAGGGACCCGGCCATCACCGGCGATCGCCGCTTCCACATCCCATACGCCGCCAGGGTTCCGATCACGGTGGACAGCACCGCGGCGGCGATGGCGATCGCCAGGCTGTTCGCGCTTGCCTCCATCAACTGGCGGTCGGCGAATGCCTCGGCGTACCACTTCCAGGAAAACCGCTCCCACACGGCGGACTTGGCCGAGTTGACGCTGAAGGCCGCGAGCACCAGCAGCGGCAGATGCAGGAAGGCGTATGCCGCGGCCGCGTACGCCGCCAGCCATCGGGTCACAGCAGGCTCTCCGGATCGCGGCGCAACAACAGCACGAGGAGCACGGCGACCACGGACATCAGGACCATGCCCGCCGCGGCGCCGAAGGGCCAATCCCGGCCCGCCGTAAACTGATTCTGAACCAGGTTTCCGATCAGCACCGTCTTGGAGCCGCCCAGCAGATCGGAAGTGATGTAGGCGCCCAGGGACGGAACGAAGACCAGAAGCGCGCCCGCGCGGATTCCGGGCGCGGCCAGCGGGAGGGTGACGCGGAGGAGCGTCGCCCACGGGCTCGCTCCCAGGTCCGCCGCGGCGTCGCGCAGCAGCGGATCCTGCCGTTCGAGTGTCGCGTACACCGGCAGCACGAAGAACGGAAGATACCCATAGACCAGGCCGGTGATTACCGCGCCGTCGTTGTAAAGCAGCGGCATGGGCTCACTGATCGCGCCCGTGGCGATCAGCATCGTATTGAACAATCCAGTGTCGCGCAACAGGAACACCCAGGCGTAGGTGCGGATCAGAAAGCTGGTCCAAAAGGGCAGAATCACCAAACTCAGCCAAAGATTCTTGCGCGAGCTGGCGCGCGCGACAAACAGCGCCAGCGGGAATCCCAGCACGGCGCACAGAACAGTGGCGATTCCGGCCAGCACAAACGACTTCGCCAGAATGCCGAGGTACAGAGGATCGGCGAAGCGCGCCAGGCTCTCCGCGGTAATTGGCAATTCCACGCCGCCATACATCCCACGAGTGAGGACGCTGTACGCCGCCACGATCCCCATGGGGATCCAAAATCCGAGCGCGATCACCAGCCAGGCGGGAGCGAGGAACAGCGAGCGCAGCCGCTTCACCGCTGGAACCTGCGCTCGTTCTCAACCGGCCAGCTCAGGAACACGGTGTCGCCGGGACGGAAGCCGTCGGCGGCCGCCCGGACCTCGGCGGTGAAGCGGTCGCCCGATTCGAGCCTTGCCTGCAGATGAATCAGGTTTCCCAGGAACGCCGACTCGATGATCGTGGCTCGCAGGGCGCGGGATCCGCCGTTCGGCGGCGTCCGCGAAACCTGGACCGCTTCCGGACGGATGCCGCAATCGCCCAGCCAGTTCATGGCGCCCAGAAACTCGGCGACAAAACGCGTGCTCGGGTGGAGATACAGATCGCGGGGCGTGCCGGTCTGCTCCAGCAGGCCGGCATTCATCACCGCCATGCGGTCGGAGAGGGATAACGCCTCTTCCTGATCGTGGGTAATGAAGAGGAATGTGATTCCGACGCGCCGCTGAATCGCTTTCAGCTCGGACCGGACCTGCTTGCGCAGCTTCGGATCGAGCGCGGACAGCGGTTCGTCCAGCAGCAGGAGATCGGGCTGCACCACCAGTGACCGGGCCAGGGCGACACGCTGCTTTTCGCCGCCCGAGAGTTGAGCCGGCTTGCGAGCTTCCTTGCCGGCCAGTTCCAGCAAGGCGAGCAGTTCGGTGGCCGCCCGCTCCCGCTCCGCCGGGGGCTTCCGCTGCAGGCCGAATTCGACGTTGCCCCGGACCGTCAGGTGCGGAAACAGAGCGTAGCTCTGAAAGACAGTGGAGACGTTGCGGTCGTACGGCTTCAAGCCGTCCAGGCGCGTCCCGTTCAGCCAGATCTGGCCCGAGGTGGGCTCTTCGAAGCCGGCGATCAGCCGCAGCGTCGTGGTTTTCCCGCATCCTGAGGGTCCCAGGAGCGAGAAGAACTCGCCTTGCTGGATCTGGAGGGAGATGCCGCGGACGGCCTCGTGGCCGGGGTAGTGCTTGGTCAGCTCGCGAAGATTAAGGAACGATTGCTCCACGGACATTGGTGAAAGACGAATGGTACCTGAAGTTGGCTACACAATCTACCCACACGCGCAGCCGTTTCAGATGACGCCAGGCTCGCTTTCCGATCGCGCCAGGATCTCTCGCCAGTGGTAAACGTGCCGCCCTGTTTCTCCGCGCAACGCCACCGCCACCATCGCCCGGCCCACGGCCTCGGCGGGAGTGGCGCGATACCGGGATAAACCGCCCGCCAGCAGAGGCCCCACGAGCTTGGCCAGGGCCAGGCCGATCCGCTCTCCGGGGCGGGATTCCAGCCGGGGCCCATCCAGCACTCCCGGCCGGAAGATGTGGACTTCCGGAATCGGCAGCGCGGAAACCGCTGCCTCCACTTCGCCTTTCGTTTTCAGATAGAAGTTGCCGGACGCCGGGTTCGCGCCCGCGCTCGAGACGATCAGGAATCTGGGGCAGTCCGCGCCGGCGGCCGCCTGGGCCAGCCGCAGTGCGTACTCGAAGTCGACCTTGCGGAACGCTTCTCGCGAGCCCGCCCTGCGGATCGTGGTGCCCAGCGCGCAAAACACGTCCGCCCCCGGGGGCAGCGAAGGCGGTGATTCGAAATCGCTTTGCCGCTGCTCCAGGTTGGGCGCCTCGGTGGGATTCGGCCGGCGCCCCAGCGACAGAACCCGATCGTAATGTTTCAGGAGCGCGGCCAGGCAATAACCGCCCACCAGCCCCGACGCCCCCGCGATCACTGCGGTTCTCATCGCCCCTCCGCCCGCCGCTACATTTCATCACACCGCGAGGGACTTGTTATCATCAATTACTTAGGACACTCCTTCCGGACGCCGTTTCGGGCAAAAAACACCGCGCCGACACGCCAGTCCGGGCGTGCCCACCGGTTGGATTTCGAAACATGAGTGCAGCCAGCGCAGCAGCGATCAAAGACTCCCGTCTGTCGAGATTCTGGAACGCCACCAACGGCAAGAAGGCGGTGATGGCGGTTACCGGATTGATTCTGGTCGGCTTCGTGATCGGGCACATGGCGGGAAATCTGCAGATTTTTCTCGGCCCCGAGAAATTCAACGCCTACGCAGCGGCGCTGAAGGCGCTGCCGGCGTTGTTGTGGGGCGCGCGAGCGGTCCTGTTGCTTTCGGTGACGCTGCACATCTGGGCGGCGATCGCCTTGTGGCAACTGAAGAATGACGCCCGGCCTCAGAATTACGTGAAACGTAAGCCGATCGCTTCCAGCTATGCGTCCCGCACCATGTATTGGAGCGGGCCCATTCTTGCCCTGTTCATCTTCTATCACCTGCTGCACTTCACCATCGGAGCGGGAGGGACCGCGTTCGATCCCGTGGACGTCTATTCCAATGTGATCGCCGGATTCCGCGTTTGGTTTCTGTCGGTGTTCTATATGGTCGCCATGGGCCTGCTGTGCCTGCACCTGTATCACGGGATCTGGAGCATGTTCCAGTCGCTCGGTTTCCAGCACCCCCGTTACACGCCGGTGCTGCAAAAGGCCGCGCAGGCGATCGCCGTCGTCGTGTTCCTTGGATTTGTCTCGGTGCCGGTCGCGGTTCTGGCCGGCTGGGTGAGCTAGATCAATGAAACTCGAGTCGAAGATACCCTCCGGTCCCATTGAGCAGAAGTGGGACAAGGCGAGGTTCGAATACAAGCTGGTCAACCCGGCGAACAAGCGCAAGTTCAACGTGATCGTGGTGGGAACGGGGCTGGCCGGCGGGTCCGCGGCGGCCACGCTGGGCGAACTCGGCTATAACGTCAAGTGTTTCTGCTTCCAGGATTCGCCGCGTCGCGCGCACTCCATCGCCGCCCAGGGCGGCATCAACGCGGCGAAAAACTACCAGAATGACGGCGATTCCATTTATCGCCTGTTCTACGACACGGTGAAGGGCGGCGACTTCCGGGCGCGCGAGGCGAACGTGTACCGCCTGGCTTCCATCTCAGTCAACATCATCGATCAATGCGTCGCGCAGGGCGTCCCCTTCGCGCGGGAATACGGCGGCCTGCTCTCCAATCGCAGCTTCGGCGGCGCGCAGGTCTCGCGCACATTCTACGCCCGCGGCCAGACCGGACAGCAACTCCTGCTCGGCGCCTACCAGGCGCTGGAACGCCAGATCGACGCCGGACGGGTGAAGATGTTCCCGCGGACCGAGATGCTGGACCTGATCGTGATCGACGGGAAGGCGCGCGGCATCGTGACCCGCGACCTGGTGACCGGCGCGATCCAGACTCATCTGGCTGACGCCGTGATTCTCGGCACCGGCGGATACGGCAACGTCTATTACCTCTCCACCAACGCCAAGGGATCGAACTGCACGGCGATCTGGCGCGCGCACAAGCGCGGCGCCGCCTTCGGCAATCCCTGCTTTACCCAGATCCACCCTACTTGCATCCCGGTCTCCGGCGATTATCAATCCAAGCTGACCCTGATGTCGGAATCGCTGCGCAATGACGGGCGCGTCTGGGTTCCCAAGGTGAAGGGCGATACGCGGCCTCCCCGACAGATCCCCGAGGACGAGCGCGACTATTACCTGGAGCGGAAGTATCCCAGCTTCGGCAACCTGGTGCCGCGCGATGTCGCCTCCCGCAACTCCAAGGCGGTTTGTGACGAAGGCCGCGGCGTGGGTCCGAGCGGGCTCGCCGTGTATCTCGATTTCACCGACGCCATCAAGCGCATGGGTGAGCAGACGATCCGCGAGCGCTACGGCAACCTCTTCGACATGTACCAGCGCATCACCGACGAGAACCCCTACGAGGTTCCGATGCGCATCTACCCCGCTATCCATTACACGATGGGCGGCCTGTGGGTGGACTACAACCTGATGTCCACGATTCCCGGGCTGTTCGTGATCGGAGAGGCCAACTTTTCCGATCATGGAGCGAACCGGCTCGGCGCCAGCGCGCTGATGCAGGGCTTGTCCGATGGCTACTTCGTGATCCCCTATTCCCTCGGCAACTACCTGGCCAGCGAGAAGCTGGGCAAGGTGGAGGAGACGGCGCCGGAAGTCAAGGAAGCGCTGGCTGGAATCACCGGGATCACCAACAAGCTGCTGAGTGTCCGCGGCAGGCGCACGGTGGACAGCTTTCACCGCGAACTCGGCAAGATTATGTGGGACGAGTGCGGCATGTCGCGCAACGCCGCGGGGCTCACCCAGGCCATCGACCGCCTGCGCGCGCTGAAGGATGAGTACTGGCAGAACGTCAATGTTCCCGGGTCCGCCGGCGAGCTCAATCAGGCGCTCGAGAAGGCGGGCCGTGTCGCCGACTTTTTTGAGCTCGGCGAATTGATGTGCATCGACGCCCTGCAGCGCGAGGAAAGCTGTGGCGGGCACTTCCGCGAGGAGTATCAGACGCCGGAAGGCGAAGCGCAGCGCGACGACGAAAAGTTCAGCCATGTCGCCGCCTGGGAGTACGCCGGCGCCGGACGCAGCCCCGTCCTCCACAAGGAGCCGCTGAATTTCGAGTACGTCAAGCCCTCCCAGCGAAGCTACAAGTAAGAAGAAAGCATCCGATGAAACTTACTTTCCACATTTGGCGCCAGAAGGACGCGAAGTCCCCCGGACAAATGGTCCGCTACGAATCGGACAACTTCAATGAGGACATGTCGATGCTGGAAGCATTGGATGTCCTGAACGAGGAATTGATGAACCGGGGCGAGCTCCCGGTGGCTTTCGAACATGATTGCCGCGAAGGCATCTGCGGCTCCTGCGGCTTCATGATCAACGGCGTGGCTCACGGACCAGTGCCCGCCACCACGGTCTGCCAGTTGACGTTGCGGCACTTCCAGGACGGCGAAGAGCTATACCTGGAGCCCTGGCGCGCCCGCGCGTTCCCCATCCTGAAGGACCTCGTCGTCGATCGCAACGCATTCGACCGGGTGATCCAGGCCGGCGGCTACATCAGCGTCTCCACCGGCTCCGCGCCCGATGGGAACGCGATCCCCATTCGCAAGGAGAATGCGGATCGCGCCATGGACTACGCGTCGTGCATCGCCTGCGGAGCGTGCGTCGCCGCCTGCCCGAACGCGTCGGCGGCTCTGTTCACCGGAGCCAAGATCTCCCACCTCCGGCAGCTTCCGCAGGGCGAGCCCGAACGCCACGAACGCGCTCTGCGTATGGTGGCGCAAGTGAACGCCGAGATGTTCGGCAACTGCACCAATATCGGTGAATGCGCCGCCGTGTGCCCCAAGGAGATCCCGCTCGAGGTCATCGCGCAAATGAACCGCGACTTCCTGGCGGCCTCCTGGGCCGCGCGCAAGCAGCCGTACCAGGATCCGGCGGAAGAGAAGCGCTGGCAGCAGTACGACTCGGCCCACCGCTGAGCGCCCGCTAGCGCGGGTACTTCGCGTCCTGCTTCACTTCGTTCAACTGCGCCGTGTGGCGGAGTGTGTGCGCCGACATCAGCACCAGGTACTGATACGCGTCCATGGAACCGGACACCCGCCCCCGCAAGTCATCCTGCGTGGATTTGACCCACTCAATGCTTCGCTGGCGCCGGCTGTGGAACTCGGCCACGAAGCTCTCCGGGGTGGGGAACTTCCCGCTCGGCTGCAGCGTCTCCGGTGCTTTCGCCTTCTCCGAACGGTCCACGATCCGCGCGATCAGCTTCTCATCCTCGGCCCGGCCGAACCGCGTGCGATCCGCCGCGACCGGGAGCTTCAGCAGGCGGCCGGTCACCATCCCGAACAACCCGTCCTCGGTGGCCGCCAGGTGCTCGGCGCATTGGGCGATGCTCCAGCCCCCGCCCGCCGGCTGGTGATTCCACTGCTCCTTGGTCAGCCCGGCAATGGACTTCAGGAGTTCCTGACGCGACGTCTCCAGGTGGCTTGTCAGGAAGTCGCGGTCTGCCGGGGTAAGCGTTTGCCGGTCCTCGGCGGCGGCTAAGGCCAGCACGAAGAAGGGAAGTGAGAATCGGTTTGCGAGTTTCATAGATGCCTATTCAACGTTTCCACCCCCGTCATTGCGACAGGTCCCCATGCGGGTGATCAAAATCGCCTGGCGAACTCGCATGCGCAATTTCTTGGTGAGCTGGAATCCGCACAATTACCCTGTTGGGTGATCGTACGGGCTGACTTGGCGGATTGCCGGCGCCGGCCGCGGAACAAGACGTACGCGGCTGCGTTGAAGGCGGGCGCGGCATCGGAATCGGCGCCGGAGAACAAGCCCGGGGGGCACCGGACCGCGGGCGTCAACGGGCTGGTGGATCGCCGCGCCGCTGGCGTGAGGTGGGGTGGCACGCCGGCCGCGCGTTGGCGACCACCCACGCGGATTGCCCGCCCATTTCGAGCGCCACGCGCGTCCCGGCCCGGCCGGCTGCGCGCTCAGATACTTGTACAAAGCCGCGCGCTTCATGGGCAACACGCCTTCGGCGAGGATCTCGCCGGCCTCGTCGAGTTCGCAATAGCGCAGCGTGCGGTCACTCAGGTCAAGCCCGATGGTCCGGGCCGGTAGCGGGGAAACGGTAATGGTATGCTTCGGCATGGCTGGTCTCTTTCTGCACCCCCAGGGAGTGCGTTGGTCTTCTTTCACCAGCGAGCTTACCGCCGCTGGAGAGAGGCCAGCCCGCTCATCCTATCTGTCCCCCGAACCTCCTGATAACCACAGCCTTCTTATGTACACATTATCAAGTAAGGGATTGTACGAGTACTTGCCAATAGTGGCCAGGAGGCCCGGGAGCTCACAGAGTCATTGAATTGGCTAAAGCCATGCAAGTGAAACTTCGTAGACCCGCCATCCCTATTTTGCTCATTGCCTTCACGGCTGCGGAAGGTCAAACCCTTCGCTCGGGAAAGCTGACGGAAAGCTGGCTTAGGGGGCGCGCTCTCTCGGACTGGTCGTTCGAGAGCGAAGATACACGAGGCGCTGAGCTTCTTCTCCGGGTACGGGTTGAGCGTAGTAGCGGGGTTTTGCTGGAACAGGTAACGTTGTTCAAACCCTTGGGAAAGCCAGCGAAGGTCGAGTACCTCCGCGCCACGCGCAGCTTTCTTGATGTTGCGGTCGAAAATCCTGACTTACCTTTGACATCACTCACTGATAAAACGGAGCCGCAGCGGATTGTACGCCCGATGCCGGCGTTGAAGCTGCAGGATGTTGCTAGATCGTTTTTCGGTGCGTTGAACAGAGCTGTGCTCGCCATGACAAATGTCCCTGAGAAGCAAGTCTGGGTACTCGATGGAACACGATACTTTATTGAATTCCGTCAACCTACGCGTCGACTTCGCTTTACTGTTCAAGAGGATGAAAGCGATCACCTGTCGGTTTGGGCCGGAGCGTTCATGAAGCAATATGGACTCGCCACATCAGGGGGCATTCGGGGACAGGAAGTTGTGAAATAATCACCAAAACAATTCTGGGGTTCGGGGACGGTCGCCTCATTTTCCTCCGGGCTCCCCTCAGCGATTCCGGTAACTTCAACCTCCCGCGCGACTTACCTTCCGCCCCGCCCTCTTCCGCCGAGCCTCAATCCGGAAGTCCCCCTCAATCCGTCGAAGCCACTCCTCCCTACCCAACGGCAGCCCGACGCCGTGGCCTCACGAATCCGCTGCAGCATCGCCGCATCTGCTAAACCCAATTCCAGGGCGGACTTCCAGCTCTCTGGCGTGTACCGTTGCCGCCACCGCACCAAGTCCAGTCCCGCGAACGCCCCGCAATTGCCGCTCCGGATAGCTAGGATGCACCGAGGGTAAGTTGATCGAGGCAGCCTCGCTACAATTTAACGATGCCCCGACGCGCCCGCGTTTTGTGCAGATGCACTACGTCGGAGCCAATGAGTCCCAGCAACGGCGCACAACCCTATCGCGGTCAGCAGCAGGGACGCCGGCTCTGGCACCGCCGCGGAAGCGGCAAAGGTTCCCTGGCCTGTTGGCGAATGGTTCTGGGTGAAGGTAAGGTTCCCGAGCGTGGTGTAAACGAACAGACCTTCCGAGTAATTAACGCCTCCTGGGATCGCCGTTATCGGGCCGATGGACGTTCTGAGATCGTAGCCTAGCAGCGCATTGCTCCCGATGAGGCCGATTCCGGTAAAGGAATTTAGAGTCGGAGGGTTGTCCAGCGTTCCGATCACCACGTACGGCAGTACAGGAAACTGAGAATCGATGGGAATAGGCGAAGGGAAGGAAAACACTCCAACTGGATTCGGGCTCACACCCGGCTCCGCGCCTCCGGTGACCGTAGCGGTTCCGATGCCGGCGATCATCACGGTTGTTGAACTGGCTACATTGGCGAAAACTTCATATCCTTCAAGACTAAGGGAAACTACGTTGGCCGTATCCGCAGTCGCAGTCACCTGTACCAGGGCGTTTGTAAAAGGGATTCCGCCGATCGTGCCGGACGCGG
Organism: Bryobacteraceae bacterium; assembly: GCA_019748195.1. GTDB lineage: Bacteria > Acidobacteriota > Terriglobia > Bryobacterales > Bryobacteraceae > JAIEPW01. The sequence continues at coordinate 43,411 of JAIEPW010000079.1, forward strand.
TTCCGGTCACTACATAATTGATCTGACCTGCAGTCGCCGCCAAACTGAACGCCAACGCCAGGAAAAGAAATTTCTCCTTTTGGAACATCAAAGCTGTCGCCTCCCAGAGCCGAGGATCCGCTGCACCTTCAGATTATGCCCGACGTTGTATCCTGTCAATTGCAATATACGCACACGTGGTACTTGTAAGTACCGGTCGTCCTGGTCCAGATCATCTCTATGATGTGGAGCTCTAGGATGCCCCTCTTGTGATAGAAAAGAAATATTTCCGGAACGCGCGAATAAGGCGCTGCCGGCCAGGGATGCGCAGGAATTTGCGATCGGACTCCCTGACTCGGCTGACTCGGGGACGGTCACCTCAATCCCCTTGGACGCACCGTCACACTGTGGGCTAACGACTTTGCGCGATCTATCGCCGGTACAACGAGCAGTGACCGGCATTGGATAATGGTTCTGGGTTCGGGGACGGTCACCTCATTTTCCTCCGGGCTCCCCTCAGCGATTCGGGTAACTTCAACCTCCCGCGCGACTTGCCTTCCGCCCCGCCCCGCCCTCTTCCGCCGAGCCTCAATCCGAAAAGTCCTCCTCAATCCGCTGCAGCCACTCTTCACGGCCCAACGGCAGCCCGAGCGCCGTCGCCTCACGAATCCGCTGCAGCATCGCCGCATCTGCTAAACCCAGCTCTCTGGCGTGTACCGTTGCCGCCACCGCACCAGGTCCAGAAGGCCGTTCCGCAAGTGCGCCTGTGCCTAATCGGGCTCTCTGCGGATTTTGCTCGACATAAACCATTGCCGCCCGGAAATGTTCTTCATCCATTGGAACCGATTGAAAACGAGCCTGAAACAGGTGCCCCTTGCGGCGCAGCCGCACGTGGATCGCCCGCGCATAGTCCCCGTGGAGCCGGCGAAATAGCCGCCCCAGAGCTTGCTCGTTCCGCGGGACCAGAATCAGGTGGACATGGTTGGGCATAAGGCAATATCCGAGGATAGCCACGCCGTAGTGCCGGGCATACTCGGCGAGCAAGTTCAAGTAAAGGCGATAATCTTCGGAGCGGAAGAAAATCTTCTGTCGATAATTACCCCGTTGGGTGATATGGTGGGGAAGGCCAGGGATTACAATGCGCGCAACGCGGGGCATACCAGGAAGTGCGATCCACGCCAGATTCCTCGCAAGGGAAATGAGGCGACTGTCCCGCGAACGCCATCAGTACGACTCCTTGAAGCGCCTGATCTCCGCGACGGCTTCGGGTTCCATGACTTTGGCGCAGACCTATGGCTATGACGGGTTCGGCAATCTGTTGTCGAAGACCGGGTCCGGCAATGGCGGCGGTGGCGGTCCGGTCAGCGCCAGCTACCTGATCAACCCGGCGACGAACCGGCCCTTCAGCGGCCACACCGCCGCCGGACTGCCAACGAGCGGCGGTTTTGACAACGACAATCGGATGATCTCGACGCTATCCACGTCCGGCTATTCGGAGTACTTCGCCTACTCGCCCTCTGGCAAGCGGGTGTGGAACCAGGGCATGCGGCCCATCGATCCGTTTACGGAAGAAACCGTGCAGGAAGTCTGGTTCTGGAGCCCGCAGGGCCAGCGGCTCGCCCAAGTGGGCGCGCCCGTGTTCGCCTTCAAGGAAGCGAACCTGTATCACGGCGGCAAGCTGGTGGGCCAGTACAACAGCGCCGGAGCCCACGTCTTGAAGACCTCCGACCGCCTCGGCTCCTTCGGCAAGTACTACCCCTACGGCGAGGAGCGCAATCCCACCGGCGCATCGGGCGAAAAGTTCGCAACATATTTCCACGACAATGTCGTGGGCCTGAACTACGCCGACCAGCGCTGGCACGCCAACTCCGGCCGCTTCCTCACGCCCGACCCCTACCAGGCCAGTGGTGGTCCTTCCGACCCGGGTGATACTAAGTTCCGTCCTCTGCGGGGGAGGAGATGTTTTGTGAATACCGAGACAAATGAAGTGTGGTGTCGGGACAGAGACCACGGCGATCATTGGGAAGTGTACAAGAAGGAGAAAGACTTGGACTACAGAGATAGGCGCCATCGCGCAGTCTGGGACAGTGGTTGTATCCGCCAACGCTTTTAGGAGGCTGTAGACTGATGAACGAAGATCCGCTAGAGCATCGGCCAATTCAGTTGAACATGAAATTGCTGCCAAAGATTGACCCGGAGGATCACGGTCCAGGCACCATTAAGATTGAAGGGGATGCACAGTCCTTACAATATCTTGTGGATAGGATAACCGCTCTTCTTCAAGAGGATGACTGCGGTGTGCACTTGATGGTTGAACTCGGGATCTTTACCGACGACACACAGTATGATCTTTACCTTCATCGGCTCCCTTGCATCAACGATATCTTGCGGGACCGCGCTCGTGAGCAAAGTCAAACCGAGGACGGAAAATGAGGCGTGTTCGGTGCCTGTTCCACCTGGGCAATTCGGGGACGGTCACCCCATTAACGTCCGGCCTCCAGTCCGCGATTCCGGTAACTTCAGCCTCCCGCGCAACTTACCTTCCGCCCCGCCCTCTTCCGCCGAGCCTCGATCCGAGAGTCCTCCTCAATCCGCCGCAACCACTCCTCACTGCCCAACGGCAGCCCGAGCGCTGTGGCCTCATCAATCCGCTGCAGCATCGCCGCATCTGCTAACCCCGGCTCCAGTGCGGACTTCCAGTTCTCCGGCGTGTACCGCTGCCGCCACCGCACCGAGTTCCGCAAGTGCGCCCGCGCGCTAATCGCGCTTCTCTGCGGACGTTGCTCGACATGAACCTTGATAGCGCTAGAAGCCGCACTCCTGAACTCATCAGCGCGGATACTTCGCGTCCTGTTTCACGTCCTGGATCTGGGCCGTGTGCCGCAGCGTGTGCGCGGACATCATCACCAGGTATTGATACGCGTCCATCGTTCCGGCCACGCGCCCGCGCAAATCCTCCTGGGTGGACTTCACCCAGTCGATGCTCCGCTGCCGCCGGCTCTGGAACTCAGGCTCGAAGCTTTCCGCCGTGGAAAATCTGCCGCTGGGTTGCAGCATCTCCGGCGCCTTCTCCTTTTCGGAGCGGTCTAGCTCGTGTGCGATCACTTTCTCGTCCTCGGCGCGGCCGAACCGCTTGCGATCCGGCGCAACGGGCAGTTTCAGAATTCGCCCGGTCACCATGCCGAACATTGCGTCTTCGGTGGCCACCAGGTGCTCGGCGCATTGCGCGATGCTCCACCCGCCGCCTGCAGGTTGATGATTCCATTGCTCCTTGGTCAACCCGGCGACCGCGGTAAGCAACTCCTTCCGCGACCTCTCCAGATGACCGGTCAGGAAGTCGCGGTCCGCCTGCGACAGCGTTTGAGCGTCCTCGGCGAACGCCAGCGCGATCAGGAGGAAGGGTAAGGCGAGTCGGTTTGCGAGCTTCATATGCGTATTCAACGTTTCTACCACCGACATTGCGACAGGTCCAGAATGAATTTATGGACTACCGCATCGAACACGACTCAATGGGCGAGATGAAGGTTCCGGCGGGCGCCTGGTACGGGCCGCAAACCGCCCGCGCGGTCGAGAACTTCCCCATCAGCGGGCATCGCCTGCAGCGGCCGTTCCTGGAGGCGCTGGGGCGAATCAAAGCAGCCGCCGCAAGGTTCCACGGCTTGCCCCGCGTGGAGCAGGCGGCGCTCCGCGTCGCCGCGGGCGAACTTGACTCCGAGTTCCCGGTCGACGTGTTCCAGACCGGCAGCGGCACCTCCACGAACATGAACGCGAACGAGGTGATCGCCCGGCTGTCGGGCGCGCATCCCAACGACGACGTGAATCGCGGCCAGTCCAGCAACGACGTGATCCCCAGCGCGCTCCACATCTCTGCCGCGGTTATTGTCCATCGCGATCTGCTGCCCGCGACGCGTTCGCTCGCCGCCGCTTTAGCGGGCAAAGCCGCGGAGTTTCATGGCGTCATCAAGATCGGCCGCACCCACCTGCAGGACGCCGTTCCCATCCGGCTGGGGCAGGAGTTTTCTGGTTATTCCCGTCAAGTTCGAGCCTCCGCGGAGCGCGTGGAAAGTGCGCTGGACGGGATCTATGAGCTGGCGCTCGGTGGAACGGCGGTGGGAACCGGGCTGAATGCGCCGCCGGGCTTCGCCGCCGCCGTGATCGCGGACATCGCGCGCGAGACCGGACTCCCGTTCCGCGAGGCAGACAATCACTTCGAAGCTCAGGCGGCGCGCGACGCCGCCGCGTTTCTCTCCGCCGCGCTTCGGAATTACGCGCTGGCGCTGACCAAGATCGCCAACGACATCCGCTGGCTGGGGTCCGGTCCCCGCTGCGGCATCGGAGAACTGCGCCTCCCCGCCGTCCAGCCCGGGTCGAGCATCATGCCGGGCAAGGTGAACCCCGTGATCGCCGAAAGCGTGTTGATGATCTGCGCTCAGGTGGTGGGACATGACGCGGCCATCGCCTGGTGCGCCGCCGCCGGCAACTTCGAGCTCAACGCGATGCTGCCGCTGATCGCCTGGAACCTGCTGGATTCCATCGACCTGCTGGCGGCCGGCACGCGTAACTTCGAACTGAAACTGGTCCAGGGGCTGGAGGCGGATCGCGCCCGTGCCGAAGCATTTGTCGAGCAGTCCCTGGCCATGGTGACTGCCCTGGCGCCGGTGCTGGGGTATGATCGCGCGGCGGAGATCGCGAAACAGGCATACTCCTCCGGACGTAGCGTTCGGGAGGTGGCGCGGGAGCTCAGCGGCCTGGACGCGGCGGAAATCGACCGGCTGCTGAATCCGGAGAGCCAGGTGTAAACAAAATCGGCCGCCCGTCACGGGGACCAGCGGCCGGATGCCGAAGCATTTTGAAGTAGGAGAAGGTTCAAACTTCGCTTCGATTCTGCGCTCCGCCGGCCTCCGCGCCAATCACCCCACGGTCCTGATTCGTACCGGTACCCGCCAGCCCGAATGCTAACCTGGACATCATGGGTCCTCAAGCAGAGCAGCCGAAGCTGCCTATCCCCGGCGTCCAGAACCTGATCGCGATCGGTTCGGGCAAGGGCGGCGTCGGAAAAACCACCGTTTCCGTGAACCTCGCCATCGCGCTGTCCCAGATGGGTCATCGCGTCGGGCTTCTCGACGCGGACGTGTACGGTCCGAACGTGCCGCTCATGATGGGCATCCACGAGACTCCGAAAGCCATCGGCGAACGCATCCAGCCGCTCGAGAAATACGGCGTCACGCTGATGTCCATGGGCTTTCTGAATCCGGGGGACCGCCCGCTGATCTGGCGCGGACCCATGCTGCACAGCGTCATTCAGCAGTTCTTACGATCGGTGGATTGGGGCGAACTGGAGTATCTGCTCATCGATCTTCCCCCCGGAACCGGGGACGTTCAGCTTTCCCTGATCCAGACGGCGCCGCTGACGGGCGCGCTGGTGGTCACCACGCCGTCCGACGTCTCGCTCGAGGACGCGCGTAAAGCCGTGAACATGTTCGGTCAGGTGCGTGTTCCCGTACTCGGCTTGGTGGAGAACATGAGCTACCTGATCGTGCCTTCCACGGGCGAAAAGCTCGACGTTTTCGGCACCGGCGGCGGGAAGCGGACCGCCGAGGCGATGCAGATTCCATTCCTGGGCGAGTTGCCGCTGGACCCGCAGGTGCGCGTCGGCGGTGACTCCGGCTCCCCGGTGGCGATCCACGGGGAACAGGACGATCGCGCCGAGGGTTTCTTCCGTATCGCCCGCAGCGTCGAGGAACGCGCCGCCGAGTCGCGGGGAGCGAAGAAGCCGACCATCGAAATCGCCGATTGATTGACTGAGTCAAGGAATTTTGGTTGACGTAGTCAACTATCTTAGACCTCAAGTACCGTCTTGACAAAAGAACTGGTCAAGAGCATAATCGACTGCGTGATCCCTCTCCAGGTCATTCAGTCGCCCGAGGTCGCCTCCGTTCTCCTGAAGCCGGAGCGCCTCAAAATGCTCGAATTCCTGCGCGAGCCTGACAGCGCCACCGGCATCGGCAGGAAGATGAACCTCGCCCGTCAGTCGGTCAACTACCACCTGCGGGACCTGGAAAAGCATGGTCTGGTTCGATTTGTCGAAAACCGGACCAAGGGCAACTGTGTCGAACGGGTGCTGCAGGCGACGGCGCGCAGTTACGTCGTGTCGCCGGCGGCTCTCGATCGCCTGGGGCAGGATCCGGAAACCCTTCGCGACCGCTTCTCCTCGGCCTATCTGGTCCAGGCCGCGGCGGCGGCAATCCAGGAAGTGACACGTGCGCGGGAGCGCGCCGGCGAGGCAGGGAAGCCGATCGCGACCCTCACGCTCGAAGCCGACATCCGCTTCCGCAGCGCCGAGGAGCGCGCCAGCTTCGCCGAGGAGCTCACCGCATCCATCGCGGCGCTGGTAGCGAAGTATCACAGCGACAGTGCGGCAGACGGGCGGACCTTCCGCCTGCTGTTGGGGTCGTATCCGAAACTCAGCGAACCGGCCGGGCCCGCGGCGGCCACGGTCAATCTGGAGTAATCAACATGGAACAAGCGGTAATGCCGGTGGAGAAGCGCGCGCACGAAACCGTAATCGAAATCGACGCGAGCATCCAGGACGTTTGGCGGGCAATCACGGATCCGGAGTGGATCTCCAAGTGGTTCGCCCCCGTGATGAAAGTCGAGCCCGGCGCGGGCGGCTACATGATCGCCGACTGGGGTCCGGGCATGGAGTGGAAAACCATGATCGAGGCCTGGGAGCCGGAGCGGCGGCTGACCACCGCCGAGACCCGCGACCGCGTCTTCGCGCCGGTGGACGCCGACAAAATGCAGCCCTGCCGTCTGGTTCAGGACTGGACGCTGGAATCGAAGGACGGTCGCACGGTGCTCCGCCTGGTCCATTCCGGCTTCGGCTCGGGGGACGGCTGGGATCATGAATTTGAAGGCACGCGCGAAGGCTGGCGCGGGTGCTTCTTCCGCCTGAAAACCTGGATGGAGGGACACCGCAACGACAGCGTCCACAACCGCATCGTCACCCGCCTGTGCCCCGGTCTGGAGCCCGAAGCGGCGCTGGCGCGAATCGAGCCGGAAGCGGGTCCCCTGCGCGTGCACATGCGGGACCGCCTGCACCTGTGCGGCACGGTGCCCGAATGGAACGGAGGCATCCTGAACATCTCCGTGCAGCGCGTCGCCTCCGGCGCGATGGCCTACGCCGAGACGGTGCTCTACGGCATGACGGACGAGCGCGCTTCGCGGATCGAGCGGTTGTGGTCCGACAAGCTGTCCAAACTTTTTCCGGAGAGGGCCGCATGAAACGCGGCCTTCTTCTTCTGGTGGCCGCTTCCGCGCTGGCGGCCGATCGCCATGCGGGTCTGGAGGCTCTGAAGGGGCTCGCCGGAAGCTGGAGCGGGGTGCGCTCCGACGGCAGTGCGGTGGCGGCGACTTACGAAGTGGTGGCCGACGGCACCGCGATCCTGGCGCGGCTGCACAATGACGGCCGCACGGATATGGTGACGATGTTCACCATCGACGGGGCGGGGCTCGCGGCCGAGCATTATTGCGGCGACGGCAATCAGCCCCGGCTGCTGAGCGGTCCGGTTGCCTCGGGGCAGCGGGTGTTCCGCTTCCAGTTCTCCAGCGCGCGCAACCTGGCGAGCCCCGCAGCGGGGCGGATGACCGGGCTGGTGATCACCATTGAGGGCAAGGATCGCTTTAGTGAGGAGTGGATCTGGACCGAGGGCTCGGCGAGGCATGGGAGCGTGTTTCGGTACCAGCGGGTGAAGTGAAGAAACGCGCAGCTCACCAGACGCGGCAGGCTGCCGCGCGATCATGTTAATCGGCATGGGGGCACTCACAGGAAGCTTTCAGACTTGCTTCCAGGCCGCCACGACCGCCATGCAGGTCGGCCAGTATGTTTCTCACGAAGCGATCAACGACGTCCTTTTCTAAAGGTGGCAACACCGGGCTACCCGGCCCTAGGCAAGCTCTGCTACGTTCTCGGGTAGGAGGTCTTCCGGAATCAGCCTACAAGAGTCTATTCGTCAACGTGGACTCCAGGTCGTTTTCTTCGAGAGCGTCCTCCCTCGCTGCCTTAAGGTTCACGGCAAGTTATCGCGGCCTAGTCCGGATTGATGAACCATCTGAACTGATCGATGTCGTGGATAAGCTGACGAACCAGGCAATGGTGATCGTCTTTGTGTTTGGTGCGAATCTGGAGAGTTCGTTTCTCGAACGTGCTCGGCAGGTTGAACAGCGTAGCGATCCTGGTTGCGGCGTCAAGAACGATTCTGGCTACCTGCTTTACGTCGTCGATGCTGACCGATATGATTCGCCGACTGGGATGTTTCATTTCCTGTCATGCGGTGGCGATGACCCTTGGCTCAAACTGTTCAGCGAAATGACAGCCGAGTGAGGGGAGAGGGAGAACTAGCTCTGGGGTGACCTTCCCCGCACATTCGTGCACATCGACCCGCCGCCCCGGGGCGGGGATGGCGTTTCCGCCCACTTTACTTGCTCCAGGGAGCGATGGGACCTAGTCCTGCAGAGGGCCCATTCGCGGGCTTTCAATGCTCGGACTGCGGTGGGGAATGCCTAAGCGAGTAGCCCTCGTTATGGGCGTGTACTGAACAGGCGGAACTGGCACACGCCTCCCTGGGAAGCGGCCAGCCCAGTGCTCCTTTCCGGCGCGAGTGTCTCCCCGTGTCCCTTTTTTCCGCATTGTTTCGCTCATAGAATCAGACGGCGGGTACTTTCATGCGAACATTGATTCCTCAAACATTGACAGCAGTGTTGTTTGTAACTGCAATCCACGCGGATGATAGGATCATTCCTAATCCAACCCGAGTCCACCTGCTTCCTAAATGCCTAGTCAACCCGCCTCGCAGCGCCACCTCCGCTGGACGGATAGCTGAGGCGCTGGCGGGGATCTTCGTGCCGAAGTTGATCGAAGCCGGACTCCAGGGGGTCGGCGGCGCTCTTAAGAAAGCCGGCGAGGTCGCCAGGACGCAAGCTATTGGCGTCGCGACTACGGATATGTACGTCAGCAACCCGCTCGCACAACTTTCGCCCGCGCCTTTTGGCTGTGTTGTGGCATTTGTTGAGGGGTCTTCCAGAAACGAGGGCTCTTATCATGAAACGACAAAAGCCGCAATCCAAGCGCTGCGACGGGCCGAACTGCTTCCCGACCAAACTGCGGCTCTCTGGATCTGGGAAGCTTCCGTACTGCCGTCGGACGATGGAACGTCGATTCAGCTCGATACGACTCACTTGTCGGTAGCGGAGTTCCTCGGAGGGCGCGGAAACGAACGTGAGTTCGTAGTTTCGCTCGCTGTCGCAACACCCAACTCCACAGCTGACGGGGAGACGATCGCATTCGGCAACATCAACATGGGCAAGATTCGGCGCAATGAGCCGTGGCAACCGCAGGAGCGCGAATTCCGCCGCAGCAATCTGCTTCCTTGGGAAAAGATCTCGGACTTGTCCTTGGCAGTCTGGAAGCAAGATGCTGAAGCCGGGGTCGGCGCCCGCCGCTATATGCCCGCGACCGTGTCGGTTACGCTCACCGAGACCGATAATGGCAACGCCTTCCTGCGCAAATTGGGCGAGGTCCTGTCGGGCACCAGCTCTGACACGGCAAAGGTACTGACCAGCGCTGTCTTGCCCAGGCCGCGTAAGGAACGCAGTGCCGCAGAAGAACTCGAAGGAGAAAAGCTCATCGCAGCGGAAGAAGAAGCCTGGATCGCCTATCTCAAGGCCGGGGAGGCTGTTGCTGGGGCAAGAGCGAACTCACAACCGTTGGGCGCGTTGATAGCTGACGAGGAAGCGAAGAAGCGCGCTTGGGAGAGAGCGACTCGACTGCTGAAAGCGGCGGGCGGCGAGCCGCCACGACGCATCCCGCCTGAGCCCCCTCGTGCCCTCGCCCCTGTCGGAACTGCCGAAAGCTCCGAGTCGGGAAGCCGCTCCGTCGAGTCCGGCCCGCGTTCAGAACTGTCGCCTTTGACTGCGGGCCGGGTCGAACAGAAGATCATCGGCGGCAAACCCGCCGAGCCCGGGGCCTGGCCGTGGCAGGTGGCACTGATCGATGCGCTTGGAGGGCATCAATTCTGCGGCGGGACACTCGTCGCTCCAAGGTGGGTCCTGACGGCGATGCACTGCATTGCAGGTAAGTCCGAGGACCGAATCTTTGTTCGTGTCGGCGTAACAGACCTGAGAGATCGAATGGCCGGGGCTTGGCGTAACGTTGTTGCTTTCGAGAGGAATGCTCAGTTCAATCCGAAGAACCTCGACATGGACGTAGTGCTGTTGAAGCTGGCCAATGACGTCACACCTGCCGAGGGGGTTCAGTTCGCGGAATTTGTGAAGTCGGACGAAGAAACCGCCCTTCAGGTGGCGGGTCAGCCGGTCACAACGATCGGTTGGGGTCGAACCTCCCCGAATGGGCCGACTTCGCCGATTCTACGGCAAGTGGAAGTTGCCATCACAAACTTCAAAGAATGTCTTGCTACTTACGCCAATCCAAATCTTCCAGAGATCTACCGAGTAACGGAAAATATGATGTGCGCTGCGCGACCGCAGCGTGATTCCTGCGGAGGCGACAGCGGTGGACCACTCGTTGTCAGAACGGATAACGGAATCCGGCAGATCGGAGTGGTGAGCAAGGGAAGGGAATGTGCGCTCGAAAACTTCCCGGGAGTTTATACTCGGGTCGTCCCAGCCTTGGAGTGGATCAAAGAAACAACCCAGCGCTAGGCAACAGGAGTCAATACATGCGAATGGCGATCGTTCTCTTTTTGTCCGTCCTGCCCGTGATGTCGGGGGAGACCCTTGCGGATGTAGTGAAACGCGGTTCGCTGCGTGGAGTGATTCAACGGTCCCCCGACGGTAGAGTCGCCGTGCGGACGCCGTCCGGCGACAACTTCGCTGTAGCGCCGGGCCTCAAGATAAACCTGCTCGAAGGTGTGCCCTTGAAGTTTGACAAGCTCGAAGTTCGCAATGGCCTACTGGACTTCGCTCATGCACACGCCGATCTGAGCAAGGAAGCAGTCTTGCGGAACTTCGGCCAACTCAGCGCCAAGTCCAAGGACGCTCTCACGGATCTTTCCGGGCGCGTAGAGAAGTACCGCGAGATGGCGGAGAAGAACCCTGGCCGAGTTGCCGAGGGAGAGAAACTCGACGTCGAGGCAGGACTTGGAAGGGCACGCCGCGAGACAGCTCACGACTATGCAGAAGCAATTCGGACGGGCGATCGGGTCAAGGCTGACGAAGCGATCCGCAGCACACGCAGCATTCAAATCGTTGAGAAGCAGATCTACAACTTATACGATAATTATCCGCCTGAAGACTACCGGAAGATTTACGAGAACACCAAAGGTGGAGTGGCACTCGCATTCAACAACGTGGCCTTGTGTAGCGCTGTACTGATCGGCCCGGATCTTGTCCTTACCGCAGGTCATTGCTTCAAGAACCAGCAGTGGGAGTCAGCAGAAGTGTGGTTCAACTATTCGCCAGAGGGGCTGACGCGAGGCGTGAAGTCAGCTTGCTCCGATTCGCCCATTAGAGGCAACGATCTTTACCGGATCAAGCGAATCCTTTCTCCGGCGCCTGAGCGAGTTCTGGATCTGGCGGCCGGTCGTTTGGACCACGCACTGCTCGACTACGCGCTCATTGAGGTCGAGCCCGGACAGCACGGCAGGAAGGCGGGGGAGTGTTGGCCGGCGCAATGTCTGACCGCAAGCCGCGAACTCTCAAGGAGAGAAGCCTTGTACGTTATCGGGCATCCACAGCGTGCGCCGCAAACGGTTCATGACAACTCGCGTGTCTTCTTGCCGTTTCAAGTCGTTGGCAGTGAATTCGACGTATTGAAGGCTGATATCGCGGCGGAACTGGACAAACATCCCAAACGTGACGAGCTCGCGAAGGAGTTCACAAGCAGCTATCGCGAGACTAAGGATTCGCAGGGACGGTCTTCCTGGAGCTTGTACGATGTCCGGCAACAGGGCCAGCCGAGGATCGGAATCGAAGCGGATACCTTTGGTGGGAACTCCGGTTCACCTGTCTATGAACGCCGTAATCATTGCATCGCCGCGCTTTTCGTTTCTGGATCTCCTGATTTCGCGGAGCCGCCCGGAGGTGCTGTCGGATGGGCCAGGCATGAAAGTGCGCTGCCGATATCGGTGATCGTGAAGGATCTGGATGCGCAGCTCAAGACTTGGCGTGATTTGGGCGTAGTTATCCGATGACTGCTTAATCTCCTCGGCGGCTCCATCGCGTTCGCGTCGTACCACGTCGAACCGCCCTCAGTGCCTGCCGGGCGGCCTCTGATGGATAACAATGTCAAGGATTGGCCGTATCGTTGCCCGATTTGACGATCAGCGCGCGTTCGTCATGGGGTCTTCGCCGCTTCGACTCGTCCAAACGCGAAACGGCCCGGCGACTCACCATCGCCGGGCCGTTCGCAGGGAGAAACTCAACTGACTTAGTTCGGACGCCGCTTCAGGGTCGGACGCTCGTCCTCGTCCGTGGTCTTGCCCTTCTCGTCACCCTTGCCTTCCGGATCAATGGTGCCCGAGCCAGGACGCCGGCTCAGCCGAGGACGGTTCGGATCCTGCTCCACCGGCTTCACGCGAGCCTTCATCGCCGCCAGCCGCGCCTTCACCTGTCCGAACTCGGACGTATCCAGAACGTACTCCGGCTTGGCTTCCAGGTAGCGCTGAATGTGACCTTGCGCGTTGCCGATGCGATCGTCGGTGGGCGGGTGCGTGGAGAAGACCTTGGCCATCGTGCCCGGTTTCTTCTTCTCCATCGTCTGCAGCTTCTCGAAGAAATCGACAAACGCCGTCGGATCGTAGCCTGACTTGTACAGGTACTGCAAGCCGAGATCGTCCGCTTCCTTCTCAAAACCGCGGGAGAAGTGCAGGAAGCCGACCGGGATCAGGATGCTCGCCGCCTGGCGGATGCCGAATCCGGCCCAGCCGCCCATGAAGATCAGGGGGATGGTGGCGTAGTTGGCGATCTGGCCTCGGGTGGCCTGGCGGGTGCCGTGGCGAGCCGCGACGTGCGCGATCTCATGCGCCATCACGCCGGCGAGCTCGGCTTCATTCTCGGCGCGCAGAATCAGGCCCGAGTTCACGAAGAAGAAGCCGCCGGGGAGCGCGAACGCGTTCACATCCTCGCTGTCGATCACCTTGATGGTGAAGGGCACCTTGGCGTCGGAGTTGCGCACCAGGTTCTGGCCCACGCGGTTGACGTACTCGGCGATCACCGGGTCATCCACGATCTTCGCCTGCCGCTCGATGTCCTGAGCGAGCTGCTTACCCAGGCCGATCTCCTTTTCGATCGAATAGAAGTTCACCTTGCCGTCCACGTCGCGGTTGCCGATCTCCTCGGCATCCTTCTTGGTGGGCTTCTTTTTCCCGGTGTTGTCGACGCGCTCGGTCTTGTCGGTCTTGGCGGCTTTGTCCTCCGCCAAGGCAGCAAACGGAGCGAGGAGGGCGACCGCCACTACGCTCGAAAGGAAACGCCGCATTGATTCACTCCTTGCCAACCGCTGTCTCTATCGGTCAGTATAGACCTTTCTAAAGATGGAACGTACTCCAGCCCTCACGGGTTACCACAATCTGACGGTGAACCGGAGGGGCGAGTTCCCGGTGACCCGCCGCCTGATTTACCTGAACCACGCGGCGGTGGCTCCGCTCAGCCGCCGCGCCGCCGAGGCGATGAAGAAACTCGCGGACGACGCCTGCGAATACGGATCGCTGCACTATTCCGACTGGGAAGCGACTTATGCCGCTCTGCGAGAATCCGCCGCGCGCATGATCGGCGCCTCCGCAGCCGAAATCGCCATTGTGAAGAACACTTCGGAAGGGATCTCCACGGTCGCGCTGGGGATGGACTGGAAACCAGGCGATAAGGTGGTCGCGTTCCGGGAGGAGTTCCCGGCCAACCTGTTTCCCTGGCAGCGGCTGGCCGCGAAAGGCGTGCAGGTGGAGTGGTTGTCCATTTACGATTCGCTTGAAGGGATCGACGAGGCGGCTCGGGGAGCGAAGCTGCTGGCGATCAGCTATGTCAATTATCTCAGCGGCTTCCGGGCAAATCTGGAGGCAATCGGCGAGATCTGCCGGCGGCGGGGCGCGTTCTTCTTCGTGGACGCGATTCAGGGTCTCGGCATCTTTCCGGTCGATGTGGAGCGGATGCGTATCGACGCGCTGGCTGCCGACGGGCACAAGTGGCTGCTGGGACCCGAGGGCTGCGGGATCCTGTACCTGCGGCGGGAGTGGCAGGACCGCATCGAGCCGGTGGAGTTCGGCTGGACGAATATCGCCGGATTCAACGATTATGCCTGCCGCGACATGAGCCTGAGAGCGGATGCCGGACGGTACGAGTGTGGCACGCTCAACACCATTGGAGTCTATGGCTTGCGCGCAGCTTTTGATCTATTGCTGGAAGTTGGGGTGGAGACTGTCGCCGAGACTGTTCTTGGTCTTACCGGCCGCATCGCGGCGGGCGCCGCGGCACTGGGGTACGAGACGGCGATCCCGCATGAGCCGGAAACGGGTTCGGGGATTGTTTCGGTGCGAAAGGAGGGGCTGGATTCCGGCGACCTGGTCGGGCGACTGCGGGCGAACGGCGTGGCGGCGTCGCCGCGGCAGGGGTGGCTTCGGTTGTCTCCGCACTTTTATGTTACGTCAAATGAGATAGATCGGGTGCTTGGGATGCTTTGATTTCTGGGTTGCCGTATCATCGAGCACCGGATGTGAGTGAAAGGCACTCATATTACTGGACATGGTGACGCTAACGTGGTATTCTCAACCTAGAGTTTCGAGGCACCACCATGGACTTCAACCGGTTTACTGAAAAAGTTCAAGACGCCGTTCGCGCATCGCAGGCAATCGCCAGCCGCAACGGCCAGCAACAAATCGAGGTCGAGCATTTGGCGTTGGCTCTGCTGGAGCAGGAGGGCGGCCTGGCGCCGTCGATTCTCCTCAAGAGCGAGCTGAATCTCGAGAGCCTGCATCGCCGGGTGAAGCAGGAAATCGACCGCCTGCCCAAGGTTTCCGGCGGACCCATGCAGGCGGATCAGGTATACATCACCGGGCGGCTGCAGAAGCTGCTGACCACGGCCGAAGACGAAGCCAAGCGCCTGAAAGACGACTACGTGTCGGTGGAGCACGTGCTGCTGGCGACGCTCGAAGACAGCGGCGCCACGGGGCGGATCCTTAAGGAGTTCGGACTGACGCGGGAGCGTCTGCTGAAGGCGCTGCAGGAGGTCCGGGGCAGCCAGCGCGTGACCACGCAGAATCCGGAGGCCACCTACGAGGCTCTGGAGAAGTACGGCCGCGACCTGACGAAGCTGGCGGCGCAGGGCAAGTTGGACCCGGTCATTGGGCGCGATGAGGAGATCCGCCGCGTGATTCAGGTGTTGTCGCGGCGCACCAAGAACAATCCGGTGCTGATCGGGGAGCCGGGCGTGGGAAAGACGGCAATCGTGGAAGGTCTCGCGCAGCGCATCGTTCGCGGCGACGTTCCGGAAGGCTTGAAGAACAAGAGAGTCGTATCCCTGGACATGGGCGCCCTGATCGCGGGCGCGAAGTTCCGCGGCGAGTTTGAGGAGCGGCTGAAGGCGGTTCTTAAGGAAGTGCAGTCGGCCGAAGGCGAGATCGTCCTTTTCATCGATGAGCTGCACACCGTTGTCGGGGCCGGCAAGGCGGAAGGCGCGATGGACGCGGGCAATCTGCTGAAACCCATGCTGGCGCGCGGGGAGCTGCATTGCATCGGCGCGACCACGCTCGATGAGTACCGCAAGCACATCGAGAAGGACGCGGCGCTGGAACGGCGCTTTCAAACCGTATTCGTGGATCAGCCGAGCGTGGAAGACACGATCTCGATTCTGCGCGGATTGCGCGAGCGGTACGAAGTTCATCACGGCGTGCGCATTAAGGACTCGGCGATGGTCGCGGCGGCGGTGATGTCGAACCGCTACATCTCGGATCGTTTCCTGCCGGACAAGGCCATCGATCTGGTGGATGAATCGGCGGCGAAGCTGCGCACGGAAATCGATTCGATGCCGGCGGAACTGGACGAGATTCTGCGGCGCACCATGCAACTGGAGATCGAGCGTGAGGCGCTGAAGAAGGAGTCGGACGCCGCCTCCAAGGACCGCCTGGCGAAGCTGGAACGCGAACTCGCGGAGTTGAAGGAGGGCAGTTCCGCGTTGCAGGCGCAGTGGCAGGCGGAAAAGGACGCGGTGCAGCGGCTGCGCTCCACGCGGGAGCGGATGGAGCGGGTGAAGCTGGAAATCGAACAGGCGGAGCGCAGCTATGACCTGAACAAGGCGGCGGAGCTGAAGTACGGCAAGCTCGCCGGGCTGGAGCGGCAGCTCGCCGAGGAGCAGAAGACGCTCGAGGACAAGCAGCACCAGGCGCGGTTGTTGAAGGAAGAAGTGGACGAGGAAGACATCGCCGAAGTCGTCAGCCGGTGGACGGGCGTACCGGTCACCAAGCTGCTCGAAGGGGAGATGCAGAAGCTGCTGCACCTGGAAGACGAGTTGCACAAGCGCGTGATCGGGCAGGATGAGGCGGTGGAAGCGGTTTCGGAAGCGGTGATGCGGGCGCGCAGCGGGTTAAAGGATCCCAAGCGGCCGATCGGCAGCTTCATTTTCCTGGGTCCCACGGGCGTGGGCAAGACGGAGCTGGCGCGGGCGCTGGCGGAGTTCCTGTTCGACGACGAACGCGCGATGGTGCGCATCGACATGTCGGAGTACCAGGAGAAGCACACGGTTTCGCGTCTGGTGGGCGCGCCTCCCGGATATGTTGGATTCGAGGAAGGCGGCCAGTTGACCGAGGCGGTGCGGCGCAGGCCGTACTCGGTGGTGCTGTTCGATGAAATCGAGAAGGCGCACACGGATGTATTCAACGTGCTGCTGCAGGTGCTGGATGACGGACGTCTGACCGACGGGCAAGGCCGGACGGTGGATTTCAAGAACACCATTGTGATCATGACTTCGAATGTCGGCAGCCCGCGGATCCTGGAGTATCGGGGTTCCTTCGAGGGTCCGGGGTACGAGCGAATGAAGGACGCGGTGCTCGAAGAGTTGCGGCGGGGATTCCGGCCGGAGTTCCTGAACCGTGTCGATGAGATCATCGTCTTCCACTCGTTGACCGAGGATCACCTGGAGCGGATCGTGGAGATTCAGCTCGAAGGTCTCCGGAAGCGGCTGGAAGAACGGCACATTACGCTGGAGCTCACCGCCGGCGCGCGCACCCACCTGGTGCGCTCCGGGCACGATCCGGCGTACGGGGCGCGGCCGTTGAAACGAGCCATCCAGCGCGAGATCGAAACACCGCTGGCCCGGAAGATTCTGGCAGGTGAAGTGCGGGATGGACAGAACGTGTTGATTGACGCCGCGGGCGCGGGCTTGCGGTTTGAAACCCAACCGGTCCACGCCTGAGCAAGTGAAACTTCAGGGGCGCGGAGGAATCTAAGAGGAAGGACGACGACCACATGAACGTACTCGAAAACAACTTCCAGACGCTGCCGGTGCTGGCGCTGAAGAACTCAGTGCTTTTTCCCGGGCTGGTGATGCCGTTATCGGTGGGCCGCCCCGGGTCGATTCAGGCGTGTCTTGCCGCGCAGGCGACGGAGGAAAAGGAGATCGTTCTGGTGGCGCAGCGCGATCCTTCCACTCAGGATCCCGACGGGTCCGATCTGTACACCATCGGCACCAAGGCGGTGATCCGGAAACTGGCGCGGGTGAACGAAAACCTGCTGGAAGTTCTGGTATTGGGCTCCGAACGGGTGGTAGTGCTGAAGCTGGAGCGCGCTTCGGGCGAATACCTGCAGGCGCGGGTGCGCACTTTGCCCCTTCCGGTGGACTCGAGCCGGGAGGTGGAGGCGCTGGCGCTGAACGTCGTGGAGCTTGCCACCAAGATGGTGGGCCTCACGCAGGCGCCGCAGGCGACCCAGGAGCTGACCCGGCTGCTGGCCTCCAACGATGAAGATCCGCTGCGGATGTGCCATCTGATCGCGACGCTGTTCAACCTGGAGCATTCCAAGGAGCAGCAGTTGCTGGAAGCCGAGACGCGCCTGGACGCGCTGCGCATGGTGCACGGCTGGCTGGCGCATGAAGTGGAAGTGCTGGAGCTGCGGTCGAAGATCGCCAGCGAAGCGCGCAACGAGATGTCGAAGGAGCAGAAGGAATACGTGCTCCGGCAGCAGCTTCGCGCCATCCAGCAGGAGCTCGGCGAAAAGAATCCAGAGCAGGCGGAAGTGGAAGCGTTGAAGGAACGCCTGGAAAAAGTCACCCTACCCGAGGAAGTTCGCAAGGAAGCCGAGCGTGAGATGTCGCGGCTGGAGCGTTTGTCGGCGGGACAGCCGGAATTCCACGTGATCCGCACGTATCTGGAGTATGTGTGCGATTTGCCATGGTCCAAGTACACCGAGGATTCGCTGGATCTGGCGCGGGCGCGGGCGATTCTCGACGAGGATCACTACGGGGTCAAGGAAGTGAAGGAGCGCATTCTGGAGCACCTGGCGGTGCTGAAGCTGAATGCGAACGCCAAGGCGCCGATTTTGTGCTTCGTGGGCCCTCCGGGCGTAGGCAAGACGTCGCTGGGCCAGTCGATCGCGAAATCGCTGGGACGCAATTTTGAACGGATGAGCGTCGGCGGCATGCACGACGAGGCGGAGTTGCGCGGCCACCGCCGGACCTATATCGGCGCGATGCCGGGACGCGTGATCCAGGCGATGCGCCGCGCCGCGGCCGCCAACCCGGTGATCATGCTCGACGAGGTGGACAAGATGGGGCGCGACTTCCGGGGCGATCCGGCGGCGGCGCTGCTTGAAATCCTCGATCCGGAGCAGAACAAGAACTTCCGGGATAATTACCTGGACCTGCCGTTCGACCTGTCGAAGGTGATGTTCATCTGCACGGCGAACACGCTGGATACGATTCCGCGGCCGCTGCTGGATCGCATGGAGATCCTGCGGCTGGCCGGATACAGCGAGGAAGAAAAGACGCAAATCGCGCGCCGGTATCTGATTCCGCGCCAGCTCAGCAACACCGGAGTCCGCCAGGAGCAGGCGACGATTCCCGACGAAACGCTGCGGAGGCTGATCTCCGGCTACACGCGGGAAGCCGGCGTGCGCCGGCTGGAACAGACGATCGGCCGGGTGATGCGCAAGATCGCGTTGAAGATCGCCGAAGGCGAGATCGGCGAGGTTGTGATCACTCCGGAACAACTGGGTGATCTTCTGGGTCCGGAGATCTTCCTGCCGGAGGAAGCGCGGCGGGAGATGCCCGCCGGGGTCTCCGCGGGCCTGGCCTGGACCGAGACCGGCGGCGAGGTGCTCTATATCGAGGCGGCGCTGCTGCCGGACGGCAAGGGGCTGACGCTGACCGGGCAACTGGGTGAAGTGATGAAGGAGTCGGCGCAAACGGCGAAGAGCTTTGTCTGGAGCCATGCGCGCGAGTTCGGAATCGACACCGAGAAGTTCAAGGAATCCGGCGTTCACGTGCATGTGCCCGCGGGCGCGATTCCCAAGGATGGACCGTCAGCGGGGATCGCGATGACCGTCGCGCTGGCGTCGCTGTACTCGGGAATTCCGGCGCGCATGGACACCGCGATGACCGGCGAGGTGACGCTGACCGGGCTGGCGCTCCCGATCGGGGGCGTGAAGGAGAAGGTGCTGGCGGCGCGGCGCGCGGGCATCCGGCGGGTGGTGCTGCCCAAGGCCAACCAGAAAGACATGCGGGACCTGCCGGAAGAGGCGCGCGCCGAGATGGAGTTCATCTTCGTCGAGCGCGTCAGCCAGGCCATCGAGGCGCTGATGCCGGGCATGAAGCTCAGCCCGGCGCGAGCCGCCTGACGCTAAATCGCCCGGAAGAGCTGTTCCCGCCGGGCGATCCACTCTTCGCTCGAGAAGATTCGGGGACCGACCTCGATCAGCCGCGGGAGGAGTTCAAAAACCTCGCCGGGCCCCCACGGTTGGCCCGATCTTGTTTTGATGGCGGCCCGGTTCAGGTCCACCGCGATCTGGCTCAGCCGCTTGTCGGCCACGATCCCTTCCATGATGAAAAGCAGCGCTTGCACTTCTTCCGGATTCTCCTCCAAGTGCTGGGCGTCAGCCGCCACGCGCAATCCGAATGGGACCTTCTCCCGAAAGACGAGGGGCGCCTGGGAAGTGATCTCGCGCTCCCATTCCACGTTCACCAGCCGCCAACCATACTCGGCCTGCTTGGCCAGGTAGTCGGCCGAGATTGGGCCGGACCAGCTTTCGCGAACTCGTTCTTTCATCGCGCTTGCTCCTTCGCGGCGTTCCCTGCAGTTCCCTTGCCGCCTGTAACTGATTGACGGGCTGAGGTGTCTTGGAAGGAGAGCTGTTCAGGTATGGGACTTCGAGCGCCAGGGGTGGGATTTGTGGCCTACTACTAATTGGGGTATCGTTTGTAGGATGCCCATATCCAGTACACAACGCGCTTTACTTTTCCGGCGCGGGCGGGTAGCATAGAGGCACCCCCGAGATATTTCTGATGAGAGGGGCTAGCTTTGCTCAAACTAAAGCGGGTCGAACTCCAAGGGTTCAAGTCCTTTTGTGATCGAACGGAGATGCGGTTTCACGGCAGCGGCATTGCCGCGGTGGTGGGACCCAATGGTTGCGGCAAGTCTAACCTGAGCGACGCCATCAGTTGGGTGCTGGGCGAGCAATCCGCCAAGAGCCTGCGCGGCGCGCGGATGGAAGACGTGATCTTCGCCGGGACCCGCGATCGCAAGCCGCTGGGGATGGCGTCGGTCACGCTGACGCTGGTGGATCCCAAGGTAGAGGCCGAACCAGCTCCGAACGGTAATGGCAACGGCAACGGCCATCATCCCAAGCCGGACGAGATCACCATTACCCGGCGGCTGTTCCGCTCCGGGGAAAGCGAGTACCTGATCAACGGGAAGGCCGCGCGGTTGCGCGACATCCAGGATTTGTTCATGGGCACCGGCTTGGGACCGGAAAGCTACGCCATCATCGAGCAGGGGCGGATCGGCCAGATTCTTTCGAATAAGCCGGCGGATCGCCGGTCGATCATCGAGGAAGCCGCGGGAGTCACCAAGTTCAAGACTCGCAAGCGGCTGGCGGAAGCCAAGCTGGAGGGCGCGCGGCAGAACCTGACGCGTGTGTTCGATATTCTCGAAGAGGTCGCGCGGCAGGTAAATTCCCTCAAGCGGCAGGCGTCCAAGGCCAAGCGCTACGAAGAGCTACGCGGCGAGATGGTGGGCCACCTCAAGGTGTTGTTGTCGGGCAAGTTTAAGATTCTGGAGCGGGAGGCGGCAAAACTCGCCTTGGATCTTACGCGGGCGTCCGGCGAGTTTCATCAACTGCAATCCGACGTCGCCGGACGGGAGCAGGAGCAGACGGCGCAACGGGCTGACCTTTACGCCACGGAAACGGCGCTGACGGACGCTCGGGCGCGCCATGCGGCGGCGCAGGTGGAAATCGAGCGCACGCGCGGGCGGCTGGAGTCTCAAGCCAAGCAGATCGCGACCATCGAAGAGCGGCTGCAGCGCTCGGAAAGCGAGACGCAAGAACTGGAGAAGCGGCAGGGCGAAGGGATCGTCGAGAAGGAAATCCACGTACGAGCGCTGGTGGAACTGGACGAGCAGGCCCGCACCGCGCAGGAGCGGATGGCCGGCAAGAACTCCGAACGCGAAGCCATGAGCGTGCTGGTTCGGGAGCGGGAGCGGAATCTGGAAATGGCGCGTCAGAGCGTGCTGCGGCTGCTCGGCGAAGCGTCTACTTTGCGGAATCAACTGGCGCAGATTGAAGAGTTTCTGGCGGGAGTGGAAAGGGATACCCAAAGATCGAAACGGGAAGAGGAGGCCGCCGGAGCGGAGCTGGAACGTCTTGCTGCGCGAGGCGCCGAACTCAGCGATCGCCTCTCGACGCGGCGCTCGGCCTTGGAGGAGACTGCCGCGCTACGCCGTGAGACCGACGAGCAACTGGCGGGGCAGCGGGGGCGGATCGCGGAATCGCGCAAGCATCTCGAGCAGTTGCGCGCGGAGTTGTCGCGCCACCGTGCGCGAAAGGATTCACTCGAAGAAATCCTTTCTCACCGCGCATATACAACGGAATCAGTGAAGCGTTTGTTTACTGCGCTGGAACGTGGGGGAGCAGGTGACTTTCAGCCCGCGGGGGTGCTGGCGGACTTCATTGAAGTGCTGGACCCGGCGTACGAAAAGGCGACCGAGGAATTCCTGCACGAAGAACTGGAATACGTTGTCGTCCGGAACTGGACGGATGCCGAGCGCGGCATCGAGTTGATGAAGAGCGATCTGGACGGGCGGGCGACTTTCCTGGTGCACCCCGAGCCGGAAGCTTCTTCTCACGGTCCAGGGAACGTCACGCTGGAAGACGGGGTCTCCGGCAAGCTGAGCCACGCGCTGCGGTTCACCAACGGCCTTTCCGGAATCTCGTCGGCCATCCTGCCGCGGCTGGCGAGCTGCTACCTGGTGGAAGACCGGGAGGCGGCGCAACGTCTGGCGATGGCGCATCCCGACCTGTACTTCCTGCTTCCGGACGGCGTCAGTTATCGCGGGCACGCGGTGAGCGGCGGCAAGAAGACCGGCTCCGGCCCGCTGGCGCTGAAGCGCGAGCTGCGGGAGCTGAGCGGACTGGTGCATGCCCGGCAGACCGCGGTGGATGAGACCACGGGGCTGCTGGAAGGCTACGAACGCGAGGCCGCGATCCTGGAGCAGGAGCTCGAGCGGCTGAGGGCGCTGCAGCAATCGCAAGAGAAAGAAGCTCTCGCGCTGGAGCACGAGAACCGCACGCTGGGGGAAGAAACAGCGCGCGCCAACAGCCGGCAGACGGTAGTGGCGCGCGAGCTGGAGCGGCTGCAGCGCGAAGATCAGCGGGCTCGGGAAACGCGGGAGCGCAATCAGGCGCTGGTGACGGAGAAGGAAGCCGCGCGATTCGAACAGGAGAAGGCGCTGGAGGAGCTGCGCGCGGAGCTGGAACGGCAGCAGGCGGCGATGCACCATCTGGCGGAGGAGCATGCGGTGCTGCGGGCGGAACTCGCGGGCCTGGAAGAGCGCCGGCGATCCGAGCGCGCGGCCGAAGCCAGGCTGGATCAGCAGGTGCGCGAGATCTCGGCGCGGCGGGAAACGCTGACTCGCGAGATGGAGCGCTTGGGCCTCGAGCGGGTGCGGCTGCTCGAAGACAACGTCGCTCTCGATCAACGGGCGACGGAACTGGCCGAGGCCATTCAGGCCGCCGAAGGCGAGGTCGCCGGGCTGGTGGAGGCGGAGACGGCGCGGCGCGCTTCGCTGGCGGCGATCGAGGAAGCGCTGAGGCAGCTACGAGGGGAAGCTCAGGCGGCGCAGGAACGGCGGTCCCAACTGGAGCTGGATCTGGTGCGGCGGCAGGCGGATCTGAAGTACCTGGATGAAACCGCCCGCAAGGAGTTGAGCATCGCCGCCGCGGAGTTAGCCGCCGGCGACGAAACTGTTCCGGACGAGGTTTCGCTGGCCGATATCGAAGGCCGGTACACGGAAGTGCGGGCGAGGATCGAAGCGCTGGGCCCGGTGAATCCGCAGGCGCTGGAGGAATTCCAGGAGGCGCAGCAGCGTTACGACTTCCTGAACGCGCAGCGGCAGGATCTGCTCGACTCCATCCGCGACACGGAGAAGGCGATTCAGGATATCGACGTGGAATCGCGGAGGCGGTTCGGCGAAGCCTTCCACGCCATCAACGATCACTTCCGGCAGATGTTCAGCACGCTGTTCGGCGGCGGCATCGCGGAAATGCGCCTGACGGATGAGAACAACCTGGCGGACTCCGGGATCGACATCATCGCCTCGCCCCCGGGCAAGAAACTGCAGAACGTCCTGCTGCTCTCGGGCGGGGAAAAGTCGCTGACGGCGATGGCGCTGCTGATGGCCATCTTCCGCTACACGCCGAGCCCGTTTTGCATTCTGGACGAGGTGGACGCGCCGCTGGATGAGCCGAACATCATTCGCATGACGCGGCTGCTGAAGGAGATGTCGGAGCAGACGCAGTTCGTGGTGATCACGCACGCCAAGCGGACCATGGAGTCGGCCCAGGCGCTGTATGGCGTCACGATGCAGGAACCGGGCGTATCGAAACTGGTGAGCGTGCGGTTTGAGCCGGCTCCGGAGCAGGTGAAACTGCCGCTGGAGACGGCTACGGCGATGAGCGCGAACTAAGCGGCGCCCGCCAAAGTGGATATCAGCCGGCCGATCTTGGTGCTGGATTGGGTTTCGGCGCCGGGCTGCGTGGCCTGCGCCAAAATGGCGGAGGAGCTGGTGAGATCGCCGCTCAATTGGACAAAGGGGATTCGCTGGAAGGCGGGGACGGAAAACAGTTCCTTGAGGTCGTCCGCGGGGATGTCGGAGCCGCAGACCAGCACCGCGGGTCCGAGCGAAGCCAGAGCGAGAGCCTGCGGCAGCGTCTTCACGGCGGCCATCTGGAGTGAGCAATCGACGGACCGGAGCGCGGTGCTGAGGAAGCCGATGTCCTCGGAGTCCGACGTTAGGTAGACGACCACGCGCACGTCGGGATCATGCCATTCGGGCGAAGAAAGGTCAACAGTTGGGTACGGTTCCGTACCTCCGCCGGCGCGAATGGGGAGTGCGGCCTGATAATCGCGGCGAATGCCTTCGTAGCAGCCGCAAACGGCCGTTTCCAAGGTCTCGCGGCTGCTTACGGAGAGCAGGCCGCGGGAGTACTCCACCAGGCCTTGCTGGCGCAGCCGTCCGAGGGCCTCGGTCATGGTGGCCCGGCGGACTCCCATCAGCGATGCGAGCTGCCGATGAGACATGGGGAAGGTGCTGCGTCCGGCGCGGTCCTGGCATTGGAGAATCCAGCGAGCGCATCTCTGCTCCATGGAATGGACCTGGTTGCACGCGGCGGTGCGCACGGTCTGGCTGATGAGGGTGAACAGATAACGGCGGACGGCTCGGGGGATGCTATGGTGGCGCTGTGACAATTCCATGAATGCCGAGGCCCGCATTTGAAGCGCGGAACCGCCGACTTGAACGACGGTTCTTCCGACGGTGCTGCCCATTCCCAGCAGCAGGGACGCGCCAATCAACCCCTCATCACCGACAATGGCGGCCTCGATGTCGCGGCGGCCGGGCAACGGGACCAGGAGCGAGGCCACCAGGTCCAGCGGGAAGTAAACATTGGAAATGGCGCGGCCGTCGGCGATCAGCTCGGCGCCGGTTTCGAAGTGACGAGGGGAGGACATGCGAGCGATGTCGCGTTGCGTCGCCGGATCGAGACTGGCCAAAAGCAAGTTGTGGGGAGAATCCCAAGTCATGCGATTTCCTGCACAAGAACGGTTACGGAGTTAACAAATGGTAATACATTTATTTATCGCCGTACTGAGATATGCGAATGTGTCGGATGAGTAGGCGCCGGAGAGCCTGCCGGGCCTCGCGAGGGTCATGCTAAGCTGATCTCGATGCCTCACTCCGTACGCGATTTTCAGGCGGGTCCGGACCCGTTCGACCGCATGTGGCACGTGACTTTCAAGTGGCTGCAGACCGGCATTTCGATCCGTCATGCGGATACGGTCGACGTGAAGTTTCTGCTTTCGACGGACGGCGAAGAACGGACCGAACGGGTGATCGCGATGGAGCACCCGGCGCTGCTGGAACTGAGCGCGAAGACGGGACAGCCGCTGACGGACGCGTGGTGCATGAAGCTGGCGGCGATGCACCTGCGCCACATGATCGAGACGGGCGAGGACGTGGAGAAGGTGCTGGTGACGGTTCCGCCCGCCGAGATGAGGCGGTACGCGGAGGAGTTGCGCCAGGCCGTTGCATTCTGAGTAACATTTGTACGAGCAATTCCGTTCCACGAGGGGTTGCTTACGCTGTGACTTCTGGGGAGGGAAGAATGATCAACTGTCCGATTTGCGACGCCGCGATCGACGTTGAGGAAGACGAACTCGACGAAGGCGACCCGCTGATCTGCGAAGAGTGTGGCGCGAACCTCACGGTGGCCAGTGTGGACCCGGTTGAGCTGGTTGCCGACGAAGCCTCGGCGAATGACGACGAAGACGAGGACTTCGACGATTTCGACGAGGAGGAGGAGGACGCCGAGGAGGAGGACGCCGAGGAGGAGGAGGAAGAGGACTGGCGATGATCCGGCTGACGGCGCAATCTCCCGTAACTTCGGTCCGGTCCGGGGAATCCAACAGTTAGGGGTGTGGCATGAGAAACCGGGTGTTGGGCGCTTTCGCCGTATTCGTGCTGCTGGCCGCGGTGGCTTCGCCGCTAGCGGCGCAAGGCAAGAAAAACAAGGAAGATCTGACGCGGCGCCACGTCGAGGGGTTGGTGACGGACGCCTCCGAGCAGCCGGTGAACGGCGCGGTGGTGCAGTTGAAGGACATGAGGTCCCTGGCGGTACGGTCGTTTATCACGCGCGAGGGCGGCAAGTACTCGTTTTATAACCTGGACGTCAATATCGATTACGAGCTGCGCGCGGAGCACGACGGCGTTTCCAGTCCCACCCGCACGCTGAGCGTTTTCGATACCCGCCGCAGCCCGGTGATCAACCTGAAGCTGGAAAAGAAGTGACCCGTAGAGAATGGATGCTGGCAAGCCTCGCGGCGTCCGCGGCGGCAGGCGCGCGGGGGCAGTCCGCGGTGATTCCGGTGGACGAAGCGGGAATCGGCAAAGTGATCGCCGGCGCCAAGGGCCAGGTGCTGCTGCTGAATTTCTGGGCCACGTGGTGCGTGCCCTGCCGCAAGGAGATGCCGCTGTTGGTGAAGCTTGCGCGGAAGTTGAGCACGCGCCCGTTCGCGCTGGTGACGGTGTCCTGCGACGAGCCGGACCGGAAAGCCGCCGCGGCGGCTTTCCTAAAGCAGAGCGGCGTTAGCGGAACCGCCTACTTCAAGCAGGCCAAGGACGACGAGAAGTTTTATCGCGCCGTGGACGCCAAATGGGACGGAGAACTTCCGGCCCTGTTCCTGTACGATCCGGCGGGGCGCAAGGCGCGGGTCTTCTTGGGGGACACGCCGGCCTCCGAGGTGGAAGCGGCGGTCAACAAACTGCTGTAGTTGTTAGTCCAGGGACTCACCGCGAATCAGATCCTCGAACGTCTCGCGCGTGCGAATGATCCTCCACGAATCACCTTCAATGAGCGCCTCCGCGGCGCGGGGACGCGAGTTATAGTTCGAGGACTGGACGAAGCCGTAGGCACCGGCGGTCATGACCGCGACCAGGTCGCCGGGAAGGACTTCCGCGAGTTCCCGGTCGCGGGCAAAGAAATCGCCGCTTTCGCAAACGGGGCCGACGACATCGGCGCGGAACGTGCCGTCGCGGGGCTCGCGTAGCGGGAGGATGTCGTGCCAGGCCTGGTATAGCGACGGACGGATGAGATCATTCATGGCGCCGTCCACGATCAGAAACTCCTTCGAACCGCTGCGTTTGCGATAGAGCACGCGGGTGAGCAGGACACCGGCCTCGCCGACGACAGAGCGGCCGGGCTCGATCATTACCGACAAGTCGCGCCCGGTGAGACGCTGAGCCAGTCCGGCGCCGTACTGTTCAATTGACGGCGTGGTCTGGCCTGCCTGATAGGCGACGCCGAGGCCGCCTCCGAGGTCGGCGTGCGTGATTTCGAAGCCGCGCGCGCGCAGCCTTTCGATGAGGTCCAGCACGCGGTCCACCGCCTGGAACACCGGGGCCGGGTCCAGGATCTGCGAGCCGATGTGGCAGCTCACGCTGTCGAGAGACAGGTTACGGCAGGCGCGGGCTCGTTCGTAGACATCCTCCGCCTCGGAGATGTCGATTCCGAACTTATGCTCGCGCAGACCGGTGGAAATGTAGGGGTGGGTGGAGGCGTCGACGTCCGGGTTCACGCGTACCGCGACTCGCGCTTTTAGCCCGCGCCGCGCGGCGAGGGAGTCGATGAGGGCCATTTCCGCCTCGGATTCGCAATTGAAGCCGAAGATGCCGCGGTCGAGGGCGTACTCGATTTCGGGGGCGGACTTGCCGACACCGGAGAAGACGATGCCGGCGGGATCTCCGCCGGCTTTCAGGACGCGATAAAGCTCGCCGGCGCTGACGATGTCGAATCCCGCGCCTTCCCGGGCGAGCAGCTTCAGAATGGCGAGATTGGAGTTGGCCTTGACGGCGTAGCAGACGGTGTGCGGCACGGCCGCCAGGGAGCGGTCATAAGCGCGGAAGCGATCGCGGATCATGTCCGCGGAATAGACATAGCAAGGTGTTCCGGCTCTCTCGGCGATGCCCGCGAGCAGGACGCCGCCGGCGGCGAGATGCCCGTCTTCGTAATGAAAGCTCATTCCAGGACCTTGAGGGCGACGGAAGACTGGTCGTCGAAGATGGGCGTGACTCCGCGGAAGACGTCCAGTTCGCGGAACAACTGATCGAGCAGCTCGCGCGGCGGAGCGGCGCCGTACTTGCGGAGCACCTTGCGGATGCGAGCCTCGCCCATGTTCTCCTCGGTTTCGTTGGTCTGGTCCTCGATGCCGTCGGAGTAGAACAGCAGCGTATCGCCGGGAGAAACGTCGAGACCGATTTCCTCATATTCGACGTCATCCAAGAGACCGATGGGGACGCCTTCGACGCGCGGCTTCAGGACTTCGCCGGCGCGCAGGATCAGCGGCGGTTCGGAGCCGGCGTTGGCGATGGTGAAGCGGGCGCTGCGGCGTTCCCACAGCACGACCATGAGAGTGGCGTAGACGGCGTCCACCTTGCGCTCTAGCAAGGTTTCGTTCAGCGATTTCAGGAGCAGGGCGGGGCTGCGCCGCCTGGGCGCGAGGATGCGGAGCAGACCGCTGACCAGCGCTCCATACAGCGCGGCGGCCGCGCCCTTGCCGGAGACATCGCCGAACGCGATCAGGGCGTGGTCTTCATCATGCTCGAAGAAGTCGTAGACGTCGCCGGAGATCTCGCGCGCGGCGCGGGCGCGCACGGCCACTTCCAGCCCGGGAAGCTCGGGAGCGGACCGGGGCTGCAGGACGCTTTGCAGCTTGCGGGCGGCCCGGAGGTCCTGCTCCATGCGTTGCTCGCGCTGCGCGAGCTCTTCGTAGAGGCGGGCGTTCTCCACCGAACTGGCGATTTGCGGGGCCAACAGGGCCAGTGTTCGCGCGTGATCCTCGGTGAAGTAATTCAGGCGTTCACTTTCGACGTCCAGCACGCCGATGACGCGATCCTGCAGGATAAGGGGCACCGCCACTTCGCTGCGAATGCCCGGGTGGGAGGCGATATAGCGCGGGTCCGCCGCGGTGTCGGCGACGCGAACCACTTCGCGGGACTCGGCCGCGGCTCCGGTGATGCCCATGCCCATGGGGATGTTGTTCAGGTCGACGCGCTTGTCGTAGCGCTGGCTGAAGCGGTGGACCAGGGAGTGGCGTTCGTTATCCACCAGGAAGATGCTGAACGCATCGAAGTCAATGAGGGCCTTGATCGTCTTGGCGATCTTTCCCAGCAGTTCGTCAATGGCGAGGATGGAGCTGAACTCCTGAGAGAGGTGGGATAAGGTGCGCAGCGTGCGGTTCTGGCGTTCGACCCGGCGGTACAGCCGTGCGTTGTCGATGGCGACGGCCACGCGCGACGCCAACAGGCGGACGAGCGCGCGATCCTGCTCGTTATAAGCGTCGCCCTGGGTGGACTGAAGGTCGATGACGCCCACCAGCTTTCCGCGGGCGATCATGGGCACGGCCAGCTCACTGCGCACGGCGTCGACGGCGTTCAGATAGCGGGGATCCTGCCGGACATCGCCGGAGAGCACGGCGAGGCGTTCGGAGGCGGCGGTGCCGGTGAGCCCCTCGCCCAGCCGCACCACCAGATTGCGCACCAGTTCGGCGCGATGACCGGTGGAGTAGCGGATGCGCAGTCCCTGGGCGCGTTCGCTGTACAGCAGGATGGCGAACAGATCGGAGGGAATCACGTCGCGAATGATCTTGGCGACGCTCTCCAGCAGGCGGTCCAGGTCGAGCGTTTCGGTGGTGACCGTGGAGACTTCGAGCAGGAAGTCGAGCAGTTCCGCGCGTTCGCGAAAACGGACCGATTGTTTGCGAGTCGCCATCAGGCCGAGGCTCCGGCCTCCGCGGCCTTGACGATCGCCACGCTGGCGGAGGCGCCGACGCGGGTGGCGCCGGCGGCGATCATCGCGCGGAAATCCTCAAGGGTCCGGATTCCGCCGGAGGCCTTTACGCCCATGTCCGGGCCGACCACGCGCCGCATCAGCGAGACATCGTGCACGGTTGCGCCGCCGGGACCAAAGCCGGTGGACGTCTTGACGAAATGGGCGCCGGCCTGGCGGCAGATGCGGCAGGCGAGTTCTTTCTGCTCGTCCGAAAGCAGCGCGGTTTCGAGAATCACCTTGAGGAGGGAACCCGTGGGCGCGACGATGGAGGCCAGCATGGCGATCTCATCCTGAACGCGGTCATGATTGCCGCCGCGCAACTCGCCGACATTCAACACCATGTCGATTTCCCTGGCGCCGTCCTTCATGGCGTTCGCGGCCTCAGTGAGTTTAATGCCGGGCAGCGCGGCCCCCAGCGGAAATCCGACGACGCTGCAGACCTTGACGGCGGAATCCTGTAGTTCCTCAGCGACCAGAGAAACCCAGTACGGATTGACACAAACGCTGCAGAAGCGCCACTGACGAGCTTCGGCGCAGATACGGCGGATGTCGGCGGCGGTGGCCTCCGGCTTCAGCAGGGTGTGGTCAATCTGGGCGGCAATGGCGGCTTGTTCGGAAGTCACGTGGATCGGCTGCGGGGTGGCTAAGTCCAATGAAATCAGATCGTTTGACGGAGCTGTCCCCGCCAGTATCATAACACAGCGGGCAAAGCCCGGCGGAACTCTTTACACTGGTCGCATGAGGTTCACGGGATGTTTCCTGCTGGCCGCCGGGATGCTCGCGGCTCAGATCACGCAGATTTCGGGCGAGAAGATCCGCGCGCACACCAAGTTCCTGTCAAGCGACCTGCTGGAGGGGCGCAGTCCGGGCGACCGGGGCGGCAGGATCGCCACCGAGTATCTGGTGTCGCAAATGCGAATCGCCGGGGCCAAGCCGGCGGGCGATAACGGTACGTACCTGCAAAAGGTTCCACTGGTGGGCGTGACGACGAAACCGGGCGCGGTGATGACCGCATCGAAGGGATCGCAGACGATTTCGTTCCGCTATCTGGACGATTTCGCCGGGCAGTCCCGAGAGCAAATTCCGGCGAGCGAATGGGATGGAGAAGCTGTGTTTGTGGGCCACGGGATCAGCGCTCCGGAGTACGACTGGGACGACTACAAAGGCGTGGACGTAAAGGGCAAGGTGGTAGTGCTGTTCACGTCCGAGCCTCCCAGCCAGGATGCGAGGTTTTTCAAGGGCAAGGCGCTGACGTACTACGGGAGGTGGACTTACAAGTTCGAGGAAGCGGCACGGCGCGGCGCGAAAGCGGCCGTGATCGTACACACTACGCCGACCGCGAGCTACGGCTGGGAGGTGGTGCGGAGTTCCTGGGGCAGGGAGGATCCGCAGGTGAAGCGCGGAGCCTCGGATCCGGCGCTGGCGTTCGCAGGGTGGGTGACGACGGAGTCCGGGAACCGGCTGCTGGCGATGGCGGGGCGGACGGTGGAGGAGTTACTGAAGGCGGCGGATACAAGAGGTTTCCAGCCGTTCCCGTTGGGCCTGCGAATCAGCGGCAGGCTGGAATCCGCGCTGCGGGACATCGAGACGGAGAACGTAGTGGCGACCATCGAAGGCAGCGATCCGAAATTGAAGGGGGAAGCGGTGGTGTTCAGCGCGCACTGGGATCATCTGGGCGTGGGTGAGCCAGTGGACGGCGATCGCATTTACAACGGCGCGGTGGACAACGCCACGGGATGCGCGATGGTAATCGAGATCGCGCGGGCATGGATGAGCCTGCCGCAGAAGCCGCGCCGTTCGGCGATCTTTCTGTTCGTGACCGCGGAGGAAGGCGGATTGCGGGGCAGCGAGTATTTCGGGCAGCACCCCGCGATTCCGATCGGCAAGATCGCGCTGAATCTGAACTTCGACGCGTTCTATCCCTTCGGGCGGACCAGCGACACGAGCGTATCCGGCGCCGAGCGCACGACGGTGTGGCCCATCGTGCAGGAAGCGGCGAAGCGGTTCAACCTGGTGATCAAGCCCGATCCGCGGCCGGAGCAGGGCAGCTATTACCGCTCGGATCACTTCTCGATGGCGCGCGTCGGCGTGCCGGCGTTCTCTGTGCACGGCGGCAGCGAGTACCTGGGCAAGCCGTCCGGCTACGGGGAGAAGATGTTCCGCGAGTACAACTCAAAGAGCTACCATCAGCCCTCGGATGACTACAAGGAGGACTGGGACTTCGCGGGGATGGAACAGATGGCCCAGTTCGGGATGCTGATCGGAATCAACGTGGCGAACTATCCGCGGATGCCGACCTGGAAGGCGGGCGACGAATTTCTCCCGGCGCGGCAGAAGAGCGCGGTGCGATGAACGAATCGATCACCACCCAGCGGCGGGGCCATGTGTTTCTGATCGGGTTGAATCGCGTGGCCAAACGCAACGCGTTCGACCCGCCGATGTTCCACGCGCTGGCGCGGGCGTACGGCGAGTATGAACGGGATGCGGAGTTGTGGTGCGCGGTGGTGTTCGCGCACGGAGACCACTTCAGCGGCGGCATCGATCTGGGGCAATATTCGGAACGCTTTCAGCAGCCGGACGCTTTCCCGATGGGCGAGGGAGAAGTGGATCCGTTCGGGATGCGCAGCCGGTTGACGAAGCCGGTGGTGATGACCGCGCAGGGAATCTCCTACACGATCGCGGTGGAGATGATGCTGGCGGCGGACATCCGCCTGGCTGCCTCCAACGTCCGCTTCGCGCAACTGGAGGTCGGGCGGGGATTGTACCCGCTAGGCGGCGCTCCGTTCCGGCTGGTCCGCGAAGCGGGCTGGGGCAACGCGATGCGGTGGCTGCTGACGGGGGAGGAGTTCGGCGCGGAGGAAGCGCTGCGGCTGGGCCTGATCCAGGAGATCACCGCGCCGGGCGAGCAATTCAACCGGGCTCTGGCGATCGCCGGGCGCGTCGCGGAACAGGCGCCGTTGGGTGTGCGGGCGACCCTAAAGTCGGCTCGCATCGGGCTGGAGCATGGCGAGCGGGAAGCAATCGCGCGCATGCGCGAAGACATGCCCGCGATTCTGAAGTCGGAGGACTTCGCCGAAGGGGTGGCGAGCTTCCGGGAGCGGCGCAAGGCGAAGTTCGCCGGACGGTGACTTAACCGCGCGCTTCCAGGCGCATTCGCATTCCGTAACGGGAACGAAGGGTGATGGTGGCTTTCGGCTCCACCTTCTGATGCGGGTCCAACCTCAGCCTCCATTTGGCCGCCAGGGCAGCCAGCAGCATCGTTCCTTCGATCCAGGCGAAGCGCTCGCCGATGCACAGGCGAGGTCCGCCGCCGAAGGGAAAGTAAGAGAACTTAGGGCGCTTGCCGGACTCATCCGGGGTCCAGCGCTCCGGGTCGAACTTCAACGGATCGGGGTACCAGCGCGGGTCGTGATGGGAGACCCAGGGACTGAGAATCACCACGGAGCCGCCCGGGATAACAAAGCCTCCCACGGGATAGTCCGACTTGGCGCGCCGCCCGATGGCCCACACCGGCGGATAGAGGCGCATGGACTCGGCGAGGACCATCTCGGCGTACTTCAGATTGGGGAGGTCCTCGAACTCCGGCAATCGCCCACCGAGCACGCGGTCGACTTCGGCGTGCAGCTTCGCTTCCACCTCCGGGTGCTGCGAGAGCAGGTACCAGGTCCAGGTGAGCGCGTTGGCGGTGGTTTCGTGACCCGCGAGAAAGATGGTGATGGCCTCGTCGCGCACCTGCTGGTCGCTCATGACGCCGGCGCCGTCCTCATCCACGGCCATCAGCATCATGCTGAGCAGGTCGCCCTTGTCCTCGCCGGAGGCACGGCGTTCCCGGATCACGCGGTAGATGATGGAATCCAACTGCTCGCGGGCCTTCTCCATGCGTCTCACGGGCGGGATGGGCAGGACCTCGAGGTACTCGGAGAAGGGCAGGAAGAGGAAGTTGAACAGGTCGAGGATCTGGCCCAGCGCTTCGCCCACCTCCGGCGCGTCACCCTCGACGTCGGCGGAGAAGAGCGTCATGCCGACGATGGCGAGGGTGAGGCGCATCATCTCCTCGTGTATGTCGCGAGTCTCGCCGTCCTTCCAACGCCCGCGCCACAAGCCGGCGTAGCGGGACATCTGGCGGGAATAACCGATCAGCCGCTGGTGATGAAAGGCAGGTTGCATCAGGCGCCGCTGGCGCTTGTGGGCGTCCCCTTCGCTGGTCAACAGTCCTTCGCCGAGAAGCGACTTCGCGCGCTGCAAGATCCGGCTCTTGGTGAAGTTCGCGCTGTGGGTGACGAAGACATCCTTGA
This sequence comes from Bryobacteraceae bacterium, assembly GCA_019748195.1. Classification (GTDB taxonomy): domain Bacteria; phylum Acidobacteriota; class Terriglobia; order Bryobacterales; family Bryobacteraceae; genus JAIEPW01. The sequence goes on from JAIEPW010000079.1 coordinate 77,778, forward strand.
CGAAATCGGGGTGGTTCAGCAGATAGGTATGCTGCGGACCGAGCTTGAAATAGACGATATCGCCGTACTCCCGCGCGAACCGGGCGAGCAGCGGCGGCGGGTTCTTGCGGAACTCCGGAAGATAACCGACCACCGGCCGGCTCTTGGGACCGGGAGGCCGCCGGACGGGGACTGCCGCAGTGGACATGCTTCTATCGTAGAGCAGAGCTACCAGCGCAGCCGTACCGCGAATTGGATGGTGCGGCCTTCGTTCAGCGTGTTGGTGATCTGTCCGAAGTTGGGGGAAGCGAGCTCGCGGCCGGGATCGGCGAATTGCGGAGTGTTGAAGAGATTGACGGCCTCGGCGCGCAACACCAGCGTGCGTTCGCCGGCGATCCGGAAGTCGCGCCCCAGCGCGAAGTTCATGTTGTAGATCCCGCCCTTGCGGAACGTGTTCACGCCGATGTTGCCGCGCGTCTCGCCGGGGCGGATGAACGCAAAGGCGGAGCGGGGCAGCAGCGCAAGCGCCGAATCGGGGTCGCCGATGGTCCTGCCCAGGACCGAGGGATCGAGAACGTTCACGCGGTCGGCGGGAGCGCCGTCCACGTTACCGAAGCCGGGCGCATCGGAGCCGGAGACCACGGTGAAGGGTGTGCCGCTTTTCGCCAGGTACACGGCCATCAGATTCCACCGTCCCACTCCCCTGCGCAACCATGCCGGCGCCCGCGTCAAGGAAGGCGTGTTGTAGAAGACGTGCGCCAGAAGGGCGTGGGGCTGGTCGAAGCTGCTCAAGCCCTTCAGATCGGATTGCAGCGGAAGTTCCGATTGGCTCTGGCCTTGCCGGGCGTCCTCGCCGGTAGCGGTGTTGATGTAGGCGCCGCCCAGATCGATCGCCTTGCTGAACCAGTAGGAGGCGTCAAAGGTCAGCCCGCGCCAGGATGGAGCGGTTACCGTCACGCGAGCGGCGTCGTAATAGCCGATGGAGGCATTCACGACGCGCCGGAAATCGTAGTAACGCGTGTCGGGCCTGCGGTTGTTGATGGTAGCGGTAGTGTTCAGGGCGGGATCGGGATCGGGCAGCGCGCGGTTGGTATACCAGCTCAGCAACAGCTTCATGGTGCGGCTGCCCACGTATCCGATGTTCAGCCGCCAGCGGCGCGGCAACTCCGGCTCCCAGGAAAAGCTGTACTGGTGCGAGTAGGGCGACCGCAGGTTCGGATCCAGGTACACGAAGATGGACCGGCCGTCCGGGGACACGTCCTGGGGCCGCAGCTTATCGTAGGGATTGGCCAGGTTCGGCGCCTGTACCTCCACTTTGATGCTGCCGGGAGGATTGAATCGCACCTGTTGCAGCGTCACGGCCATGGGTTCCATGTAGTGCGTGCCGTAAGACGCTCGCATCACGCCCAGCTTGCGTGGCATGCTCCATGCCAGGCCGAAGCGGGGCGACAGGTTGTTGCGGTCGCTGGCGACATCGATCGGCACGCGGCCCAGGCGCTCCCGCGGCGTAACGAACGGCTCGTAGCGGAGGCTGGCGTTCAGCGTCAGACGCGGATGAACGCGCCAGACATCGCCGGCGAAGTATTCCTGCTCGACGGCGCGGAAATCGAACCGGGTGGCGCCGAGCGAGCCGGCGAAGCGGCTGGGCATCCCCATGCGGAGGTTGGTGATGCCGTCGTTGCCAAAGTCATTACGGAAATAGAAGTAGCCGCGATGCCCGCTGAACTCGTCGGAATTGGTCTGGCGGCGGGCGATGGAGAAGCCCGCGCTCCACTGGTGGCGGCCGCGCGACTGGCGAATTTCGCCCGCATGGCGAAACCGGTTGATCACGCGATCGAGCGGCACCGTGCTCGAGGGTCCCAGTTCCTGCAGGATATTGGCGAAATTCACCGTGGGACCCACGGCGCCGGCGGCGGGGCTAAGCACCGTGCCGACGCGATCGAAGCCCACCGAAAAGTTGGTTACGGTACGCGGATTCCAGCTTCGGGTCCAGGTCAACCGCGCCGTGTGGGCGCGGCTGATGGTGTTCGGGTTCTGACCCTTCACGAATTGATAGGCCGCGATATTCTGCTCGGTCCAGGAATGCTGAGCATTCAGGCGATCTCGCGGACCGATTCGCTGTTCGAAGCGCGAGGTGAGCGTGCTGGTGTCGATGGACTGGGGCGCATTGGTGTTCAGTGCCCGTTCGTTGATATCGGTCCGGTTGGGCGCCACGGCGGGAAAGGCGTCCAGGAAGCGCAGCACCACGGCACGTGTTTGCGGGTCGGCGGCGGGGCTGGGAAGTCCGGTGCGCGGATTCACCAGCAGCGGCGAGCGCTCGTCCAGGCGCGGGATCAAGACATTGCCATTCACCATGCCGCGCACCCGGTTCAGGCTGCCGTCGCCGAAGAAGTAGGCGTCTTTCCAGGGCCGGAATCCAGCGGCGGCTCCAAACCCGTTCTCGCGCGCGGGCAGCACCTCGCCCACCTGAAAGAACGATCTCGCGCGCAGGATGCTGTTCATGTGCGTCCAGGAAAGCTGGCCGTGGAAGCCGGCGGCGGTTTGCGCGGGAACGTGGATGGGCGCGGGGACACGGTTGCCGTACTCGCTGGAGAAGTAATTGCGGTCCGGCTTGAACTCGTCGACGATGGTGGCGCTCGCGCCCATGCGCTGCTGCAGCTCCTTCAGCGCGTTGTTGTCCACCATGTTGACCTGGACGTTCTCGTTGCGGCGGCTTTCGCCTTTGTCGGTATCGGTCTTGCCGGCGAGAGAAAGCTCCTGGGGCGCCTGCGGGGCGGCGGGAGAGGGCGGGGCCACTACTCCCTCGGGAGCCGCGGGCTTGTTTTCCGGGGCCGGGCGCTCGGGTCCGGGGGTTTGCGGGAGGGCGGCGATCGCCGCCAGGGTCAGTGTGAGGAGCCGCCTCACCACGCCAAGGCAACCCGGTAATAGAACGGATCGGCGCCGCCTTCGATGACGCCGTCCGGATTCAGCCGGATCAGGACCGGCGCGGAACCGGAGTTGAAGCGCGAGCGGCGTCCGACGCGATGTCCGCGCGCCGACAGCTCGTTGGCGACGCTCTCGGGGATGCGATCGTCCAGCAAAAGATCGCCGCGGTTCCAGGCGTGGTTATCGAAGCTCGAAACCAGATGCCGGGTCTGCAATCGCGGCGCCTCCACGGCGGCTTGCGCGTTCATGCCGTGATCGATCACGTAGAGGATCAATTGCAGCAGAGCCTGATCCTGGTTGTCGCCGCCCGGCGTGGACAGCGCGAGGTACGGCCGCCCGTCCGGCTGCATCACCAGGGTGGGCGACAGCGTAACGCGGGGCCGCTTGCCGGGACCGAGTTCGTTGGGGTGTCCGGGGATCAGCAGGAAGCTTTGCGCGCGCTGCGTGAGCGGGATGCCGGTATCCCCGGCGATCACGCTGGGCAGCCAGGCGCCCGAGGGGGTGGCGGAGAAGACCCAGCCATCCTTATCCATCGCGTCCACGCAAGTCGTGTCGCCGGCCATCAGCGCATCGTCGATGCGGATGGAGGCGATCTCGCTCTCGGTGGGATGCCGCCCCTTCTGCCCGCCCGGAGAGCCCGGCAGGAACTCCAGCGAGGCCTTGTTCCCGATCAACTGCCGGCGCGCGGCGGCGTACTCGCGAGACAGCAGCTCCGCCGGAATCCTGGTGAACTTGGGGTCACCGTAGTAAGTGTCGCGATCCGCGTAGGCCAACTTTAGAGCTTCTGTAACGCGGTGGATCTGTTCGGCGGAATGCAACGGGGGCTTGTCGGAGTAGCCGTCCAGGATGCTCAGGGTCTGCAGCATGGAGGGACCCTGGCTCCAGAATCCGGGCTTATAGACGACGTAGCCCTTGTAGGTGGCAGAGAGCGGCTCCTCGACGGAGAGCTTGAACGCAGCCATGTCCTCATAACGCAGCAGGCCGTCATGGGCTTTACTGAAGGCGTCGATCTTGCGCGCGATTTCGCCCCGGTAGAAGTAGTCGCGAACGGCGTCGATGGCCTGGGCGCGGGTGGCGCCTTTCGCCAGAGCTTTCTTTTCGGCTTCGGCCATGGCGCGGAGGGTGGCGGCGAGTTTGGGTTGGCGGAAGATCTCCCCGGCGCGCGGGGATTGGCCATTGATCAGGAAGGTCTCCTTGGAGATGGGCCAAAGGTCGAAGAAGCGGCGGGAGCGCGCGATATAGCCGGCGCGCATCTCATCGATGGGCGCGCCGTCGGCCAGGTCGATCGCGGGCTGGATGATCTCCGAGAAGCCGCGGGTTCCGAACTCGCGTAGCGCGAGCAATCCGGCATCCACCATGCCGGGGACCAGGGCCGGCATCAGGCCGGCGACGGGGACCATGCCCTTCAAGCCACCGGGGTCCTGCTGCATCACCTCGCCGGCTTGCAACTTTCGGGTGCGGAACAGATCGGCGCTGGCGAGCTTGGGCATGGTTCCGACGCCGGCGATGGCGAATACCTTGCCTTTGTTGTTGCGAATCAGAATGGGGGCTTCCCCGCCGAAGCCGAAGTGGGAGTATTCGACAATGGAGGCCGCGAACATCGCGGACACGCCGGCATCCACGGCGTTGCCGCCCTTGTGGAACTGGCGCATGCCGGCCTCGGCCGCCTGGTCGGTTCCGGCGGCCACCGCGCCGCGGGTGCCTCGAGCCGGGTACTTCACCGGGCGCTCGCCCCGTTGCGCTTCTCCCCGGAACGTCAAAAAGCAGAGGGCCGCGATCGGGAGGATTGCTGCCGCAGCGAACTTCTTCATATCGGATTCCGACATTATAATGGTTCCACCATGGAGCCGATCACCAGCCCGGCCGCCCCCGGAGAGACGGATCGCGACGAGCACGAGCCCTGCCTTTATTGTCCGGTATGCAGCGTCCGTCTGAGTGAACGCAAATGCAAGCTGTTCTGTAAGCAGTGCGGCTACTACATGAGCTGCGCCGACTACTATTAGTAATCATGACGCCGGAACTGCTGGAACGTTTCCGCCGCGGCGCGGATCTTGTGGCCGAAGCCCTTGCGGGCGTGTCCAAACCGGAACTGGATCGCGAGCCGGAGCCCGGCAAGTGGACCATCCGCCAAATCGCCTGTCACCTGGCCGACTCCGAGGCGGTGGGGGCCATGCGGCTCAGGCAAGTGATCGCCGAAGACGATCCCAACATCATCTGGTACGACGAGAAAGGCTGGGCGAATTACCTGGATTACGACCGGCGCGACCTCGCGTTGGCGCTGGAGCAGTTCCTGATTCTTCGGCGATCGAATTTTGAGTTGATCCGGGAACTGCCGGATGAAACCTTCCAGCGCTTCGGAACCCATTCGAAGCTGGGGCGAGTGTCACTCGAAGGCCTGGTGCGGATTTACGCCGAGCACGCCGAGGGTCACGCGGGGCAGATCCGGCGGCTGCGGGATGCGCTTGCCTAAAGCCCTTCCGGCATGGGTTGCGCGGGGACCGATTCGGCCCCGGCGAGCGCGCGCAGATCGCCGCGAATGCCGTCGCTGATGTCGTCCAGCGGCAGGTCGTTCGCATCGTAGCCGAACGGACCCTCGATTTCGACGCCGATTTCCTCGATCCCGAAATAAACGTAGCCCACCAGCAGCACGTCCAGCACGGTGGTCCAACCAAAGGCTTCGACAAGGGCAAACGGAAGAGTGAAGCAGTACAGCACCAGGGCCCGGCGCAGGTGCAGGACATAGGCGAAGGGAAGCGGGGTTTTGCGGATGCGTTCGCAGCCGCCCAGGTGATCGACAAGTTCCCGGACGTGGCTTTCCAGCGAGACCAGGATCAGGTCGCTGAAGCCGGACTTGCGTTGAGCGTCGCGCAGGCAGATGGTGATCTCCGCCGCGACGCTCATGGCGAGATGATGCGACGCTGCGAGGTGTTCTCCGCGCGACGGCAGATCGCGGGCGGCGGGCCCCAGACTCGGAGCGCCGCGCAGGACGCTCATTGCGGCGTACGGGAACGCGACGATCCAATTGACGAGACGCAGCAGACTTTCCCGGTCGCTGATATGTACCGACGCGGAACGCACCAGGTTGCGGCTCGCGTTGACGATGCCGCCCCACAGGCGGCGTCCTTCCCAGTAGCGATCGTAGGAGGAGTTAGTGCGGAACACCAGCAGCAGGCCGAGCGCGACTCCCACCAGGGAGTGGATGGTGGACGGAATCGCCACCGGCATCCAATACTTGTGGGCCGCCACGACAGCGACGGACCACAGGACGCTGAGCGCGAGGCGGCCCAGGATCTCCTTGAGCGCGGAGCCGCGGAAATCGAAGAAGTGGTCCAGCCATTTATGCGGATCGTAATGAATCACGTGGAATCATGGTACGGTTTTTCGATCGCCCGCGGCCACGGGCGCGGACCGGAGGGTTGTTTACACTGGAGGTTTGGAGAATCCGCCTGTCATCCCCATCCACTTCACCACGATCGCTGGGCTTCCGCATGCCCGCCGAATGGGAGCCGCACGAGGCAACTTGGCTCGCCTGGCCGCATGAGAGATCGGACTGGCCGGGCAAGTTCCAGCCGGTCCCCTGGGTGTACGCCGATATCGTGCGGAAGCTCGCTCGCGTGGAGCGGGTGCGGATTCTGGTGCGCGATCACGATACGGAGCGCAAAGTCCGCTCGATTCTGAAGAAAGCGCATGCGGACTTGAGCGCTGTCGAGTTCTATCACTACTTCACCAATCGCAGTTGGACGCGGGATTACTGCCCGCTGTTCATAAGCAACGGCGCCGGCGAGGTGGCGGTGACGGACTGGAAGTTCAACGGCTGGGCCAAGTATTCGAACCACGAACATGACAATGCGATCCCGGAGTTTGTGGCCAACCAGTTCCAAATGCGGCGGTGGCAGCCGGATCTGGTGCTGGAGGGGGGCTCGATCGACGTCAACGGAGCGGGACGCATCCTGACCACCGAGGAGTGCCTGTTGAGCGACGTTCAGGCTCGCAACCCGGGGGCATCCAGGCAAGATCTCGAAGAAGCGTTCCGGGAGTATCTGGGCGTGGAGGAGACCATCTGGCTGAACCGCGGGATCGCGGGCGATGACACGCACGGCCATGTCGACGACCTGGCGAGGTTCGCCGGGCGGGATCGCATTCTGCTGGCGGTGGAAGACGACCCCGGCGATGAGAACTACGAGCCGTTGCGGGAGAATCTCGCGCTTCTGAAAGAGCGGGGTGATGTTGAGGTGGTTCCGCTGCCGATGCCTGGCCGGCTCGAGTTTGCGGGGCAGCGCCTGCCGGCGAGCTACGCGAATTTCTACATTGCGAATCGCCTGGTGCTGGTTCCTACCTTTAACGACCGCAATGATCGGGTTGCGCTGAACCGGATCGCGGAATGTTTCCCCGATCGCGAGATTGTGGGCATCCACGCCCTGGACCTTGTCCTGGGGCTGGGGACGCTGCACTGCATGACCATGCAGCAGCCCGCCGCGATGTATGCTCAGAACAACGAGGTTTAGCAATTGTTTCGAGTTGGAATCGCACTCTTGCTGTGCTCAGGGGCTGGTTTGGGCGCCCATCGGGCGGACGATGTGGCACGGCTGCTGGCGGGACTGCCGGCCCGGCAGTCAAGCGTTTTCCGCGAACTGGATTCCGATCCGGCCTGGAGCAGGCATCGAGCCGGATTCGACGCCGATTGGAAGTCGCTGGCAACTGGCCGAATGCCGCGAATGAAGCAGTTCCATGCGGCACGGCTTGCGGACTTCCGGGACGCGCGCGTCTTTTATCCGTTCGGCGGTCCCGACGCGCTGACTGTTACGACGCTGTTTCCGGCCGCTAACTCGTACCTGATGGTGGGGTTGGAACCGGCGGGGACGTTGCCGGACCCGGAGAAACTGGATCCAGCAAAGCTCGACGAGGAACTCACGGCTTTTCGGGAATCGCTGCGCACGGTGATCCGGACCAGCTTCTTCTACACCAAGGAAATGGATGAGAGCTACCGCGGCAAGGTGACCGACGGCCTGCTTCCCACGCTGTTGATCTTCCTGGTGCGCCTGAACAATGAAATCACGGACTTGAAGTACGTGCGGGTGGACCCGGAAGGGAAGCTGCGCGAACGCGCGCCCGGGGAACGCCCTCCCGGGCGGGCCGGGGTGGAAGTCCGCTTCCGCACGCCCGGCGGGGAGCAAAGAACGCTTCGCTACTTCTCCGTGAACCTCATCAACCGCCACTTCGATGAGAACCAGGATTTTCGGAAGTACCTGGTGAGCCAGGGTCGCGTTGTGACGTTCCTGAAGGCGACATCGTATCTCGTGCACAGGAACTCCTTTTCCATGATTCGGGATCACATTCTGCAAAACAGCGATGCCATTCTGCAGGATGACAGCGGTGTTCCGTACCGGTTGCTTGACCCTGCCTTGTGGACCGTCCAATTGTTTGGGAGATACACTCCGCCGAAAACGGTGTTTGCCAACCGGGAGCAGCCCGACCTGCTGGAGGCCTATGGAACACCGGGGGCCGCAACGCCTCTCGGATTCCGCATCGGGTACGGCGCCAGCCGCGGCGAATCGAACCTCCTGCTCGCGCGCCGCAAAAAGACCTGATACGGCCTATAAGCTATAGACCCTCGTGATTTTTGGCACAGAACTGCTATTCTGATCTCTGCCGTGCCGCAGTTACGTACCTTCCTCCCTTGCCTCGCCTGTGTCGCGCTGTTCGGGGCCGATGAACAAGCCGCGGTAGCGCCCGCAACTCCGAACGAGGTGGCTCGATTCCTGGCAGGTCTTCCGTCGGGGGACGGCGGCGCGTTGAGAAGTCTTGAAGAATCAGAGGACTGGAAGAGTCACCAGGCGTCCTTCCAACAGGCTTGGCTGCGTGTTCAACAGGATCGGCTGCCGCGCATGGGGGCGTTTTACGCCAAGGAACTGCGCGGCGACGCAGTGGCCGGGGCGACGGTTTTCTATCCCTTCGGCGGCCCGGATGCACTGACGGTTCTTACGCTTTTTCCGGGGCACACGCAATACGTACTGGTAGGCCTGGAACCAGCCGGGACCATCCCGCCCATTCACCGCATGACGAAAAAAGACCTTGGCGACGAATTGGCGGCGTTGCGCCAATCGCTCGATTCGGTGATGATTCGCAGCTTTTTCATCACCCGGCAGATGGACCGGACCTTCCGGGGGCAAGTAACCGATGGACTGCTGCCCGCGTTGATGGTGCTGGTGGCGCGGATGAACCAGACCATCACCGGCGTTCGCTGGATTCGTATTGAAGATGACGGCAAGGTTGTGGAGCGCAAGCCGGAGGAAAAGGTGGCCGGGCGATCGGGCGTAGAGATTCGATTTCGCACCGGCGGCGATCCGACGGAGCGAACGCTGCGTTATTTTTCAGTGAACCTGGGCGATGGGAAACTGGCGGAGAACGCCGGATTTCAGGCGTTCGTGCGATCCGCGGGAAAGATGGTCACCTACTTCAAGGCGACCTCCTACATGACTCACCGGAAAGAGTTCTCCATCATCCGGGAGCTGGTGTTGAGCAACAGCCGGGCGGTGCTGCAGGACGATTCCGGGATCCCGTTCCGCTACTTCGATCCGGGGACATGGCAGTTGCAGCTCTACGGGGACTATACGCAGCCTTACGGCAGCTTCCGCTACCTGATCCAGAAGGATCTGCAGCAGGCCTACAAGACTCCGGGAACAGCGAAGCCGCTCGATTTCAAGATCGGCTACGGATACAGCCGCATTCCGTCAAACCTGCTGCTGGCGCGCCGCAAGAGCTAGAAATCGATCGAAGCCAGGACCTCGGATGGCTTCTTTTCGAACGCCCGGCAAATGGCCAGCAGCGACTCGATGGAGGGCAGGTTCGCTCCCCGCTCGATCGAGGAGATCTGCGAAACACTCAGCTTGGCCGCGCCCGCGAGATCTTTCAGCGACCAGCCCCGCTCGACGCGAAGCATCTTGATCGAGTGTCCGAGGCGTTCGCGCAGCTTGTCCTGCAGATTCCGCCCCAGGCCAAACTTCTCGATAGCATTGTTTAATGTCTGGCGGAGCTGCGCGAGCGAGAACGGCTTCGCCAGGTAATCGAAGACGCGCAGCTTGAACGTCGCCCGCATGTCCTCGAGCGAGGGATATCCGGTGACGATGATGACGCAGAGGTTGGGCCAACGGGTCAGCAACTGCTCGAGCACTTTGTCGCCCTTGAACTGGCCCATTTTCATATCCAGCAGGACGATGTCGGGAAGGCGCTGCTCGGCGCTTTCAAACAGATCTTCCGGATGGGCGAAGGTACGGACGGAATACATGCCTTCGTCGTTCAGGAAGTCCTCCATGTAGTTGCGGAAGTCCAGGTCATCGTCGAGGACGGCGATGTCGATGAGCTGGGAAGAAGGGCTAAGCGTTTCCGGAGTGTTTTCCGACATAGGTGTCCTGATGGGAATTGGAGGGCGCGGGCGCGGCGGGCAGGCAGACCTCGATCGCCGCGCCGCCGTCGGGGCGGTTGGAGGCGGCGATGGTGCCGCCGTGCTGGCTGACGATCCCCTCGGCGACGGTCAGCCCCAATCCCGTGCCACGGCCGTCCAGGCGGGTGGTGACGAACGCATCGAAGATGTCGGGAAGAACGTCCGGTGAGATCCCGGGCCCGTTGTCGCGCACCGTGACGCAGATGAAGGGCTGTCGCTTGCGATCGGAAGCGCGGGAGCATACCTCGATGCGGCCGGTCTGCGGATCCACGGCGATCAGCGCGTTGCGCAGCAGGTTCACGAAAACCTGAATCAGGCGGTCGGCGGAGCCGATCACCGCGTGCTCCGGCGCAACGTTGTTGGTGAATACCACTTTCACGCTTCTGTCGTCGAAGGCGACCAGGGACCAGGCTTCCTCCACCAGGGCCCGCAGATCCTGGCGCTCCATGGCCTGCTTACGCACTCGCGCGAAGTCGATCAGCGATTCGGAAATGCGGCGAAGACGCTGCGCCACGCGCTGCATTCTCTCCAGGCGCTCCAGGGCGTGGGGCTCGCGGGTGGTTTCGATCATCTTCTCGATGGAGCCGTTGAGCACCGCCAGGGGCGTGTTCAGCTCATGCGCGACGGAGGCCGACAGGAGGCCGAGCGACACCAGGCGATCCTGCTCCTCCAGGCGAGCCATCGCCTGCGCGAGCTCATCCTCGTGACGCCGCAACTCGGCCACGGTGGAATTGCGCGACCGCATGATTTCGCCGATTTCGTCTCCCATGATCTCCGGGTCGGCGATCAACTCCTTGTCGCGGTCGCCGCGGCGGGTGGCGTCGTCAGCGTCCAGCATGCGGCGCAAAGGGCGGTAGACGTACAAAGGCATGATGGCCAATTCCAGGGACAAAACCGCAAGGACATAGATCGCGCCCAGGACAATGAATAAGGTGAGCCGGGCCCGATCGACCACTTCGTCGTAGGCCGCCTGGGATGCCGCGAGTTGCTGCATGCGTTGCGAGTCGAGCGGGCCGAATTGCCGTAAGATACTGATTTCGCGAGCTTTCGCCTGTTCCACCTGCTCCTCGAACAAGGGGATGAGAGTGAAGTAGGCCGCTAAGGCTAACACCAGAAAGAAGATGTTATGGAGCACCATGAGCTTGGGCCGGACTTTGAGATTGCCGAAGGCTCGAACGATGCGCGACGGTTTACTGTCTGGCAAGAAGAATTGCTCCTGTTGCGTAAATTATACGGTCATGGTAGAAACGTAGATTGAGATTCACGCCTCTCCCTGGGACGAATAACTGAATGGCGGCCATCTTTTCGAAGACCTCGGACGTAGTGTTGAAGATCGCGGGCGCCTTGCTGGGCCTCGGTGTCGTGGGCGGCATTGGAGCCTACGCCTGGATCTCGCATCCTCGTAATCTGGAAACCGGTTACACGCCGGAGCAGCCCGTGAAGTACAGTCACAAACTGCACGCCGGCAACATGGGAATGGACTGCACCTACTGCCACTATACGGTGACGAAGGCGGCGTATGCAGCCATCCCGACCACGGAGGTGTGCATGAACTGTCACACCAAGGTGAAGCCGAACTCCGCGAAGTTGGAGCTGGTGCGCGATTCGTACAAGACCGGCAATCCGATTCCGTGGGTCAAGGTGCACTTCCTTCCGGATTATGTGTACTTCAACCACCAGGCGCACGTGACGGCGGGCGTCAGTTGCGTCAGTTGCCACGGGCGCGTGGATCAGATGATTGAAGTGAAGCAGGTACAGCCGCTGAACATGGCGTGGTGCCTGGACTGTCACCGGAACCCGGCGCCGAACATCCGGCCGGCGGAACTGGTGACCAAGCTCGATTGGAAGCCGGACCGGGACGCGGCGGAGATCGGGCGCGAAATCATTCAAGCAAAGAACATCCAACCTCCGGTTCACTGCTCGGGGTGCCATCGATGAGTTTGATTCAGTTGCAA
>JAIEPW010000106.1 GCA_019748195.1 Bryobacteraceae bacterium
GGCCGAGGCGGCGGCGGCCGAGCGCCAGCGCTTCGAGGCGCAGCTCGAGCCCGCGCTCGCCTCCTTCCGCGCCCTCGCCGCCGAACTGGGCGACGCCCGCCGGCGCGCCCGCGCCGAAGCCGAACACGACATCGTCCGCCTGGCGATCGCCATTGCGGCGCGCATCCTGCACCGCGAGATCTCCGTGGACCCGGAAGCCTTGCTGGGGCTGGTGAAGGCCGCCTTCGACCGCCTGAACGCTCGCGAAGTCTCGCGGCTGCGACTCGCGCCCGCCGATCGCGACCTGGTGGAGCGGCACCGCGCGGCGCTCCAATTCCCGCCGCGCCTGGAAGTGGTCGCCGATGCTTCGCTCCGGCCCGGCAGCGCGATCTTCGAGACCGCGCGCGGCAGCCTGGACGCCTCGATTGACACGCAACTGGGCGAAATCAGCCGCGGCTTCGCCGACCGCTTCGGAGCCGGGAGATAGCATGGACCTCGAATCCTGCCTGAACGCGCTGAACAGCATGAGCCTCCAGGTCTGGAGCGGCCGGGTCACGGAAATGACCGGCCTGCTGGTGGAAAGCGAGGGTCCCGCCGCCGCGGTGGGCGATTTCTGCGAGATCCGCACCCAGGCGGGAGGGCGCATCCGGGCGCAGGTGATCGGCTTCCGCGGCGGACGCCTGCTTTCGATGCCGCTCGAGGAAACCGGCGGCGTGCAGCCCGGCGACGAAATTGTCGCGCGGGGGGCGGAGGCGCGCGTTCCGGTGGGCCCGGAACTCCTGGGACGGGTGCTGGACGGCTTCGGCCTGCCGATGGACGGCGGCCCGCCGCTGGCCGCCGGCGGCAGCGCCGCGTTGTACGCCCCGCCTCCGGGGCCGCTCCTCCGCGAGCCCATCGGCGAGCTTCTCGGCACCGGAATCCGCGCCATCGATTCGCTGCTGGCCTGCGGCAAGGGACAACGGGTGGGCATCTTCGGAGGCTCCGGCGTCGGCAAAAGCACGCTTCTCGGCCAGATGGCGCGCGCCAACACCGCCGATGTCAGCGTCATCGCCCTGATCGGGGAGCGCAACCGCGAGGTCCGCGAGTTCCTGGAGCACGAACTGGGCCCGGAAGGCCGCAAGCGCAGCGTGGTCGTCGCCGCCACTTCCGACCGGCCCGCGCCGCTGCGCATCCGCGCCGCGTTCGTCGCCCTGGCCGTCGCCGAGTACTTCCGCGATCAGGGCAAGGACGTGCTGCTGGTGATGGATTCGGTGACGCGGCTGGCCATGGCGCAACGCGAAATCGGCCTTGCGGCGGGGGAGCCGCCCAGCCAGAAGGGCTACACGCCCAGCGTGTTCGCCTTGCTGCCCCGCATCTTCGAACGCGCCGGAAATTTCCGCGGCGGCTCCATCACCGGCCTGTTCACGGTGCTGGTGGAGGGCGACGACTTCAACGAACCCATCTGCGACGCCGTGCGCGCCATTCTCGACGGCCACGTGATCCTGTCGCGCGATCTCGGCGCGCGCGGCCACTTCCCCGCCATTGACGTGCTGCAGTCGGTCAGCCGCCTGGCCTCGCGCGTCGCCTCGCCCGAGCAGCAGCGGGCGGCGCAGCGCATCCGGGAAGTCCTGGCCGAGTATCAGCGGTCGGAGGACCTGATCCACCTGGGAGCGTACGCCGCCGGGGCCAACCCCGCCCTGGATCGCGCCATCCGGGTGGTTCCCAAATTGCAACAGTTTCTGCGGCAGAACGCCGCCGAAACCGTGCCGGTGGCCGAGGCGCTCGCCGGACTGTATCAACTGGAACAACAATTGGAGGCTGGTTGAGGAAATTCCGTTTCCCCCTGAAGCGCGTGCTGGATTGGCGGCAGGCGCAGGTTCAGATCGAAGAAGCGAAGCTGGCGGCGCTGCTGGTGCAGCGGCAGAACCTCCGGCAGCGGGTGGAGGAAACCACCCAGTCCGCGGCGGAGGCCGCCGCCGCGTTGCTGCGCCTGCCTTCCCTGCCCGGCGCGGAACTGCAGGCGCTCGACCGCTTCCGCGAGTCCACCGTCCGGCGCGTCGCGGAACTGAACGCCCAGATCCGGGCCAACGAAGCCGCCATCGAAGCGAAACGACGGGACCTGGCGGCCGCCCGCCGCAACGCCCAGTTGCTCGAAAAGCTGGAGAAGCGCAAGAAAGACGAATGGCGGGCCGCCGCCGACCGGGAACTGGAAGCGGAGGCCGCCGACAGCTACCTTGCGGGCTGGGTCCGCAGGCTCAATTCGCCAGGGCTCGAGCCTGGCTTGCCGCCTGCTCCACCTGAGCGCTGAATCCGGACAAAGCCGCCGCCACGCGCGCGGTCTGCTGCCGCGCCTCCTCCCACCGCGCCGCTTCCGCCGCTTCGCGAACGCCGGGCAGCGTCTTCGCTCCATAGCCGGTGTACAGCCCGGGCGCGGTCAACTGATGCCGGAACCACTCGCGGCCCGGCAGTCCGCCTTCCAGCAGCAGCGCCCGTTCGGACCGGTACAGCGTGCGGTTCAATTCCGCCAGCTTCGGCTTCGCCGCCGCGCCGGACCGCGCCACCGCCCCCGCCAGCGCCATTTCGTACTCCGCCGACGCTTTCTCCAACCGCGCCAGTTGCTCGCTCACCGCGCGGAAATCCAACTCGCCGCCTCCGGACAGCTTCGACAAGTCCTCCACGTAGCCGCGCACGGCGCGCGCCACCGAAGCGAACTCGAACGGCAGCACCGGCGCATCGGCCAGACGCAGCAGCATCGTGCCGGCGAACTGCGACAGCGCCTTGCCGTAAGCGAAGTCCTGATCGGCGAAGCGCGTGTACCAGGCAAGCGAGTCGTAAATCGAGTGATACACCCCGCCCGCATCCTGGCCTCCGAAGCCGGCGTTCACGCTGGCGATCCCGGCGTGGTGAATGAACGCCACGTAGTCGGAGCCCGCGCCCAGCGGCCCCAGCCGGAAATCCTTGCCCGCGGCGCGAGGTCCGGGCCGGGATTGCGCGGCTTCCAGCAGGCTCTTGCCGCTGGCCGGGTCCTTTAGATCCCGCAGCAGCTCGTTCATGAACACCTCGAGCGAATGGGATCCCTGCGCGCCCATCCAGCCCCGCCCGTTCGAATCGCTGTTCAAGTAGAACACCGCCTTGTCCACCAGCTCCTGGCGGTGCTTCTCCACCCACTCGGTGGAGCCCACCAGGCCGAACTCCTCGGCGTCCCACAGCGCCAGAATGATGGTCCGCTTGGGACGCCAGCCCTGCTTCCACAGCTCGCCCAGCGCGCGCGCGGTTTCCAGCAGCGCGGAAGCGCCCGAGACCGGATCGCTCGCGCCGTTCACCCACGCATCGTGATGGTTGCCGTAAATCACCCATTCGCCGGGGAACTCGCTGCCCGGAATGCGCGCGATCACGTTGTGCACCGGCTTGGTGGTCCAGTCGAAATCCACCTTCAGCCGCGCCTTCGCCGGACCCGGCCCGGCGTGATAGGTCAGCGGCAGCGCGCCGCGCCACGCCTCCGGCGCCACCGGCCCGTTCAGATGCTCCAGCAAAGGCCGCGCGTCGCCGTAGGAAATGGGGATCACCGGGATTTTCATCAGCGTCTTCGATTCTTCCCGCTTCAGCCGCTTCGATCCCGGCTCGGAGGCCCACCCCGGCGACAGCGGATCGCCCGAATACACCGCCATGTCCATCACGCTGCCGCGCTGCACGCCGTCCTCCGGGCGAAACGCGCCCTTGGGATACACATCGCCCTGAAAATAGCCGTCGTCGCGGGGGTCGGAATAGATCAGGCAGGCGATCGCGCCGTTTTCGGCGGCCACCTTGGGCTTCACCCCCCGCCACGATCCGCCGTAGCGCGCGAGTACGATCTTGCCCTTCACGTCGATCCCCTGCTTCTTCAGCCACTCGTAATCGGCGGGGATGCCGTAGTTGACGTATACCACCTCGCCGGTGACGTCGCCCGACGCGGAATATGCGTTATACGTCGGCAACTGGTTGGCGTCGCCGCTATCCGGGTCCGCGCCCAGCGCCGGTTCCCGCAGCTTCGCCGTGAACTTGACCGGCGCGATCATCTCCAGCGATCGCTGGGTGGGATAGGGCAGCAGCGCCTCGAACGATTCGATCCGCGCGTCCAGGCCCCACTCCTTCATCAGGCCGGCCGCGTATTCGGCCACCGCTTTCGAACCGGGCGATCCCGCGTGGTGCGGTTCCGCGGACATGCGCCGCATGTACGCGCGAATGCGGTCCGGCTCGGGCAGCGAGTTCAGCTTGCCCTCCCATTCGCGCAGCTTCGCCGCCTGCCCGGCGGTGTAGCCGCGGATGGGCGCCTGCGCCGTGGCCGGCGCGCACAAAACGCTGAGGAGCAGGATCGCGTGTTTCATCATCACCAAGGAGTGTAACGCGCCGCGCCGCCGCGCTTCGGCGCGCCTACGCGGGGATGCGGAACCAGAATCGCGATCCGCGGCCCAACTCGGATTCCACGCCGATCGAGCCGCCGCACCGCTCCACGATTTTCTTGCAGATCGCCAGTCCGATCCCGGTTCCGGCGACATCGCGTCCGTGCAGCCGCTTGAACACCTCGAAGATGCGGTCGCGATGCTCGGGCGCGATGCCGATGCCGTTGTCCTCCACGTTCACGCGCCACATCCCCGGCTCGGCTTGCGCCCAGATCCGGACGCGCGGCGGCGCGGCGCCGTGATACTTCAGCGCGTTCGAGATCAGGTTCTGGAACACAAGGGCGATATGCCGCGAACAGCGCACCACCGGCAGGGGCTCGATATCGAATCCGGCGCCCGCCGTTTCGATGGCCGCCTTCAGGTCCGCCAGACACTCCTCCACCACCACGGCCAGGTTCATGTCCTCCAGGATGACGCCCTCGCCGGCACGCGTATACGCGAGCAGGTCCCGCACCAGGTCATTCATCCGCAGGGCGCCGCCGATGATGGTCGACAGGTACTCGTTGGTCTCGCGGTCCGCGTCCGGAAACTTGCGCTGCAGCAGCTCGCTGAACACGCTCACCGTGCGCAGCGGCTCGCGCAGGTCGTGGGACGCGACAAAGGCGAACTGCTTCAGCTCGTCGTTGGACTGGCGGAGCTCGCGTTCGGCCTCCTGCAGGGATTGCAGCGCCCTGCGCGCCCCGTTGCGTTCCCGCTCGGCGCTGGCATAAAGGCGGCTGTTGTCGACCGCCGGCCCGGCGCGCCGCCCCAGCTCCTCGGCCAGTTCCAGCTCCTCCTCCCCGAACGGCGGCCGCGAAGCTTTCCGCAGAAGCGACAGCGCGCCGATCACCTCGCCCCGCGAGCGCAGCGGCACGAAAACAGCCGACTTCCATCCTAATTCGCGAGTCATCCGCGCCGGTTCCGGACCGGCGCCATCGATGTATTCGTCCGTCATCCAGCGAACCAGTTCCGGCTTCCCGGTGCGGATCGCCTTGGGCGACCCGAAGCCCGCCCGGGGGTCCAGCGGATGGTCCTGGTGCATCTTCTCCAACTTCGCCTGCTCCCCGGGATCGGAGCAGGCCACCCGCGCCGGCTTCAACGTACCGTCCTCCAGCAGATACACCATGCAGCAGTCGGCGAATCGGGGAACCAGGATGTTCACCAGGCTGGACACCGTTTCTTCCGGATCCAGGCTGGCCGAGAGCAACCCGCTGGCGTCGTACAGGATCTGCAGCCGGCGGCGCGCTGCCTCGGTTTCCTCAAAGAGGCGGCTGTTCTCGATCGCGCTGCCGCAGCGCGACGCCAGGTCGACGGCGAAGTCGCGATCCGCCAGGTTGAAGTAATTCGGCGACTCGCTTCCCAGCGACAGCACGCCGAGAATGCGACCCCGATGCGTGATCGGCGCGGTGATGCCCGAGCGGCAATTCAAGGCGCGGATCAAGGCCGCGTGCTCCTCATCGCGGGCGATATTACGGATCTCCGCATCCGTGATCCGCGAAAACAGCCGGGCCTCGCCGGAACGCGCGACCTGCATCTGCAGGCTGTTGGGATTCCCCTGCGGCGGAAATCGCCGGGCGATCTCTTCCGCGACGGGCGCCTTGGCCGGATCGGTAAACGCCACGCCGACGCGCCGCAGGCTGCCGTCCGCCTCGTAAACGTCGATGGTGCACTGATCGGAAAACGCGGGCACAATCCGTTGCGCCAGCTCCGCCAAGGCCTTGTCGAGATTCACGGCGAAGCCGACTTCGGTGCTGAAGTCCGCCAGGAACTTCAGACGCCGCGCGTTCCACACCGCGTCGCGATGCAGGCGCGCGTTGTCGATCGCAATGGCGCAGCGCCCGCCCAGTTCCTTCACGAACAGCAGGTCGCTTTCGTCCCAGGCGTCTTCGTAGTCCACTCCGATGGACAGCACGCCGATGGTCCGCTCCCGCGCGATCAGGGGTACCGAGATGCTGCTGCCGCCCCGCAGCATCTGGTAAATCTTCAATTGTTCGGGATCTTTCGCCAACTCCTCGATCATCTCGTCCGGGGTGCGGCGGATCAGCAGAGGCTGAGACGTGCGCAGCACCCGGGCAATGGGGTGGCTGCTCTCCAGGTCAATCGGGTAGCGAAGCGGCAGCCCCTTGGCGATCTTCTCGTGCTCCGGATTCTGGAAGTGCATCGCGACGCGATGCAGCTTGCCGTCGTCGGCCACCAGGTCGATCACGAAGCGGTGCGCGTAGCGCGGCACCAGAATCTGTCCTACCGTCTCCAGCGTCCGGCCGTAGTCCAGTGATTCCGCGAGCGCGCGGCTCGCCTCGGCCAGAAACTGCAGCGCGGATTGTCCCCGTACCGCCGAAGATTCCATGTCAGCGCGTCAAACGCACTCCGATCTGCACTTGGCGTGCGTTCGCCACCGCGCGCGGCGTCCCAAACGTGCTGATGGGCGCGGCCGACAGGCTGGGACCTCCGTACACCGTGCTGAAATCCGTGATGTTCACGCGGTTCAGTACGTTGAACAGGTCCACGGTGAACAGCAACCTCGTCTTATCTGAAATGGTAAACCTTCTGGAGGCTCGGGCATCCACGGTAAAGAAGTTGTCGCCCGCCCACGTATTGCGGCCCAACTGATCCGGACGGTCCGAGTTCGGGCTTCCGTCGCGGTTCCAGTCCGCGCCCGCGGTGATGGTGTGGAAACGCGGGCTCTGCGCGATCGCAAGCAGCGCCAGCGCCATGCCGCCGAAACCGCGCACGCGATCCGGCACGGCGGCGTTCACCGCCGCCACCAGCCGGTGCTTGACGTGCTCGCTCGAAAGCCCGCGCTCCAGATCCAGTCGATAACTGTCCTCGGGGGTGGCGATGACGCTCGCGGTGGGACCGTTGTCGATGCTCCTTGAGAACGTGTAGCTCGCGTTCAGGCCGATGCTGTGCGAAAAGCGCCGACGCAGCGCGAGCGTCCCGCCGTGATACACGGACTCGCCCAGCCCGTCGACGATGAAAACGGGCCCGAAACGCGGGTCCCACAACCGCGCCGCCGCCTGCGGGCCGATCGCCTGATAGTCGCTCTTGCCGGAAGGCAGGGCGGCGACCGCGGGACGCAGGTTGCGGTTCACCGCCAGCGGCATTCCCGACGCCGACAGCCCGTTGTAGCCCGCGGTGATCCAGGTGTCCCTGCCGATCCGCCGCTCCACTTCCGCCGACCAGCGCAGCGCCCGCGGGTTCCGCATCTCCGGGTGATGCACTTGCAGCAACTGCTGCCCGCCGGCCAGTCCCTGGGGCGGCGATCCGGTGCGGATGAATTCGCGAAACGCTCGATCCGCCTCCGGACCCACCAAGCCGGTGATCGACGGCGCGTCCGGGAGGGGTTTGTAGACCGAAACGAACGGGTTAGCAGCTCGGAACTCTTCGTTGAATCCGGGGAACCCGTAGCCATGCGCCCAATAATCCGCCAGCAGGATCGCATGGGCGCGATCGGCTACGTACATGCCCCCGCCGCCGCGCAGCACCGTCGAATCGTTCAACGCCAAACCAAAGCCGCCGCGCGGCTGCCAGTTGTTCCAGTCGTCGCGCACCAGGCCGGTCCGGCCTCGAAACAGCTCCACGTCATAGCGCAGGCCGAGCGAAAGCGTCAGCCGCCGCGCCGGGCGATACTCGTCCTGAATGTAGAAGCCCCATTGGTTGGCGTGCGGCCGGATGGGCGGCACCCGGTTCAGAAACCGCACCAGCGCCACCGTGGGATCGGGTGAAAGCAGCGCCGCCAGGTTGCTCACCACGCCGAAGCTGACCAGCGAAGGCTCATGCAGGATGCGCGTATGCAGGAATTCGCCGCCGGCGCGCACCTGGTGCTTTCCGGCCACCCAATGCAGCGATTCCTGCGCGTGGAAGCGCTGTTCCGAAGTGGCGAGTTCGTCGGCCCCCTCCATGGCGGTGGAGAATGCGCCCAGAATCGCCACCTCCATGCGCGGCAATCCAGGTCGCGGATCCAGGCGGTAGCTGTGATCGCTCCAGCCGAAACTCGCCTGGTGGACGAAAACGGAGGAGGGGAACAAGCTCCAGTGCGCGGAAACGCCCCGGTCGCGCAGCCGGTAGTGGCGCGCGCCGACACTGCCGATGGGATCGCTGGCGGCGCCCGGACTGCCGATCCGGTCGTTTTGGTGGTTCAAAACGAAGTGGTTGTAGCGGGCAAACAGGCGATGCGTGGCGGACGGCGCGGCATCGGCGCGAAACAACCCCTGGGTGTTGTTGGCGGTCTGCACGACGCTGGTGCTTTCCGCCGGCAGGCCCAGCCGCGCCAGACCCTGGTTGATGCCTTCCAGATTGGCGACGAGCGCGCGCGGGAACCGGGGGGAGTTGGCCTGCCGCTGCGCCTCCACGTTCCAGAAGGTGAAGAGCTTGTCGCGCAGCACGGGTCCTCCGGCGGTGCCGCCGAACTGATTGCGGCGGAAGACGCGAAAGCCCGGGATCGCCAGCAGATCCGCCGCGTCCAGCCGGTTGTTGCGGAAGTACTCGTAGGCGGCGAAGTTCCAATTCCGGCCGCCGGAGCGGGTCACCGCCGTGATCAAACCTCCCATCCCGTGCCCCAGCTCGGCGGACGGCGCGCCGTTGATCACCCGCAGCTCCTGCACCGCCTCATAGGAGTAGAACGACTTCGCCGCGTTGGCGATATAGACGTAGAAGTCCGTCCCGTCCATGGTCTGGTAATTGTTCTGAAAGCGCAGCCCGGCGAAGCTGAACTGGTTCTCGCGGTAGCGATCCCCCATGTAGCCTCGCGATCCGGCCGTGCTGGTGGGAGCGACGCCCGGCGTATGCAACACCATCTGCACGAAGTTGCGGGAGTTTACCGGGATGTTCCGCAGATACTCCTGGCTCAGCGCCTGGCTGGAGGCAGTCTGCGCCGGAGCGACAGCGGCGTCTCGCCCGGTCACCTCCACCTGCTCGGCGACATCGCGCACCGTCAGGCGGAAATCGAGATCCCGCCGTTCTCCCACCTGCAAGACCTGGCGCGCCGATCGCGCCGGACCGAAGCCCGCCGCCTCCACCAGAACTTCGTACGGCCCAGGCAGCAGGTTGGCGACTACATAAGCCCCCGTTTCGTCGGTGTTCACGGAACGCACGATCCCGGTTTGCAGGCTGCGGGCCTCCACCCGCGCTCCCGCCACGGCCGCCTCCGAGGGATCGGTCACGCGGCCGCGAAGCTCCGCGCTGTTGTTCACTTGCCCGTATGCGCCGTATGCGCACAAGATCACTGCCAGCGTGAATACCCAGTTCACTGCACTGACATTTTAGCCCCCGGCTGCCCGTCCTGGATACGGCGGCAACGGCTATGTGGTGTGTTTTCCCACACTTCGCGGGATCAGTCCTCGGGCAAATCGAGAGTCGAACCGATCGGGTTGCCGTGCTCGTCGAAGATGTCGCTGATCCGCGCGCCCACGAAGTAGCCGCCCGCCGCGCCCGATCGCGAATGACGCACCTCGGCGAAGATGGCCAGCGCGCCGGACGCCAGCACGATCTGCGATCCGGGAACCATCGGCGAGCTGACGTGGAAACCCAGTCCGTTGCGGGAAACGTCCCACAACTCCGCGGATCCCCAGGTGGTTACGTACGGATGGATGGTCTTGACGCGCACCGGGGCGGAGATGGAGTAGCGCGTTTCGCGGCGCCGGTCCGAGGGCGGTTCCGCCACCAGCCGGCGCGGGTGGTGAATGGAGAGAAGGGTCCGCAACTCCTCGGCGGCCGAGGCGGAAATCGCCGGCTGCCCGCTCGCGTGGAAGAGCACGCGCTTCTGGACGTCGATCAGGGAATGTTCGATGTCCACGCCGGCCTCAAACCGGTCCTGCACCTCGATGCACCAGCAGACCTCGCCGAGCAGCACCGCCTCCGAGGTCGCCACCTCAATACAGGTCCCAACGGCGAGCTGCCGCTCCACTTGGACGCGCATGCCATGCGCGGAGACGTTCAGGAGAAGGCCGGACAACACCTCCTTCTCCGGTCCCAATATCTTCACCGACACCGGCTGCAGCAGGGCAAATCGCTCGTCTCTGCGGCGGTCCGCCTTTGCTTCCGCCTTGCCGAAACCGAATTTCCGAAGTACCGAGAAAACACCGGCCATGATTGCCACCTTTGCTGGCGAAACGGTTCGTGTGCACCGGCGGGCGTGTTTGCCAGGCTTGGACTCACATCACCATCAGGAGGAGGATTCGCCCGCCGGATCCTGCCTTGGACCCGGCGCGTTGCCAGGCCCGGTACTATTGAGTCCATCGGCCCTTACCCGGTGGAGAATTACGGCTTAAGCGTGCTAACACTCGGAAATACGGCCAATATGGTACGAGATTACATCGAGCCGGGGGGTTCACGATCCCTTAAGTCTTGGTTTTGGCGGCTAACAGAACCACATTCGCGCGAAACAGAGGTATCGACGGGGCAAAATAGCGCGGATCATAGAGCTTCCAGCATGGGCAGAGTCAACAGCCGGCGCTCCACGTGAGACTCGATTTCACGCCCCAGGGCCCTGCGGAGATCCGCCGCAGTCTTTTTTGTCCACTCGCGTTCCGAAAGCGCGCGAATTGGCGACACAAACATCTCTTCCGCGATCTCCACCGACTCCTGCCGCAACCTTAATTCCGGCAAAAAACCGGAAAGCCGGACGCCCCAAAGCGTGAAATACAGGATCGCCCTCCAGTGGTTGCCGCCCTGGCGCAGGTCGTCCAACACGGCGATCAAAAGGCGAAAAAAGCGTTCATTTGGCTCCGCCGCGGGCAGCAGATGTTCGGCGACCTCGGCCAGGTAATCGAGCGCCAGGGATACGTCGTAGCTGGACTGCAATGCGAAGACGGACTGCACCAGCTCGCAGGAGGTGAGGCTGACCAGCTCACGCGTTTCCTTCTGAAAGTAGAACATGCGAACGCGGCTTAAGCGTTCCAGCCCGGACCCGAAGGCGCTCTTGGGCTTGCGCGCCCGCTTGGCAATGCCGCGTAATTTGCCCGCCTCCCGGGTGAAAAAGCTGGTAATGAGATCCGATTCCTGAAAAGGATACGTGCGGAGTACGAACGCCTCGCTAACGCGGCCTGGCATGGGCGTGAAGGCCCTCAGGTTAGCACGCGGGCGGGCGGGATCACACGAAACGTCCGCGCGCGGCCGTGGACAGTTTTCCGCTGAACAACTGCAGCGGCAGGTGCAGGCGTCTGCCCCAGGCGTCCTCGTCGTGCTCTTCCAAGGGAAACGAAAAGTGCAGGAAGTGTTCCCCGTACGTGTATCCGCGCTGACTGAGCGCCAGCGCCATGGCCAGGGTCACTTCGTAGTTGTCGCCCGGCCAGCCGCTGTCCAGATAAAAGCGGACGTCGCGGCGCGGCTCGGTGAGCACGCGGTCGATCAGATCGTCGCGATGCGAGAACGTGCTCGACAGGCACGCCGCGAAACCGAAGATCTCGGGATATTGCCAGGCCATGTAAAAGGAAACGACGCCGCCCAGCGACGATCCCATTACCCCGGTTTCGTTCGCGGTGGTGAACACGCGAGCCTGCTGGTTCACCTGGGGGATGATTTCCTCCACCACCGAGCTGGCGAAGGCCTCATAGCCGGGCTTGGTGTAATCCTGCATCCGGTCGTGCGAGTAGATGCCCACCACCACGCAGCGATCGCCGGCGCTCATCAGGTCCAGGATGTGCAGCGCCTCGTCCACCTTCCACTCCCGGCCCAGAAAGGCCTCCTCCGGAAAGAAGAGATTCTTGCCGTCCTGCATGTACATCACCGGGTACCGGCGAAGCGTGTTTTCGTGATATCCGGCGGGCAGGTAGACCCGGACCATTTGCTTGCGTCCCAGGATGGCCGAATCCACCTCCAGCACCGGCGTGAACGTGCCCGCGGCGGAGCTGTCGAATTGCGGAAACACCTGCCGCGTGCCCTTGGTGGTCATCAGCACCAGGCCGTTGGGACCGGTGGCCCATCGCGAGCCGGTTCGCGACACCAGGCACGGCTTGAAATAGAGGAAGGGCTTGCGGGCTTCCAGCCGGAACGTGAAGACCGTGCCGTCCGGGGAAACGCGGCAGGGCTCCAGATCCGACTCCCAGTCCAGCTCGGTGCGCAAGACCACCTTGCCTTCCTGGACGGGATAGACCACCTCCAGTTCCCGCGTCAGCAGGCTTTCGGTGCGATACAATTCGGGCATCCCTTGAGAATATCCCGCGCGCCAGGAGAGAAGCATGAGTCCAAAAGCCGAGTGTCTTCCGTCCGCCGCTTACGCCGGCGCGGCCTCGCGGTCCCGGACGTTGTATGAACGCGCCTGCAAGGTGATGCCGGGCGGCAACACCCGGCATTCGATCGCGCTCCATCCCTACCCGGTGTACGCGGCGTCGGGAGCGGGCTGCCGGGTCACCGATGTCGAGGGCGAGGAGCGGGTGGATTTCCTGAACAACTTCACCTCCCTGATCCTGGGACATGCCCATCCGGAGGTCACGCGCGCGGTGCAGCAGCGGGTGGCGTCCGGAACCGCCTTCACCATGCCCACCGAGACCGATGTCGCGCTGGCGGAACTGCTGTGCGAGCGCGTCCCGTACGTGGAGCAGATCCGCTTCTGCAACTCCGGCAGCGAAGCCGTGATGCTGGCGATCAAGGCGGCCCGCGCCTTCACCGGCAAGCACAAGATCGCGAAGTTCGAGGGCGCCTATCACGGCATCTACGATTACGCCGAAGTGAGCGAGGGTCCCACGGCCGGAAACTGGGGCGATCCCGCCGACCCGGAGCGGATTCTGGAACCGGGGTCGCCGCCCAGCCAGGCCGACGACGTGGTGCTGCTGCGCTGGAATCATTTTGACCAGTGCCGCGCGCAGATCGAACGGCACCGCGATCACCTTGCCGCGGTGATCGCCGATCCGGTGTGCGCCGGCATCGGCATGATCGCTCCGCGACCGGGTTTCCTGGAGATGCTGCGGGAGGCGACGGCGCGCGCCGGCGTGCTCCTGATTTCCGACGAGGTGCTGAGCTTCCGCGTGGCCTACGACGGCGCGCTGACCGCGTTCGGCATCGCCCCCGACCTGGTGAGCCTGGGCAAGATCATCGGGGGCGGCTTTCCCACCGGCGCCGTGGCCGGCTCCCGCCGCGTGATGTCGGTGTTCGATCACACCGGCGAATGCCGCGTCCATCATGGGGGCACGTTCAACGCCAATCCCGTCACCACTACCGCGGGGCTCGAGACCATGCGGCGGATGACTCGCGAAGCCTACGATGGTTTGAACGCCCTGGGCGATCGGATCCGGGAGCGGCTGGCGCGGATGCTTGCCGATTCCGGAATCGGCGGCCAGGTGTGCGGGCGCGGATCCCTGTTTCTGGCGCACCTGAATACCGAGCCGCTGGTGGACTACCGCTCGCTGCGCGGCTATTCGCGAACCCAGCCGGCGTATCTGGACCTGTGCCATGAGATGCTGCGGCGCGGCATCATGACTTCGCCGCGCGGGCTTTTCGGGTGCCTGTCGACGCCGATGACGGAAGCGGAGATTGACGCGTTCGTGGGCGCGGCCCGCGAATCACTGCTCGCCGTGCGCGGCCATTGAACTGGACGCTTCGATGGAGCGCAGCTTCACCTGGGGGGCGGAGCCGTTCGACAGGATCACCAGGCGCAGCCACAGGCGGATCAACTGGTGCAGCGTGTTCAGCAGGCTGCGGACGCGGAAAAACTGCGATCGCCCGTGCAGCCGGGGGTAATGCCGCACCCCGACCTCGCGGATGCGGCAGCCGGTGAGCTCGATGCCGCGCACCAGTTCCACGCAGATGGTGCCGCTGGTGGAGGTGAGATTCAGCGCTTCGAGGACCTCGCGGCGGATGAGCCGGAAGTCGCAATCGATGTCGCGCAGCTTGACGCGGAACAGGAACCGCGCGAAGCGGTTGTAGGTGTTGCCGATCCAGATGCGATGGCGCGGGTCGTTGCGCTCCAGTTTATAGCCGTTCACCAGCGCGACATCGGGAGCCATCAGCTTCAGAAGCTTGGGCAGCTCCCCGACATCGTACTGCCCGTCTCCATCGGTGTAAAAGACCAGATCCTTGGTGGCGGCGGCGAAGCCGCTGCGCAGCGCGGCGCCGTAACCCCGGTTTTCCGGGTGCGTGATCACCCGCAGGCGGGATCCGAACTCCCGCTGCAGGCGCGCGAGAACGGAGCCGGTGTCGTCGAAGCTGCCGTCGTTGATGACGATGACTTCAAAGTCGCTGGTGCAGGTCTTGAGAACGGAGAAGGTCCGCGCAATCAGTCTGGGCAGCGACGGCGCGTCGTTGTAAGCCGGAAAGAAGACCGAGATCGGCTCGTTCAAACCGCTCTTACTGTAGCACAGGGGATTCGCCTAGGGCAGTCCTGGAACCAGGTGAGCGAGTAATGGAGCCAAATCCGGGATTGGGCCCCAGGGGAAGCCCTTAGAGCGCCTAAGGCGAACTCCCGCTCCCCTGCCGATTATGCCCTAGTCCCCTCAAATTCCTGAAAAACAAAGTGGTTTCGCGGCTAGAATTCGAGTACATCGTTGTTCAGGACTCGCTGTTCCGAGCCGATAGATTGACTTCGGGCCTATGGATTGTAAGTACTGCGGAAAGCCGGTTGGGTTCCTGCGAAAGCTGGGAAAGCACTCCTTCTGCAGCGATGCGCACCAGCAGAAGTGGGTGCAGGAGCACGAGGCTCTGGCGCTGAGCCGGCTGCAGGAATCCTGGGCGGCGGCGAAAGCGGGTCCGGCTCCTTCGTTGGCGCCCGCGGCGGCGGCGGTTCCCGAGCCCCCGGCGGTTGCGGGAAAAGCCCCGGCGGCTTCGGCCAGGGAGCCCGAGCCGGTGGAAGTCCTGGGCTTTCTGCTGGAGTCCGAGGTGTCCGGCCGGGCGCCCGGCGCGGCGTCGCGTCTTGAGCCGGGCGGGCCCGCGCGGGACGAGACCGGGCAGGAGCCGGTTCGCCCGGTGTTGCGGGCAGGCACGGTCTGGGACCCGGAGGGAGAACAAGCCGCCGGCGATCCGCCGGTGGCCAGCGTGGTGGAACTGGCCGTGGGGGAGGGCTCCACCGGCGCGGTGGCGCCGCCAGCGGCGGCGATGCAGCCTGTGGAAGCGCGGGACGCCAGCGCCGCGTTGCCCGCCATGAAGCTCGCCGTGACTGCGATTCCGGAGGCGGAGGGGGACCGCGTGGACGCCGTTCCGCCGGAGATCGCTGCCTACGCGGCATCGCAGACACAACCCGAGCCGGTGGCGTTCGCACCGGAGTCGCATGTTCCGGAGGCGCGGAGTGAGCCGGCGCTGCAGCGGCTGCCCATGGGTAGTGCGTTGGCTTACACTCCGGAGTTCGCGGGCTCGCCGTGCGAAGTGGCGTCGTTTGCCGCCTCTGTGGAATTCGCGGCCTCGGGGCCGATTCCCCGCCGGGAGATCACGGCCGGCGCGCGGCCGCAGGCCGGAGGAGATCCGCGAACGGTCGCCTTCTGGCTGCCGGATCATCGGACGGCATGGGCCGGCTGGGAGCAGCCGTCGGGGCCGGAGACGCTGCCCGCGCCGGAACCGGATGCGGCGCCCGAGCCAGCGGAAGCCGGGCCGGCCAAGATGCGCTTCGCGGTGGAGTACTTCGAGGGCGGCCTGCGGGTAACCGGCGGCGAGCCGCCGCAGGACTTCCAGCCGCGGGCGCAGTTCGGATTCCGGCCGCGGCCGAGGCCTGGGGCGGAGTTGTCGTTCCGCGCGCGCGTGGCGCCGGTGCCGTTGCAGTTCCGCCTTCCGGCCGCCACCGCTGGAGCGCCGGACTTGAAGCCGCGGCGCAGCCGGCCGGGGAACGGGGAGAACTGAAGCCATGGCCCGATTCAACCTGCAACGAAGCGTGGAAGCGCCCCCGGCGCCGGCGCCGCCGCCGGCGCCCGCCGATCCGCGGACGGCGATCGAGCAACTGCGCCAGTCGGGCGGCGACGCGAGCAAGCCGGAAACCTACCTGACCATCGCGAAGCTGCAGATGGAGCTGCAGTCGTTTGAAGAGGCGATCGAGAGTCTGACGCGGTGCCTGGAAATCGACGCCTCCAATTGGACCGCGCGTTTGAACCTGGCCAAGTGCTATGAGAAGCTCAACCGCTGGCAAAGCGCGGCGGCCGAGTTCCGGGCGTCGCTCGAGCTGGACGCGGACCGGACCGAAGCGCAGGTGGGGCTGGGCATCTGCCTGCTGCACCTGAACAAGCCGGCCGAGGCGATGCGCCACTTTGAAATCGCGCTGGAGCGCAATCCGAAGGATCAGGCGGCGCAGACCGGACGCCACGCGGCGGAAATGCTGCTGGCGCGGCTGCAGCAATCGGGCAAGCGGTTCGGCAAGATCCGGGCGGAAGCCGCGGCTCCCCTGGTGGAGGAAGCGCCCGACATGCGGCCCAGCCTGCTGGCGCTGATCGAAAAGACGCTGGAAACCGGGGACCTGGAAGGGGCCTCGCGCTACTCCGAGGAGTTGTTGCGGGCGGGAACTCCGGATTACGCCGCCTGGATGAGCGCCGGCTTTGCGCGGCACGCGGTGGAGGATTATTCGGGCGCGCGGGAGGCCTACCGGCAGGCGGCGGCGCTGCGGCCCGGAAGCGCGGATGCGTGGCTGAACGCGGGCATTGCCTGCCAGCAGATGGGCGACATGCGGGCGGCGCGCGAAGCCCTGGAATCGGCTTTGCAGGTTGAGCCCGGCTGCCGGCAGGCGGCCTGGAATCTCGCCTTACTGCAGGAGCAGGCCGGGGATCTGCGCGAGGCCGAACGCCTGTACGAATCGCTGGCGGCGTCGGAACCCGCGGCCGAGCCGGCCTTCCGCCTGGGCCTTCTGCGCATGGAGCGCGGCGAATTCGCCGCCGCGGCGGCGGCGTTTGAAGCCGCGGTGGCCGGGCGCGCGGGCTGGCCCGAAGCATCGCTGCACCTGGCGGTGACGAACTGGAAGCTGGGCCGCAGCGATGCGGCCCGCGCTTCGTTCGAGGGAGTACTCGAAAGCGAACCGGAGAACGTCGAGGCGTTGTTCGGGCTGGCGGTGCTGGCCTTGGATGGAGAAGACGCGGCGCGGGCGATGGAGCTGCTGCGGCGGATGATCGAACTGGGCGAGAAGCAGCCGGCGCTGGCGTTCAACATCGCGATGCTGCTGGAAAAGCGCAGCGCGCCCGCCGGGGATCTGGCCTGGCTGTACGGGCACGCGGTGGAGGCGGACCCCGAGTTCGCCGATGCCTGGCTGAATCTGGGCAATGTATTGGATGCCTTGGGCGAGCGGGGGCGCGCGGTGGCGTGCTGGCGGAAGGCGATGGAGCAGAAGCCGGAGCTGGCGCGGGGCTACTTCGGCTAGGCCCAGGAATAAACAAGCCGGACTTAACCGACTCCAGAACGCGTTCGCTTCTTCCGATAAGTTCCCGAGGGGAAGAATGGGAATCACGCCCTTAGCCTTTACCGGCATCAGCACCTTTTCCGAGGATTTGCGCACGATTCTGGAGCGCACGGTGAAGATCGCTTCCCTGCCCTTGCAGGCGCTGCAGAACGAGACGGCGGATGTGCTGACGCGGCGGACGCAACTGGGGAGCTTGAGCGTGGCGGCTTCAGCGTTTCAGAGCAGCTTTCAGGCGCTGGCGCGGGTGGCCGAGAACAAGGCGCTGGCGGCGGCGAGCTCGAACACGGCGGCGGTGGCGGTGACGAATTCCGGAGCGACGGCGGCGGCGGCCTACACATTGAACCAGATCACCTCCCTGGCGGCGGCGGCGAGCGAGACGTCGCTGGCGGGATACGACAGCGGCGCCGCGGTATCGGCGACGGGCACGGTGCGGTTGACGGTAGGGGCGCAGAGCCACGACATCGCGCTTGCTCCGGATCGGAACAACATTGCGGGTCTGCGGGACGCGATCAACAACCTGAACGCGGGCGTCACCGCCAGCATTCTGACCACCGGCGCCCCGGCGAACGGCAACTTCCTGGTGGTGACGGCGTCCAACCTGGGCGCCACCACGCTGGCGTTGCGTGACGATCCCGGGGGCGCCAATACCAATCTGCTGAGCGCCACCAACCAGGGGGCGGACGCGGCGTTCCAGTTGAACGGCGTCCCGGTGACCCGCAAATCCAACACGGTGAACGACCTGATCGGAGGCTTGACGTTCACGCTGAAGCAGACCTCCGCCACGCCGATCCAGTTGTCGCTGGCCACCACGCGATCCGAGCTCAGCGGCGCGCTGACCGATCTGGTGAACAAATACAACGCGCTGACCACCGAAATCGACCGGCAGGTGGGTGAGAACGCGGGCCTGCTGAGCGGCGACCTGGTGGTGCGCGACCTGCAGGACAGCCTGCGCCAGGTGACCTCCTATTCGGTGGCCGCGGGCAGCATCAAGGGGCTGGCGAGCCTGGGAATCGTCTTCGACAAAAGCGGCGTCGCGAGCTTCGATTCGGCGGCCTTCCAGGCCCTGTCGGACCCGCAAATCAACGAAGCCTTCGATTTCCTGGGCTCCTCTACGGCGGGCCTGGGCGCACTGGCGACGCGTTTTCAGCAAGCCACCGATCCGGTGACCGGCAGCATCAAAATCCAGCAGGACGACTACGACCGTACCGACCGCCGCCTGCAGGACCAGATCAGCGTTCTCAACGTCCGCGTCGCCGACCTGCAGGCCAGCGTGGGCCGCCGGCTGCAGACCTACGACGCGCTCCTCGGCCAATTGGAATCGCAACAGCGCATCCTGGAGGCCAGCATCCAAAGCGTCAACTTCAGCCTGTTCGGGAAGCAGCAGGGATAGCGCATGCTCGCCTGGCAGACCGCGATCGAGACGTTGGAAGCCGCCACCCGCCGCTTGAACTCGACCGGACTCGAGGACGCCGCCGAGCTGGAGCGCGCCGTCGAGCAGCGCCATCGCGCCCTATGGCTCCTGAATAGCTGCGCCGGCGAATGCCCGTCCGCCATGCAGCCGCGCTTGCAGGAAGTCCATCGCCAGGGCGAACTCGCCGCGGCCCGCATCCGCGACCAGCGCAATCGCGTGATCGCCGAAATCGGCACGCTGAGCCAGATCCGGCGCGGCCTGGAAACGCAGATCGGCCCCCGGGCGTCGTTTCTCGATTGCAACGGGTAGGCAAAGCCACCGGCACGCTCCCCTTTCGGGGATCCCAAAGGGCATCGGCTGGAATTTCGCTCTTCTAACTGTGCGCCGCCCCCGTGTCCGACCCGAAGGCCAGCAGGCGCCCGCCGCAATCCTTCACCACAAACTCGCGCGAGCCCCAGGGCGTATCGGCGAGTTCGCGCGTGAATTCGACGCCTTTTGCCGCGTATGCGCCATGCAATGCATCCGCATCCTCGACAAATACGTAGGCATCCAGCAATTCCTCCTCGTATTTGTCCGGATGGGCCGGGGGCGGCTCCGCGCGGCGGAAGTGGATCGCCTGCCCGTCCCGCGCCACGATGGCGTAAACCGGCGGATCCTGCCAGGTTCCCAGACAGGCGAATCCGAGCCTGGTTTCGTAATAAGCGAGCGTCGCGGGTATATCGCGCGTGAAGAAGACGGGTGCGATCTGGCGGACCATGCGGTCAGTGTACAGCAGGGGTCTCGCGCCGCTCACGCCCTCTGTCGGCGGCGCAGTACGGCGCGCCCGGAATATTGCAACGTAGGCAATAATCAAGTCACGTGCACGCGAGGAATCTCAGAACGGTTCGAAGGAATGCCGGCTGGACCCAGTCGGAGGCCGCCTCCCGCCTTGGCGTGTCCCAACCCTACTATTCGCAACTGGAACAACTCCGGTAAGGAGGCATGCGGGGAATCGAGTACCGCGGCGACGGTGCATGACGACTGTTTGCCGCTTGCTGACGCCGCGGGGGTTCGCAGTGCGGTGCTCAGCAAGCGCATAGAGGCGATCCTCCTCAGTCCTCCCGCAGTGCCGCGATCGGGTCCAGGCGCGAGGCCCGCCAGGCGGGGGCCGCGCACGCGGCCACGGCGGCCGCCAGCAACACGACCATCGCCACCGCATACGGAGCCGCGTCCCGCTCGGTGATTCCAAACAGTAAACTCCGCAGCGCCCGAGCCGAGGCCGCCGACAGCAGCAAGCCCAGAATCGCGCCCGCCGCCGCCAATTTCAGGCCGTCGCCCAGCACCATCCGCAGTACGTCCCCCGGATTCGCGCCCACGGCCATGCGTACGCCGATCTCGCGCGTGCGCTGCGCCGCCATCTGGGAAATGACGCCGAAAATCCCAGTCGCGGCCAGCACCAGCGCGAGCGCCGCGAAGGCCGTCAACAACAACATCGGGAAGCGGCGGCCGGCGGTGGAGCGGTCCACCAGCTTCTGCATCGCGAACACGTTAAAGACAGGAGCTTCGGGATGGACGGAACGCATGGCCGCCGTCAGTTCGCGGCTCATCCGCTCCGGATCGCGGCTGGCGCGGACCACGATGATGGGGTGGAACAACGGGTTCACGCCGAACGGGCGGTAAGCCTCCGGACGCGGCTCGGCGTCGATGCCGAAGTGCCGCAGGTCGCCGACGACGCCAACAATCGTGATCCAAGGTTCGTTGCCGGACCCGCTGCCGAGCTGGATGCGGCGGCCCAGCGGATTCTCGTTGGGGAAATAGCGGCGGGCCAGCGCCTGGTTGATCAGGATCACGTCGCGCGGGCGCTCGCGGTCGCGTTCGTCGAAAAAGCGCCCCTGCAACAGCGGAATGCCCATGGTGGCGAAGTAATTCTCCGTGGCCACTCGATATTCCACATCGGGCTTTTCGCCGCGATTCCGGGGTCTGCCTTCGATCACCAGATGGCTTCCCAGGTTTTGTCCCAAGAGCGGGAGCCGGCTGACGGCGGCGACGCTCTCGACGCCGGGCAGGCTCTGGAGCTTTTCCTCGATCCGCTGGTAGAAGCCCAGGCGCTCGAGAGGGGTGCGAACGGTGGCGGGCGCCTGCGTGGACAGCGTGACCAGGCGCGAGGCCTCAAAGCCGGGATGAACGCCGAGCAGCGCGGAGAAACTTCGGATGAGCAATCCGGAAGCGATCAGCAGCGCGGTAGCCAGCGCGACCTCGCCCACCACCAGCGCGCCGCGCAGTTTGCGATCGATGCCGGTGATGTTGCGCGCGCCCGCTCGCAGCGAATCGTGCGAGCCGGCGCTCAGCAACCGCGCGGCGGGCGCGAAGCCCGCGATCAGGCCGGTGATCACAGCGGCGGCGAGGGTAAAGACCACCACCTGCCAGTCCAGCCCGATTTCGCCCTTTCGCGGCAAGGTAGTCGGCGCGAGCGCGATCACCGCGCGCACCAGCAATGCCCCCAGCGCCAGCCCCGCGGCGGACCCGAGGATCGACAGGACCAGGCTTTCGGTAAGGAACTGCCGCGCCAGGCGCGCGGCGGAAGCCCCCAACGCGGAGCGTACGGCGATTTCCCGGGCGCGGGCGGCCGCCCGCGCCAGCAGCAGGTTGGCGACATTCGCGCAGGCGATCAAGAGCACGCACCCCACCACGGCGAGCAGCACCAGCATCGCCGGGCGCAGGGCGCCGACGGTCCGCTCCCGCAGCGAGGCGGCCGACATGGCGAACGCCCCATTGGAATCGGGGTACTGCGCGGCCAGCCCCCGCCCGATGGAAGCCATTTCGGCGTCCGCTTGCGGAAGCGTTACGCCCGGTTTCAGCCTTGCCACGGTTTTCAGGAAGCGGACGGGGCGCCCGCGCCCGGCGATTTCATTCGCCGCCAGCGGCAGCCACAGTTCGATGTTCGCCGCCTGCTGCGCCGGCGAAAGCTGCACGAAGCGGAAGTCTTCGGGCAGCACGCCGATGATGGTCCAGGGTTGGCCGGCGACGGTGATGGCTTGCCCGATGACGGCCGGGTCGCCGCCGAAGCGGCGCATCCAGTACGCGTGGCTCAGCATCAGCACCGGTTTGGGACGGTCGCGGAGATCTTCATCGGGACGAAACGTCCGGCCATGGGCCGGCTGTACGCCGAGCAGCGGAAACAATGAGGCGGAAACGTACAGCGATTCGATCCGTTCGGCATCGCCTTGCAAGGTTACGGCCAGGTTCCAGACAGCCGAGATGCCGGCGATCGCGTCGAAGGAGCGGGCGCGCTCGACGATATCGTGGAAGTCGGCGCCGGAGGTCCACGCCTCCTGCGCCGGTTCGGAAAGGTTACGGGTTTCGAGGGTCACCAGCCGCTCCGGATCGGAGTACGGCAGCGGCTTGAAGAGAACCGCGTTCACAACGCTGAAGATGGCCGCGTTGGCGCCGATGCCCAGCGCGATGGCAAGCACGGCGGTGGCCGCGAAGCCGGGGTTGGCGCGCAGGATCCGCAGCGCAACCCTGATGTCCTGCCACAATCGTTCCATCGCTCACCGGCCTCCCTCGCCGCGCCGCACTGCGCAAGAGTACTTGTTTCGCGCGCGGCGGTTACGCTACGGTTGGGAAAATGACCCGCTGCCCCTGGCCGCGCAACGAGCTGGCGATCCGGTACCACGATGAGGAGTGGGGCGTTCCGGTTCATGACGATCGCCTGCTGTTCGAGTTCCTGATCCTGGAAGGCGCCCAGGCCGGTCTGAGCTGGGACACCGTGCTGGCGAAGCGCGAGCGCTACCGCAAGGTCTACGACAACTTCGACGCGGCGAAAGTGGCGCGCTATGACGAAGCCAAGTGCGCCAGGCTCCTGGCGGACCCCGGCATCGTGCGGAATCGCCTGAAGGTTGCGTCTTCGGTCTCGAACGCGCAGGCGTTTCTGGCGGTGCGGAAGGAGTTCGGCAGCTTCGATCGCTACGCGTGGGGATTCGTGAATGGAAAACCGCTGGTGAATCGCTGGCGGGAGTTGAAGCAGATTCCCGCGCGCACGGCGGAATCCGACGCGCTCAGCAAGGACCTGAAGAAGCGCGGGTTCCGTTTCGTGGGCTCCACCATCTGCTATGCCTTCCTGCAGGCTACGGGCATGGTGAACGATCACCTGGTGACGTGTTTCCGCTACCGCGAGTTGAGCACCGGCAGAACTGCGTTCAGCGAACCCTGACGGTAGCCTTCGAGATCCAGCGCGACATAGAGGAAGCCCAGCTTCTTGAAGATTCCCGTGATCTGGGCGGCCATCTCCATGGTCATCGCGCGGGGCATCTCCTCGCGCGCGATTTCGATCCGCGCGATGTCCCCATGAAAGCGCACGCGGAATTGCCGGAAGCCAAGGCTTTTCATGGCTTCCTCGCCGGCTTCGATGGTCTTCACGGTCCGCGGT
Organism: Bryobacteraceae bacterium; assembly: GCA_019748195.1. Lineage (GTDB taxonomy): Bacteria > Acidobacteriota > Terriglobia > Bryobacterales > Bryobacteraceae > JAIEPW01. Next base: position 23,493 of record JAIEPW010000106.1, read on the forward strand.
GTCGCCGGCGTGCCATACGGGATTCGAGAGCTGAGGCACGCCGCCGCCGGGCGATCCCACGTGCTCAGCCCGGCGCGGCGCGACAGCTCCCGTATTTCGAACTTGGTTAATCCGGCGTCGGCCAGCGGCGCCTTCACCTGATGGAGTCGCGCGGCGTTCTGGCCGGGGCGATAGTCGCCCAAATCGTCGGCGTTCACGCCATACACGATGTGTTCGATGCCGCGCTCGCGAGCCAACGCTTCCAGTTGCTGGAAGAGCTCGTCCTTGCAATGGAAGCAGCGGTCGGGACCGTTCTTCACGTAATCGGGGTTGTCGAATTCGCGGGTGACAATCACTTCATGCCGGAACCCGACTTCGCGGGCGAAAGCCGCTGCGTCCTGCTTGTGCGATTCGGGGAGGGAAGCCGAATCGGCGGTTACGGCGAGGGCATCGCTCTGTAAAACTTTGTACGCCGCCCAGGCCAGATAAGCGGAGTCCGCGCCTCCCGAGTAAGCCACTATAACTCGTTTCAAATCTGCAAGATGGGATAACAGCTCCTGTTCCTTGGAGGCGGCCTGCGCCAGATTTATGCCCATCGGAAGCAGCATCCTTCCATTGTATTCGAAAAAAAAATCTGAACCCTCGGCATAAAGATTACGTCTATACGCCCATGAACGGTGTTACGCTACTTAACGTTGTTTTTGCGGTTGGCTTAGCGGGAGCCGCCTTCAGCGGCGAGACCTACAACGTCACTCTGGACAAGCCTGCGGTGTTCGGCAAGACCGAGCTGAAGGCCGGCGACTACAAGCTGGAAGTGAATGATTCAAAAGCCGTGTTGAAGGGCAAGAAGGCGTCGGCGGAGGCGGACGTGGTGGTGGATCAGGCCAAGGACAAGGCGCTGCGTACCTCGATGTGCTGCCTGGCGTCGGACGGCAAGACATACCAGATCAAAGAAATCCGACCTTCCGGCACCAGCCTGAAGATCCTCGTGAAGTAGCGGCGGATCGAGAGAGAAGTTCCCTTCCCATCGCTCCGGACCGTGCGAGACGGTCCGGAGCTTTTCTTTTGTACAATCAGGTCCTTGCGGCGCATCCGGATCACGATTGCCTATGACGGGACGGACTTCCGCGGCTGGCAGGTGCAGCCGGGGCTGCCGACCATCCAAGGCACTTTGGAGGAGATCGTCAGCGGCATCGAGAAGAAGCCGGTACACGTGGCGGGGTCCGGCCGCACGGACGCAGGCGTTCATGCGCTGGGGCAAGTGGCGGCGTTCACCATTGCCAATCCGATCCCGGTGTACAACCTGCGCAAGGCGATCAACCGGCTGCTGCCGCCGGCCATCCGGGTGCTGGCCGCGGAAGAGGTTCCCCTGGACTTCAACCCCCGCTACGACGCGATCGCAAAAACCTACGAGTACCGCATCTTCCGCGCCGAGATTTGCCCCCCATTCGAGCATCGCTATGTGTATCACCATCCGTATCCGCTGGACGAAGCGGCGATGCTGGAGCTCGCGCCAATGCTGGAAGGCGAGCACGACTTCACAGCTTTCGCGGCGTCGGACGATCGCGACGCGCAGGGTCACTCGAAGGTGCGGACGGTGTTCGCGTCAGGCATCGAACGGCTGCCCGACCGCATGATTTACCGCGTGCGCGGCTCGGGGTTCCTGAAGCACATGGTGCGGAACATGGTGGGGGTGCTGATCGAAGGCGGCAAGGGGAACGTGGATCGGGAGGGGCTGCTGAGGCGCCTGGCGGGGGACGCAAGCATCCCCACCGGACCCACCGCGCCGGCGTGCGGGTTGTTTCTGGTGTCGGTGGAATATCCGAGTAGTTGATGGTCGCGGTTGCAACGATCGCTTCGTGGTTGGAGGTAGCCGCCGTTGCAACAATGTTTTTGCCCGTTGGCGGACCAATTACTCTTCCCTGGCAACGGTGGGTATTCTAAGGAAGAGCATAAGTGGAGAAGAAACCTAAGTCGTTCGGCGACCACCTGCACTTGTTAATCCACGAAGAGTTCGCCCGCTCTGAGCCAAGCTCGGCGGAAGCGAAGGAAGTTTACGCCCGCTTTGGGCTCGCATATTTGCGATCGGAAGAGCTCCATCGGGCCCTTTGCCACCTCTACTGTGCATTCCAGGTGCGATCGGCAGGACCGGTCACTAAGGAGAGAATCGAGGAACATCTTCACAGTGCATTCAAAGCAACGCTGGGCCAAGTCTTCTCGCAACTTGAACCGCGGTTGCCGGGTTCTTTGGCTGCGCGGTTACCAGCAGCGCTGCAGCATAGGAACTTCTTAGCTCACCATTTTTGGTATGAGCGGATTCACCTGATGACCACGGTGGCTGGGATTGAGGCGCTGGTTGCAGAGCTTAGCACTTATGGTGAATCGTTCGAGGATTTGTCAGCGGAACTTGAGGCAGTATTAGATCAACTGTTGACCGAAATGGGCATGACTCCGGAACATGCTGAGAAAGCCTTCAACCAGACGAGGAGCGGCGCTGATGAAGTGTATCCTCGCCGCGTGCAACGCCTGCCGAGGAAGCAGGAGACCGTCGTGCAGGTCTTCAAAGTGCCAACCGCAGAAGGCCATCATTTGGTATTCCAGACGGAAGACCGTGTCCTGTGGCAGCTCTGTGATGCCGGTCTCGGATGGAGTCCCTACGACCACCCCGACCCATCATGGATTTTGGCCGAGAACTTCGCAGCATTGCTTCCTGCTCGGATCAACCCGCGTCCCAAAGCCGAGTCGCCGTGGACATTCGACATCAGCTTTGGCGCCCGAGCCACGTTATGCGTTCGTTTAGAGCAAAGCGGTCCGTTGAGATGCGTTCTGCGCCGCACACCCTGATTTCCGGCCGAGCTTCCGCTACTGAATCTTCTCTTCCGCCGACGACCCGTCCAGCGTCCGGAACTTGAGAATCTCGATGATCACGACCGTCGACGCCAGGATCAGCGGGCCCAGCACCAGACCCGCCGCGCCGAACACAAACAACCCGCCCACGATCGCGATGAATACAGGCAGCGTATGCAGGCGCATCTGCTTGCCCACCAGGATGGGATACAGCAGGTTGTCGATCAGGCCCACCACCAGCGTGCCCCACAAGGTCAGCAGCGCGGCGTCCCACAGGCGGCCCTGCGTCGCGAGGTAGACCGCCACGGGCGCCCAGATGACGAACGCGCCCAGCACCGGAATAATCCCGAGCAGGCCCATTACGACACCCCATAACACCGCTCCCGAAATGCCCAGCCACCAGAACATCAGGCCGCCCAGCGCGCCCTGCACCGCGGCCACCACCAGAGTTCCGTAAATAGTCGCGTGGGTCATGGCGTGGATGCGTTCGAAAAAGTAGTCCGACTCGCGATCGCTGAAGGGCAGGAAGGACCGGATGGAGCGCAACACCTCCTTGCGATCCCGCCAGAAGTAGAACAGCGAGAACAGCGCGATCAGCATTTGAATGATGCCCCAGACCGCCGTCTGCATCCATTCGCCCGCGCGGCGCTGGAGGGATTGGGACAGGTTGCGCACCTCCTCGCGGACATTGATGGCGCGGGAGATGCGCGCGTACCACTGGCGGATGCTGGGCTCGCGCTGCAGCGTCTTTTCCCATTCCCCGGACGAGAGCTGCTCCTGCACCTGGCCGATCTTGGAGGTCGCCTGCTCGCCTACGTTCCAGGCGATGAAGGTGGCGGGGGAAACCAGCAACAGCGCGACGGTAAGCACCGCCAGCGCGGCGGCGAGCTCCGGGCTTTTGACCTTTGTGGACAGCCAGCGGTGGATGGGATCGCCGACGACGGCGAAGGCAAGGGCCCACGTCAGGCCGGGGATGAACGGTCCGGCAATCAACAGCGTCAGGACGATGCCCGCGGCCGCGAAGGCCAGCAGCACAAACAGCGCCAGCCGCTCGCGGGTGAAGGGGGTGGTGGGAAGCGCGGAGGTCGCCACGTTGCATAGAGGCAGGCGGAGCAGGATGCGTTTCCCTGGAGGCAATCGGCCCGTTCGGTTCGCCCCAGCGACGTGCTTTCAGAGCCTGCGCTTCGCCAGCGGAATTCGGTCATCCGCGAGCACGCGCATTCAGGCGACTGGGACAGGGAAAGCCCTGTATTGGTGTGCCAGATAACTGGCGTAGGAGAGGCTCGCAAGCACGTCCTCTCGCGTCAGACCGGGATAGCTCGCCAGGATCTCGCTCTCGGATTGGCCGGCTGCGAGCAACTCGAGAATCAGCTCGACGGCGATTCGCGTGCCGCGAATCACCGGCTTCCCTGCCGGGATCTCCGGATCACGATGCGGTCTGGCAGCGCCATGCCCTCAATCTACCGCTTTGGACGCCATGGAGAACCGAAATGGATCGGGATCGCCCCCGGCGTTCCGGACGTCGATTTCCTTGTAAGCTTGTGGAATATGATCACCCGCCGTGCGCTGCTTGCCTCCACGGTGGCGGCTGCCGCCGCTCCCGCCGCCTCCGTCGCCGAACTGAAGAGCCGCCGTTCGGAAGCACGGCCGATCTCCGTCGAAGAGCGTCTGGCCCGCCTGGAGAAAGCTCGCCGCCTGATGGCGGAGAACAAGATCGACGCCATTGTCCTCACCGGGGGCAGTTCGCTGGAGTATTTCACCGGCGTCCGCTGGGGATTGTCGGAACGGATGTTCGGCGCGGTGATTCCGGCCCAGGGATCGCCTTTGTATATCTCACCCGCCTTCGAGGAGGATCGCGCGCGGGAGCTGATCGAAAACGCCCCGGAAGGCAGGAGCGCGAAGGTCCTGGTATGGCAGGAAGACGAGAACCCGTACTCGCTGGTGGGCCGGGGATTGCGCGAGGCGGGAACGGCGGCGGGGCGGATCGGGATCGAGGAGACGGTACGATTCGTTTTCTCGAACGGCATCGCGCAGGCGCTGCCCGCCGCGAAGATCGTGGACGCCACGCCGGTGACCGGGGGCTGCCGCCGCACGAAGTCGGCGCCGGAGCTGGCGCTGATGAAGCTCGCCAACCAGGTGACGCTGGCGGCATATGAGGCGGCGTGGCGCGGCGTGAAGGACGGGATGACTCATGTCGAGTTCGGCGGGCTGATCTCACAGGCGCACGCCAAGCTCGGGTTCCCGGGCGGCGCGATGGTGCTGGTGAACGAAGGCGCGGCGCTTCCGCACGGCACGGTGAAGCCGCAGGTGATCCGGGAGGGCTCGCTGGTGCTGATCGACGGCGGTTGCGGCGTCGAAGGATACCGGTCCGACATCACCCGCACGTTCGTGGTGGGCAAGCCTTCGGACAAGATGAGGCGCGTGTTCGACCTGGTGCGGCGGGCGCAAGCCGCCGCGCTGGCCGCGGCCCGGCCGGGAGTGGCCTGCGAGGCGGTGGACGCGGTGGCGCGCAAGATCATCGAGGACGGCGGCTTCGGTCCGGGATACAAGTACTTCACGCACCGGCTGGGGCACGGCATCGGCATGGACGGGCACGAATGGCCCTATTTCGTGCGCGGGAACAAGCTGCGGCTGGAGCCGGGCATGACGTTCTCCGATGAGCCGGGTATTTATATCCGGGGGGAATTCGGCGTGCGGCTGGAGGATTGCCTTTATGTGGGACAGGATGAAGCGGTGATGTTCACGCCGTTGAGCCCGTCCCTGGAGCAGCCCTTCGCCGGTTCGTGATCAGGCGGCGGCGCCGGTGCGCCGCAGGGAAGCGCAGAGAAGATAGAGCGCGGACTCGGTGACCAGGTCCAGGTATTCCATCTCGCGGATGGAGGCGGAGTTGCCGCGATACTCCACCAGGAACGGCACGATGCGGCGGAAGGGGCCGGGGATCAGCTTACCGTCCTTCAGCGACTCGCCCAGTTGCGCGACATCGGGCGCGAGTTGGGAAACCGAGTAAGCGGGCCGGAATCCATTGGCATCGGCCGGGAACACGGCGGAGTCGGGCCCCAGGCACTCCTCCAGGTTCAAGGCGAGTTCGTGCGGATCGCTGGTGGAGAAGAGCGCGCTGAGAGCGGTGGTCCACAGCAGCGCGGCTTCGGTTTGACTACGGCTTTCCAGGCCATGCACCAGCAGATGGACCGGGTTGGCGAGCCGGGCCGCGTCTTTTTGTTCCCAATCGCGGAGCAGGCTGAGCCAGCGGACCAGTTCCAGCCGCTTGACGTGCGCGGGCCCGACTTCCCAGGCCCAGCGCGGCGGGGAGAAACTGGGGAAGCGCTCGATATCCATGACGCGGCGGCGCTCGACGACAAACGACAGTCCGTTCACCGAGCCCGGCCCCAGCACCGTCATCGCGCTGATGCCGTGCCGGAGCTGCGCCGCGTCCGGCGACACCAGCCAGGTTCTCGCCTCCAGCACCTCGTCCCATTGCGAGGCTTCGATGTAGCGGTTCACCCAGGCCAGCTCCGGCCATTCCTCCATGCGGAACGCGGCGATCCGCAGCCCGCTTCCCAGGTCCATCGGTCCGAGGGTCCAATTACGGAGTGGCGCTGCCAGAAACGGGCCGTTCATCCGCTTGTCTTATCGGCGGCAAACCGGACGCTTTTATGCGGCCCAAGAAAAAAAGAAAAGCGGCCGCCGAAGCCGCCGCCTTTCCGCCTGGCAAGAGAGAATGCTTACTTCTTGACCAGCTTTTCCCGCTGTTCCTTTAGAATCGCCTTGCGGGACAGCTTGATCTTGTTGCCTTCCAGCGCCAGCACCTTCACCAGGATCTGGTCGCCTTCGTTCAACTCATCGCGCACCTGCTTGATGCGATTCTCCGAAATCTCGGAGATATGCAGCAGGCCGTCGGTGCCGGGGAAGATCTCGACGAACGCGCCGAAATCGACAATGCGCACCACCTTGCCCAGGTACGTCTTGCCGACTTCCGCCACCGCGGCGATATCGGCGATCATCTGCATCGCCTTGTCCGCCGAGGCCGAATCGGACGAGAACACGCGCACCGTGCCGTCGTCCTCCACGTCGATCTTGCACCCGGTCTGGTCCACGATGCCCCGGATCACCTTGCCGCCGGGTCCGATCAGCTCCCGGATCTTGTCGGTCGGAATGGTGGTGGTGTAGATGCGCGGCGCATACGCCGAGAGCTGCTGCCGCGGCTCGGAGATCGCCTCGTTCATCTTGTCCAGGATGAACAGCCGTCCGCGGCGCGCCTGTTCGAGCGCTTCCCGCATGATGCTGGTGGTCACCGTGGGGATCTTGATGTCCATCTGCAGGGCGGTGATCCCGTCCTTCGTTCCGGCCACCTTGAAATCCATGTCGCCGTAGTGGTCCTCGGCGCCGGCGATATCGGTGAGGATGGCGTAGTCCTTGCCTTCCATCACCAGGCCCATCGCCACGCCCGCCACCGGACCGCTGGTGGGAACGCCCGCGTCCATCAGCGCGAGCGAGCCGCCGCACACGCTGGCCATCGAACTCGAGCCGTTGGACTCGAGAATGTCGCTGACCACGCGCAGCGTATAGCCGAACGATTTCTCATCGGGAATCACCGCCGCCAGCGACCGCTCCGCCAGCGCGCCGTGGCCGATCTCGCGCCGGCCCGGGCCGCGCAGAAATCCTACTTCACCCACCGAAAACGGCGGGAAATTGTAGTGCAGCATGAACCGCTTCGACGTTTCCGCCGAATCGAGCAGCTCGATGCGCTGCTCGTCATCCTTGGTGCCGAGCGTCGCCGTCACCAGCGCCTGCGTCTCGCCGCGCGTGAACAGCGCCGAGCCGTGGGTGCGCGGCAGGACGCCCACTTCCACCGAGATGTCGCGGATCTGGTCGAACGCGCGTCCATCCGGACGGCGCCGCGCCTTCAGCATCTGGTCGCGGAAAATCCGCTCCTTCAGCCGGTCAAACAGTTCGCCCGCGGCCGCCTTGTCCTCCTCGGACTCGAACATTTCCTTGGCCTTCGCCTTGGCGCTGTCCACCCGCGCGTAGCTTTCCAGCTTGGGATACTTCTTGGTGTCCATCGCGTCGGTGAGTTCGGCGCGCAGGGAGCTGTCCAGCTTTCCGTAAACGGTTTCGTTGATCGGGGGGGAGGCGAACTCGCGCTTGGTCTTGCCCGCCTTGGCCATCAGCTCGCGGATGCCGGCCGCGATCTTGCGGCAGCACTCGTGCCCGAACTCCAAAGCCTCCACCACCTCGGCTTCGGTGGCCTGCTGGGCGCCCGCTTCCACCATCACGATGCCTTCCTCGGTGGCGGCGACCACGATGCTCAGCTTCGCCTCGCGGGTCTCATCGTAGGTGGGGTTCGCGATCATGCGGTCGCCCACCTTGGCGACGCGCACGCCGCCCAGGACGTGGCCGAACGGGATATCGGAAATCGCCAGGGAGGCGCCCGCGCCGGCGATCGCCAGCATCGCCGGATCCTTCTGCGGATCGGCGGACAGCACCAGCCCGATCACCTGCGTCTCATACGTGTAACCCTCCGGGAAAAGCGGCCGGATGGGGCGGTCGATCAGCCGCGACGTGAGGATCTCCTTCTCGCTGGGGCGTCCCTCGCGCTTGATGAAGCCTCCGGGGAATCGTCCCGCCGAGTACGTGTACTCGCGGTAATCCACCGTCAGAGGAAAAAATGATGCGCCCACTTTGGGCTTGTCCGCGGTACACGCGGACACCAGCACCACGGAATCGCCGGAGCGGACAATTACCGCTCCATTCGCCTGCTTTGCCATCTTTCCGGTTTCCAGCGTCATCTTGCTGGTCCCCAGATCGATCTCAACGGTATGTACCATCGATGTGTTTCCTTTTAATCAAATGCCGTCCGTGCCCTTGCGAACCGGAACGGTGCAAGTTGACCAAGAGGAGACTTTGGAGTGAACTGCCTTGGTGATGCGCGCTCGCGTGCTCAACGCGTGCGTTCGGGCGGGAAACCGTCCCCGCCTGCCGTGGTAAACCGGGAGCTATCGGCGGATGCCCAAGCTCTGGATCAGAGTCTGGTAACGTTCCGGACTATGCTTCTTCAAGTAATCCAGCAAACGGCGCCGCCGGGCCACCATCGTCAATAGACCTCGACGGGAATGGTGGTCCTTCTTGTGAGTCTTGAAATGCTCCGTGAGTTCGCCGATCCGGCGGCTCAAGATGGCGACTTGTACCTCGGGCGATCCGGTATCAGATTTGTGAACCCGATACTTGGAGATCACCTGCTGCTTTTCTTCGGAAACCAGTGCCATCGCTGAGTCTATACTCCTCGTCTATCCTTAATCGTCTTGTCTTCCGCTAGGGTAGCACAAAATTGCAACATTCCGTCAGGCCCCCGGCCGGAGCCGGTAAGGCCTGCTTCTTCTGGAACTTGCAAAGACGCTCCTATTGCTTCTGCTCGCCCGGCTTGTCGTACGGCGCCCCGGTGCCGGAGGACCCCATGAAGAACTTGCGGCCGTCGGCCAGCGTGACGTCCCGGCCGTTGGCGCGGTTGGACCGGTCCTTGGCCTGATAGCCGTCCACGATGATCATTTCGCCGGGCTTGATGGTGTCCCGCTTCAGGCCCCGCCGCAGCAGGCTGTTCGGAGTGCCCCCTTCCACCATCCACACCTTCTTCGATCCGTCCTTTTCGGTGACCTCCAGGTGGATCCAGGTGTGCGGGTTGATCCACTCCACCTTCACCACCGGACCTTTCAGCAGCAGCGGACGGTTCGGATCGAACTCCGCCCCGAAGGCGTGATGCGCGTACAGCGGCGCGGTCCACCAGAGCAATCCGCCCACGGCGCCCGCCGCCGCCAGAGTCAGCCATTTCGCATTGCGGCTCATGATCTGTAGTCCCTCCTACGAATTCTACTTCTTCTCCGACGCCTTCTTGGCTTCCGCCTCGGCTTCCAGCACGCGCGCGCCGCGCAGGATTCCGGCGAACGAATAGTTGCCTTCATGGCAGGCGTATTCGTAAATGCGCTGGTCAGTGGCGGGCCAGATCATTTCCCCGCTCCAGGGGGCGGTCCACACCGTGGGATCCTCCACGGTGAACTGATAGCGCAGCGTCTTGGCGTCAATGCGCGAGAAACGCTCCACCACGTGCAGGTTGCGCGTGGCATTGAACAGCCCGGAACGGTCCGTGAAATTGGTGGTGTCCACCACCAGCGTGTCGCCTTCCCACCTGCCGATGGAATCGCCGAGCCAGCGCCGGATTTCGGGCGGCTCATGCTTGCCGTTGATGCGAATGATCCGCGCGTCATGCACCATCTCGTTCAGGATGATCACCGTGTCCTTGGTCTGTACGATGCGCTTCACATTGTTGTAGAGCACGGGCAGAGCGGGCGGTCCGGCGGAGGAACCGAACCCCAGCAGGCAGCGCTCGGCCAGGCCTCGCAGTTCCGGATCGTCGAACGGGCCGGGGTTGAGCCCTTCGGCCACCCACCAGGCTTCGCCGGTGTTCTGGCGATTGAAGCGGACGCGTTCCCGCGCCGCCTTCATCGCCGCCGGTGTCATGGGCGGCAGTTGCCCGTTCTTGGGGTCGGTGACGATGGAGGTGCGGTACTTGCCGTTGATCTGGAACGCGCCGGAGCCGCGATCGGTCCACACCGTGTTATAACCGCCGACGTTGCCCGCGGCGCCTTCCGAGCCGTCTCCGCCCTTGGGCGGAGCGGCGCGATTGGGATCGCTGCTGCGGCTGTTGGCCGCCATGCGCGCGGCCTCCTGCTTCTCGATGGCCCGCGCCTCGTCCGGCGACAACTCCAGGCGATCGCCCAGCCGCGCCGGGCGCACCAGGGGGGTCAGCGTGGCGATGTCGTAGGTGCCGGACAGATCCGGCGGCGCCGCGGCGGGTTTCGGCTTCGGCGCCTGCCCGAACGCCTCCACGGCGCCCAACAGAATTACCGCGAATGTCGTTTTACGCATCTTCGTCTCCTCCAGCACCTAGCGCGGAAGCGGCTTCCGCCGGTACTCCCCAAACATCAATTCTTCCACGAACTCCACGCACTTGAAGTCCATCAGCCGCGCGTCCGGCTCCATGCGGCGGTACAACGGCAGCGAGATCTTCCAGGGCGCGGTAAACACCTCGGGGTCTTCCATGGTGGCCTCATAGCGGATGTGATTCGGGCTCATCATCGTGAAACGCTCGGTCACTTTCAACTGGTTGCTGTGGTGGGTGCCGGAGCGGTCGAACCAGGTCTGATCGTTCAGTCCGGTGGTGACCACCACCAGCGTGTCCCCTTCCCAGCGGCCCACCGACTGGCCCATCCAGGAATCGGTTTCCGCCGGACCCGGGTCCTGGAACAGAATGTCGCGGACCGCGCCCGCATACTCATAAGCGATGAAGAACGAACTGTTGTTCTGCGCGATCTGGAACGGGAACGGCATGTACGTCGCGCGCGGGATGCCGGGCAGATAGCACTTCACCTCCGGATCGCGGTCCAGCCAGTTCTTCCGGTTCTCCTCGCGCTTGGCCTGAGCCTCCGGCTTGTACGGGATCTTGCCGCCCTCGACGATGCCCATGCTGCCCGGGACCGAGCCGACCGCGCCCAGGCGCAGCAGCGGCACGGCGGGCAGCGGTCCGTACGGGCCGTCCCGCAGCATCAGGGAGGGGCGCGCCATGTGGCGCTCCACGTCGTAGTGGAACGGACCCAGAGCTTGCCAGATGCCGTTGAAGTCGGGCTTGCCGTTGCCCAGCCTCTGCGGCTGAAATCCGCGCGGCGGCTGGGCGCCCAGGCCCGCGGCGCCGGCCATCAGGATCAACAAAAGCGCAATCGGCGATTTCATTCAGTGCTCCCCCTCAGTAGAACGCAATCCAGCGGCCGGAGAAAGCCACGCCGAACCACAGCGCGAGCGACGCCAGCGCGGTCAGGCGTCCTCCTCCGGTCACCGCCAACTCGATGCTCTTCCGCGCCACCCGGCGGCGGACCGTGAAAGCAAAAATCGTAGCCACCGCCAGAAGTCCCATCTTGTACCAGAACGGCGGGCTGTAGTAGCACTTCACCGCCTCGGACAGGAACATCGGCACGCCGGTCACCGCCATCATCGCCACCCCGCCGGTCAGCCAGGGATGCAGCGCCGCCTCCAGCTTCGCGGCGGGCTGTTCGCGCAATCCCCAGCCGAGCAACCGCAGGTCCACGGCGAGCACCGCTCCGCCCATCAAGCCCAGCGCCAGAAGGTGCACGCACTCGATCACCGGGAACATCCACAGCGATTCGCGGACCTTGGTCCCGATGAAGGTTGCTTCCAGCGATTGAAAAAAGGCGAGCAGATCCATCGTCATTCAAACCACTTGTAGGCTTGCATGCGCCCGCAGATGATCACGCCGCTCCAGAACAGCAGCGAGAACAGGCCCGCCAGGCGCGCGCCCCGCGGCGGATGGAGCGCGGAATCCCAGGTTTCCACCTTGCGGAAAACGGTCCGGTGAAACACCATCGCATTCACCCCCGCCAGCACGATCAGCAGCATCTTCACGCGAAAGAAAATATTGGTGTAGGCTCGCAACGGACCGGAGTAAAACAGCAGCACGCCGGTGATCGCCATCAGCACGAACCCGATCACGCCCAAGGGCTGAATCCGCCGCGTGATCTGCGTCACCGGAACGTCGCGCAGCGCGATCCCCGTCAGCCGCAGGTCCATCAGCCCGATGAAGCCGAAAAAAAGCGCCAGCGTCAGCACGTGCGTCGTTTCGATGATCGGGTACAGCAGGATGGATTCGCGGATGGAAGCGCTGCCGCCTGTCGATTCGAGCCAGGTGAAGAACTCCAGCAAGTTCATCGCGATGCGTTAGGGCTCCGGTAAATCATTTCGCGCGCCGTGAGGAAGTTAGTATATGCTACTCTTTCGCGATTCCGGGAGAACGACATGAAAATTTACAGTGCCCTGCTGGCCGCGGCGTCCTGCCTGCTCCTGACCGGATGCAACAAGCCGCAGGCCGCCGCCACCGCCGCCGCCGCGCCGCCGTACAAGCCGGTCGCGACGCTGGAAGAGGTGATGCACGGCATGGTGATCCCCAACGCGGAGGTGGTCTGGGATGCCGTGGGCTACGTCAGCACCGTCAAGGGCAGCACCGAGATCAAGCCGGCGAGTGAAGACGACTGGATCAAGATCGAAGCCAGCGCGATCACGCTGACCGAGGCGGGCAACCTGCTGATGATGTCCGGCCGCGCCAAGGACAACGCCAAGTGGATGGAACGGTGCCGCGCGCTGGTCGACGCCGGCAGCTCCGTTCTGAAAGCCGCCAAGGCCCGCAACCCCGAGGAGTTATTCACCCGCGGCGGCGACCTTTTTGACGCCTGCCAGGAATGCCACTTCCAGTACCGGTTCACCACCAAGGACCCGGGGACGTTCCGCAGCCACTAGCGGCACGCTGCCGCTCGGGCGCCAGCGCCCGGCAGCCGGACGCATTCGAACCAGTAAGACACCAACTGACGCGTCAGCGCGAACACCTCGTCGATGCTTTCCGGCTTGCCCACATAAGAGTTCGCCCCGCAAGAGTAGCAGCGTTCGATATCGTCAGGATTCGTGGAACCCGATAACACCACCACGGGAATGCACTTCAGGCGCGGATCGGAGCGGACGTGCTGCAGCACCTCATAGCCGCTCATTACCGGAGCGTTCAGATCGAGCAGCAGGAGATCGCAGGCGGCGCCGCTTTCGCGAAAGGCGTCCAGCACCCGGATCGCCTCGCCGCCGTCGCCCACGATCCGCACTTCCACGGCCGCGCCTGACGCGGCGAATCCCATCCGCAGCAGGTGCGCATCGGCGGCGTTATCCTCCACCACCAGAATTCGGGGAACGCGGGAGGAGAAGTGTGACATAGAGTTGCTCATGATGGGGTACCCGGCCCGGGCGCGATCGGCGCGGGCGCCGCATTCGGCGCCGTGAAGAAAAATGTGGACCCTTTCCCCGGCTCCGATTCCACCCAGATTCGCCCGCCGTGACGCTCCACGATTCGCTTGGCGATGCTGAGCCCGATTCCGGTTCCGGGAAATTCGCGGCCGTGCAGCCGCTTGAAGACCGTGAAGATATGCTCGGAGTAGCGCGGATCGATGCCGATGCCGTTGTCGCGAACCGAGAGGATCCACTCCGGCCCGGCCGCCCGCGCCGAAATATGAATGGCGGGGGGATCCGGACCGCGATACTTGATCGCGTTGCCGATCAGGTTCTGCAGCAATTGCAAAAGCAGCGTGCGATCCATGGCGACGGTGGGCAATGGATCGAAGGTGATGGCCGCGCCCGCGCTCTGGATGGCGATCTGCAAATTCATGATGGCCGAGGCGAGAACGGCTTCCGAGTTTGCCGGTCCGGGTTTGATCTCCTCGTGCGCCACCTGCGAATACGCCAGCAGGTCCAGAACCATGTGGCGCATCCGCTCGGCCGCCGCCACCACGTGATCCAGGTAACCGGTGGTGTTTTCGTCCAGGCTGGCGCTCAGATCGCGGCGCAGCAACTGCAGGTACACGGTGACCGTCCGCAGCGGCTCCTGCAGGTCATGCGAGGCCGCGAACGCGAACTGCTGCAGATCCAGGTTGTAGCGCCGCAGTTGGTCCTGCGATCTGCGCTCCTCGGTCACGTCCCGGATGTTGAGTTGCACGCAGCGCTTGCCCTGGATTCGATACTGGTTGCCGATGACCGATACCACCAGCTCGCGTCCGTCCCGGGTGCGGATTACGGAATCGTAGCGCGCTTCCTCCTCCCAAGAAACCAGGTCGAGCACGCCAGCCGCCTGCCCGGGACCGGCGAAGGGTGCGATGTCCGCGAACGAGCGGCCCAGAAGCGTGGATTTTTCGTATCCGGTGACCTCGCAGAATCGCGGGTTCGCGTCAATCACCTCGCCGGTGTCCGCGTCCAGCAGGACAATCAGGTCACGAGCCGATTCAAACAGCCGCCGGTAGCGAATGCCCGCGGCTTCCTTGCGGTCCGTTACGTCCTCGATGGCCAGCAGGACCTCGGAACGCTTGGGATCGCGCCCGACGATCCGCCGCGCGTTCAGCCGCATGGTGCGGCGCCCGACGCCGAGAATCTCCTGCTCCACCTCCAGGTCGCGGAACGGGACATCGCGCGCCAGAGCCTGGTCCAGCAGGGAACGCAATTCCGGAAGATCCCATTGTCCGCCGCCGATTTCGTGGAGAAGCTGCCCGTTGGCCTGCGCGGGGGTCAAATGGAACGTCCGGTAGAAGGCGGAGGTCGCCCGCTGGATTCGCAAGTCGGCATCCAGAACCAGCAGCGGATGCCGCACCGTCTCCACGATCGCCTCCGCGAAGTCGCGCGCGATTTCGGCGCTTTCCAGCGCGCGGGTCAGCGCATTGGTGTCGATAAAGGCAGCCACCGCCCCGTCGATCCGGTCATCCAGCGTTCGATACGGCCTCGCGATCACCTGGTACCGGCAGCCGTCCGCGTCGGTCGCGCCCTGCTCCTGCACCGCCAGCGTGCGGATCGCCGCCGCCAGCATTTCCGCCACCGGGACGCCGGGGAAATTCAACGGCATCGTGCGAACCTCGCGTCCCACATCGGCGGAGGACAGGTTCAACAGGCGCTCCGCGGCCGGCGTAAAACGCCGCAGCCGCATGTCCATGCCGCACATCAGAATAGGAATGTTTACCGCGTTCAGCACGTTGCTCAGGTCATTGCTGACAATCGAGATCTCCGCGTTGCGGTGGCTCAATTCCTCGTTGACGCTGATCAGCTCTTCGTTGGAGGATTGCACTTCCTCCTTGGCGGTCCGCAATTCCTCATTGGCGCTTTGCAGTTCCTCGTTGGCGGACTGCGCCTCCTCATTGGCCGCGCGCAGTTCTTCGGTCGCGGCCTCATGCTGTTCCGTGATCTTGCGCAGGTAATCGCGCGCTTCCGCCAGTTCCGCGCGCAGGGCGGCCACGGGCCCCGCCTGCCCGCCTTCCGCCTCGCTGACGGCCGCGGCCGGCTCCTCCTCGCGAGCCTCGAACAGCACCAGGAAACAACGCGTTTCGGCGTGGCTCACCGGAATGACGTGCAGTTGGATCTCCCGGCGCCGGCCCTCGTGCACGATCCAGATCCCCGATTCACGGACGGGTTCATTGCCCGCCGCCGCCAGATCCACCGCGCGGCGGACGGGATAAACCAGCGCTTCGTTGACCAGCCGCAGCAGGTGCAGACTCGCGTCCCCCTGCGGCGAAGCCTGCAGAAACGGGCTCGTCTGGCCGTGGAAATGAAGGATCTCCAGGTCGCCGGTGACCAGAACCCCGGGAGGCGCATACAGGTTGCGAAGGATGCGCAGCGCCGTGATTTCCAGCGATCCCGCCGATAGGAGCCCGGTGCGGCCGGGAACCCGCGGCTGGCTGCTTTCCGCCTTCTGCCGGTGTTGCGGGAAACCGAACACCGACGCGGGTGACGCCGGAGCCGCGCGGCGCGCGAAGATCTTGTGTTCCGCGTTCAGCGGCGCGAACAGATCCCCCGGACCTTCGGCCGTTTCCGCGCTGCCCAGCACCAGGATGCCCCCGGGATTCAGACTGTAATGCAACAACGGCATGATGCGCCGCTGGGCATGCGCCGCGATGTAAATCAGCACGTTGCGGCACACCACCAGGTCCAGCCGCGAGAACGGCGCGTCGGCGGTCAGATCGTGGCGGGCGAAAATACACCGGTCGCGGATCGCCTGGGAAATACGGTAGCCCGAATCCACCCGCGTGAAGTGGCGGTCCAGCCGCTTCCGGCTGACCTCCTGCTCGATGGCCGCCGGGTATAGCCCCGCGCGAGCCTTATCGATCGCCGCTTCACTCACATCCGTGGCGATGATCTGCACCCGCCTGGGCTTCGATACCCGTTCCAGCGCCTCCAGCACGACGATCGCGGTGGAATAGGCCTCTTCGCCCGTCGAGCAACCCGCCACCCATACCCGGAACGGGTCGTCCGCGTTCCGGCCCTCCACATAAGCGCCGATCTGGCGCGACAACTCGGCGAAGACTTCGGGCTCCCGGAAGAAAGAAGTGACGTTGATCAGCATGTCGCGGAACAGCTCCCCCGCCTCGCGCGGCTGGGTCTCGAGAAGTTCCACGTACTCGGCCAGGGAACCGGCGCCATGCAGCGCCATGCGCCGCTGGATGCGGCGGCGGACTGTATTTTCCTTGTAGTCGCCGAAATTGACCCGCCCTTCGGCGGCGACGATGCTCAAGATTCTCTGCAGCAGTTCTTCTTCCGGCTCCGGAGGACCGGCCCGCGCGGGCTCCAGGCGGGCCTGGGCGACTTCCGACAACCCGCGCGCGATTTCCCCCGGGGGCAGGACAAAGTCCACCGCGCCGGTCATCGCCGCGCTGTGCGGCATGCCGCCGTACTTGGCGGAAGCCTCGTCCTGGCTGAAGGTGATTCCGCCCGCCGCCTTCACGGCGCGCAGCCCTTCCGAGCCGTCGGAAGCCGTCCCGGAGAGCACCACCGCCACCGCCCGCTCGCCCTGATCCTGTGCCAGCGACCGGAAGAAGGCGTCGATGGGATGATGCGGGGAGGCGTTCTGGTCCCGCGGAGAGAGGTGCAGCACGCCTTCCCGCACGGCGATCGCGGTGTTCGGCGGAATCACGTATACCCGGTTGCGCTCGACGCGGGTCCCGTCCATCACCTGTTCCACAGGCATTTGGGAACTCTGCGCCAGGATCTCCGCCAGATGGCTTTCGCGGTGAGGCTCCAGGTGCTGCACCACCACGATCGCCAGGTTAGGCTCGGGCGGCAGTCCCTTCAGAAGGTCGCTGATGGCCTCCAGGCCTCCGGCGGACGCACCGACACCGGCAATACGGATGCCGTTGGTGCGTTCGCCTGCATGCATTTGGCCGGATTACCGCCATTTCTACTGCAAGGAGTGTACACCCAAATAGTACTTTCGCTAGTACAATTTCGACGGTCGAGCCGCGGCGGCGCTGCGCCAGCAGGAAAACCCGCGCGAGGAGCGATCCGGGGATCGCCGCCCGCGCGGGCAGGTTGCACGGAAAGGCTTCCTGCTAGAAGCTGAAACGCGCTCCGAATTCGCCCGAGAACGACTTCGGAATGATCACGCCGCTGGGCGTGATGAATCCGTTCGGCCGTCCGAACGATCCGCTGCGGATGTTGCCCACGAAATTATTGCCGAAGTTGGCGCGATTGGTGAGGTTGAACGCCTGGAAGAACATCTCCACGCGCGCCCGCTCACCGAATTTCACGAACTTGGAAGCGCGCAGGTCGAGCTGGAAGAACATCTCGCCGCGCGCGGCGTTGAACGGCGCCTGGTACAGCGATCCGTCGGCGATTCCGGCGCGCAGTTGCGCGGCGGTGAGACCGGCGGTCGCCTGCACGTTGCCGGGATTGTCGCGGCGCAGCACGGCGTGCGTCGCGCCTTGTCCGCCGCCGAATCCGAACACGTCGGCGATGCCCTGGGTCAGGTTGTAGGGGCGCGCCGACGCCCACTGCATGATCGGCGCGAGCTGGAAGCCCCACGGCGCCTGCACGATGCCCGACAGCACCCAGCGGTGCCGCTCATCGTTCGGCGAATAGCCGAGATCATGCCGCGCGAACACGTTGTTGATGTCCGTGGGCCGGTTGCCGAACGCCGCCGGACCGCCGTTGTACGCCTTGGCTTCCGACAGCACGTAGTTGGTGTTCACCGAGAAGCGGTTGGACAACCGCCGGCGGTAGCTGATATTGAGGCCGTGATACCACGACCGTCCAATCGACCGCACCACGTCGATGCGCCCCAGCAGCGGCAGTCCCGCCGCGCGAAAGGCAGCGTCCAGGTCGCGCGCCGTGCCGCCGCGGCGAACGTTGATCGGCACCGTCTTCGATTCGTGCAGCCCCAGCGTGCGCACGCCTTCGATCTCGATCACGTTGTTCGGATCGATCTGGAAGGCGTAACCGACATTGAACTGCTGCGTGTACGGCGGCCGGTAATCGGGATGCACCAGGCGGCCGATTTCTCCGCCGGAGAACTGCGTGGCGGGCGCCGGTACTACCAGGCGATCCACGCCGAAACGCCAGTTGCCCAGCCGGATGCCGCCCGAGCCCGGCACGATGTCCGAGTTCGGATCTCCCGCGCCGGAGCTTACCGGACCCACCACCTGCGCGAACAGCGTCGGGTTCGCCTGCTGGATCATGAACAGCGGAATATTCAGGAAGGTCTGACCATAGTACAGGCCGTAGCCGCCGCGCACGATGTGCCGGCCGGAGCCGGTGACGTCGAATGCGAAACCGAAGCGCGGCGACAGTCCCAGGTTGTAGTCCCGCGGCAGCTCCTGCCCGAAGGGATGGCCAATCCGCTTCAGCGCCTGGAAGGTGCGGTTGTTTTCCTGCTGGCGCGCGCCCAGCAGGTTGATGTCCTTGTCCCAGCGGATGCCCAGGTTCACCGTCAGCCGCTTGGTCACCTTCCAGTCATCCTGGAAATACACGCCCGCCATCTTGGCGCCGCCCTCCAGGTCGAAATACGGATCGCCGGCGGTGGCGGCGATCGCGGAGACGGCGCCCGGCGTCGCGAAGCCCTGCGGATACCGGGTCCGGTTGCTCAGAATCAGGCTCGGCAGATCGAAGAAGGTGTACACCGGCGTGGCGTCGAACACGAAGAAGCCGCCCAGCTTGGGCTGATAAACGAAGTCGAAGCCCATGCGCAAGGCGTGCTTGCCGCGCACGATCGAAAGATCGTCACGGAACTGCCACTTCGCCTGATAGCTTTGCTGCGGCACGTTGACGTTGGTGCCGAAGTTGATTCCCCCCGGGAATTGCAGGTTGGGACGGAACACCTTGGCGTCGATCAGGTTGTTCCAATACTGGTAGCCCGCCGTGAACGAATTCACGATGGTCGGCGTCAACACCGAATTCAAGGTCAGGTTGCCCAGCAGCAGCTCGTTCACCGTGGTGTTGCCGCCGGTGAGATCGGTGTTCTCGTCGGTCTGGTCGTTCTCGCCGTTGTTGAACTGTGCGTTGTAGCTGGCGAAAATATTGTGTTTCTCGTTGATGCGGTAGTCGACGCGGCCGTTGTAGCGCCAGTCGCGATACGGCGTGGGGATGATGGAAGCGGGCTCGGCGCCCAGGTTGCGCACCAGGTTGAGCTCCGCCACCGCCTGCGGATTCGCGGAGATGGAGGTGTCCTCGATCTGCCGCTCCATGGCGAAGAAGAAGAACAGCTTGTCCTTGACGATGGGGCCGCCGATGGTGCCGCCCACCTGGTGCCGCCGGAAGGGCGACTTCTCATTGGTGCCGTCGTTCTCCGCCTTCTCGAAGTAGTTCAACGTGTTCAGCGCCTTGTCGCGGAAGAAGTAAAACGCCGACCCGTGAAACTGGTTCGATCCGCTCTTGGTCACCACGTTCACCGCCGCGCCCTCGCTGCGGCCGTTGGCCGCGGAAAAGCGCTGCGTGGAGATGTTGAACTCCTGAATCGCCTCCAGCGGGAACTGCATCACCGGGCCGCCCACCGTATTGTCCTTGTTGTCGATGCCGTTCACCGTGACGTTCACGTTGCGGCCGCCCGATCCGTTCACGCCGAAAACGCCGACGCGGTTCTTGGTCGGATCGTAGCTGTCCACCGGCTTGGCGCCGGGCGCGAGCAGCGCCAGCGTGTTGAAGTCGCGGCCGTTCAGCGGCAGCTCGATCACGTCGTTCGGCCGGATCGCCAGGCTGACGTCGGTCTTGGTCGTGTCCAGCAGCGGCGCGCCGGCGGCTTCCACCGTGATCGTCTCCGCCTGCTGGCTCGGGCTCAGGCTGGCGTCCAGCGTGGTGGTGCGCGCGATGGCCAGTTCCACTTTCTCGAAGTTCAGGCTGGCGAATCCCGGCGCCGAGATGCGCAGGTTGTACATGCCCGCGGGCACCAGGTCGAAGCGATACAAGCCGACGTCGCTGGTGGTTTTTTCGCGGACGAAGCCGGTGGCTTCATTGGTCAACTTGACGGCCGCCCTGGGAATCACGGCGCCGGTCTTATCGGTTACGGTGCCTTCCACCGTCGCGGTGGCGGTGGCCTGCGCGAATGCCGCCGGCGTCCGGACGCCCGCGGCGAGCGCCGCAATAGCGGCGATCCGACAAAGCTTACGCATTTGTCCCCCTTCTATTCAGTTGTTGAAAAGCCCCAATCAATTGGCGGCCCGAGGATCGGGATACGCCGAAACAGACTCTTGGTGGCTAATGATTACCCAAACGGGCTGGGCTTATCAATAAGGTGAAGGGTAATTAATGAAGGTGAGGCTTAAGTGATTGAAAGGCGGACCTGCTGTCAGCAGGGATCAGCGGACCTTCACGAAACCGTAAGAGGAAATCCCGAATTTTAGCGGCAGGAAATTCGGAAGCGGGAGCCTCCGATAAAGAGGCTCCCGCTATTGCATTCAGATATTAGAACATCAGACGCATTCCGAAGCGGAATGTGCGGATATCCTGATAAGCGCCGAAGTTCGGATTGGTGGCCGCGAAGGCGCTGGAACCCGTGCCGTTGACGCCCGCGATTGCGCGCGCGCCACCCGCCGCGACGGCAGCGCCGGGCAACCCGTAAATCGGGTTGAAGCGCACGGAGCCGGCGCCGCGAAGCACGTAGTTATACGGGTTGTAGCCGCGGAAGAACACGGACGGGTCGATGGTGATCGCGCCGTTGCGGTTCAACTGCGTCGCGCGCGAAATCACGGTTCCCTGGTTGAACAGGTTGCGCGCGTTCGCTTCCAGCCGGACGCTCATCCGCTCCGTCATCTTAAACGTGTGCGCGATTTGCAGATCGGTCTGGGTGTAGGCGGGCGTGCGGCCCAGGTCGCCGCGGCCGAACGGGAACGTCGGCGCGGACAGGTAAATCACCGAGGTGGAATCCAGGGTGCCCTGGTAGGCGAGCTGGTTCAAGCCGAAGAAGGTGTTGCCCAGCCGCGACTTCAGGTCGTAATAGGCGAACAGCTTGAAAGTATGCGGGCGATCCGTGCCCAGGCGGCCCAGCACGTTGCGCTGGCTGCCCGACGCATCGAAGTAGTAGTACGGCAGATCGTAGGCGCGCGAAACGCCGGGATCGGACCGTCCGGCTTCGTCCGAATTCGCCAGTCCGGAGTAGTTCCCGTACAGGCGGCTCCAGGTGTAAGACGGGATCAGATTCAGCCCGCCGACCTTACCCTGGAATCGGAACTCCACCGCGTCGTATTGGCGCTTGGCTTCCGGAACCAGGAATTCCTGGCCGTCCGGCGTCTTCTGGCCGTACACGGAATTTGTGTTCCGCGTCTGGCCGAAGCCGGGGTTGCCGATCAGGTAGACTTCGTTGTCCTCGGCATCCAGCACGCCGATGTCCTCGATGGCCTTCAGCAGGTCCTTGCGGACGTAGCGGATGCTGGCCACGCCGCGGCGGTTGAACTGCTTCTCCAGCATCAGGGAGAACTCGCGCGAGGTGTAAGGCTTGATGTCCGGATCGATTCCCTCCAGCTCGCCCGCCGCGTTAATCGGGATGGTGCGGTTGTTGAAGGAAACGATGTTCGGACCCAGCGCGCCGGGATTGGTCCGGCTCAGGTTGAACACGTTGGGGTCGTTCAGCCGGTACACGTGGCTCCACCAGTAGTCGCCGCCGAAGCTGCCGCGGGCCAGTTCGTACTTCATGGTGTCGTAGAAGAGGCCGAAGTTGCCCGCCAGCTTCCACTGGCCGTCGCCGAAGATATCCCAGGCGGCGCCGATGCGAGGTGCGATCTTGTCGCCCCAGCCGAAAGAAACCGGATTGGAGATCTTGATTCCGTTGAACTCCGGCGTGTAGGGCGGCAGGAACTCATTCTCGAAACGCACGCCCAGGTTCAGGGTGAGCCGCGCGTGCGCGCGCCACTGGTCCTGGATATAAAAGCCCTGGTTGCGGCTGTTCACGCCGTTGTTCAGGCGGACGCCATCCTGCCAGGTGTAGTAGCCGTAGGTGCCCCGCTGATCGCGGACGCTGCCGCGCGAATAGGAGTCGTTCCAGTTCACCGTGAACTGGCCGTTGGTGAAGTCGCTGAGGACTTCGTTGCCCAGCCGGTTCAGGGCGTAGCCGAACTTGAAGGTGTGCTGCTGGCCGCCGATGTTCTTGATCCAGGTGCCGTCCAGATACACGTTGTGGCGCGTGGTAATGTCCTTCACGATGGCCAGCGTGGTGGCCGTATTCGTGTAGCCGTTCGGGAACTGAACGGTTGACGGAACGCCGGCGATGCCCACGCTCGAGGTGTTGTAGGTAATGAACGGAATGCTTGGAAGGCCGTAATTGCCGTCCTTGTCGTTCAAGTAGCGATAGCCGTAGCGGCCGGTGACGACGATTTTCGGCGTCAGGGCGTAGGTAGCGCCCACCGAGACAGTCTGGGCCGGCACGAAGCCGCCTTGACGTTCCAGGCCGTTCAGCGGCGCAAGCCGTTGATCGCGGCTCGGCAGGGTGCCGGTGCGCTTGAACGGCGACCAGATCCAGGTGGAATTCACCTGCAGCTTGGAAGTCGCGTTCCAGTCCAGCCGGTTCACCATATAGTGGCGCAGCCAGCGCTGGTCATAGGTGCGGGTTCCGGAGGCGAACGGCACGGCCCGCGTCGTGTGCTCCAGCTCCGGCGAATAGCCGCTGGTGAAGAACAGGCGGTCCCGCAGCAGGCGTCCGCTTAGGATCCCGCCGGGGTACCAGATCGAGTAAGAATCCTCGCGCGGGCGGAAGAACTCGGCCAGGTCCGCGTTCGCCGCCGAGCGCTGATAGTAGCCGCGGTCGCGAGCGTTCAGGCCGTCATTCGTGGTCTGGAAGTAGACCTGGCCGTGGAAATCGTTGCTGCCGCCCTTGGTGGAGACGTTCACCACGCCGCCCGTGGCGCCGCCGTACTCCGCCTCAAAACCGCCGGAGCGGATGTTGACTTCCTGCGTGAACTCGATGGGAATCGCGTTCTGCTGGCGCAGGGAACCGCGCCGGACGTCGGAAACTTCCACGCCGTCCAGGAAGAACGTATTCTCCGAACCGCTCGCGCCGTCCACCGAGAAGCCGCCCACGCCGGCGTTGCCGCCTTTCACTTCGCTGCGCACGCCGGGGGCGATCGCAAGAATCGAGTTGAAGGTGCGTCCCGTGGGCAGGTTCAGCATCTGGCTGCTCTGCAGGCTGGTGACCGTGCGGCTGGACGCCGTGTCGATCTGGTTCGCCGCCGCCGTGACTTCGACGACCTCGGCCATCTGTCCGACATTCAGCTTGGGACTGAAATTGACTTGCGAACCCAAGCGGACTTCCAGCTCCGCCTGGCGCGTGGTCTGGAATCCGGTGGCGGATACGCTGATGCTGTAAACCCCGACGGGAAGGCTCACGAATGCATAGTTGCCTGCCCCGTCCGTGGTGGTCTCCAAGCCCTTTGGCAGGCGTGGTCCGGTCACGACGATCTTAGCGCCGGGAATCGCCGCGCCCGAGGCGTCGGTAACCACACCGGAAACGGCTCCGGTGCTTTCCTGAGCCGGCGCGGGAAGCGCCAGCAAGGCGAGCACCAGCATCGAAGCCAAGATCCTGCGCTTCGTGCTTATCTCCATGGTTTCATGCTCCTTTTTCGCTATCGGTGAAATTGCCCGCTGCCGCACGCACTCCACCGGCGAACCGTATGTGTCCGCCGGGAAATTCAGGGTCCTGGAAAGGCCGGCAGGGTATGTCGAGGGAGGCACGCTTTCCGGCAAGCGCAAAAGAAGCGAGCGCGGCGACTCCGGCGAAGAACCGTCCGGACGCGCGCGCTCGCAACTGGCAAACCAGCGTACTGTTAGAAATTGTGACCCCCAACCGGTTTGCAGAATGACAAACCGGGAAGAACAGACTAATGCTGGGGTCAGCCTAACCCAAAAGGATGTCCGTAATCAATGATGTGAAGATTAATTAATAACGCTAGGACGAAAATGTGGCGGGCTGTCCGCCTTTAGGGGCGATCTTCCCCTGCAACCGTCGCAGCCGCAACACTTTGTCTCGCCTGAACGAAGTCGAGGTACTCGTTCATTAGATCGCGGAAGATCGCTTCACCGATCAGCCGGTAGCCGGGGGCGGTGAAGTGAACGTAATCGCCTTGCGCCATTCCGGCGAAAACCCAATTGCGCATGGACCCCTTGCCGCCCATGCGCGCGCGGAGATCCCAATAGGCGCAGCCGGAAACCAGGGCCGCTTCGCGCTGCGCCCGGACGATGATGTCGAGCTTGTCCATCGGCGCCCAGCCTCGCCCGGTGCGGATGAAATGATCGGGTGGACCGACTACGAGGATCGACGCCGCGGGCGCGGCCTTGCGGAAGCGCTGGATCAACTGCAGGAACATGTCGTGATACGTTTCGTAGGTCCAGTCGCGATTGCGCGCCTCGTTGGTCCCGTATGCGAGCACGATCAGCGCCGGATTCCGCCGCGCCACGTTGTCGAGCAGCAGATTCTCGTCCCAGCCGAAGACGATGGAAGCCTGCGCGCCGTTGATCCCCAGCGTTTCGTAGGTGACGCCCTTGGCGTTTTCGGCCGCCCATCCGAAAATCCGAACCGGCTTGTATTCGGCGGTTTCCAGCTCAAAACGATGCGGGCCGGAAGACGTTTCGAAGCGATAGTAACCGGGCGCGAGCTCGCCTTCGGTGGAGATGCGCTCCACCAGCGCGCCATTGTCGTAGAGGTTGACATCGCCTCCGCCAGGCTGCTGGAGATAAAAGATTTCCAGGCTTTCGCATTCCGCGTTGAGATAAACGGCTTCGCCCGGGCGGGTGGCGGTCATGGCGACGCCGCCGAGTCCGTAGCGGCCGTCGCCGCCGCGGCCCACCAGCCCGTCGGTATACCAGCCCTTGGTCGAACTCCCGCGCACATCCAGCCGCCGGTAGCTGTTCCACGGCCGGCCCGCGAAGCTGTATCCGCTGCCCCCGTCGCCGAAGCGCGCCTGGAAGGCTTGCCGCATCCCGCCGGTCCACTCATCGGCGGCGGTATGCGAATCACCGTAATGCAGGATCCGAAGCGGACCGTCCACCTTGCCCTGCTGGTGACGGTAAAGCATCTCGAAGAAGGGCACCAGGGCCATCGGGTTTTCGATGGGGATTTCCGCGCCGCGCTGGTGAGCGGCGTTGACGGTCTGCGCCGCCTGCGCGCGGACCGCGGCCGAAACCACCGGAGGCCTGGGCGCGCGGTGCACCGGCTTGCGTTTCGCGGTGCGAACCGGGGTTTTGGCGCCGGGTTTCTTCTTGGACTGGACCCCCGCCGGCTTGGCGGGTTTTGCCGGAGGCTTTGCCGGCGTCGCCGCGCCGAGCGGCAGAATCAGCGCGAGGGCTGCCAGGGCAAGCCTCATTTCGGCTGCATCACTCCCGCCGGGTTTTCCGCGAGCTTACGCTGCATCTGCTTCGCCTTGTACTGATTATACCCATCGAGCAACCCCTCGTAGAGCAAACCCCCTACGATCCGGGCGCCGGCGGGCATAGGGTGAATGAAGTCGGCTCCCACCAGGCGGGGCTCGGCGGCATACCAGCGGCCCATGGTGCCGGACCCGCCCATGGCCGCGAAGGTATTGAAGAAGGCGCAATTCGTTTCCTCGGCGACCTTTCGCTCCAGCTCCACCAAACGGGCCATTACGGGCACCGTGCCGATCTGCCCCGAGGAATCGCGCTCGCCGCGGTCCATCGGGCTCATCACCAGGATGGGGGTTCCGGGGATGCCGGCCCGGATCCGCCGCACCACTTCCTTCATCTCCTTGCGATAGGCGAAATCCACGAATTGCGGGTAAACGCTTTCATTCGTGCCGTAATTCACTATCACCAGGTCCGGGCGATAGTGCCGCAGTTGCTCAGCCCAGTGACCGGCATTGAATAGCCGAGCCGGCACCCGCACGTAGGCGCCGTTCAGTCCCAGGCTGTCATAAATCACACCGGGGGCGTCCTTCAGCAAGGACGCGCCGAACACGCGAACGGCGCCTTGGATAACCCGAACGGTGATTTTCCGCGTTTCCGGCGGCAGGGGAAAACTGTGGAAGGCGGGTTTCGCCTCGGGACCGTCGGTTGCAATGGTTCCCAGCCGTTCGCCGCCCGCCTCCACCGCCATCGTGCCGCCGCCCGGCTGTTCCAGATAGGCGACCTCCACCCGCTGGTGGCGGCGGTCCTTCAGGATCAGGTTCGACACCGCGCCGGGCGATCCCCGGAAGCTGACGCCGCCCAGTCCGAATAACCCGTCCTTGGACCCTTGGGTCGCCGGGTCGATCTGCCAGCCGGAAGCGTCGATCTGCACGCCGCGATGCCCGTACCAGGCCCAGGGCTTGTCGATCAGGATGAACCCGTGGCCCGAATCTCCAAACTTGGCCTGCAGCAGGGCGCGGACATCGGCGGTGATCATGTCGGCGGTGGTGGGCGAGTCGCCGTAATGGACAATTCGCACCGGGCGATCGGCCTTCCCCTGCTCCAGCGCCAGCACCGCATTGAAGAACGGGTCCAGCGACCCCGCGGGATCGATGAAGTTCTCGCGCAGCGGCTGTACGCTTCGCAGCGTGGGCTTCAGCCGGTTCTGTTCCTCGAGGACCGGCTCCGCCACCGGCTTGCGCGGCCGGAAGTCCACCAGCAGCGGCAGTTGTTCCAGCTTCAGCGACGGATAGCCGGTGAGCGCGGGCGTGAATTCAGGCGCGGCCAGCAGGGCTCCGAAGGTCAGGATGGTGAGGGCGGTTTTCCAGGGAAAGTTCTTCATGTGCCCTCAGAAATTGTTATAGATGAACGGCGTAGCGCCGGTGGTGGCGACGAATTGCAGCGCCACCACCAGGGCTGCCAGGCACGCCGCCTGCACGTAGAACGGAGTCCGCGAGTAGACGCGGATGGTGAAGTCGAACCAGTGCCGCGGGATATAGTGCGCGGCGACGGCGATCGCGAGAATGAACCACAAGCCGCCGGTGATATTCGGCGTTGCCCAGGCGCCGGACGCCACCCGCGCCAGGACGGACCATGCGTTCTCAATCGACGAGGCGCGGAAGAACACCCAGCACAGGGCCACAAACTGGAAGGTCAGGAAGATGCCGGCAAACCGCCAGGCTCCGGCGGCGGGCTGATTGCCGCGTTTCTGCTGCCACAGCCGGACCACCGCCAGGCCCACGCCGTGGAGCGCACCCCAGAGGACGAAGGTCCAGGACGGACCGTGCCAGAACCCGCCGACCACCATGGTGATCACCAGGTTCAGGTAGGGGAGCACCTTGCCGCGCTGGCCCGGCAGGCTGAAGAACAGGTAGTCGCGCAGCCAGTTGGAAAGCGAAATGTGCCAGCGGCGCCAGAAGTCGGCCAGGTTCAGCGCCGCGTAGGGAGCATTGAAATTGGGCGGGAGCTGCAGCCCCAGCAGCAGAGCCGACCCCAGCACGATGTCCGTGTAGCCGGAAAAGTCGTAGTAAAGCTGCAACGCGTAGCCGTAGATGGCGACCAGCGTTTCCGCGCCGCTGTACAAGTTGGGGAAGTCGAACACGCGGTTCACCAGGTTCTCGGCTAGATAATCGGCAATCAGGAACTTCTTGCTCAGCCCCAAACCGATCCAAAAGAGGGCTTTTGCGCCATTTTCGGGCGAAAGCGTCTTGTCCTTGCGCTCCAACTGGCTTACCAGGGTGGAGACGCGGGTGATGGGCCCGCTCAGGATCGTCGGAAACAGGCTGACACCGGTCAGGTAAGTGAGCAGGCTGGCGGCAGGCTTGGCGTCGTGGCGATACACGTCGATGGTGTAGGTCAGGGCCTGAAAACAGTAAAAGGACAGGCCCAAGGGGAAGGTCCAGCGCCAGGCGGGCGCGACCCCGCCGCTCATGGCAGCCCAGTTTTCGAGCAGGAACGGCATGTACTTGAAGGAGGCCAGCAGGCCGACGTTCATCAGGATGCTGGCGGTGACCAGCATGCGGCGGAGGCCGGCGCGCCTGGTGGCGCCCATGGCGCGGGCGATCCAATAGTCGGTGAAGCCCGCGGCGGGAATCAGCCCGAGATAAAACAGATCCCACCGGGCGTAGAAAAAGTAGTTGGCAAACAACAGAATCGAAAGGCTCGCCAGCCGCCAGCGGGCCAGCGGCCAGTACAAAAAGAAAACCCCGGCCAAAAACAGGAAATACGTGGACGAGGTGACGAGCATGGAGCTGGGAAGCCTTGATTATAACGGTCCGGCGAGGTTTCCGCTAACTTGATGGTAGGGGGCGAACTCCTGATGGGCTCGGCTGGATTGGAAATCGGAATCCTTTTCGTGCTGATTCTGGCGAACGGGCTGTTTGCCATGGCGGAGATCGCGGTGGTTTCCTCGCGCAAGACGCGGCTGGAGCAGCGCGTCAAGCAAGGCAAGCGGGGAGCGCAGGTGGCGCTGGATCTCGCACAGAATCCCGGAGACTTCTTAAGCACGGTACAGGTGGGCATTACCCTGATCGGCACGCTGGCCGGCGCATTCGGCGGGGTCACGCTGGCCGGGCATCTCAATCACTACCTGAGCCGGTACCCGGTGCTGGACCGCTACAGCGAATCCATCAGTCTTGGCCTGGTGGTGATCGCCATCAGCTACCTCACGCTGATCCTGGGCGAGCTGGCCCCGAAGAACATCGCCCTGATCAACCCGGAGGGGATCGCCAGCGGACTCGCGCCGTTGATGAGGTGGCTTTCCCGGGCGACTTCGGTGGTGGTCCGCTTCCTGTCGTGGTCCAGCAACATGGTGCTGAAGCTGGTTCCGATCCGCGCGGGGACCGAGCCGCCGGTGACCGAGGAGGAGATCAAGGGGCTGATCGAGCAGGGTACCCTGCATGGAACCTTCGAGGAAGCCGAGCAGGAGATGGTCAGCGCCGTGTTCCGGCTGGGCGAACGCCGGGTGAAGGAGCTGATGCGCTCTCGAAACCGCGTGGTCTGGCTGGACTTGAAGGACCCCGGTGAGGTCACGCTGGGGAAGATTCTGAACAGTCCGTACCTGCGGTATCCGGTGGGCGAAGGCAGCCTGGATCAGCTCGCGGGCATCATCGATGTGAAGGATGTGCTGGGTCAGAGCCTGGCGGGCCGGCCGCTGGATCTCCGGCCGCTGGTCAAGAAGGCGCTTCTCGTTTCGGAGTCGAAACGGGCCTTGGATGTGATCGACCTGTTCGTCAGCTCCGGCACGGGGATGGCGCTGGTGATCGACGAGCACGGGGGCGTGGAGGGGCTGATCACGATGACGGACGTGACGCGCGCCATCGTGGGGGAGGTGGCGGCGACGGCGGACGAGATCGCCGGACCGCGCGCGCTGCGGCGTGAGGATGGATCGTGGCTGGTGGACGGCATCCTGCCTGTGTCGGACCTGCGGCAGGAGTTGCAGCTATCGCAGCTTCCCGGGGAGGAGGACGGGGACTTCGCCACCGCCGCCGGGTTCGTGATGACGCGGCTCGGACGCGTGCCCGCCTCGGGGGATGCGTTCGCGTGGAACGGGTGGCGATTCGAGGTGGTGGACATGGACGGGAACCGGATCGACAAGCTGCTGGTGAGCAGGCTGCCGGAGGCGGAGACGGAGGACGGGGACAATCCGTGAAGGCGTCCAGTCACGGTGATCCGGCTCGACCTGTGAGCGGCCCTGAGGGACCACGGCGCGTTCGTGTTCGAGAGGCGTAACTTCGGCGGGCGGCGACAGTACAAATGAAATGCACTGGCTCCTGTTGTTTGCGCCGTTATTGGTTGCACAAGCTCCGGCCGATGCCGAATCCTGGCGGCAAGTCCAGCGGGCGCCGGTGGTGGAACCCGTGCCGGCCCGGCCCGGCTTTTATCGGGTCACGTTTCTGTACCGCGCCCCGGAAACGGCGCGCATACGGCTGGATTCGGGAGCCGTGGCCGCCGTGGGGAACGGATTGGGCAAGAGCCTGGACGTCTTGAGTGAACTGAAGCCCACGCCGGGCACGGGCGTGCACACGCTGAGCCTGGAGCTGCCGGCGAACCTTCGCATCGGTTATCGCTTCGAGATCGCGGGGGTTCGCGACCCGGTGCTCGATCCCCTGAATCCGCACGTGTACATGAAGGAGACACGCTTTGCCGAATCCCTGCTCGAGTTGCCGGAGGCGCCTGCACAGCCGTGGCGGGAGAGGAAACCAGCCGGCCGGTGGGAGAAACACGAGGCGCCGAGCATGGCGCTGGGCCGGCCGCAGACCATCTGGGTGTACACACCCGCGGGATACATGCCAACGGGCCCGCGGCACGCCGCGATCGTCGCCATGGACAGCGTTTCCTTCGGGCAGGTGCTCCCGGCCGATCGCGTACTGGACCTGCTGATCGAGCAAGGCCGGCTGCGGCCCGCAATTCTGGTTGCCACACCCGACCTGGCGGCGGCGCGCGAGCAAGAATCTTACGAGCCCGCGGTCCAGTTCCTGGCGCGGGAACTGATGCCGTGGGTCCGTTCCAAGTACCGCGTGTCGGAGCGCGCGGAGGACGTTGTCATCGCCGGGATCAGCCGCCGGGGCATGGTGGCCGCATACGCCGCGTTCCGCCGGCCGGAGGTGTTCGGCGGGGTGCTCGCGCTGTCGGGCGCTTTCTACTGGAAACCACCGGGGACCGCGGAGTTCGAGTGGCTCGCATCGCTTGTGGCATCCGAACCGCGCAGGCGCGTGCGCTTCTATCTGGGCGCGGGCACACTGGAAACCATCCTGACATCCACCAATGCGGGGCACTACCCGCTTTCCACCAGCCGGCACCTGCGCAACGTGTTGCGGGCCAAGGGCTATCCAGTCACGCTGACGGAGTTCCCCGGCGCGCATTCTCCAGTGAACTGGCAGGATCAGCTCGCAGCGGGTTTCGAAGCTCTGCTGCCGCGGCGTGGACGGTAGGAGCCGGTTCGGTCCGGCGCGGATTGGGCGCCCGGATCACAAGCAGAATCAACATCTTCGACGTGCGTTCCCGAATTCACAGGAAATTGACT
The DNA here is from genome assembly GCA_019748195.1 of Bryobacteraceae bacterium. Lineage (GTDB taxonomy): Bacteria > Acidobacteriota > Terriglobia > Bryobacterales > Bryobacteraceae > JAIEPW01. The sequence continues at coordinate 55,063 of JAIEPW010000106.1, forward strand.
TCCAGTTGACCAAACTGGGGCGAAGATCGCGCGTAATAGATAGTGAAGGCAGTCATGCAACGCAATCCGGTTCGAATACGGGAAATCTTGAAGCGGCCGGCCGCGCCGGCCGGCGAGCGGCGGTGCGCTGACTGCGGTCAGGAAATTCCGGAGGAGCACCTGGCGGAGAATCCCGGCGCCGATCGCTGCGTCGTGTGCGAGTTCGCGCTCGAAGCGGCATAAACCAGACCAGAACAAAGGGCGGCGTCCGAGGACGCCGCCCTTTCTTACTTTCGATCCCGCTTCTACGCCTTCTTCAGATCCACCGGCATGGAGCGGAGCCGTTTGCCCGTGGCCGCGAAGATCGCGTTGGCGATGGCCGGGGCGACAATTGGAACCACCGGCTCGCCCGCGCCGCCGGGAGGCGCGTCGGACTTGATGATGTCGATGTCGAACGCGGGCGCCTCGTTCATGCGGACCATCGGGTAGTCGTGGAAGTTACTCTGGACCACGCGCCCGTTCTGGATGGTGACCTCGTTCTTCATCGCGCTCATGGCGAAGATCACGCTGGACTCGAATTGCGCGGCGAGCGTGTCGGGGTTGACGTACTGGCCGACGTCCATCGCGCCGGTCACCTTGTGAACCTTGTAGCCGTTGGCGTCCACCGAAACCTCGGCGACCAGGGCCGTGTAGGATCCGAAGGCAGTACAGCAGGCGATGCCGCGGAAGCGCCCCTTGGGAGCGGGCTTGCCCCAACCGGCTCGGGTGGCCGCGCTTTGCAGCACGGCCTTCAGGCGGCGGGCGTCGAAAGTGTCGCCGGCGGTCTTGACCTCGGCGCGATCGAGCAGCGCGATACGGGCCTCGTACGGATCCTTGCCGGCGAGGGCGCACAGCTCATCGAAGAAGCACTCCTCGACGAAGTTCGTCTGGGAGTGGTACACGCTGCGCCACCAGCTTACGGGGATCCCGTTGTTGGCTTGCACGTAGGCGAGCTTCACGTTGGGAATGTTGTACAGGTTCACCATCTGGCGCGATACCTGGGGATCGTTGCCGTTGCGCACCGGGAATCCGAGCGAGGCGAAGATGGAGGGGCACACCATGGTATGGCCCCAGGCGGTGATATTGCCGGAAGCGTCCACCGCGCCCGACATCTTGTGCAGGCTCGCCGGGCGATAGTGGGAGTGCTGCATGTCGTCTTCGCGCGACCAGATGACCTTCACGGGTTTGCCGGTCTTCTGCGAGGCGAGCACCGCTTCCTGGGCGTAGTCATCGAGCAGGCGGCGTCCGAACCCGCCGCCGAGCAGCGTGATATGGACCTTTACTTTCTCGGGCGGGATCGCGAGCATCTTGGCGACGTTGGCGTGCACCGTGTTCGCCACCTGGGTGGGCGCCCACAGTTCGGCCTCGCCGTTGCGGACCCAGGCAGTGCAGTTGCCGGGTTCCATGGGCGAATGCGCTTCGTAGGGAACGGTGTACTCGGCTTCCAGCTTCCTGGCGGCGGCGCCCATTGCCTGATCGACGCTGCCGTCGTTGCGGTTGACGACAGCTTCTTTCTTGGCGAGTTCGCGGAAGGTATTCCAGATGCCGTCCTGGGTCAGCTTGGCGACATCGCCTTCGTCCCAGACGACGGTGAGCGCCTTGCGCGCTTCCATCGCGTTCCAGTAGCCATCGGCGACGACGGCGATCTTGGAATCGGAGAGCTGGACGACATCGACGACGCCGCGCATGGCCTTGGCCTTGGCGGCATCGAAGCTCTTCACCTTGCCGCCGGGCACGGGGCAGCGGGCGACGACGGCGGTGACCATGCCGTCGATCTTGAAGTCCATGCCGAACTTCGCCGAGCCGTTGACCTTGGCGGGGATGTCGACGCGCGGCATCTTCTTGCCGATGTAGCGGAAATCCTTGGCGTCCTTGAGCTTGGGCTCGGCGGGGGCCTTCTGCTTGGCGGCGGACTCGGCGAGTTCGCCGTAGGAGAGCTTCTTGCCGCTGGAATGCAGCACGTTTCCGTTCTCGGCGCGGCATTCCGCGGCGGGAACGCCCCACTTTTCGGCCGCGGCCAGGACCATCATTTCGCGCGCGGCAGCACCGGCGCGGCGGAGGTTGCGCCAGCTTCCCTTGACGCTGTCGGAGCCGCCGGTGGACTGGCTGCCGTACTTCTTGTTGTCGGCGTCGCCCTGGACCACCTTGACCTTGGTCCAGTCGGCTTCCATTTCGTCGGCGAGGATCGTGGGCAGGGCGGTCATGACGCCCTGGCCCATTTCGCTCTTGGCGAACACCAGGGTGGCGACGCCGTCGGCGCCCACGCCAAGCCAGGCATTGGGCTGGAAGGCGGCGTCCGCCGTCTGAGCTTTCCCGGTTCCCAGGGCGAAGCCGAGGTACAGTCCCGCGCCCGCGCCGGGGACGATCTTGAGAAAATCGCGGCGATCAACATTCATGATGCGGCTCATTCGGCGCCTCCCGTGGAAGCCGCGCCGGTCTTGGCGGCGCGGAGAATGGCTTTCTTAATTCGCGGATACGTGCCGCAGCGGCAGATGTGTCCGCTGAGCGCCTGATCGATGTCGGCCTCGGTGGGGTTCGCCTTCTTGGCGAGCAGCGCCGAGGCGGTCATGATCATGCCGGACTGGCAGTAACCGCATTGCGGAACCTGTTCGGCGATCCAGGCCTGCTGCACCGGATGATTCGACGCCGCCGACAGGCCTTCAATGGTGGTGATTTTCTTGCCCACCGCGGCGGTCACGGGCGTGACGCAACCGCGGATGGGTTGTCCGTTCAGATGCACGGTGCAGGCTCCGCATTGCGCCATGCCGCAGCCGAACTTGGTGCCGGTCATGTTGAGGGAGTCGCGAAGCACCCAGAGAATCGGGGTGTTCGGACTGACGTCGACGGTCATCGGCTTGCCGTTGACGGTTAGCTTGTATTCAGGCATGGAATCTCCTAGCGTAAGGGTCCGTGCAGTTATGGTATCACCGGGCTTGTATGAGGGGAACGTAAAGGATCTTCAGCACTAGGCGGGGTGGGGCAGACACACTACGGCCCTGCGGAAGAGCCGTACGCGCCGCCCCCGTTAGCCGGGGGCGGCCTTTGCGAACGAGTTTTCGGTGCGGGATCGATCCCGGCTTAAGAAGCAGGCTGGCCAGCCCGTCGCGCTTCGGACATGGTTGTAGCACGAAGGAGCCTTGCATCGCGGGCAGGGTCCCGCGCAAGTGATTGCGGGGACGGCAAATCGAGTTCGAATTGGCGCGTGACTGGGATAGACTGAGTTGCCATGCCGCCGCGAATGCTTTTGGGGCTGTCGGTTTGCGCGAGCCTTATTTACTTCGTCACGATTCCGTGGCATCCGTTTCCGGGAAGCGTGGCGCTGAAGGGTTTGAGTGTCGCGCCGCTGGCGGTGCTGGCGTTTGTTTCCGGGGCGCCGCTGCTGGGCGCGGGGCTGGCATTCGGCAGCCTGGGCGATGTGCTTTTGGACCTGCGGCCGGGCCTCTTTGTCTTCGGCCTGGGTTCGTTTCTGATCGGGCACCTGATCTACATCGCGGCATTCCGGCGATTGTGGCCCGGGGGTCCGGCGGAGGGGCGCGAGCGGATCCGGATGCTGGCGGTGGTCGCGTTCAGCGGCGCTTTCGTGGGGCTGTTGTGGCCCGGTTTAGGCGACCTGGCGATCCCGGTTGCGCTGTATGTGGCGGCGATCACGGCGATGGTGCTGGCGGCGATCCGGACCCGGCTGCCGGAACCCTGGCTGGCGGCGGGGGCGATTCTGTTCCTGTTCTCGGACGCGGTGCTGGGGATGAACCGGTTTCGGGGGCCGGTTCCGTATCGCGACTGGATTGTCTGGTGCACATATTACCTGGGACAGGTTGGCATCGCGCTGGGGTATTTGCGCGCCGTTGGCGGTCATTCTCGCGTATAGTGAAGGGCATGAATCGCGTAATTACCGGCCTGGCGCTCGTTGTGGCGATTCTGGCCGGGTGCGCCCGCACGGTGAAAATGGAGTCCCCCGCGCCGAAGCTGATCCATGTCTCGGGCTCGGTCAGCTACCGGGAGCGGATGGCGCTTCCGCCGAACGCGCTGGTGGATGTCCGGCTGGTGGATACGTCGGCGGAAGGCGGACCGGCGGAGATCGCGCGGGACGTGATCGAAGCGGCCGGCAAGCAGCCTCCTTACGCTTATTCGCTGTCCTACCATCCGCGCGAGATCGTCGCCGAGCACAACTACGTGGTGCAGGCGCAGATCGCGGTGGAGGGGCGGGTGTGGTTCCAGAGCCAAACGCCGGCGCCGGTGATCACGAAGAACAACCCCATCACCGCGGACCTGGTGCTGGCGCGCGCTTCCCAGAATCCCTAGCCCGCGGGCGATGGCGAATCGTCACCCAGCGGGACGAAGGATCGCGGCGGCGGTGGCGCTTCTGGCTCAGGCGGTCCTGTTTCTGCAGCTTGTGGATCTGGCGGTCTTCCGTACCGAAGAACTGATTCTGCTGCTGGCCACGATGCTGCTGCTGGGGAAGGCGGCGTTTTGGGCGTTGATCGGCCGTGCGGCGAAGCGGTGGGCGGCGGTGGTGGTGGGCATTCTGGCGGCGGTGGGGCTGGCGGCGCAGTGGCTGATCGAGGGTCCAGGAACGCTGGCCCGTCAAGCAGCACTGCTGCTGACGTCGGCGATTTTTCTGATCGCGGTGTGGTGGGTGCGGTCCACGCGGGGAGGCGGGTCGCTGCAGGCGCTGACGGTGGTGCCTGCGCCGGGGCCGGCGAACAACGCCATCCTGTTGATCAATCCACAGTCGGGCGGCGGCCGGGTGGAGACGGCGAAGCTGGAGGCCGCGGCGCGTACGCTGGGGATCGACACCTTCGTGCTGCCAAAGGGGGGCGATCTGGCGGCGGTGGCGGAGCGGGCGTGCACGGGCGGCTACGATGCGGTGGGGATCGCGTCCGGCGACGGGTCGTTAGGCGTGGTGGCGGCGGCGGCGATGCGGCACGGCCTGCGCTTTGTGTGCGTTCCCACCGGGACGTTGAATCACTTCGCGCGGGATCTGGGGCTGGATCGCGACGATCCGATCGGCGCGCTGGCGGCATTTCGCGGCGAGGAGCGGCGGATCGACGCCTGCCGCGCGGGGAATCGCGTGTTTCTGAACAACGCATCGTTCGGAATTTACGCCGAGATCGTGCATCAGCCGGATTACCGCGAGAATCGCGTGGAGGCGATCCGGCGGGTATTCGCGAGTTTCGCGGCGGGCGAGCGCCGCGACTTCGATCTGCGATTCCAGAGCCCCGGCGGCGGGGTTGTAGACGGCGCGTTCCTGCTGCTGGCGGGCAACAATCGGTACGATTTTCTGGGCCTGCACGATTTCGGCGAACGCTCCCGGCTGGATGACGGATTCCTGGACATTCTGGCGCTGGAATCGGGCGATCCCGACACGCTGGAGCGGCTGGCGGACTCGCTGCTGCTGGCGCGGCCGGGTCCGGACTGGATGCGCTGGGATGCGACCAGGCTGGTGGTGGAATCCGCGGGCGGCAAAGTACTGGCGGGTGTGGACGGAGAAGCGGTGGAGTTCGAAACGCCGCTGACCGTCGAGGTGCTGCCGGGCGCGCTTCGGGTGATGACGCCGGCCGGGACGCCGGCGCAGCGTGCGCACGCGCCCCCACCGTTCAGCGCCGCGTCGATCGCCGAGTTGCTGCGGGTGGCGGCGGGACGGGATCAGGCGCCCGGATCGGGCCAGCGGTAGACGTCATGTTCGTCCAGGGCGTAATGCGCGCCGTCCCAGCGGCCGCGCCGCGCGGCGGCGCGGGTTCCGTTCACATCGAAGCACCAGAAGCCTTCGACGAAATCCTGGGTCGCGCTGCCGGCGCAGAACAAGGGCGCGGGGTTGTCGGGCAGGCGCACGGAGTAGCATTCGTGGACGTGTCCGAAGAGGATCGCGCCGCGGCGGATGCCGCGGCACACGGCGAGGAACTCGTCGGCGTTGCGGAGGCCGTGGGTGTAGCGGTCCGGCGATCCGTCCTTCAGACGGGGCGCGTAATGGGTGAGCACGAAGACAAAGCGATCGCGCAGGCGCGGGTCGTCGAGAGCGCGCGCCAGGGCGTCGAGTTGGGACACCGGGATGCGGCCGCTGGCCTTCCAGGGATTGGGATTGGGGCGGGCGCTGTTCACGGCCACGACGGCGGCGTTTTCTCCGATGAGGCGGATCACGGGCCAATGCGCATCCACCTTATAGTCGGCCAGGTCCGAGGCGAGCGTATCGCCGAAGTGCCTTTCGAAGCGGCGGTCGCGGACGCCGTCAGGCATGTAGACATCGTGATTGCCGGGGATGGCGATGAAGCCGAGGGGCGCGGCCATCAGGGGGTGCACGGCGAGGCGGGCGTCCGCCAGTTCGGGATCGGTGCCGAGCGCGGTGAAGTCGCCGGTGCAGAGGATGAGGTCCACGGCGTTCTCCACGCGGAAGCGATCCAGCTCCACCATCTTCTGCTTGACGCGGCTAAAGGTACGGCGGCGGCCCATCAGCAGGTGAGCCGCGCCGATCAGCCGCTTGCCCGGCCAATCGCCCCAGGGGACTTCGCCGAGGGGCACGCCCAGGTGGATGTCGCTGAAGTGGAGCACGCGCATGGCTCTAGGCCCGGTTGATCAGGCTGGCCACATAGCCGCCGCCGAATCCGTTGTCGATGTTCACCACGCTGACATTGGACGCGCAGGAGTTCAGCATCCCGAGGAGCGCGGCCAAGCCGTGGAAGCTGGCGCCGTAGCCGATGCTGGTGGGCACGGCGATCACGGGACAGGAAACCAGGCCGCCGACGGCGCTGGGCAGCGCGCCCTCCATGCCGGCGCAAACGACACAAACCTTGGCCGAAAACAGGCGTTCGCGATTTTGCATCAAGCGATGGATGCCGGCGACGCCGACATCGCTGATGAGATCCACCTGGTTGCCCATGACCTCGCAGGTGACGTAGGCCTCCTCGGCAACGGGCAGATCGCTGGTGCCGGCGCACACCACGGCGATGCAGCCCTTGCCGCGGACGGCGCGGTCCCGCCAGACACGAACGGTTCCCGACGCGGCGAAATACTCGGTTTCCGGAGCGAGGCGGCGGACAAGTTCCGCGACTTCCGGGTTGGTGCGCGTGATGAGGAGATTGCTGGAGTTGTCGAGCAGGCGGGAAGCGATGGCTTCGATCTGCGCGGCCTGTTTGCCAAGCCCGAAGATCACCTCCGGCATGCCGTGGCGGAGGGCGCGGTGATGGTCCACCTTGGCGAAGCCGAGGTCCTCGAAAGGCAGGTGGCGAAGCCGCTCCATGGCCTGCTCGATATCGAGCCGGCCTTCGCGGACTTGTTCAAACACCCGCCGAAGCTGATCCTGATCCATTCCCTACGAATCTAGCAGGGAGTTTCACCGGGCCGCGGCGGCGGGGGATTTGCGTGCTGGGGATCAGTTGGTCTTTTTCAGCCGCAGATCCCAGACGCGGCCCTGGCCGATGCTCATTTCGATGACCTTGCCGGCGGGGTCGCGGAGGAACACGACGCTGCCCAGGGGCGAGAGGAATCCATCGCGATAGGCGGGCGTGAGGCGGATCACGTCATCGGGGCGGCGGCGCAGGACCAGCGTATCGCCGTCGACGGCGGCCTTGAGAACGACTTCCGCCTCGGCGCTTTCGTAGCCGCCGGCGTATGCCTGCAGTTCGGAAACGGAGGGCGAGACTTTTTCGACGCGATCGAACCAGGTGACGCCGTTGGGATCGTCGAGGCCCGCGCGGCGGGGCGACCCGGAGGCGTCGAGTTCGAAGAGGACGCGTCCTTCTTCGCCCAAGGCGAAGGAGCTGGCGGAGAGGGCGCGCAGGGGCGTGCGGCCGCCGAAGCGCAACTGCCCGTTTTCGAGTTCGATCCGGACCACATCGCGGTCCTGAGCGCTGCGATAGAGGCCAGCCAGCTTGCCGAGTGTCGCGGCGTCGACATTGGCGGAGACCTCGGAGGCCCGCGCGGGAAGGACATCGGCAAGGTAGACTTCCGCCACCTGATGGCCGAGCGCGGTGGGATTCGCGCTGGCCAGATTGCAGAGCACCGCAATGGAGAGGTTGTGCGCCGGGAAGCGGCCGAGCCAGGCGCGGTAGCCGGCGGTGGCGCCGCTGTGGCTGACCTCGCGAATGCCGCGCCATTGGTGGATCTGCAGGCCCGCGGCGTAGGAAATGTCGCGGCCGCTGTTGAGCTTGCCGGTGCGATGCTGGGCTTCGACAAACTCGCGCCCGCCGACGACCGGATTGTCGAAGTTGCGGTTCCAGCGCAGCAGATCGCCGACGGTAGTCAGCAGTCCGCCATTGCCGTGGACGTATTCGAAGGGCATATCCATGCGGTAGGAGGAGCCGGCGGGTGAATAGGCGATCGCGCGGCCGGGGACGATTTTGCGAAAGTCGTCGCGCCACTCGGTGGACCTCATGCCCAATGGTTCAAACAGGGCCTCGCGCGTGTACTGCGCGAAGGGCTTGCCGGCAACGCGCGAGACCAGGATGGCGGCGAGGTTGTATCCGGTATTGGTATAGGAGTAAGCCTCGCCGGGGGCATAATTGAGGGCGCGCTGTTTACTGACGATCTCCAGGACGTGAGCGTGGGTGTAGGCGCGGGTGGTGCGGGGCCAGCCGCCGATGGCGGCCACGGAGCCCCAGTCGCGCAAGCCGCTGGTGTGATGGATCAACTGGCGGATGGTGACGGTGCGGGCGGAGTCCGGCAGTTCCGGGATGTACTTGTTGACCGGCTCATCGAGGGAGAACCTGCCCTGCTGGGCGAGCAGGAGCAGGGCGGCGGCGGTGAACTGCTTGGAGACGGAGCCGGCTTCGAGGACCGAATCGGGCCGGAGGGCAAGGCCGTGCTCGAGGTCGGCCATGCCGTAGGCGGAGTGCAAGATGGTCTTGTCGCCGCGCGAGGCGGCCACGGTGCAGCCCGGCGAACCGGTACGGTTGAAGCGGGCGAAGACGGCGTCGACTTTGTCCTGGGGGGTGGCGGCGGGGACGGCGGTCGCGGGTGCTTGGGCGAGGGCGATCGCGGGGAACAGAGCCAGCAAGGCGAGGGAAGTGCGCATAACTTTCCGGGAAGTATACTACGGGCTTGCCCGGATCGCCCCCGTTGATACCATGTGAAGTTCCAGGCTGAGCGCGATGATCATGGACAACACCAGAGTCTTTCAAATGAAGTTTGCGAGCGTGTATCCGCATTACGTCGCCAAGGCGGAGAAGAAAGGCCGGACAAAGGCCGAGCTTCACGCCGTGATTCACTGGTTGACGGGCTACGACGAGAAGGCGCTCGAGCAACAGATCGACAAGGGGGTGGATTTCGCGACCTTCTTCGCGCAAGCGCCGAGGATAAACCCGAACGTCTCCAAGATCACCGGCGTGATCTGCGGATACCGTGTGGAGGAGATCGAGGATCCGCTGATGCGGAAGATCCGGTGCCTGGACAAGCTGGTGGATGAGCTGGCGAAGGGCAAGGCCCTGGACAAGATCCTGAGGAAGTGAGCCGGGCAGTCACAATGCGGAAGGCAGGGACGGTTCTCCTTTTGGCATGGGCGCTGGCGCAGGCGGCGGATCGCAAGCCGCGGGGCGCGGCGCCGCCCGGCATGGTGTGGATTGCGGGCGGCGAATTCACCATGGGGAGCGAGCACTTCAGCGATTCGCAGCCTCTGCATCGCGTGCGGGTGAGCGGCTTCTGGATGGATCAGACCGAGGTGACGAACCAGCAGTTCGCGGCGTTCGTGAAGGCCACCGGCTATGTCACGGTGGCGGAGAAGAAGCCGGACGCAAAGGATTTTCCGGGGGCTCCGCCGGAGAATCTGGTGGCGGGATCGGTGGTATTCACGCCGCCGTCGCGGCCGGTGCGGCTGGACGATCCGTTTCAGTGGTGGAGCTACGGGAAAGGGGCGAGCTGGCGGCATCCGGAGGGTCCCGCGAGCAGCATCCGGGGGCGGGAGAATCACCCGGTGGTGCACATTGCCTGGCGCGATGCGCAGGCATACGCGAAATGGGCGGGCAAGCGCTTGCCGACCGAGGCGGAATGGGAGTTCGCGGCGCGCGGCGGCCTGAATGGCAAAGAGTATGTGTGGGGCGATGAGTTCCGGGTGAAGGGCCGCTATCTGGCGAACTCATTTCAGGGCAATTTTCCGGATCGCAACACGCGGGAGGACGGATTCGCGGGAGCGGCGCCGGTCAAGAGTTTTCCCCCGAACGGCTACGGGCTATACGACATGGCGGGCAACGTATGGGAATGGGTGACAGATTGGTATCGCGCGGACGCATATGCGGGCCGGGCGCGGCAGGCGGTGACGGCGAACCCGAAGGGTCCGGCGGACAGCTTCGACCCGGAGGAGCCGGGGGTGAAGAAGCGGGTGACGAAGGGCGGATCGTTCCTGTGCACCGATCAGTACTGCGCGCGGTACCGTCCCGGGGCTCGCGGCAAGGGCGAGCCGGACAGCAGCACGAATCACACCGGATTCCGCTGCGTGAAGTAGTTTCTATCTAGAGCGTCTGTACACTTATGAAGGCGGCGCGCCGCCTGCGATACAGTCATGTTTGTGCACACGGATACCGCCGCCGTTCGCGCCGGCGAAGAACTGAATCTGACGGCTTTGCGGGAATACCTGACGGGGAAGATCGCGGGCGCCGGAGACGAAATCGCGGTGGAGCAATTTCCCGGCGGGCATTCGAACCTGACGTACCTGCTGCGGATCGGCGGCAAGGAGTATGTCTTGCGGCGGGCGCCGCTGGGGCCGGTGCCTCCGAAGGCGCACGACATGGCCCGCGAGTTCCGGGTGCTGCAGGCGGTGCATCCACACTTTCCCGAAGCGCCCGAGGCATACGTGCTGTGCGAGGATCCGGCGGTGATCGGCGCGACGTTCTATCTGATGGAGCGGCGGCGCGGGATCGTGGTGCGGAAGGAGATTCCGCCGCAGATCCGGGCGATTCCGGATTACGCGCGCAAGATCAGCGAAACGCTGGTGGACACGATGGTCCGGATGCACGCGGTGGACATCGAGAAGCACGGGCTGACGTCGCTGGGCAAGCCGGAAGGCTTCGTGGAGCGGCAGGTGAAGGGCTGGACGGAGCGGTGGCAGCGATCACGGACGACGCCGCTGCCGGAGATGGATGCGGTGGCGGGGTGGATGGCGAAGACGCCGCCAAGGGAGCTGCCGCCGACACTGGTGCACAACGACTTCAAGCTGGACAACCTCATGCTGGACGAGCACGATCCCAGCCGGGTGGTGGCGGTTCTCGACTGGGAAATGACGACAGTGGGCGATCCGCTGATCGATGTCGGGCTGACGCTGTGTTACTGGGGATTGGGCGGCGCGCCGCACCTGACGGGGGAAGACGCCGACGGCATGATGTCGGGTCCGGGTTGGTTCACGCGCGAGGAGTTCCTGGATCGCTACGCGTCGCGCACGGGACGGGATCTGAGCGCGATCGGCTGGCATGAAATACTGGGGTACTTCAAGCTGGCGGTGATCCTGCAGCAGATCTACTATCGCTGGTACAAAGGGCAAACCAAGGACGACCGCTTCCGCGATTTCGATAAGCGGGTGGAGTCGCTGGCGCGCACGGCGGCGCGGCTGATGGAGAAAGCGTGAGCGTCCTGTATCTGATTCGCCACGGGCAGGCGGGAACGCGGGAGAATTACGATTCACTGAGCGAGCTGGGGCGGGAGCAATCGCGACTGCTGGGCGAGCACCTGGCGGCGCAGGGCCTGCGTTTCGATCGCGTGCTGAGCGGACGCCTGCAGCGGCAGCGGGCGACGGCGGAGGAAGCGCTGCGCGCCTTAGGGAACGCGCCGGAGATTGAGATCGACCCGGGGTGGGACGAGTTCGACCTGGCGGCTGTGTACGCGGGGCTGGCGCCGCGGTTGTGCGAGGAGGACGCCGCGTTCCGGGTCCAGTATGAGGCGATGCAGCGGCAGATCGAGGCCAGCCGGGGGCAGCATGGGGCGACGGTGCACCGCAAGTGGAACGAATGCGACAAGACGGTAGTCCGGGCATGGGTGGAGAACCGTTTCGCGTACGAGGGGGAAAGCTGGGAGGCCTTCCAGCAGCGCGTGGAGGCGGCGCTGGGGCGGATCCAGAGCAACGGCGCGGAGGAGCATATCGCGGTGTTCACGTCGGCGACGCCCATCGGGATCGCGGCGGCGCTGACCCTGGATGTGCGCGACGGACGGGCGCTGCAGTTCGCCGGCGTGATGCACAACTCAGCCTTGAATACATTCCGGCGGACTTCCACGGAGATCCGCCTGTTCACCTTCAACAACGTGGCGCACCTGCCGGAGCCCGCGTTACGAACCTTCCGCTAGACACTTTATCAACCAAGGAGACTCGCATGCATTTCGAATTTTCAGACAAGGTGAAGGATCTGCAGAAGCGGGTAGCCGCTTTTGTGGAGGAAAACGTATACCCGAACGAGAGGGTTTACGCGCAGCAGGTGGCCGAGGGCGGACGCTGGATCCACGTTCCGGTGATGGAGGAGATGAAGGCGAAGGCCCGGCAGCAGGGGTTGTGGAACCTGTTCCTGCCGGAAAGCGAGCGTGGGGCCGGGCTGACCAACCTGGAGTACGCGCCGCTGTGCGAGATCATGGGCCGGTCTCCGATCGCGCCGGAGGCGTTCAACTGCTCCGCGCCGGACACCGGCAACATGGAGGTGCTGGAGCGCTACGGCACGCCGGAGCTGAAGGAACAGTGGCTGAAGCCGCTGCTGGCGGGCGAGATCCGCTCCTGCTTCTCGATGACGGAGCCGGCGGTGGCAAGCTCCGACGCCACCAACATCTGCGCGTCGATCGTGCGCGAGGGGGACCACTACGTATTGAACGGCCGCAAGTGGTGGAGCTCGGGGGCGGGCGATCCCCGCTGCAAGGTGGCGATCTTCATGGGTAAGTCGAATCCGGACGCGCCCAAGCACCGGCAGCAATCGATGGTGGTCGTGCCGTTGGACCTGCCGGGGGTAAAGATCGAGCGGATGCTGAGCGTATTCGGCTATGACCATGCTCCGCACGGCCACGCGGAGATCACGTACGAGAATGTTCGGGTGCCGGCGGCGAACCTGCTGCTGGGGGAAGGGCGCGGGTTCGAGATCGCGCAGGGGCGGCTGGGACCGGGGCGCATTCATCACTGCATGCGGCTGATCGGCGCGGCGGAGCGGGCGCTGGAGTCGATGTGCAAGCGCGCGAAATCGCGGGTGGCGTTCGGCAAGGCGATCGCGGATCAGGGGACGATCCGGGCCGATATCGCGAATTCGCGGATGGAGATCGAGCAGGCCCGGCTGCTGGTGTTGAAGGCGGCGTACATGATGGACACGGTGGGCAACAAGGTGGCGAAGGCGGAGATCGCGATGATCAAGGTGATCGCGCCGAACATGGCGCTGCGGGTAATCGATCGCGCGATTCAGGCGCATGGCGCGGCCGGAGTTTGCCAGGATACGCACCTGGCTTCGGCCTGGGCCAGCGCGCGGACGCTGCGGCTGGCGGACGGACCGGACGAGGTGCATCGCGAGTCGATCGCGAAGCTGGAACTGGAGAAGTATGCCGGCGCCGCGGCGATGAAGGCGGCGGAACTCGCGGGAGTCCGCTAGGGTGAGCACGCTGGTGCTGGTCCGCCACGGGCAGGCGCGTCCGTTCCAGAAGGATTCGGATCGCCTGTCGGAGGCGGGCGAGGCGCAATCGCTGGCGCTGGGCCGGTTCTGGAAGGCCGCGGGAATGGGGTTCGATGAAGTGCATTCGGGCACGCTGGCGCGGCACCGGCGAACGCAGGAACTGGTGTACGAGGCTTGTTGCGGGCTGCCGCCTCCGCGCTTCGATGGGGACTGGAACGAGTACGACGCGGACGGCGTGTTGCATCGCCTGGCGCCGGCGCTGGGGGCCGCAGACGATCGATTCGCTTCGCTGCGCGAGGCGTTCGAGCAGGCGCGCGGCGGTCCGGACCAGAACCGCCATTTCCAACGCATGTTCGAGGTCGCGATGGCGGCGTGGCAGGCGGGATCGATTCCAGCCGACGGGGTGGAGCCGTTCGCCGATTTCGAGAAGCGCGTCACGCGCGCGCTACAAGGGCTGATGCAGGCCTCCGGGAATAAGCGGGTGGCGGTGTTCACCAGCGGCGGGCCTATCGGCTTGTGTGTGCAGCGGGCCTTGGGAGCGCCAGGCAAGGCGTTCCTGGATGTGAACTGGAGGGTCCGCAACACTTCTCTGACGGAGTTTGTCTATAGCCGGGAGCGATTCACGCTCGATTCGTTCAACGTCCTGCCGCATTTGCCCGCCGAACAGATCACGTTCCGCTGAGGACGGCGCGGTGCGGCTAAACTGAACATTCGCGCATGTCTGACACGACGGTGTACCTCGGTTTGCTGCTGGCGGCGCTGGTGATCGCGGCGATCGCGAAGCGGCTGGACCAGCCGTATCCGATCGCGCTGGTGCTGGGCGGGGTGGCGATCGGGATGGCGCCCGGCCTGCCGCAGATCCGCCTGAATCCCGAGGTGGTGTTTTTCCTGCTGCTGCCGCCGATTCTGTCGGAGGCGGCGTACTTCACTTCGTGGCGGGATTTCGTGCGCTGGCGGAGGCCCATTCTGCTGCTGGCGTTCGGTCTGGTGGCGGCGACCAGCGCCGCGATCGCGGCGATTTGCGCGCTGCTGATTCCAGGGATGACGTGGGCGACGGGATTCGTGCTGGGGGCCATTGTGTCGCCGCCGGACGCCGCCGCCGCGACCACGATCACGCGCGGGCTTGGACTGCCGAGGCGGATCGTGCAGGTGCTGGAAGGGGAAAGCCTGGTGAACGACGCGGCGGCTCTGACGGTGTATCGCTTCGCGGTGGCGGCGGTGGTGACGGGCACTTTTTCCTGGAGCGAGGCGCTGCTTTCGTTCCTCTGGATCGCGGCGGGCGGCACGGCGATCGGGATCGCGCTGGGCCTGTTGTTTGTCAAGGTTTTCCCCCGGATCAAGGACCCGCAGATCGAAATTCTGTCCACCTTCCTGCTGAGCTACGGATCGTACGTGCTGGCGGAGACGGCGCACGCCTCGGGCGTGCTGGCGGCGGTGGCGTCCGGGCTGCTGCTGGGCTGGCATTCGTCGGAGCTGTTCAGCGCGACCGTGCGGATTCGCGCATCGGCGGTGTGGCAGACGATGCTGTTCCTGGTGAACGCGATGGCCTTCGTACTCATCGGGGTGGAGTTGCCGCCGGTGATCGCGTCCCTGGCGGGATATCCGAGGGCGGAGCTTCTGTGGTGGAGTTCGGCGGTGGCGTTGACGGCGATCGCGGTACGGCTGGCCTGGGTGTTTCCCGGCGCATACCTGCCCGGGCTGTTGTCGGCGAGGATTCGAAGCCGGGAGGCGCCGCCACCGCCCGCGCAGGTGTTCGTGGTGGGCTGGACCGGGCTGCGGGGCGTGGTGTCGCTGGCGGCGGCGCTCGCGCTGCCGGTGGAAACCGCGGGCGGCCTGCCGTTTCCGTACCGCAACCTGATCCTGCTGCTGACCTTCGCGGTGATCCTGTCGACGCTGCTGCTGCAGGGGCTGACCTTGCGTCCGCTGGTGCGGGTCTTGGGACTGCCGAAGGACCGTTCGAGCGAGGAGGAGCAGTTGTCGGCGCGCATCCAGTCCACCGAGCGGGTACTGGACCGGATCGCGGAGATGGAGGTGGCGGGGTCGGCGCCCGGACCCGTGCTGCAGCGGGTGCGCGGCTTCTTCGAGGATCGCCAGGCGGAGTTGCGATCGCGCCTGGAGACGGAGACGGGCACGGAGCAGCCGCCGCGTCCGGAAGGCTTCCGTTCGATCGCCGAACAGCGGGTGTGGTGGGAACTGGCGGTGGTGGAGCGGGAGTCCTTGCGGGAGATGCGGCGGAAGTCCGAGATCGGCGATGAAGCCATGCGCGAAATCGAGCGGGACATCGACTTGCTGGAAGCGCGGATTGTGCCGCACTCGTGAGCGATAAGTGGCGCACGCTGATGGTGTTGTTCGCGGCGGAGCTGCTGGCGATGGGGGTATGGTTTTCGGCATCCGCCGTGGCGCCCCAACTGGCGGCGCGGCTGGCGTTGAACGACGGGGGCAAGGCGTGGCTGACCATGGCGGTGCAGGGCGGCTTCGTGGCGGGGGCGCTGGCGTCGGCGGTGCTGAATCTGGCGGACCGGATCGCCGCGCACCGCTTGTTCGCGATCACGGCGCTGCTGGCGGCGGGCTGCACGGCGTGGATCCCGTTTCGGGCGGACTTTCCGGCGGTGCTCGCGCTGCGGTTTCTTACCGGTTTCTTTCTGGCGGGTGTCTATCCGGTGGGGATGAAGATCGTGGCCACGTGGACCACGGCCGATCGCGGACTGGGGATCGGGCTGCTGGTGGGGGCGCTGACGCTGGGGTCGGCGGGACCCCAACTGTTGAATGTGGCCGGGGGTGGCGACTGGAGGCTGGTGCTGTGGGTGGCGGCGGGGTTCGCGGCGGCGGGCGGAATGCTCGCGGCTGCGTTTGTGCGCGAGGGACCGGGGCGGATGGCGCCGCGGACCTTCCGTTGGGATTACGTGCTGGAAGTGTTCCGCAATCGGGATCTGCGGCTGGCGAACCTGGGCTACCTGGGACACATGTGGGAGCTGTACGCGATGTGGTCGTGGATCGCGTGGTATTTGGCGGCCCCGGCGGGGGCGACGGCAGGGCGGATCGCGTTTCTCGCGATCGCGTCCGGCGCCTTGGGCAGCGTCGCCGCCGGTGTGCTGGCGGACCGGATCGGGCGGGCGAGGGTAACCATTTATTCAATGGCGGTTTCGGGCGCGTGCGCGGCGGGGATCGGCTTGTTTTATCACGCCGGGCCTTTCTGGCTGGGGCTGGTCGCGGTGATCTGGGGTTTCGCGATCGTGGCGGATTCGGCGCAGTTTTCGGCGGTGGTCAGCGAGCGTTGCGATCCCAAGTTCTCAGGCACGGCGCTGACGCTGCAGACGTGCCTGGGTTTTCTGCTGACGATGGCGACCATCCGCATGGTTCCGGCGGCGGAACGGCTGGTGGGAACGCAATGGTCATTCGCATTTCTGGCGCTGGGGCCGGCGGCGGGGATCTGGGCGATGTCGCGATTGGGACGGGAATCAAAGGACTAAACTAGGGATTGATATGGGACCCTCTGAAGGAAAGATCAAACATCTGAAGAAGTTGTCGAATCAGGCGGGCGTGATCGCGGCTGCCGCCATGGATCAGCGGGGGAGCTTGCAGAAGTCGCTGGCTTCGGCGCGCGGCGTCGATCCGAAGCAGATTACTCCGGAGATGATGTCGGAGTTCAAGACGGCGGTGGTGAAGGTGCTGACGCCGCACGCGAGCGCGATTCTGTTGGATCCGGAGTATGGGCTGGACGCGGCCAAGGCTCGCGCGGCCAACGCCGGGTTGCTGCTGGCGTATGAGGAATCGGGCTACGACAATACGCAGCCGGGGCGTCTGCCGGACCTGCTGCCGCATGTGTCGGTGAAGCGCATCGTGGACTGGGGCGCGAACGCGGTGAAGATCCTGATTTATTACTCTCCATTCGACGACAGCGCGGTGAACGACATCAAGCACGCTTTTATCGAGCGAATCGGGGCGGAGTGCGAGACCTACGAAATTCCGTTCTTTCTGGAATTTGTCGGCTACGATCCGGCCGGGGGCGATGAAAAGGGCCTGGAATATGCTCGCCGGAAGCCGGACGTGGTGATCGGCGCGATGAAGGAGTTCTCGAAGCCGCAGTACAAGGTGGACGTGTTGAAGGTGGAAGTGCCCATCAACGCGGAATTCGTGGAAGGCAGCTCGGTGTTCAAGGGGCAGGCGGCCTACAACCGGCAGCAGGCGCTGGAGCATTTTCGCAGGGCGGCGGAAGAGGCGTCGAAGCCATTTATTTACTTGAGCGCGGGCGTGGGCAACGCGCAGTTTGTCGAATCGCTGCGGATGGCGTCCGAGGCGGGGACGGATTATTCGGGCGTCCTGTGCGGCCGGGCCACGTGGAAGGAAGGCATGCCGATTTACGCCAAGCAGGGCGTGAAGGCGCTGGAGGACTGGCTGGCGGATCAGGGCGTGAAGAACATCAACGCGGTGAACGAGGCAATTACGTCTGCCAAGCCGTGGTACCAGAAGCTCGGCGTCGCGGTGTAGGAGGGGGGAAGGGCTGTCGATGAGTTCTAAGTTGCTGATGAGCGCGGAAGAATATCTAAGCGCCAGTTTCGACGGCCCCGACCGCGAGTTTGTGGATGGGGAGGTGGTGGAGCGGAGCATGGGCGAGATTCCGCACGGGCGAATCCAAAAACGGCTGCTGATGCTGATTGAGCGATTCGCCGATCAGTGCAAGATTGAGTCGATTCCGGAGATTCGAATCCGGATCAGCGCCAGCCGGTATCGCGTCGCCGATATCGCGGTTTGGCGGGCAGGCGAGATCGGGAGCCGCATTCCCACGGTGCCTCCCTTCCTGGCGATCGAGATTCTGTCGCCAGAGGATCGCATGGTCCGGGTGATGCCGAAGATCGAGGAGTATTTCTCGATCGGCGTGGAACACGTGTGGGTGATCGACCCGGAGGAGCGCGCGGCCATGAGCTTCACCCCGCGGGACCGAGGCGGCAGCCTGACCGAGATCCTGGCGACATCGAATCCGGATCTCCGGATTCCAGTGGCGGAATTGATGGCGGTACTTCCTTAGCGAGCTCGAGAATGGATCACGGCAGCACGGGCATGAAGTCGCTGATGAGCGCGGAAGAATATCTAAGCGCCAGTTTCGACGGCCCCGACCGCGAGTTTGTGGATGGGGAGGTGGTGGAGCGGAGCATGGGCGAGATTCCGCACGGGCGAATCCAAAAACGGCTGCTGATGCTGATTGAGCGATTCGCCGATCAGTGCAAGATTGAGTCGATTCCGGAGATTCGAATCCGGATCAGCGCCAGCCGGTATCGCGTCGCCGATATCGCGGTTTGGCGGGCAGGCGAGATCGGGAGCCGCATTCCCACGGTGCCTCCCTTCCTGGCGATCGAGATTCTGTCGCCAGAGGATCGCATGGTCCGGGTGATGCCGAAGATCGAGGAGTATTTCTCGATCGGCGTGGAACACGTGTGGGTGATCGACCCGGAGGAGCGCGCGGCCATGAGCTTCACCCCGCGGGACCGAGGCGGCAGCCTGACCGGGATCCTGGCGACATCGAATCCGGATCTGCAAGTTGCCGTAGCCGATCTGATGTCGGTACTGGATTAAGATTCCACCGCCAGCGGTTCCGGCGGCGCGACTTCCAGCTTCACGCCCTCCCAGCGGGCCACTACCGCGGTGGCCAGGCAGTTGCCGAGCACGTTGACCGACGTACGCACCATGTCGAGGATCACGTCCACGCCCAATAGCAAGCCGATGCCTTCCATTGGGATGTTGAAGGTTGCCAGGGTTCCGGACAGGATGACGAAAGACGCGCGAGGCACGCCGGCGACGCCCTTGCTGGTCAGCATCAGTGTCAGCATCATGATCAACTGCTGCCCGAGCGTGAGATCGATTCCCGCGACCTGAGCGCAGAAGACGCTCGACAGGGCCAGGTGCAAGGTGGAACCGTCCAGGTTGAAGCTATAACCGGTGGGCAGTACGAAGGCGACGATGTGATTGGGCACGCCGAAGCGTTCCATGTTCAACAGCGCCTTGGGCAGCGCGGCCTCGCTGGAAGCGGTAGAGAAGGCGATGAGGAACGGCTCGCGCACGGCGGCGATGAATCGCCGCAACGGAATCCGCGCCAGCAGCACCACCGCGCCCAGGACGAACACGACGAAGACGAACTGCGCCGCCAGGGCGACGGCCACCACCTTGCCCAGCACCATGAGCACGCCGAGGCCCTTGGTGGCGACCGGGACAGCGATGGCGGCGGCGACGCCGATGGGCGCGAAGTACATGACGAAGCTGGTGTACTTGAACATCACCTCGCTGAGGGAGTGGGTGAATTCGACGATCGGCCTGGCCTTGGCGCCGATCACGGCGCAGGCGCTGCCGAACAGGAAGGCGAAAACGACGATCTGCAGTACTTCGCCCTTGGCCATGGCGTCGATGATACTGGCGGGAACGGTGTGCTCCAGGATGTCGGAGAGGCTCTGCTTGGCGGCGGGGAGCGGGGGAGCGGCGGCGTCGCCCGCCACGTGGACGCCCACGCCGGGCTTCAGCCAGTTCACCATCCCCAGGCCGAGGAACAGCGCGATGGTGGTGACGATTTCGAAGTAGATGATCGCCTTCAAGCCGATGCGGCCCATGGTCTTCACACTGCCGGTTCCGGCGATGCCGTACACCAGGGTGGCGAAGAGCAGCGGGGCAATGATCGACTTGATCAGCCGCAGGAACATGTTGCTGGCCGGCTGCAACTGCTTGCCGAAGTCCGGCCACAGGGCGCCGATGAGCACACCGGCGGCCATGCCGAGGAAGATCCAGGTCGTAAGCGACGGTTTTTTCAACCGATTTGCCCTCCCCATTGGAGTTTCTTGCGAAGCACGTCAAAGAACCGCATTTTCGGCGGGCGGATGAGGTGGATGGAGTTCTGGGAGCTGCGGCAGATGACGCGATCGCCGGATTCCAGAAGCTGTCCCACCTGGCCGTCGATGGTCAGGTACGTGGATGAATTATCGCCCCGGTTGATGATGGTGATGATACTCGAATCGGAGACGATTACGGGCCGGGCAGTAAGGGTGTGGGGGCAAATCGGCGTGATGCAGAGCGCCGCCACGGTGGGGAAAATGATGGGACCGCCGGCGGAAAGGGAATAGGCGGTGGACCCGGTGGGGGTGGCGATGATCAGGCCGTCGGCCCGATAGACGCACACGAAATGGTCATCCACGTGGGCATCCAGCTCGATCATGCGGGCCATCTCGACCTTGGTGAGCACGGCGTCGTTCAGCGATTCGTAGCAGGCGAGCAGCTTGCCCTGACGCCACAACTCGGTGTGGAGCATGCGGCGGAGGCCGATGCGATGCTCGCCGCGCATGGCGCGCTCGAGCTCGGGATAGATTTCGTCCACCGTAATGGCGGTAAGAAATCCGAGGCTGCCCATGTTCACGGCGAACAGCGGGACTTCGCTGCCGCCGATGGCGCGGGCGGCGGAGAGCAGGGTTCCGTCACCGCCGAGGACCACGACCAATTGGGCGCCGTCGGGCACGCGTTCGCGATCGAGGCCGTCGCCGCGATTCAGGTAACCCGCGGATTCGTGGTCATAGCGGACGTCGATGCCGCGCGCGGCGAACCATTCGATCATCTCGGGCACGAGACGCGCTGCCTGATCGCTATTGGGTTTGGATATCAGGCCGACGGTTCGTATGGCTCGCATAAAGCAGAAATTCCTGGTTTCCTTCCGCGCCCAAGATGGGGGACGGGATCACTTCCGCATGGAACCGGAGGGCTTCCACGGCGGCGCGCGCCCGGTCACAGGCCCACTGATGCAACTCCGGCTCGCGTACCACGCCTCCCTTGCCCACCTTGTCGCGGCCGACCTCAAACTGCGGTTTCACCAGGATCACCATTTCGCCGGAGCTCTTCAGGACCGCGGACAGAGCCGGAAGGATCAGAGTAACCGAAATGAAGCTGACATCGCAGACGGCGAGGTCGACGGCCTCGCCGGTGTGCTCCAGCGTCAGGTAGCGGGCGTTCAGTCCTTCGCGGAGGACGACGCGGGGATCGCCGCGGAGTTTCCAATCGAGCTGCCCATGGCCGACATCGATGGCATAGACCTTGGCCGCGCCCCTCTGCAGCAGGCAATCCGTGAACCCCCCGGTGGATGCTCCGGCGTCCAGGCAAGTTTTTCCCTCCGGCTGGATGTGAAAGTGATCGAGGGCGGCTTCCAGCTTCAAGCCTCCGCGGCTGACATACGGGAGGCGCTGCAGGACTTCGATGGGCGCATCCACGTGCACGGAATGTCCGGCCTTGGTGCTCTTCTGGCCGGCTACGAGAACCTGGCCCGCCAGGACCAAGGCCCGCGCTTTCTCGCGGGAGTCGGCCAAGCCGCGCTCCACCAGCAGTTCGTCCAATCGCCGGCGGGAGGACTTCATGCGGTGCGGCGGACCACCAGGTCAGCCAGTTGACGCAGGCGTCCCGCGCGATCGCCGAAGAGGTGGAGCGCGGCGTGGGCTGCCAGCCGTTCCTCCTCGGCCATGGCCCGCGACCGCTCGATGCCGTAGACCGCCGGGAAGGTGATCTTCTGCTGCGCGGCGTCCTTGCCGGCTGTTTTTCCGAGCGCCGCGGAGGGCTGTTCGACATCGAGGATGTCGTCGACGATCTGGAAGGCGAGTCCGACGTGCTCCCCGAAGCGGGACAGGGCATCCAGTTGGGCCGGGGTCGCCGAGGCATAGATCCCGCCCATGCGGATGCTGGCGCGCAACAAGGCTCCGGTCTTGGCGCGGTGGATGGATTCGAGAAGTTGGGCGGTGGGGGGCTTCCCTTCCCCTTCCAGGTCATGCACCTGGCCGCCGATCATGCCGCCGCGGGTGCCGGAGGCGGCGGCGAGTTCCAGAACCAATCGGGCTCGGCGCCCGTCGTCGATACCGGGATGCGCGCCCAGGACCTCGAAGGCCAGGGTGAGCAGGGCGTCGCCGGCCAAAATGGCGATGGCTTCGCCGAACACCTTGTGACAGGTGGGGCGGCCGCGCCGCAGGTCGTCATTGTCCAGCGCCGGAAGGTCGTCGTGGATCAGCGAATAGGTATGAATCAACTCCAGGGCGCAGGCCGCCTCGTCCACGCCTTGCGGGGCATCGTGAACCGCCTCCGCCGCGGCGATGCAGAGCACGGGGCGAATCCGCTTGCCGCCCGCGAAAAGGCTGTAGCGCATGGCCCGGTGGATGGAGGCGGGATCGGCGGTTTCGAGAGGCACGACGGCATCCAGCGCTTCGTCCACGCGCTTCTGCCGCGCGGCCAGGTACTGATCGAGCGTCATGGCGGTGGCGCTCATCACTTTCCGGTGAAGGGTTCCGGCTGCACGGAGCCGCCCTTTCGCATCAGGATCTCGACCCTGGATTCGGCGTCCTGCAACTGCTTGCGGCAGGATTCGCTGAGCTTCATGCCGCGTTCGAAGAGTTCCAGGGCGCGCTCCAGCGGCAGTTCGCCGCCTTCCATTTCCTTGACGACGGCTTCGAGTTCCTGCAGGCTTTGTTCGAAAGTCGGGTTGTTTTCCTGGGTTTCGGAAGCTGCCACCGTATCATTCTAGCGAACTGAGGGCTTCCACCCGTGGCGCGGGGACGGAGAGCTTGGCCGCGGCTTCGAGCAGGCCATCCCAAACGCCCGAGTCGAGCGGGATGCCCTGCGCCAAGCGCTGTTTTTCGATGCGCCATTCCGGTTCGCCGGCGATCAGGACTTCGTCGTAGCCGGGCGCGGCGGCAGTGCTCTTGATGATGTCGCGCAGGTTTTCCATGCGGGCGACGAACTGCTCCGGCGGAAGGAAGCGGGCCACATCGATGGCCATGAAGAAGTGGCCGACGCGCATCGGCTTGTCCTTCACCCGGATGCCGCCGAGTTCGGTGGCGATCGCGCCGCCGCTCAGGACCGCGGACAGGATTTCCACCATGACGGCGAGACCCGTGCCCTTGTAGCCGCCGAGCGGCATAGGGGTTCCCTCCATGGCGAGCTTGGCGTCGCGGGTGGGATTGCCCTCCGCGTCCAGGGCCCAACCTTCGGGAATTGAGGCGGCGCCGCTGAGGACCGCCTTGTAGATTTTGTTGAGCGCCACCGTGGTGGTGGCCATGTCCAGCAGGAAGATTTCGGGTCCGGGAAGCGCCATGCAGATCGGGTTGGTGCCGAAGCGGCGTTCCCTGCCCTGCCAGGGCACGACGAGGGGAGTCGCATTGCACATCACGATTCCGATGTGACCGGCGCGGGCGATGCGGTTGGCCCAGTAGGCGCAGGCGCCGAAGTGATTCGATTCGCGGGCCACCACGATGGACACGCCGAATTGAGCGGAGACCCGGACGGCGTGGCGGCAGCATTCTTCCGAAACCACCTGGCCCAGGCCGTTTTCGCCGTCGTAGACGATGACCGCTCCACTTTCGCTGGCGACGCGGCCCTTGTTCTCCACGGCGACATTTCGATCCGCGATGTGGTTCAGGTAGAAAATGAGGAGTTGGACGCCGTGCGAATCGACGCCGCGGAGGTTGGAGGCCACCAGCGAGTTCGCCACGAGTTGGGCGTGGTCCGCGGGAACACCCGCGGCGGAGAGCAGCGCGGTTGAGAACGCTTCCAGGTCAGCGGACGCAATGCGCACATAGGGTTCGGCCATACGGCCTTACAGGGTAACAGAACTCATTCGTAGCGCAGCGCGACCAGCGGATCGACGCGGGAGGCGCGGCGCGCCGGGATGTAGCAGGCGAGCAGCGCCACGGCGACGAGCAGCGCGGAGATGGCGCCATAGGTCAGCGGGTCGGTGGGGCTGACACCGATCAGAAGAGTGCGAAGCACGCGGGTGATGCCGTACGCTCCGGCCAAGCCCAGCAGGAGGCCGGCGGCGAGAGGCTTGGCGCCCTGGGTGAGCACCATGCGCAGGACTTCGGAGGCGGACGCTCCCAGGGCGATTCGCACGCCGATTTCCTGGGTGCGCTGGGCCACGGCGAACGCCATCACGCCATAGAGCCCGACGGCCGCGATCATCAGGGCGATGGAGGCAAAGGCGGCGAACAGCGATCCGAACACACGGAAGGCCCACCGCTGTTTGTCGAGCTGCTGCTCGTAGGGCATCAGGTCGTAGACGGGAAGGTCGGGGTCCACGGCCTGCACTTGCTTGCGGAAGGCGGATGCGGCATCCGCGGGATTTCCATTGATTTTGGCCAGGATCACCAGCCCGCGCGCGGGGTGCTGGCGGTAGGGCATGTAGATCACGGGCTCGGTATCGGGGCGCTTGGGTCCGTTCTGGCGGATGTCGGCAGTGACGCCGACGATGTGAAACCAGGTGGGTTTCTCCTGGAAGGTGAGGCGCACCCTGCCGCCGACGGCTTCGCGGCCGGCGAAGTGCTTCTCGGCGAAGCGCTGGTTGACGATCACGTTTTGTCGCCCGCTTTCGCCATCGGCGGCATCGAATGCGCGGCCGCGAAGCACCGGCACGGCCATGGTTTCAAAGTAGCCGGGCCCGACGGAGAGAACGGAGGCGCGGGGCAGACGGTCGCTCTCCGGCTCCACCTGGCCGTCCAGGAGGAGCGGCATGGAGAACGCGCCGAACATGGGCGCATGTGAGGCGAGCGCGGCGTTCCGGACTCCGGGAATGGCGTTTACTTTCGCGGTGAGACGCTCGATCAGGTCCCGGCGCTGTTCGTCCTGCTTGTACTTGGCTTCGTCGATGACCAGACGCATGAAAAGCAGGTCGGTGGTGGAGGTGCCCACGTGGAGCCGGTAGGTGTTCATGAAGGTGCGGATCATGAGCCCCGCGCCGATGAGGAGGATGAGGGCGAGGGCGAGTTCGCCGGCGACCAGAACGCTGGACAGCCGGCGCCGGGAGGAGGTGGAGCCGCGCGAGCCTTCCTTGAGAGCTTCGTTCAAGTCCACCTTGGAGGAATGCCAGGCCGGCAACAGGCCGAACAGGAGTCCGGTGCCGACGCAGATCGCCAGAAGATAGGCGAAGACCATGTAATCCATGGAGAAGTCGACCCAGTAGGGCTTGTCGACCTGCGACACGGCCAGAGCGAAAGCGCGCGTGCCGGCGGCGGCGATTCCCAGGCCGAGCACCCCGCCCAGCAGGCCGAGCATCACGCTTTCCACCAACATCTGGCGGATCACGCGCCAGCGGCTGGCGCCCAGCGCGGCGCGCACGCTGATTTCGCGATGGCGCGCGAAGGCGCGGGACATCAGCAGGTTCGCCACATTGGCGCAAGCGATGAGGAGGACGAAGCCCACCGCGCCGAGCAGCGCCAGGAAGATGATGCGAATCTCGCCGCCGTTGAACTGCTCATTGAACGTCTTGATGGTGGCCACCAGATTCCTGGATTCCCGGTACTGGCTGCCGAGAGCGGTGGTAATCACCTTCATTTCCGCGCGAGCTTCCTCGACCCCGACTCCGTCGCGCAGGCGTCCGAACACGTCCAACGAGGAGTCGGTGCGCTTCAGCAGGCTGCCGGTTTCGACAACCGGCATCCAGGCGTCGGCGGTGGTGGGGAAGCGGAAGCCCGGCGGCATCACCCCGATCACCGTGGCGGGAACGGAGTTGACGCGAACGGTGCGGCCGACCACGCCTGCGTCGCCGGCATAGCGGTTCTGGAACACGACATCGCCCAGCAGGATCACAGG
Organism: Bryobacteraceae bacterium; assembly: GCA_019748195.1. GTDB lineage: Bacteria > Acidobacteriota > Terriglobia > Bryobacterales > Bryobacteraceae > JAIEPW01. Next base: position 81,216 of record JAIEPW010000106.1, read on the forward strand.
CGGGGCGCCGGGGTTCGCGTCCTCGGCGCGGAAGCCGCGGCCGAGGACGGGTTTCACGCCCAGAATTTCGAAGGCATTGGTGGTGACGGTCGCGCCGCGATAGCGCTCGGGCGGATTGGCGCCGTCGGCAAGGTTCATGGTAGCGCCGTTGAAGCCGGCAAGGTCCTCGAAGGACTTGGCTTGCGCGCGCCAGTCCTTGTAATCCAGGTAATGAACGCTGACGGTGAAGCGATCGCGGGTGGGATCGGCCATGGAGAGGTGCATGATGCGATCGCCGCGATCGAAGGGCAAGCCCTTGATCAGAACGGCGTTCACCAGCGAAAACACGGTGGCGTTCACGCCGATGCCGAGCGCCAGCGCCGCGACGGCAACCGCGGTAAAGCCGGGGCTGCGCGCCATCATCCGGGCCGCGAACCGGACATCCTGCCAAATCGCCATCGCCAGTCACCTCCTCGGTTTCCTGCTCAGACGACAGACGAACGGATTATGTTCCCGCTTACATGCCCTCGTACAAAAAAGATGGATATCGCCGGATGTTCGCCTGGGGATTCTTGCGGGCGCGGCAGAACATCTGTTCGCCGCGCAGGATAGTGGTGGCGTTGTTGCGTTCCAGAAAGTGTTTCGCCCACAAGTGGGAGTGATAGCCGGGAGCGATGTGGGTGAACAGATACTCGATGTCGAAGCCGGCGGAGCGGAGGGCTTCTTCGAGTTCGGCCGGAGTGTATTCGCGCATGTGGCCGACTTCGGAGCCGGCGAATTCGCCGCGCGGGTCGGGATACATGGAGTACAACTGGGGGTTGCCGCTCATCTCGAGCACCCGAGCGACGGCGGTGTAGCTGGCGACGTTCGGCGTGGTGAGAATCAATGTGCCGCCGTCCACCAGAACGCGGCGGCACTCGATCAGCATGTGCATGGGATCGTGCAGGAAGTGCTCGAAGATCTCGCAGGCGAGCACGGTGTCGAAGTGCTGGTCGGGATAAGGGAAGCGATCCTTCTCGGCATCAAAGAGGTCGACGGAGCAGCGGAAGATCTCCTTGCCGCCGCTGGTCATGACCTTGGCGTCGGTGCGTCCGAGCGGTCCGAAATACGCGCCGCGGACCTCGCGATAGCCGAGCACGCACCCGAGCACCGGGGTCATCTGCATGTACGCGCCAAGTTCCAGCACGCGGCTGGTTTCGCCGGGAGGGGGCACCAGGGAAAGGGATCGCGCGAGCCGCTCCAGGTGGATCTCGGTGTAGCGTCGCGCGCCTTCATCGGGATAGTCGTAGGCGCGGATGAAGGCTTTGATTTCGTCCTCGCGGTGGCGCGGGGGTTCCGGAGGCTCGGCTTGGAGTTTGCGATCCCAGCGGGCGAGCCAGCGGCTGAGCGCGTGGAGCGCGCGGCGGGTGTTGTGAACCAGGGACATGGATGGAGCGCCCCGGCGCGATTCCGCCGGAGCGTAGGGAGCGCTTCAGCAAACAGCGTAGCACGGGGGAGCGGTCAGGGCCGGAAGCGGAGGTGGACGCGGCAGGGTCCGGCGCAGGCGGGTTCGATCACGAGCAGGCCGAGGGCGTCGGCGCGCAAGGGCACGGGGCGATCACCTGCGGTGGCGGTCCAGTCCGGATGGTGGCTGATTTGCAGGCTGATGAGCTGGCCCGGCTGGACCTCCCCTTCGATGGTCAGCTCATCGGCGGATAGCCATTGAGTGCGCAGGCCGGGCTGCGCGATGGCCTTCAGGTAGGGCTGCAGCGGCGCGATGTCCAGTCCATTCACTGGGCGGCGGGCGACGAGGTCGGCCAGATACAGGGCGTGCGCGAGGCCGGTGTAGGGGAGTTCGTAAATGACATCGCCCCTTTCACGCCAGACCTCCTTGAGGATCCCGTGGAATTTGCGGGGATGCTGGACATCGTGGTACGGCTCCGCGCTCTCGTGTTCATGAACGGCGGCGAAGCGTGCGCCAAGCGCGCGCATCCAGGCGACGGCGACGTCCGCGCGGGGATCGACGCCGATGACGTAGGAAGCAATGCGCGCGGACTGGTGCAGCGGACCCTGATCGCAGCAGCCGGTGACCTGCGGCACGTCAAACCACGCGTTCAGCCAGAATGCGGTGGCACCGGTGGCGAAGACGCGATCGCCGCGGGCAAGCTCGTGCAGCTTCGCGGCGGTGCGGTATTGCGCGGTAAGGGTCATGTCCTGCGCAACGATCTGGGAACGCGCGAAGGCGCGGTACTGATGGGTCTGAAAGGCACAAAAGCAGGCCAGCAGGATCAGGGCGATCCGCGCCGCCAGGCGATTCCGGCCGATCCACGGCCCCAGCGTGAAGACCGCGGCCGCGATCAGCGCGAATTCGAAGGCGATCTGGAAGCGGCGCGGCTGCGGGATCACGGTGAGATGGAACCAATAAGCGCCCAGCGTGATGAAACCGGTGGCGAGCGCCAGCATCACGAAGAAGCGCTGGGCGCGACCGGCTCGCAAGCGCCACAGCACAAGCGCGGCAGCGGCCAGCAGGATCGCCGCCGCGGCGGCGGGAGCCCAGCGCGGTGTGCCGTCCCCTTCCATGGTGAAGGTATTGGCGAGGATGAGCGCCGCGGCCGCCGGTGAGAGCCAAAAGCTTGACAGGACGCCTCCGAACGCGGCCGGAGCAGCGGCGATGAACGCTTCTCTTACGGACGGGAGAGTGGTCAGGTAGCAGCCCACCGCGATCGCCAGCACGATAGCGCCCGGTAAATTGGTGAGGATGACGAGGGCCGATACGATCGTGGCGGCGGCGGCGCATGTCGGGGATCGCCTCTCCCGGGCGAGGTCGCAGAACAGGATAGCGGCCGGAATCAGGGCCAGCGCGAGGAGGTGCGGCGTGTCGGCGTAACCGATGGCGGCCCACAGGCGGCGCGCGCCCCAGGGAGAACCGAGGTCGACGCGGACCTCCTCAACCAGCCAGGGCATCGGCGACACAAGAGAGGAAAGCAGCCCGGCGAGAAAGCTGAGCGCTGTGTTGCTTGACAATCGCCTGGCGAGAAGAAACAGCGTGACGGGACCGAGGCAGTAAGCCAGCGCCATGACGAGGTGGTAAGCTCGCCCCGGCGAAACGCCGCCCGCGAGCGAGATGCACGCGGTGAGCGCGGGCAGCAACGGCTGGTAGGTGTTCTCGAACGGCATTCCGGCGTGCCAGTAGGGCCACCACCCGCGGGAGAGGCCGTGGTCGCGGATGTGGCGCGCCAGGGCGATGGAGATTCCATGGAGCGCGTTGTGATGGAACGTGGCGCCGATCCAGAAAAGGCGCCAGGCGATCCAGGCGTTCACCGCGAACAGCGATGCCGGCGGCAGGACGCGCCCAAATCGCGCGAGCTTCGCGGCCATGGTCAACCCAATTCAGTTTACCGGAAAAAGAAATACCGGCGTTTTGCGACGCCGGTGTTTCCAATTCGAATTGTTTCGTGGACTATTCGGCCAGCGATTCCTCGCCGGTGTCCTCGGACAGCCCGCCCGCGTACAGCGCGCGCGCTTCCTCGTCGTAACCCGGGATGCCTTCCATGGCGGTTTCGGCTTCCTGGATCATCTCCTCTTCCACGATCTCCTCGCCCGCGATCTTGACGCCGCGGTAGTATTCCATGCCGGTGCCGGCGGGAATCAGGCGGCCCATGATCACGTTTTCCTTCAGGCCGCGGAGGTAATCCACCTTGCCGTTGATGGCGGCTTCGGTGAGCACTCGCGTGGTCTCCTGGAAGGAGGCGGCGGAGATGAACGAATCGGTGGAGAGCGAAGCCTTGGTGATGCCGAGCAGCATCGGCCGGCCCGACGCAGGGGCTCCGCCCGAATCGATCACGCGCTGGTTCTCCTCGCGGAACTTGAAGCGGTCGACGACTTCCTCGGGCAGGAACTCCGTATCCCCGATCTCGTCGATCTTCACCCAGCGCATCATCTGGCGGACGATCACCTCCAGGTGCTTGTCGTTGATGTTGACGCCCTGCAGCCGGTACACTTCCTGGATTTCGTTCACCAGGTATTTCTGCAGTTCGTTTTCGCCGAGCACGCTGAGGATGTCGTGCGGGTTGCGAGGCCCGTCCACCAGCGCATCGCCGGCGCGGACGCGCTCGCCTTCCTGAACGTTGATGTGGAGGCCGCGCGGGATATCGTACTCGCGCTGCTCGCCGTCGTCGCCGGTGATGAACAGGCGGCGCTTACCCTTGGAAATCTCGCCGTACTTCACCACGCCGTCGATTTCACTGATCTGCGCGGTGTCGCGGGGCTTGCGGGCCTCGAACAACTCGACCACGCGCGGCAGGCCGCCCGTGATGTCCTTGGTCTTGGTGGAAGCGCGCGGGATCTTGGCCAGCACGTCGCCGGCGTGGATCTGATCGCCGTCCTGCACCATCAGGTGGGCGTGGGTGGGCATCAGGTAGCGTTTCTCGTCGGCGCGCGAGGTGCCCGGCCGGACCAGGATCATGGGCACGCGCTTTTCGTCGGGCGAATCGGTGACCACCCACTGCGAAAGGCCGGTGATTTCGTCCACCTGCTCCTTCATGGTCATGCCGTCGTGCAGGTCCTTGAAGTGAACGATGCCCGAGACTTCGCTGAGGATGGAGAAGGTATAGGGATCCCATTCCAGCAGGATGTCGTTTTCCTTCACGCGGGCGCCGTCGGGGAACATCACCTTGGCGCCGTACACCACCTGGTAGCGTTCCTTTTCGCGGCCCTTGTCGTCGAGCACGGCGATGATGCCGGCGCGGTTCATGGCGATGAGCGCGCCCTTGGCGTTCTCCACCGTCACGATGTTGTGGAACTTCACGAAGCCGTCCGACTTCGCTTCCTGCTTGGACTGTTCCGCCGAGCCGGTGGCGGTGCCGCCGACGTGGAAGGTGCGCATGGTCAACTGCGTGCCGGGCTCGCCGATGGACTGCGCGGAGATGATGCCGACGGCTTCGCCGCGCTCCACCAGCCGGCCGGTGGCCAGGTTGCGGCCGTAGCAGAGCTGGCAGACGCCGCGTTTCGATTCACAGGTGAGCACGGAGCGGATCTTGACGCGGTCGATACCGGCGGATTCGATCTGCTTGGCGACCTCTTCGGTGATCTCGTTGTTGACCTGAACGATCAGGTTGCCCTCGTAATCGAGCTGGTCCTCGAGGGCGACGCGGCCGACAATGCGGTCCCGCAGCGCTTCGATGATTTCGCCGGATTCCACGATGGGCTCGACGTAGATTCCGTCTCCGGTGCCGCAATCGAACTCGGTGACGATCACGTCCTGGGCGACATCGCAGAGGCGGCGCGTCAGGTACCCCGAGTCCGCCGTCTTCAGCGCGGTGTCTGCCAGACCCTTGCGGGCGCCGTGCGTGGAGATGAAGTACTGCAGCACGTTGAGGCCTTCACGGAAGTTGGCCGTGATCGGCGTTTCGATGATTTCGCCGGAGGGCTTGGCCATCAGGCCGCGCATGCCGGAAAGCTGGCGGATCTGCTGTTTCGATCCGCGCGCGCCGGAGTCCGCCATGATGTAAATCGGGTTCAGATAACGGCCGGTGCGGTCGTCATCTTCCATCGACTTGAACATCTCCTCGGAGACGCGCTCGGTGACCTTGGACCAGATTTCGATGATCTTGTTGTAGCGTTCGCCCTGAGTGATGGCGCCTTCCTGGTACTGCTGCTGAACTTCGATCACCTGCTTCTCGGCGTCGCGGACCAGGCCTTCCTTCTCGCCGGGCACCACCATGTCGTCGATGCCGATGGAGATGCCGGCTCGCGTGGCGTAGAAGAAGCCGAGCTTCTTGATCTCGTCCAGCATCTGCACGGTGGTGTGCAGTCCGAAGCGCAGCCAGCAGTATTGCACCAGTTGCGTGAGGCCCTTCTTCTTCAGCAGGCCGTTGATGTAAGGCATCTCGTCCGGCAGCACATCGTTCAGGATCACGCGGCCCACCGTGGTGTCCATGTACTGCTTGTTGAACTCGATGGGCTCGGTGTGCAGGATGTTCTGGCTGTCGAACGCCTTGGTCAGGTCGATGACGCGCCCGGTGTGGCGGAGCTTGATGGGGGAGAGCGTCTCCACCTCGCCCATTTCGAGCGCGATGAGGACATCTTCCGAGGACGCGAACGTGCGGCCTTCACCCTTGGTTCCGGGCCGCGACTTGGTGAGGTAGTACAGGCCCAGCACCATGTCCTGGGTGGGAACGGCGATGGGCGCGCCGTGCGCCGGCGACAGGATATTGTTGGAGGCCAGCATCAGCGTGGAGGCCTCGATCTGCGCCTCGGGGGACAGCGGGATATGCACCGCCATCTGATCGCCGTCAAAATCGGCGTTAAACGCGGTGCAGACCAGCGGGTGGATCTTGATCGCCTTGCCTTCCACCAGCACCGGCTCAAACGCCTGAATGCCGAGGCGGTGCAGCGTGGGAGCGCGGTTCAGGAGGATGGGGTGATCCTTGATCACCTCTTCCAGGATGTCCCACACCACGGGATCCTGCTGTTCCACCAGTTCCTTTGCCTGCTTGATGGTGGTGCAATGGCCGCGCTGCTCCAGGCGGTGATAGATAAACGGCTTGAACAGTTCCAGCGCCATCTTCTTTGGGAGACCGCACTGGTGCAGCTTGAGCTCCGGGCCGACGACGATGACGGAACGGCCGGAGTAGTCGACGCGCTTGCCGAGCAGGTTCTGGCGGAAGCGGCCCTGCTTGCCCTTTAGGGTATCGGACAGGGACTTAAGCGGGCGGTTGTTGGCGCCGCGCAGCACGCGGCCGCGGCGGCCGTTGTCGAACAGGGCGTCGACGGCTTCCTGCAGCATGCGCTTCTCATTGCGCACGATGACGTCCGGGGCGTGGAGCTCCATCAGCTTCTTCAACCGGTTGTTGCGGTTGATGACGCGGCGGTACAGGTCATTCAGGTCGGAGGTGGCGAAGCGTCCGCCGTCGAGGGGGACCAGCGGGCGGAGCTCCGGCGGAATCACCGGAATCACGTCCAGGATCATCCACTCCGGCTTGTTGCCGGACTTGCGGAAGCTCTCCACCACGCGCAGGCGCTTGGCGAACTTCAGCTTCTTCTGCGCCGACTGCTCGGTCTTCATCCGCTCCCGGATTTCCACCGACAGCCCTTCGATGTCGACTTTCTTGAGCAGCTCCTTGATGCCTTCGGCGCCCATCATCACGATGAACTTGCCGGGAAACTCCTGGTCCAACTGGCGCTTTCGCTCGTCGGAGATGACCTCGCCGCGGGACAGCCCGGTGGCTTCGCCGGGATCGACCACGACGAACGCCTCGAAGTACAGTACGCGCTCCAGCTCGCGCAGGGTGATGTCGAGCAGGTAGCCGATGCGGCTGGGAAGGCCCTTGAAGAACCAGACGTGGGAGCAGGGGCTGGCGAGCTCGATGTGGCCCAGGCGCTCGCGGCGCACGCGCGACAGCGTCACTTCCACGCCGCACTTGTCGCAGATCACTCCGCGATGCTTCATGCGCTTGTACTTGCCGCACAGGCACTCCCAGTCCGCGATGGGACCGAAGATGCGCGCGCAGAACAGGCCGTCCCGCTCCGGCTTGAAGGTCCGGTAGTTGATGGTCTCGGGCTTGGTGACTTCGCCGTGGCTCCAGCTCCGGATTTTCTCCGGGGATGCCAGCGAGATGCGGATGCTGTCGAAATCCGCGATCAGATTCGCTCGGTCGTATGGAGAGGAACGATACATTTATGAAACCCTCGCTTCCCTGATTGACCCTTTTGCGCGAGCAGGACTGGCCCGCCCGCGCGATTCCCAGTGCTAGTCGGCCGCCAGCGCGGTGTCCAGAATTTCCCGCGGCTTCTTCATCAGCTCCACGTCCAGGCAGAGCGACTGCAGCTCGCGGATGAGCACGTTGAACGACTCCGGAACGCCGGGCTCCGCCGCCGCCTCGCCCTTCACGATGGCCTCGTAGATCTTGGCTCGGCCGTACACGTCGTCCGACTTGGCGGTGAGCAGCTCCTGCAGCACGTAAGCCGCGCCATAGGCTTCGAGCGCCCAGACTTCCATTTCGCCGAACCGCTGTCCGCCGAACTGCGCCTTGCCGCCCAGGGGCTGCTGCGTGATCAGCGAATACGGCCCGATGGAGCGGGCGTGGATCTTGTCGTCCACCAGGTGCGAGAGCTTCAGCATGTAGATGTAGCCCACGGTCACCGGCTGTTCGAACGCGGACCCGGTAAGCCCGTCGTGAAGCTGGATCTTGCCCGAGGTGGGCAGGCGAGCTTCCGTCAACTGGCTCTTGATGTCCTTCTCGGTGGCGCCGTCAAAAACCGGAGTGGCGAAGTGCTTGGACAGCGCGTGCGCCGCCCAGCCCAGGTGCGTTTCCAGAATCTGGCCGACGTTCATACGGCTGGGAACGCCCAGCGGATTCAGAACGATCTCTACCGGAGTGCCGTCGGGCAGGCACGGCATATCCTCTTCGGGAACGATGCGCGCGATCACGCCCTTGTTGCCGTGGCGTCCCGCCATCTTGTCGCCGACGGAAAGCTTTCGCTTCATGGCGATGTAGCACTTCACCTGCTTGATGACGCCCGGCGGCAGTTCATCACCCTTGCGGAGCTTGGCGATCTTTTCCTCGGTGATCTTTTCGAGCACCGCGATCTGCCGCGACGTCATCTCCTCGATTTCGTCGATCTGCTCGTTCAGCCGGACATCCTTATCCTTCAGCTTCAGACGCTTCAGGTCGCGGGCGCGCAGCTTCTCGATGGCGTCGCGCGTCAGATCGACGCCCTTGGCCACCAGCTTTTTGTTGGTCTTTTCGTCGTGCAGGTCGGCAAGCACGTTCTTGCCTTCCAGCAGGTTGGAGAGGCGCTTGGCGCGCTCGTCATTCAGGATGCGCTTCTCGTCCTCGAGATTGCGGTGCAGCCGCTCGATCTGCATCTCGAGAATCGCCTTGGAACGCTCGTCCAGCTCTGCTCCCTTGCGGGAGAAGACCTTGCAATCCACCACCGTGCCTTCGATGCCCGGCGGACAGTACAGCGAGGCATCCTTCACGTCGCCGGCCTTTTCGCCGAAGATGGCCCGCAGCAGCTTCTCTTCGGGCGTGAGCTGTGTTTCGCCCTTCGGGGTCACCTTGCCCACCAGGATGTCGCCCGGCTTCACCGTGGCGCCGATGCGGATGATGCCGCTTTCGTCCAGGTTGCGCAGGAAGCTTTCGGAGATGTTGGGGATATCCCGCGTGATCTCCTCCGGTCCCAGCTTGGTGTCGCGGGCATCCACCTCGAACTCCTCGATGTGGATGGAGGTGTAGTAATCCTCCTTCACCAGCTTCTCGCTGACCACGATGGCGTCCTCGAAGTTGTAGCCGCGCCAGGGCATGAACGCGACCAGGACGTTGCGGCCCAGCGCGAGCTCGCCCGAATCGGTGCAGGGTCCGTCGGCCAGCACATCACCCTTCTTCACCCGCTGGCCCTGGTACACGATCGGCTTCTGATTGATGCAGGTGTTCTGGTTGGACCGCTTGAACTTAGTGAGCTGGTAGATATCGGCGCCGACCTCGCGCGACATCTGGCCTTCCTGGGAGGCGCCTTCGACGCGCACGATGATGCGCTCGGAGTCCACCGAATCCACGATGCCGGCGCGCTTGCAGATCACCACCGCGCCCGAATCGCGGGCCGTAACGCGCTCCATTCCGGTTCCGACGTAGGGAGCTTCGGCGCGCAGCAGCGGCACGGCCTGGCGCTGCATGTTCGATCCCATCAGCGCGCGGTTGGCGTCGTCGTTCTCAAGGAACGGAATCAGGCTGGCGGCCACCGACACGAGCTGTTTCGGACTGACGTCCATGTATTCGACTTCGTCGCGGTGTTTCAGAACGAAGTTGCCCGCCTGGCGCGCATTCACCAGCTCCGAGGTCAGGCGCCCGTGCTGGTCCAGGCCGACATTGGCCTGCGCGATCAGGTACTTGTCCTCTTCCCAGGCGGAGAGGTAATCGCAGTGAGCTTCAAACTCCGCGGCCTGCTTCTTGGCGGCGGCGTTCAGGCGATCCATTTCGCCGCGGCCGAGCACGTCGCCGACCTTGCGGTCGGTGTCGCCGGGGTTCAGGATCTTGACTTCGTCCACCACCGTGCCTTCCTTCACCCGGCGGTAGGGGCTTTCAATAAAGCCATACTCGTTGATCCGGGCAAAGCAGGACAGCGACGAAATCAATCCGATGTTCGGACCTTCCGGCGTTTCGATGGGGCAGATGCGGCCGTAGTGCGTGGGGTGGACGTCGCGGACTTCGAAGCCCGCGCGCTCCCGGCTCAAACCGCCCGGTCCAAGAGCGGACAGACGCCGCTTGTGGGTGATTTCCGACAGCGGGTTGGTCTGATCCATGAACTGTGACAACTGCGAGGATCCGAAGAACTCGCGGATGGCCGCCATGACAGGCTTGGCGTTCACCAGGTCGTGCGGCATGGCCGTCGACATCTCCTGGTACACGCTCATCTTTTCCTTGATGGCGCGCTCCATGCGCACCAGCCCGATGCGGAACTGGTTTTCCAGCAGTTCGCCCACCGCGCGCACGCGGCGGTTGCCCAGGTGATCGATGTCGTCCACCGCGCCGATGCCGCGCCGCAGCTTGAGCAGGTACAGAATCGTGTCGATGAAGTCCTTCTGGTTCAGCGTGCGCTTGTCGAGCGAAGTGGCGTCCGCCTTGTCGTGCAGCTTGATGTTGAACTTCATGCGTCCGACGCGCGAGAAGTCGTATTTGCGCGCGTCGAAGAACATTCCCTGGAACAACTGGGTGGCGGTGTCGAGCGTCGGCGGGTCGCCGGGACGCAGCTTGCGGTAGATCTCGAGCAGCGCGTCGTTCTGCGTTTTTACCGCATCCTTGCGCAACGTCATCGAGATCACGTTGCCCGCCTCGTCCTGGTCGGGGAAGAAGATCTCCACCGAGGGGATGCCGGCCTCGATCAGGCGTCCAATGAGGGCGGGAGTCAGCTCGTGGTTGGCCTCCACCATCACCTCGCCCGTTTCCATGTCGATCACATCCGCGGCGGCGTAGGCGCTTTCCAGGTCGTTGGGGGCCACCTCCACCTGCTCGATCTTGGACTTCAGCAGCTCCTTGTACACGCTTCCGGTGATCTTGCGGCCCTGCGCCACCACGGTGTCGCCGCCCTTGGTGTTGATGGCGTGCGAGAGCTTGCGGCCCAGCAAACCCTCGGACACCTTCCAGAAGAGCTTCTTATCCTTCAGCGTGATGTGGCTGACGCGGTAGAAAGCCTGAATGATCTCGGCGTCGGTCTTGAGCCCGAGCGCGCGGAGGAACACCGAGCCGTAGAACTTACGCTTGCGGTCGATGCGGACGTACAGCAGGTTCTTTGCGTCGTACTCGAATTCCACCCAGCTTCCCCGGTAGGGGATGATCTTGCCCAGGAAGTAGCTTTGCGCCGCGATCCGCTCAAAAAACACGCCGGGCGAGCGGTGCAACTGGGACACGATGACGCGCTCGGTGCCGTTGATGATGAACGTGCCGTTCTCGGTCATCAGCGGGATCTCGCCGAAGAACACTTCCTGTTCCTTGATGTCGCGCACGGTCCGGGCGCCGGTTTCGGCGTCCTTGTCGTACACCGTGAGCCGTATGGTGACTTTGAGCGGCGCGGCGTAGGTCATGCCCCGCTCCTCGCATTCGGCTACGTCGTACTTCAACTGCAGGCCCACCGGATCGCCGCAGCGGTTGCAGAAGGTGACGATATTGCGGTTGAACGTGCCGCACTTTTCGCACAGAATGTCGCCGGGGTGGAAAGGATCGGTCTTGATGGTGGCGCCGCAGCTCCGGCAGGTGGAGCGCAGATGATGCAGGCCCTTCAGCGTGCCGCACTTGCACTCCCAGTTGCCGATGGAATACTCGACGAACTCCAACTGCGACAGGCCCCGGAAGTCCGAGATCGGAAACACGCTGGCGAACACGCTTTGCAGGCCGCTATCATCGCGCTCGGCCGGCAGCAGATCCATCTGCAGGAAGCGCTCGTAGGACTTCTTCTGAACTTCAATGAGGTTCGGAATCGGAATGGAGGTCTTGATTCG
>JAIEPW010000065.1 GCA_019748195.1 Bryobacteraceae bacterium
GAATACGCCGCGTCGAACGGGTTGGTGTCGTAGAAGAACTCCTTGCGCTGGCACGGCTGTTCCACCCAACCCCAGACCGGCTGTCCCGAGAATTCGTCGACATACTGCTGCCACAGCCAGGCCTTGGTGACGGTGACCCGGCCGTAGGTGTCATACTCCCAGGTGGTCTTGCGGTTGTCGGCGTCGACTTTCTCCACCACGCGGCCGGCCCAGTAGCCGTAGTTCGTGGTTCCGCTTTCGGGCTGGGTGACGCTGGTGAGGTAAGGACCGGCGTAGTTGAACGTGCGGGTCTGGGTGACGCCATCGCGGGGCATGTTGACGCCGGTGAGGTTGCCGAGCAGGTCGTAGGTGTAGGTGTACGTGCCGCCGCCGGGGCGCGGCTCCTCGACTTTCCAGAGCTGGCCGAGGCCGTTCATGAAGAACTTCTTCCACTTGCCGGCGGGGTCAGTGACCTTGACCGTGGCGCCCTCGTAGAGATACGTGGTGTTGGAGACGCCGTCGGCTTCCTGGACAGTGACGGTGCGGCCGAGCGCGTCGTAGGTAGGTTGTCAACGACACCAAGAACAAGGGCCGGGGATCGCTCCCCGGCCCTTGGTCATCGTCGTGGATGGCGGCTACTTTGGACAGCCCAGGGCTTTCGCTTCGCCCTCGGGGACCTCCTTGGCGGCCTTCACCGAAGCCGGCATCCTGGTTCCCTTGGGAACCAGCCAGACTTCGACGCGGCGGTTCTGATCCGCCGCCGAGGCTTCCTGACCCTTGCGCTCCTTGGCTTCCGCTCGCGTGGAAGAGCCGCAGAGTCCGGGCTGGAAGTCGGAGGTCTGATCGGTTCCCACCCAATCCACCTTGATCCGGGTGCGATCGACGCGGCCGCAGGTGCCGGTGCCGCCCGAAAGCACCGCCGCGGTATTCAGGACGCGGCGGCGATCCAGGCCGCGCATGGCGCGCTCATCGTTGTCGATGTGGCCCACCAGCACGATCTCGTAATCCAGGTCGGCGGCGCGCTGCTGCAGTTCCTCCAGCAGGATGCGCTTGCCGCAGTTGTTCACGCGGGCCGAGCCCTTGGGGAACACCACATCGCCGAAGCGAACCGCCTGCGGCGTGTAGTTCACGCGCACATCGCCGCGGCTGGTCACCGAGCGATTCAAAGCGTCGGTGGCGGTCACCGTCACGGTCACCGTCTTGGTCTGCGGTCTCGCGCCCGGATCGAACCGCACCGTGCGCGAATCGAACCGCGCGCTGCTGTCGGTTCCCGTCAGGGAGCCTTCCGTCGCCGACCAGCGATACGTCAGCCGGCCCGCGCACGACTCGGCGTTGGCCTGCACCGATGCGTTGGCCGTGTCGCCCTGATTGATCGAACTGGGAGTGACGGTCACCCCGCCCAGCGTGACCGCCGGACACGGAGGAGGCTTGGGCGCTTCCACCGGCTTCGGCGCCTCAACCGGCTTCGGTGCTTCCACCGGCTTGGGCTCGGGCTTCGGCTCAGGCGGAGGCGCCGGCTTCGGCTCGGCCGCTTTCACCGGGGCGGGCGCCGGAGCAGGAGCCGAATCGCCACCGCCGATATAGAACGTGACGCCGGCCGTCACCTGCAGGCCATGCAGGGAGTCGCCGGCCGGGATGAAAACGCCGGTCCCAGGTCCCTGCGGAAGGGAATAAGCGGGGCGCTTCGACCATTGACCGCGGGCGTCAAAACGCAGGCCCATCCAACGCCACAGATGCATCTTCAATCCGCCGCCGTAATTCAAGCCGGCTTTCAGGCTGGAATCGAGCGCCTGCGCGCCGAAAGGACGCTGCAAGGCCGATCTGGTCAAATCCTTGGCCTCATCCGTCGGCGTGAAGTTCAACGCGCTGATACCGGCTGTCAGGTACGGACGGAACATCGAGCCGCGCGGCGAGAAGTGCACTACCGGGTTGAAGTTGAACGCGTGTACGCGGCTTCCAAACGCATAGGCGGGCTGCCCGGGACGCAACGGATCCAGGAACCGGACGTTCGCCGTGCTCCACTGATATCCCTGCTCGAAGCCCACGTATCTCCAGAAGTTCTCGGTAACCCGGACGCCAAACACGCCGCCCGGCACGTGCCTCAGGCCCAGGCCGCTCGAAATGTCTCGATAAAAACTACCGCCGGCAAACGGGCTGATTTCGACGTTATCGGGCCGGTCCTGCGCCCGCAAAGGCGCCAGAAACGCAGTGCTCGCGAGAACTAGGGCGAGGCCGGTTCTGGACTTTGCAATAGAACTTCCAGACATAGATTGGTCCTCCTAACCAAAACTACTGAGGTTGTAACACTTATTCTACTTCAAGCAGGTTCAACAAATACAGGCCCGTGTCATCGGTTACAGCCATCAGGCGATCAGGCGTTCCAGGAGGAAACCACAAATCCCGGATCGTTTTGTCTTCCAGTTCCGCCCCCGCCACCGGGGACCAGGTCGCGCCGGAGTCGCTGGTGGCGAAAAGCTGACCGTACTGCACGGCGTACGCGGAACCATCGCGCCTGGGGTGGAATCGGACAGCTCGCACCGTGCCGTGCGGCAACCCGGACGGCGATGCCAGCCACGTCGCGCCGCCATCGGTGGACCGCAGCAAGCCGTTCGCCGTCGCGATCAGCAGCGCCGCCGGCGCCGCGGCCGAAATGGCAACATCGTAGATCATGTCCACCGGCAACGGCAGCAGCGAATTCCGGAACGTACGTCCTCCATCCTGGGAAATCAGCAAGCCGTCCATCGTGCGCACGGCGATGTTGGCGCCCGAATCATGAATGGACAATACGTGAGCCGAGCTGACCACTTCCTTCCAGCCGTCGCCGAGCGCGGTCCCGCGAAACAGCCCGCGATCCGTTCCCAACAGAATCGCCACACCGCCATCGGACGGGACGGCGCGGAGCGCCATTATCTTGTACTTCCGTGGAGCCCGGGCGCGCGCCGGCGCCGTCTTCGCTACCTGCTTCGCGGCAGGTTTCACCAAGGGCGCGACGGCGGCGAACGGCGCTGCTTTCCACGTCCTGCCGGAATCCGCCGAGCGATACAGCCGCGATTCGCTGGCGGCGAACACCACGCCGTTCCGGTCCGGCACGCCCGCCACCAGCAGCAGGGATTCGCCGTTCAGGCTCGCCGAAGACAAACGCCATGTGCCGCCCTGATCAGCGCTCGCAAACACGCCGCCGAACGGACCGTCCTGCACCGTGTTCAGATAAAGTTGCTCGCCGGATGAGGTCACCGCGTTCACGCGGCGGCTGACGAAGCCGCGATTCAGGGGCTGGAACGTCTCTCCCGAATCCGCGCTCTTCCAGATGCCCCCGTGCTCCGAAGCCAGGTACAAGACCTTCGGGTCCGTGGGATCGAACGCCAGGGAATTCACAGGCAAGTCGTTCTTCTGCTGCCAGGTGGCCCCGCCATCCGTCGACCGCAGCAGGCCCACCGTGGTGCCCGCGAACAACATCTCCGCGTTGGCCGGATCCTGGCGGATGACATGCGTCCTTCGATGCGTTCCCGGGATGCCCAGGAACTTCCGCCAGTTCGCGCCGCCGTTCAGGCTGCGATAGATGCCGCTGCACGCGCTGGCGAACACCCGCGAAGGACGCCGCGGATCCACGTAAATCGAGAACACGTCGGAGTCGTCCAGCATGCCGGTCCTGATCGATTTCCACGTCGCGCCTTCATCGGTGGTCTTCCAGGGCAGATGCGTCGTTCCGGCGAAGATCGTCCGCGGATTCTCCGGATCGAAGCTGACCGCGGTGATCGCCTGCAATTCCGGATCGTCCGCGGGCGAGATGCGCTTCCACGAGCGCCCTCCGTCGGCGCTGAGGAACACGCCTTTGCGCGTCCCGGCGAGCATGCGATCGCTGTCGCCGGGAAAGCTCGCCAGCGCCTCGATGGAGATGCCCTCGAGATCGGCGATGTGCTTCCAGGTGGCCCCGCCGTCCAGCGATTCGTGCAGCCCGGCGTCGGCGGACCCGGTGAGGTGCACTCCGGCCAGGTAGCGGTTGGAGTCCTTGGGATCGATCCACAGAGCCTGAATACTGCCGCGGAAATGACGCGGAAAGCCCAGCAGCCGCCAGTTCTCCCCCCCGTCATCGGAGCGGTACAGCAATGAGTTCCGGGCGCCTGCCACCAGCGTCTTCGGCGATCTCGGATCCACGGCGATCGCCGTTGCGCTGCCGCCGAAAGGTCCAAGCCGCTGCCATCCCACCGCCAGGCAGGGCAACGCAATCAGAGCAGCAAGGATTGTGCGAACGGGAAGGTACAACATTTCAGAGCGCGACTGTTCCACTATACTCTCATTTTTTTCAGTCACGGCTCGACGCTGCCTTTATCTGCCCTGCTTCCATCGGCCTGCGGCGCCGGCGCCCGGCGCGAGCACCGCGCGCGCGTTCTGATGAGGGCGCCATGCGATGTCACCAGGATCCCGCGCTCACTTACTTGAACGGCTACGGCTACAACGTGGTGACATACCCGCGCCCGGGCATACAACCACTGGACCTGCTCTGCTGGAACGGCCGCGTCACCGGCGCGGGACGCCTCACCGACTGGTGGGATGCCGCGCCGGTTCCGGAGATTACCGCCGCCCAGCCCTGCCCGGACCTGGAAGGCGTCACCACCGCGCGCATGGAACTGGCTACCGGCGCGCGGCTCCTGAGCGGCTTCCTGGGCGGCTTCGGCGCTTCGATCCCGTCCGTCAGCATTCGCGGAGCGTTTCACCGGGCGGGATCGCTGCGCTTCTCCCTTCGCGATGTGGAAACGCGCACGGCCAGCGCCATCGCCATCGGAGCGTACCTGGCGCGCGGAACGCAGCGCGCGCCCAAGCTCGACGGCAGACTGCTGGTGATCACCGAGGTGCTGCAGACCCGCAAGCTGGCGATCTCCGCGCGCACCATCGCCGGCAGCGCCCTGGAGGTCCGGCTGCCGCCGTTTCAAGTTCAACTCCAAGGCAAACTCGACATCCAACGCGTATCCGAGGGCGAGATCACCTTCACCGGGCGCGAACCCGTGGTCTTCGGCCTCCGCGCCTTCGAAATCCGCGAGGAGAACACCCGCCTGCGTCTTCGCGGGTTGCGCCCTTCCGGCGGCCTGGCGCTCGCCGCGGGAGCTTCCGAGGATCCCGTGCTCATCAACGCGGGTCAACTCTTAAGAATGCGATAACCCAGCACCTTCGGTTCTCCCGCGATCCCTTCAATCGTTGTGGTCTGGATCAACACTTCAAAGTGCGGCAACAATTCCCCGCCGGCCGTCTTGCGCAACTGCTCCGCGAAGGGACCGAACAACCGGTCCGTGGTGATGAACTCCGCCGCGCTCTCCTGGGAGCCGGTGGATACGCCGCCGATAAGCAGCATCTGACCGGCGCCGTTCAGGTTCGGCAGGAACGCCACCGCCGCGTAGACGGTTCGTACGCCGCTAGTCTCGCTCGCGGTGTATTCGTTCTGTTCGCCCGGCCGGGGTGTCACGTTGCGCACCATCACGCGATGGTTGGCCAGGTCCGATTCGAAGCGGAAGTTCAGGCGGTTTTCGTACAACTCCACCCACGGATTGGTGCTCTTGCGGCCGACAAGGATCACGTTGCCCGGCGCGAGGTCCCGCTGCGTCAGGTCGCGCGCGTAGCGGATGGCAACCTTCCCCGGATACTGGCGGGACAACTCCAGAATTCGCACCGCGCTGGAGACGCTGTCGAAGGTCGTGTAGCGGCGGATCTTGAACCGGGGCAGCAATTCCTCGAGTTGCTTCGCCCGCGGCGAGGCCGGCGGCTCCGGCGGATAGGCGCGCGTCACGTAACCGGATAGCGGCATGTTCCGCTGCTCGACCTCCTGCAGCAGCGCGTATGTGTGGTCCGGAATCACCAGCAGCGTCGGCTGCCCCGAGGTGAACATCCGGGACCACAAGAGGCCTGTCACGCCGCCGCTTGCCGCCGGAGTCTGGGGCCGGGTTGAAATCCACAGCGCGGCCAAAGCGACAGCCAGAACCGCACAGGCGGACCCTAGCAGCCACACCGCGGGTGAGGTCCGGAGCGGCGGCGGGGGGGCATCCACCACCGCCGACGGCGCTTCCTCGCGAGCCACGAACTCGGGGATGTACGCCCCCTTCGGGATCAGCAGGACCAGCGGCTCGTCCTTCCCTTCCGAGCTGAAGTAGCTTTCCAGCTTCATCCGCAGCAGGCGGGCCTGAGAGCGGACGATGTTGTCTTCGCTCGCGTTGTAATCGGCTGCCCGCCCGAACACCCGGACGCCGATCTGCTGTTCGGAGATTTCGTCCCGGTGGTCGGTCAGCGAGGTGCGGCAGATGTACAGCAGGAAGTCGCGAAGGCGGGCGGATTTGTGGAACTGGCTGCTCTGCGCGATTCGCTGCACCAGCCGCCATCGCGGGTCGGATTCGAGCTCCGGCGGAATCGTTAAGTCCTTACCGGAGTTCGGTATAACCTCGCCTTTTGACCGTGTATTCACCGTGAATTCCGTATTGCCGCGCGGTCAACTGGCGCTAGACTATCACAGGATTCGAACAGGCGCACCCCCCGGCGTCACTCTTTCCCTGGGAGATTTACCGATGCAGACTCGACTCGCCCTGTGCACGTCTTTATGTGCCGCCCTAGCCCTCGCCGGCGAAGTCCGCAAGCTCAAATCCGGCAGCGGACCAGGAGCGTGGACCGGCGATCTGACCCCAATCGCGGCATCCGACTGGACGTATGAGCGCGCCGCTCACCTGTTGGAGCGCGCCGGATTTGGCGGTTCGCCCCAGGACATCGAGAAGCTGGTGAAGATGGGTCCCAAGGCGGCTGTCGATTACCTGGTGGATTACGAGAGGATCGACAACCCGCTGCCCCCCTTCACCGAATCCGGCGTGTTTTCGCCGGAGATGATGCCCGACATCGACCGCCACTACTCGGATTTCACCGAGGGACTGCGGGCGAGCTACCGGCTCGGGTCGGTCTACGGCGCCAAGCCGGACGCTCCCGGCGTTACCCGCCGCTACCAGCCGGTAATCAACATGCTGTATTACCGCAACTTTTCCACCCGGAATGAATGGCTGCGGGCGGCCCAGTGGTGGGGGGATCGGATGCTGAACACCCGCCGGCCCCTGGAAGAGAAAATGACCCTGTTCTGGCACGGCCACTTCGCCACCGAACATGAAAAGGTCAACGATTACCGCCTGATGCAGCAGCAGCTCGCGATGCTGCGCGCCAACGCCACCGGCAACTTCAAGACCTTGCTGAATGGAATCGCCAAGGACCCGGCGATGCTCATCTACCTGGACAACCGCCGCAATGTGAAGGGTGCTCCCAATGAGAATTTCGCGCGGGAGATCTTCGAGTTGTTCTCGCTCGGCGTCGGTAACTACACGGAGAAGGACATCAAGGAAGCCACCCGCGCCTTCACCGGCTGGGACAACTACGGCCTGAAGTTCATCATCCATGAGGACAAGCACGACAACGGGGTGAAATCGTTCCTCGGCAAGTCCGGCAACTTCTCTGGCGAGGACGTGATCGATATCATCCTGGAACAAAAAACTTGCGCCGAGTTCATGAGCCGCAAGCTGTACCGCTACTTCGTCCGCGAGGACCTGACCCCGGAGCTGAACGCGCGGCTGGCAAGGATGATGCGCGAATCCGGCTACGAAATGAAGCCTTTCCTGAAGACACTGTTCCTTAGCCGCGACTTCTACAGCCCCGCATCTTACGGGACGCAGATCAAGAGCCCGGTGCAGTACGTGATCTCAACCTACAAGAAGCTCGGCCTCAGCGAAATTCCGGGAACCCCGTACTTCGCCACCGTGATGGCCAACCTGGGGCAGAATCTGGGCAATCCGCCCAACGTGAAGGGTTGGGACGGCGGACGCGCCTGGATCAACCCCTCCACGCTGCTCATCCGCGGCAATGTGGCGCGCCACCTGCTGTTCCCCGAGGAAGCGGGCGATCAATATCCACGCAACGTGATCCCGGAACGTTACGCCAACGCGAAGAAGGAAGCCGAGGAGCGCGACCGGCTGGCCGCCATGAGCCCGGCCGAGCGCGAGAAGGCAATGAACGTCAACAAGAACGCGGCCAGCGATGAAGGCATGATGACCATGGCGCCGCTGGCCAAGCGGATCGGCAGCGCGCCGGATTACGACCTGAAGCTCGGGGTCTACAACGGCTTCGTGAAGACATTCGAGACCGTGAAACCCACGCCGCCCACCAAAGCCGCGGTGGAAGTGGCCGCGATGGTGCGCGCGGGAGGCGTCAAGACCAGCACCGAAGCCGTGGACTACTTCGTCGCGCGGTTCCTGCGGCTGCCCCTGGCCGACACCGATTACGCCCGCGTCACCGGGTTCGCGCGGAAGCAGTTGGGCGAAACCATTGACTTCGCCAGCCCCGCCACCGAAAAGAAGCTCCGCGAGGTTCTGCACCTGGTGCTGAGCATGCCCGAGTTCCAGCTTTCATAAGAGGAGACGATCATGGAAAAGAACTGCTGCACGCGACGGGACCTGCTGCGCTGGAGCGCGGGATTGCCGCTGTTCCTGGCGGAAACGAAACTGGCGCTCGCCGCCAACCAGACCGCCGGGGTAAAGGACAAGCATCCCAACCGCATCCTGGTGGTGCTGGAGCTGTCGGGGGGCAATGACGGCCTGAACACCGTCATCCCATACCGCAATGACGAGTACTACAAGCTGCGGCCGACCATCGGGCAACGCGAGTTCCTGAAGGTGCACGACGAGTTCGCCTTCCACAACAGCCTGCCCGGCTTCGAGTCGATGTTCAAGGACGGAAAGCTCGCCGTGGTGCATGGTTGCAGCTACCCCAGCCCGGACCGCTCCCACTTCGTGTCGATGCGCTACTGGCACACCGGCGCGCCGAATCAGGCGGAGGAACGCGGCTGGCTGGGGCGCTTCGCCGATCTGTCCTGCCCGGAGGCCAAGAAAAGCTACATTGTTAACATCGCGCGCGAACAGACGCTGGCGGTGAAGGCGCAAATCCATGCACCAGTGACGTTCTACGATCCCAACCGCTTCGTTCGCGAGGGGTCGCCCGAGGAAAAGGCGGTCTTCCAGGAGACGTTCCGCAAGGCCGTCAAGTCCGGCAACGGATCGCTGGATTATGTGCGTGCCATCGCCGAGACCGCGGCCGAAAGCTCCGATTTCGCCCGCAACGCCTGCGCCGAGTACCGCTCCAAGATGGACTACGGCTACGGCGAAGTGGGCACGAACATGAAGCGGATCGCGGCCATGATCTCAGCCGGTTCGCCCACCAAGATTTACTACACCAACTTCGCCGGCTTCGACACCCATGCCAGCCAGGCGACCTCCCAGGCTCTGCTGTTCAACCAGTTGGGCGATGCCGTCATCGGCTTCCTTCTGGACATGAAGCGCATCGGGCGCGCCGACGATGTCGCGGTGCTGATGTTCACCGAGTTCGGACGCCGCGTGAAGGAGAACGCGAGCTTCGGCACGGACCATGGTGTCGCCTCGCCGATGTTCATCGCCGCGAATAAGCTGAAGGGCGGCTTCTACTCGGAGCACCCGTCGCTGACGGATCTGGACGAGGGCGATCTGAAGATGACCACGGACTTCCGCCGCGTGTACGCGACGATGATGAAGGAGTGGCTCGGCTACGATGATGCGAGCGCGGTGCTGAAGGGGAACTACCCGACGCTGGGCGTGTTCGCGTAGGCGGCAACGTTAAGCCCGCGGATGGCGTTCGAACCTCCTGATCGCCGCGAAAGCGCCGATCGCTAGATCGCGGATCGTCCGGTGTTTCTGGCGGCCTACGACGGGCACTCCGGGTGGGTGAATTCGGCCGCGTTGAGGGCCACGGGCATCGGACCCGAAACGCGCGCCAACCACCTTCGGTGAGATCGTGCGGGATGCGTCGGGGAAGCGACGGGGCTTCTAAGGAGGCTCGCAGGGCCTGGTCCGGCGCCACATCCCGTCGCCCTCCAAGGAGAAGCGGCGCGCGGCGCTGCTTGCCGGGATGAAGCGTGGCCGCCTCGTTGGGGATCACATCGATCCAGAACGCGTCCGACGGCACGGAGGAACTCGATGCGATGTGGGTTCCGGGGTGAACGGGAAGGTCGTGTACCGGTAGATCAAGCGGAGGCGGCTTCGGCGTACTCGGCGTAGCGCAGGGTTACTTCGGTGCCGTCGTCGGAAGGACGCATGCCGATAGCGGAGACGCCGGAGAAGCGGAAGCAGCGATAGGAGCGGCGGGGCCGGGCGCGATCGACGGCGGGCATCAGGTGCGCTTCAAATTCGAACTCGTCGCCGTCTTCCAGGGCGCAGGCGAATCGTCGCGCCTGATCGTCGTCACATAGCACCGCGATCGTATTGGGATCGGCAGGTTCACAGCCCAGGGTTTGGTCGCGCCGCCAGCGGTAGCCGCGAATCCGCACTTCATCCGTTCCGCTGATGCGAAGCCGGCCTTCGCCGGCGCGATCGGTTGCCATTTGCATGGGGAACCTCCTACCTGTTAACGCGCAAGCGGGAGAAATCCGGGCTCATTCATAGCGGAGCGCGAGGATCGGGTCGATGCGGCTGGCGCGGCGGGCGGGCACCAGGCCGGCGATCAGGGCGACGCTGATCAGCACCGTCATGGCCAGGCCGGCGGTCCAGGGGTCAGCGGCTTTCACGCCGTAAAGCTGCGCCTCCACCAGGCGGCCGAGGAAATAGGCGATCGGCAGGGATAACGCCAAACCCAGGGCCAGCAGCAGCAGAACCTCGCGCATCACCAGCCACAGCACCTCCCTGGGTTGTGCTCCCAGCGCCATGCGGACGCCGAGTTCCTTGGTGCGCCGCGCGACGATGTACGCCATCACTCCGTACAGGCCGACGGCGGCCAGCAGCGTCGCCAGCAGGCCGAACCCGCCGGATAACATCGCGATCAGGCGTTCGGTAAGCAGGGTTTGGTCCAACTGGGCGGCCAGGGTCTTCATTTCGAAGATGGGCATGGAGGCGTCGATCCGGCGCACTTCCTTGCGGATGGCGCCGTAGGCCTGCTCCGAGCCGAGCGCCGCCCGGACGTAGAAGGTGACGGAGTTGTTGCCCCAATGCGGAACGAACATCTGGCGGCGCACGCCTTCCCGGGGACCTTCATAGAGGAAATCCGCCACCACGCCGATGATCTCGACATCCAGCTTGGTGCCCGGTCCGCCGCCGCGTCCCACACGCCGGCCGACGGCGGGCTTGTTCTGGAAGTAATGGCGGGCAAATTTCTCGTTGACGATCGCCACCTTGGAATCCTTGCCGATATCCCGGCGGTCGAAATCGCGGCCTTCGAGCACGGGGATGCCCATGGTGGCAAAGTAGCCCGGTGACAAAGAGTTCATGAACGCCTGCATGTCCTCGCCGTCAGCGGCTTTGTGGCCTTCCACGGCGATGGTGCTGTCCCATTCGTCGCCCGCGAGCAAGGGGACGGATGCCTGTCCCGCGGACTTGACGCCGGGGATGGCGCGGAGGCGATCGAGCAATTCCGCGATCAGGTTGGCGCAGCGCTCCGCGTTGTAGCCGCTCAAGGCGGGCGACAACTGGAAGGTCACCAGGTTGTCCATTTCGCGGAACCCGGTGTCGGTAGCCTTCAGGTTCTGCAGGCTGCGGGCAAATAGTCCGGCTCCGAACAGCAGCAGGAAGCTGAGCACCACCTGCGCCATTACCAGGCCTTTGCGCAGGAACAGCGTTCCCCCGCTGCCCGCCAGATTGCCCACGGCATCCTTCAAGGTGGTGAACAGGTCGGGACGGCTCGCGCGCAGCGCGGGAACCAGTCCGAAAACCAGGCCGGTCAGCAGCGTTAGCGCCAGGGTGAAGCCGAGAATCCGCGCATCCGGTTCGGCGCTGAGCAGCAGGGGATTGCCTTCCGAGGGCACGGTGGCGAGCAGAACGCGGGTGAGACCCATTGCCAGGAGGATGCCGGCAGCACCCCCGGCGAACGAGAGCACCAGGCTTTCCACCAGCAACTGGCGGATCAACCTGCCGCGCGAGGCCCCGATCGACAGCCGCACGGCGATTTCCTTTTGCCGGGCTACAGCTCTCGCGATGAGCAGGTTGGCGACGTTGGCACAGGCGATCAGCAGAACCAGGCCGACCATCGACATGAGGACCACCAGGGCCTTCGAGAACGAGTTGCGCGTTTGCGAGTAACCGGTCTTCGCGGCCTGGACATGAATCGTGCCCTGCAGGAAGCGCTCCCGCAGATATGGCGACCATTTGGCGGCTTCCGGCAGTGTTATTTCGTACTCGCGGAGCTGCCGGAAGAGGCCCTGGAGGGCGGGTTGCGCGGATTCGGCGGTGTAGCCCGGCTTCAAGCGCGCGAAGACCTGTATCCAGCGCGACCGGCGATCCTCCACCCGCAGCCAGAACCAGTCCGGCGCCATCGCTTCCTTCATCAGGATGGGCACGCGGATTTGCGGCGACCGCACCGGATCGATGCCGTTGAAGCCTCGCGCGGAAACTCCGACGACGGTCATGGGATAGTTGTTCACCAGGATCTTCCGGCCGATGATCTTCGGATCGCCGGCGAAGCGCGTGACCCAATAGTCGTAGCTGAGCACCGCCGAGGGATGCCCCATATAGGTGCGATCGTCTTCCTGGGAGCTGAAGACCCGTCCCGCGGCAGCCTTCACGCCCAGCATTTCGAAGTAATTTCCGGAGACCATTTCGGCGGCGACGCGCTCGGTCTGGTTGTCGACGCTGAGGGAAGCGGCGATCAGCCGGCGGCAGAGGACTTCAGAGAAAGGGGCGGCTTTCTGCTGGAAATCGCGGTACATGGGATAGGAGTGCATGCGATCGCCCATGTTGCTTCCGTTGTGCGTTCCGCGCTGGTACAACATCACGAGTTGCTCGGGATCGCGGACCGGCAGTTCGCGCAACATCAACTGGTCCATCAATGTGAAAATCGCGGTATTGGCGCCGATTCCGAGGGCCAGCGAGAGGATTGCCACGGTGGCGAACAACGGGTTGCGCCGGATGCCTCGCAGGGAATAGCGAAGGTCCGCGAGCAGATTTGCCATAACGATGATACGGGCGAAGGGGCTCGCGGTTACTGAGAAAAGTTCAGGCTAGTCCGACTGTTCCGCCACGCGGCGAGCCTTCTCCCAGGCGAGCTTGCCCTTCCACTCCTCGTACAGCGTCATGAAACCGGCCCACCAGTAGCCGCCCACGAACAGGATCAGGAACGGGATGGCGAAGAAGTTGTATGTTTCGATAGCAAACGCCACCATGTAACAGAAGTAAGCGCCCACGGCGATCTCGGCGTACGGCAGCCAGCCGGATTTGCGCTTGTACTTGGTGTCGTTGATCTTCACCTTGGCGCTGGAGCCGATGGCGTACTTGGGAGTGCGGGCGAATGCCGTCTCCACGCCGAAGATCGCCTCGATCACGGCCTTGGTGTTGATGATGGTGAGCGCGATGCCGCCGGCCATCAGGGCGGGCATCAGGGCGATGGCACGCTTCCAGTTATTGGGGAACAACTCGCGCTGCGCTACCAGGTAAAACGCCGATATAGACCAGAAAGACGCGATGATCAGCGGCAGATCGATCGCCACCATCTGCCACACGCCCATGTAGAAGCGAACGATCATCACCGGCAGCATGAGCGCGCTGGTCAGCAGCATCAGCGGGTAGGAAATGTTCGGAGTCAGGTGGAGGAACGCTTCCAGCTTAACGCGCCACGGCAAGTCCGACTTCAGGATTCGCGGCAGAAGCTTCTTGGCAACCTGCATCAGGCCCTTCGCCCAGCGCGATTGCTGCACCTGGAATCCGTACATGTCGACGGGAAGTTCCGAAAGGCACTCCACCGCCGGCAGGTAAACAAATCTCCAGCCCTTGATCTGCGCCCGGTAGCTGAGGTCCGTGTCCTCGGTGAGCGTATCGTGCTGCCAGCCGCCGGCATCGTCGATCATGGAAACGCGCAGAATGCCCGCGGTGCCGTTGAAGTTGAAGAACAGGCCGCCGCCGAAGCGCGCGGAGTGCTCCAGCACGAAGTGACCGTCGAGGAGCATGGACTCGACTTCGGTAAGCACGTTGTAGTTGCGATTCAGGTAGCCCCAGCGGGTCTGCACGACGCCGATGCCGGGATCGGCGAAGTGATGGATGGTGCGGCGGAGGAAGTCGCGGGGAGGGATGAAGTCGGCGTCGAAGACGGCGACAAACTCCCCGGTGGCGGTTTTCAGCCCTTCCTGCAGAGCTCCGGCCTTGAAGCCGTGCCGGTTGGCGCGGTGGTGATATTCGATGGGATGGCCGAGAGCTTTGTATTCGTTCACCAGCCGTTCGGCGAAGGCATGAGTTTCATCAGTGGAATCGTCCAGCACCTGGATCTGCAGGAGTTCGCGGGGATAGTCGATCTTCACCGTTTCCTCGATCAGGCGCTCGACCACGAACCGCTCGTTGAACAACGGCAACTGGACGGTGACGCGAGGCAATTGCTCGAAGAGCGCCGCCGGCTCCGGATTCATTTTCCCGTTCTTCTTCGCCTTCATGTAGGCGCGAATCATCTCGTAGCGGTGGGTTCCGTAAACGCTCAAGACGACCAGGATCAGGAAGTAGGGAATCAGCAGCGCGTAATCGAACCACTCCAGGCGATGGATGTTGGCGAACGTGTTATCGAAGAGCGTGTCCACCAGAGTGGGAGCACCCTGCAGGAAAGCGGGGATAGCCGAAGCTGTTAACATGACTCTCGTTTCCGTTCGTTCACGATCCTATGGCGCCGCACCTGAATCGACTCGCGATCGCCGCGTGCCTGCTCCAAGCCGGATTCCTCGCGCTGGCGCTTGCAGGCGACCTTCGGAGCCTGGTCCCGGAGGTGATCACGCTCCTAGCCGCCTTGTCCATCATACACTTGTGCGCCGTCTGGCTGGCAGCGAAGAACGGGCGAATCCGGGTAGCGTGGATACTGGCTCCCGCGCTGCTCTTCCGGCTGACGGTTTGGCCGGTCTATCCGGCGTTTTCGGGCGACATCTTCCGCTACCGCTGGGAAGGAAAGCTGCAGGCGGCGGGCGGAAATCCGTATCAGGCGCGCCCGGACGATCCGGAATGGGCTCACCTGCGTGATTCTGTATCGGAGCGAATCCCGCTGCCCGACTTCCGGTCCGCGTACGGACCCGTGCTGCTGCTGCTGGAACACGCGACTTATCGCTTCACGGCGTTCGCCGCGGATGATCCGGCCGACCAGGTGTTCTGGTTCAAGCTGCCTGCCGCGCTCTGCGATCTGGCTGTAATCCTGGTATTGTTACGGTTGCTGCGGGCGCGGGGTTTGGCGGATCATCACGTGCTTGTTTATGCCTGGTCCCCGTTGGCGGTGTTCGAATTCTGGATCAACGGGCATAACGACTCGATTCTGCTGCTGTTGTTGGCCGGGGCGATGCTGGCCGCGGCCCAAAAGCGATGGCTGGTCAGTTTCGCGATTTTATCGCTGGCGGCGCTAACCAAGTTCTGGCCGCTGGCGTTATTCCCGCTATTTTTCGACTGGCGCGAGCGCCGCTGGGGGGCGCTGCTGCTGATCCCGGTCTCGCTTTTACTGTTTCTGCCTTATTGGAGCGACCTCCGGTGGAACGCGCGTTTTCTGTCCGGTTTTGTGGGAGGATGGCGAAATAACGACAGCGTTTTCGGCCTGGTGCTTTGGCTGGCGGATGGCGATCTGAACGCTGCCAAGCGGGTGACGATAGCCGCGCTCGCTTTCGTGACACTGGGCATCGCGTGGATGCGGCCGGCGTTGGAAGAAGGCGTGCTGGCGATCTCGGCCGCGATCCTGGCGCTTTCGGCCAACTGCCATCCGTGGTACCTTACGTGGCTTGTACCCTGGATGGCGTTTCACGTGTCCCCAGGGTTATTGTTATGGACGGCGGCGGCGCCGTTCTTCTACGAGGTTCTGATCCGGTGGTTTTCGCTGGGCGAGTGGCATGGCGTGTCGCCGCTTCGCTGGTGGATTTACGTGCCCGTATTCGGGCTTCTGGCGTGGAAATGGGGAGCATCCAGATGGCGCAACACATAAAACTTCTCGCGGTTCTGCATATTGTTTTTGGAGCGCTGGGGATTCTGGGAGCGCTGCTGGTGATGACCATCGGCGGAGGGTTGGCGGGCTTCGTCGCCGCCACGGACGCCGACGCCGACGGTGTCGCCGGTTCGCTGATGGCGATCATCTCGGCGGCGATCACCGGCATTATCCTGCTGCTTTCGGTGCCGCACCTGATCGCTGGTATCGGGCTGTTGCGCTTCCGGCCCTGGGCGCGCATTCTCGCGATTGTGGTGTCCTGCTTGGAACTGTTCAACGTTCCGTTCGGAACCGCGCTGGGGGTATACGGTTTGTGGGCGCTGCTGTCGAAGGAGGCTGTGGCTCTGTTCGGAGAAACCGGCGCGGCCGTGCCGGGATCGTTCGCCAATCGCGCACAATAAGAGAATGCGCAAAGGTCCGCCGAATCCGTACGCTCATTATCTTGAGGGGAAGGACGCGGTGAAGTCTTTGGCGACATCGCCCAAGCGCCTGTTGAAGCTGATGGAGGCGATTCCCGCGCGCGCGATGAAGAAACCGATGGCGCCGGGAAAGTGGTCGCCGCACCAGTTGCTGGCGCACATGGCCGATTTCGAGCTGGTGATGTCGGCTCGCTGCCGCCTTATCGCATTCCAGGACAACCCGACGCTGGCTTCCTACGATCAGGCGCCCTGGCTGGAGGGCTGGAAACGCGAGAAGGAATCGCTGGATGAGACAATCGTCCGCTTTCTTGCGCTGCGCAACTCCCAGGTCGCTCTGTTCCGGAACCTACCGGAATCGGCGTGGCGACGATTCGGGACGCACACCACCGAGGGACGCCTGACGATCCGCGATTTGATGGAGCGGACGGCCGGTCACGATCTGCATCATGTGCGGCAATTCGCGGCCCTGGCATCGCGCGGAAGCGGAACCAAGGGCGGGCAAGTCTAAGGGTTCTGCTACGCTACCGGGTGATTATGGCCTCTGGCACCGACATTCCGCGAATCTCCGCCCGGATTCCGATCCGGTCGACTCTGCCGATTCCCAAGCCGGAATACCGGAGCGGCTTTGGGCAGTGGCTGATGGGCGGCGCGACCCTTGAGGAAGGCCACGCGCATGAAGAGACGCATCCCTGGTGGAAGGTCCTCTGGCTGACGGGCGTCGATTATTTCTCGACGCTGGGATACCAGCCGGGAATCGCGCTGTTGGCCGCCGGCGCCATCTCGCCGATCGCGACCGCGCTGCTGGTAGTGGTGACGCTGCTCGGCGCGTTGCCGGTGTATGCGCAGGTAGCCAAGAGATCTTTCGCCGGGCAGGGGTCCCTGGCGATGATGGAGAATCTGCTGCACGGCTGGAAGGGCAAGCTATTTCTGCTGGTGCTGCTGGGCTTCGCCGGCACCGACTTCGTGATCACGATGACGTTGTCAGCGGCCGACGCCGCGACTCACGCGATTGAGAACCCATACCTGCACGACCACCTGGGCGAGGCCCAGATTCCCATCACTCTGATCCTGCTGGCGTTGCTGGCCGGCGTCTTTCTGGCCGGCTTCACGGAAGCGATCGGGTTGGCGATGTTCGTGGCCATTCCCTACATCGTGCTGAACTTCGTGGTTCTGGGCAGGTGTTTCGCGGAGATCGCCAGCCACCCCGAGTATCTGCCCCGCTGGCAGGAAGCTCTGCGGGCGCAGGGGGACTGGACCAGCATCGCGATTGCCGCCGCGATCGTGTTCCCCAGGCTGGCCCTGGGGCTGAGCGGCTTTGAGACCGGGGTCACGGTGATGCCGCTGATCGACGGAGGAGACGCGGATGAGCGCCGCAGAAGGCGCGGCGCGCTGGTTCCCTTCGGCCGCATCATCAACACTCGCAAACTTTTGGCCGCCGCGGCGATTCTGATGAGCGTGCTGCTGATCTGTTCCAGTTTTGCCACCGCGCTGTTGATCCAGCCGGCCGATTACCAGAAGGGCGGCAAAGCCGCGGGCCGCGCCATCGCGTTCCTGGCGCACCAGTTCTTCGGAGACAGTTTCGGCACCATTTACGACGTCTCCACCATTCTGATCTTGTGGTTCGCCGGCGCCTCCGCGATGGCCGGGCTGCTGCATCTGATTCCCCGGTATATGCCGCGGTTCGGCATGGCGCCGCTATGGGCGTCGCTGACGCGTCCGCTGGTGCTGGTGCTGTTCGCCATTTGCGTGATCGTGACGCTGGTCTTCCGCGCGGATGTCGAGGCGCAATCCGGCGCCTACGCAACAGGCGTGCTGGTGCTGATACTTTCGGCCGCGGTCGCGGCGGCGCTGGCGCTGGGCCGCGAGGGCAAGAAGGCGCTCAGCCGCTACTGCTGGCTGGTGGCGGTGGTGTTTGCCTACACGCTGGTGGAGAACGTGATCGAGCGACCCGATGGCCTGATTATCGGCATGTGCTTCATCCTGCTGGTGCTGGTGGTCAGCACCATCTCGCGCTCCTTGCGCGCCACCGAAATGCGCATTCCGGGCGGCTACTTCGTGGACGAAGCTTCGTTGAACCTTGCGCGGGTGATTCAGGGCAAGAAAGTGAATCTGGTGCCGCTGCGCACCACGGACCCCGCGGCGCGCGCGCGGAAGCGCGACGAGATCCGCAAGCATTACAACATCCAAGGCCCCCTCGCTTTTCTGCATGTGAACCTGATCGACAATCGCAGCGAATTCCTGTGTCCCGTGGACGTGGAGGTGCGCGAGGAAGACGGCGACTATGTGATCGAAGTGTACGGCGCGATCGCCATCGCGAACACGATCGCCTACGTCAGCGAACTGATCGATCCGATTTCGATTTTTCTGGGGCTGACGCGGTTGAATCTGGTGGAGCAGGCGGCCCGGTTCCTGTTCTTCGGTGAAGGCGAGACGGGATTGATGGTGTATGCGATTTTGCTCCGCTACTGGGAGTGGACGCCGGAAGAGGACGTTCGGCCGCTGATTTTTCTGATGTCGGATTGACGCTCTGGTTCGCGGGACCAAAAGGAAACGGCCCAGACCGGGAAATCTGGGCCGCCGAGCGATCTCGAACAGCGTTTACTGCGTGGGCAAGGTGCCCGAAAGGTACAGCGTTTGCGGTTGCGGAGCGCGGACGCCGCCGCGGAGTGCGATGGCCGGGCCGCGGCGCAGCACGCGGAAAGCGACCGCGTCGCCGGGCTTCAGCGTGCCCTGGATGTTTTTCACATCGTCGATGGAGTTCACCGGCTGGCGGTTCACCGACAGGATGATGTCGCGATCCACCAGGCCGATGTCCTCGGCGAAGGAGTTCTCCTCGACGCGGGTCACGGCGACGCCGCGCTTGTCGGGGGTCAATTCCCGCTCCTCGTCGTTCAGCGTGCGGATGCTGATTCCGAACTTGGCCTGAGTACTGGAGGGCTGAATTTCCTCGCCCTCGGGCACGATACCCCGGCCGCCGGAGACGCGTGGATCGTCGGCGAACACCTCCCGGCGATCCATGATGGTGACCTTGAAGTCCATTTTCTTGCCGGCTCGATCCACGGTGACGTTGGCTTCGGAGCCGATGGGGAGGTCCGCGACGCGGCTCACCAGGTCATCGCCGTTGCGGATGGCCTTGCCGTTGAGGGCGATCACGAGGTCTTCCACCTTGATTCCAGCCTTATCGGCGGGCCCGCCCTTCTTCACTTCGTTCACCAGGACGCCGCCAGTCTGGCCGAGCGCCTTCAGGACTTCCGGCTTTTCATCGCGCTGCCAGGAGATGCCGATGGAGCCGCGGCGGACCTGGCCGTGCTTGATGATGTCGTTGTACACGCGCACCGCCATGTTCACTGGCAGCGCGAAGCCGACGCCCTGCGATCCGCCGTTCTGGGTGGCGATCATGGTGTTGACGCCGATCACCTCCCCGCGGATATTCAGCAGCGGACCGCCGGAGTTGCCGGGGTTGATGGCGGCGTCGGTCTGGATAAAACGCTGGAATTGCTGCGCGCCGATATCGCGGCCGGTCGCTGAGATGATGCCGGCCGTTACCGAGGCTTCCAAGCCGAACGGAGAGCCGATGGCCACGGCCCAATCGCCCACCTGCACGGCGTCGGAGTTGCCGATGGTGACGGGCGTCAGGGGCGACTTGGGGTCGATCTTGATGACCGCGAGATCCGTCTCCGGATCGACGCCGATCACGCGGGCGCGGTATTCAAGGGGATCGGTGTGCATTTTCACCTTGATTCGATCCGCGCCTTCGACGACATGATTGTTGGTGATGATGTAGCCGTTGCGGTCCACGATGAACCCGGTGCCGCCCTGCTCCCGCTTGAAGGCGCGGGGAGGAACGGGAATCGGCGCGCCGCCGCGGCCCTGCGGATTGTCACGGAAGAAGCGCCGGAACAGGTCCGCGCCTTCTTCCTCATCCTCTTCGGCCGGGGGCTGCGCGCCGGCGCCGCGGCGCGATTGCGAAGTCCGCCCGTTGATCTCCGCCGTGATGTTCACCACCGACGGGTCCAGTTTCTGAGCCAGCTTGGTGAACTCATTGCCCACCTGCGTCGCCGCCGGCACCACCAGCGGAGTCGCATCCGGCGCGGCCTGCTGATTTTTGTTCGCGGCGTTGACGCCGGTGTTGAACAGCGTGCCGATCACGATACCCACAGACAGCGTGAAGAGCAATAATGCGATTGGCAATAATCTGCGTTCCGAGAACTTCATAGCTTCCTTGTATTTCCTCTATCGGCCGGGATCCATTTCGATTATATGCGGATCCTCGCCTCCGTTCACCTGATTCGAAAGGTCTACCCCGATGGATGCCCGGCCCCCACGCCGGGTTTCAATTCCACCAGCAAAACACCTGCCAGAATCAACACCGCTCCCAATGACGCTCTCGCCGATAACGTCTCCCCGGTCAACACATACGAGGTCAGCCAGGCGAACAGGGGTTCGGTGGAGAAAATCAGGGCTGCCCGGGTGGGGCCGGTGTACTTCTGCGCCCAGCTTTGTACCGCGAAGGCTAGCGCGGTGGCCAGCGCGCTGGTGATCCCAAGCGCCAACGCCACCGTGTAAGTCCAACTGATTCTTGGAGTTTCCAGCCACCAGAACACCATCCAACCGATCCCGGCTCCGGTCGCGACCTGAAACAAGCTCAGCCGCGCCGCATTCGACCTGGGGGCAAACCGGCCCACCAAAAGCAATTGCATCGCATAAGGTATCGCGCACGCCGCCACCAGCAGATCGCCCTGGGAGAAACGGAACCCCGACTCCGGAAGCGTCAACAAAGCCATTCCGGCTGTGGCCACCGCCACACCGAACCACTCCGCCGCCCCGGGTCTGATCGAATAGACGATGGACCCGAGCAAAGGTACCAGCACCACGTAAAGCGCGGTGAGGAACCCCGCCTTGGCCGGAGTGGTCAGCTTCAGCCCGAATGTCTGTGTGATGTAGCCGGTGAACAGGAAGAACCCGATCTGAATACCGGGCCAGACGTCGCTGCGCCAGTTCCCGCTCCAGGCGTGGCGGCGGAAGAAGAGAAGGAGAAACACGCTGGCCAAGGTGAACCGGAGGGTCAGGAAAAGCAGAACCGAGACGTCAGTCAGGGCTGATTTGACGATAACGAACGTTGAGCCCCACACGGCCGACACGCCCAGCAGGGCGAGAGCGGCCTGCCAGCGGGTTTTGGGGGTCAATGGCTGAGAATCTCCGGATCGCGCGTCAAAAGCGAGAGCAGCATCAGCACGCGGCGCAATCCCAGCTCGCGGCCCTCCGCATGGAACCACTCCTCCGTAGTGTGGGCTCCGCCGCCCTGCCCGCCGGCGCCGATGGAAACGGCGGGAACTCCCAGGGAGAGCGGAATATTCGCGTCGGTGGAAGAACAATCCGTCTGGGATCGAATGCCGAGGTGCTGGTCGACGGCGAGCAGATGCCGCAAGAGAGGTGAGTTGTCGGACAGGCGTCCGGCGGGCCGCGAGCCCAATTCCTTGATTCGCGCCGACAGCCTGGCGCCCGCGGCTCGCGCGTTCTCCACCTCCAGCGCCTGCTCGACCGCCGCGGACAGCGCGGCGGTGAGTTCGTCCAGGGTTTCCGGGCTTTCCGAGCGAAGATCGACTTTGGCGCGGGCGCTGGCCGGAATGGAAGTGATGCTGGACCCGCCGTCGATCACGCCGAAGTTGTACGAGCTCCGGCAAGTGCCGTTAGCCGAACGCCGGTTGTCGCAGTACAGGGTAATGGCCCGGCTGAGGGCATGAACCGGATTGGCCGCGCCATGATCGCTCCAACTGTGCCCGCCGGGGCCGTTCAGGGAGACATCGAAGCGGCGGCTGGCGAGAGCGCGGCAGGTGATGTGATCGGTGGCCGGACCGTCGAGAACCACGAAGGCCTGGATACGAGGTCCGCCGGGACGGCAGAGATAACGCATGCCGGAGAGGTTGCCTTCGCCCTCTTCCCCGACGTTGGCGATCAGCATCAACCTGCCGGGCGTCTCCTCGAACAGCGAGAATCTCGAGGCCGCCGCCGCGATCGCCAGCAGGCCGGCCAACCCCGCGCCGTTGTCCGAGACCCCCGGTCCGTGCAGAGACCCGTCGGGATTCTGCCGGATTTCTTCCGGGGATCGCGGCGCGAGCACGGTGTCCAGGTGAGCCGTGAGCGCCACCGCCGGGCGATCCTCCTCCCCGGAGCGGGTAGCAATGACATTGCCGGCGCGATCGGTTTTCGCTTCCCAACCAAGCGCCAGCAGTTGCTCCGCGATCCAGGCGGCCCGCTTCTCCTCGAAGAACGTGGGGGCCGCAATGCGGCACAGCTTCAGGTGGCGATCCTGAATCCACTGCCGCTCCCGCGCGAACCACTGCCCGGCGTTCCGGATTGCGGGAAGCTCGGCCAACGCTCGCGGAGATAAGGCGGCAAGCTGCTGCTGTTTCGCCATCTTCTGTCAGTGTGACATGCCCTTCGAAGGACGGTGCGCGGAGCGGACTGAATATCCTCGCCGCACGTTGGCGCCACGCCCGTCCCAGCGTCCGTAAATGTGGAACAGATGGGCCCGAAGCCGTTCAAAAACAGCGTGTTTCGAGAGTCCCATGTGATACCATGCAAGTCTCATCTGTCCGGCCGGATGG
The DNA here is from genome assembly GCA_019748195.1 of Bryobacteraceae bacterium. Lineage (GTDB taxonomy): Bacteria > Acidobacteriota > Terriglobia > Bryobacterales > Bryobacteraceae > JAIEPW01. The sequence continues at coordinate 22,961 of JAIEPW010000065.1, forward strand.
GGAGAAGCTTGTCCACGGAAATGGAACCAGCGGCATCATCGGTAAAGTGTCCGAATTGCGACCACAGCAACCCGTTGGGGGTGCCCCGTTGTTCGATCTGCGACAGTGCGATCGATTCCGCCGCTGAGCGCGGCAACGCCAGCATTTTCGAAACGATCGCGGTGGACGCCACCGCCGCGGATACGCCGCGCGCGGAGGGCTCCGGCGAGTCGCGAATTCTGACTCCCGGCTCAACTCTGGTGGGCCGGTACGAAATCCTCAAGTTGTTGGGCGAAGGCGGCATGGGCGCGGTCTACAAGGCGCAGGACCGGGAGCTGGGCCGCCTGGTGGCGCTGAAGGTAATACGCCCCGAGTTGGGCAATAATCCGAAGATCCTGGAACGGTTCAAGCAGGAGTTGATTCTGTCCCGGCAGATCGGCCACCGGAACGTGATCCGGATTTTCGATCTCGGGGTCGAGGATCGGGTGAAGTTCATCACGATGGAATACATCGAGGGCGAGGACTTGTCCTCGCTGCTCGAGAAGCGGCGGTTCACCGTCGGGGAAACGGTCCATGTGATCCGGCAGGTCTGCCTGGCGCTGGATGCCGCGCACAGTGAAGGCATCGTACATCGCGACCTGAAGCCGCAGAACATCATGACGAATCCGGAAGGCCGGATCTGGGTGATGGATTTCGGGCTGGCCCGCAACCTGGAAGACCAGGGCATGACCCAGAGCGGCATGATCCTGGGCACACCCGCGTACATGTCTCCCGAGCAGGCCAAGGGCGAGCGCGCGGATCACCGGGCAGACCTGTTCGCGCTCGGCGTCATGATGTACGAAATGCTGACGGGGACCGTGCCGTACAAGGCGGAAACGGTGCTGGCGAGCCTGTTGAAGCGTGTTCAGGAAGTTCCGCGCACCCCGATCGAGCTTTCTCCGGATGTACCGCCCGCGCTGAGCGAAATTGTGATGCGTTGCCTCGCCATCGACCTGAAGGAACGGTATCAATCGGCGAGCGAGGTTGTGGCCGACCTGGACGAGTTTCTGGGCAGCGATCCGAATCTAAGCCGTTCGGACCGCCCGGTGCAAACCTCGGCGAGCACCAGCGCGCGGCGGCAGTCGATCGCGGTTTCGATGGCGGCCATCCCCGCGCCCCCGGCGCCACCCCCTGACTTGCCTCCGTCGCCCCGGGCCGTGGACCGCCGGAAGTGGATCGCCGTCGCGGCGGCGGCACTGGCCATCGCAGGCGGGGCCGGTTACTGGCTGTTGCGCGACTCCGGCCCCGCGGGGCCGGGCGGGCCTTCGAAACCGGTAACTCTTCTGGTTGCCGACTTCCAGAACGATACCGGCGACAGCGTGTTTGACGGTGCGCTGGAACCGACGTTCGGCTTCGCGCTGGAAGGCGCGAACTTCATTTCGAACTACAGCCGCGCGGCGGCCATGCGCACCGCGGCGCAATTGAAGCCCGGAATCACCCGGCTGGATGAAGAGGTCAGCCGCCTGGTGGCAGTCCGCGAAGGGGTGAGCGCGGTGGTGGCCGGATCCATCCGCAAGGACGGAGACAATTTCCGGCTGACGGCGCGGGTGATCGACTCGGTAACCGGTACGGAACTCGCGCGCGCCGAGGAGTCCGCGTCCGGCAAGGACAAGATTCTGCCTTTGACGGGCAAACTGGCCGGCGCCGTGCGCAAAGCGCTGGGCGATCAGACTCCGCAGTCCGTGCAGTTGGCGGCCGCCGAGACGTTTACGGCGGCATCGCTTGAAGCCGCGCAGGCGTATTCGCGCGCGCAGGATGCACGGTTCGCCGGCAAGACCGAGGAAGCGATCCGGCTGTATCAGGAAGCTGTGAAGCTGGATCCGAATCTTGGAAGCGCACTCTACGGATTGGCCGTAACTTACTCCAGTTTTGAGCGGAACGAAGCGAATCGCTACTACGAACTGGCGATGTCCAAGATCAACCGTCTGAGCGATCGCGAGAAGTACCGGCTGCGCGGGGGCTACTACCTGACGCAACTGAATCATCAGAAAGCGCTGGATGAGTTCACGGAATTGACGCGCCTGTATCCCGCCGATTTCTCCGGCCTCAGCAATCTTGCGTACGTGTACTATCAGCGCCGGGAGATGCGCAAGGCGCTGGAGGAAGGCCGCAAGGCATTGGATGTCTATCCCAAGTATTCGCTGGCGCGCAGCAACTGCGCCATGTTTGCGATGTACTCGGGCGACCTGGACGCCGCGGAGAAGGAAGCGTCGGCCGTGGTGGAGGCGAATCCCCGGTATCTGAAGGGGTACGACACGCTGGCGCTGGCTCGCCTGGCGGCGGGTCAACCGGCTAAGGCGATCGAAATTTACGGGCGGATGCAGGCCGTGGACGCGCGCGGCGCGTCACTGGGAGCGATGGGACTGGCGGATGTCGCGCTGTACCAGGGCCGCGTGGGGGAAGCGATCGCGATTCTAAGCAAGGCGATCGCCGAGGACGAGGCCAATAAGTACGTGGCCGGCGTCGCCAAGAAGACGGCGGCGCTCGGCTCCGCGCACTTGCTGGCAGGCAATACAGCCGCGGCTGTCAGCGCGTTCCGCAGGGCGGTGGAACTGCGCAAGGAAGAGATGGTGTTGTACACCAGCGCGGTGGGGCTGATTGAGGCGGGCCAGGCGGCGGAGGCGATGAAGATCGCCAAACTGCTGTCGGAGCGGCTGGAAAGCGATCCGCGGATCTACGCCAAGCTGATCGAAGGCGAAGCGGAGCTGAAGCGAGGGCGCTACCGCGAAGCGCTGGCTCTGTTCGAAGCCGCGCAGAAACTCACCGATACATGGCTGGGACGCTTCTCCATGGGCCGCGCCTACCTGGCGATGGGTAATTTCGCGGAAGCAGATTCCGAATTCGACAAATGCCTGAAGCGCAAGGGTGAAGCCACGGGATTGTTCCTGGATGAAGTGCAGACCTACCACTACTTCCCGCCCGTGCTGTACTACATCGGACGCACGCAGGAAGGCTTGAAGAGCAGCGGCGCCGCGGACTCGTACCGGGCGTTCCTGGCGCTCAGGCCGGACTCGACGGAGCCCATGGTTCTTGACGCGCGCAAGCGCCTCAAGAAGTAACCGGCTATTTTCCCTCCAGCATTCTCAACACGCCGGGCGCGATCGCGACTATCAGTTCCCGCCTGGGATCGCCAAGTTCCTTCAATCGGGCGGCCGAGGTTTGCCTCTGCTTCGGTGTGAGCGTCCCGCGGTTCAAGCCTATTTCGACTGCCTCGAGCACGTCGGAAGCGGCCTCGGCAATGCCTCCCGCGGAGTACAGTTTCCGCGCCAGCAACGTGGCTTCCTGCCAGCGCCTCAATTCCGCCTCATTGGGGCGGGCGTTGAATTCCCGCGCCGCGAGGCTTTCCGCACGGATGCGATCGGCCAAGGATTCAAGCGGGCTATCGGTGGTGTAACGTCTGGAAAGGACGCGCGACACGTACTTGGCAGGGTCCAGCGCGGAGGCGAGCGTCAGCAACGGATCCACCGGGGCGCTCCCCGCCAGCTCGCGCATCCCGGATTCGTACTGAGTTTCCACTGGAATCCGCATGGCTTCCAGGCGCCGCGCGAGCACCGGCAGTCGCCGGTACAGATCATCGATGTTGTCCAGAGCGGCGGGCGACCACAGCCGTTCGGCGACAGCGCCCAGCCTGGGCCACAGGCGGAAGTGGAGGTTGCGAGCGGTGATCATTTCGCTCCACAGACAAGCTTCGCCCCCGAGAATCTGCTTCCGTTCCTCGCCCGTCAGCGTTTTTCGTCGAACCGGAATCCGCGGGGCGAACAGACGCTCCATGCGGTCCTGGGGGTCGGCGGCGGCGCCGTCCATGCGATTGCGGTAAGCGTGCCCCGCGGGAAGGTTCCAATCGAGGTAGAAGCCGGACGACACGATCACGGGATGCCCGGCGTGCGCGGCGGCGAGAATCGCGTTCGCGCCGCGCCAGGCCTGAATCGCGACATCCTTCGCGATGGCCGGACCCACGACCTCATCCCAGCCGATCATCTTCCGGCCGTGACGCTGCAGGATCCGCCGGACTCGCGCCATGAAGTAATGCTGCAGTTCGTGATTGGAGGCGAGCCTTTTGCCGCGGCGAAACGCCGCGATTCGCGGATTGGCATCCCAATGCTTGCCGGTCACTTCATCCCCGCCCACGTGTACGTACGGGTCAGGAAACAGGCCTGCCATTTCGCCCAGAAACGAATCCAGAAACTCGTAGACCTTCTCGTTGGAGGGGTCGAGGGCGGCGTCGAAGATCCCGAACCCGCTTTCGGGCGCGGCGGGCGGCGGCCCGGATGCCAGATCGGGCCGCGCCGCCAGCAACGCGGTCGTGTGACCCGGAAGGTCGAACTCAGGCACAATGCGGATCCCGTGGGCGGCGGCGTAACGGGTCAGCCGCCGGACCTGCTCCTGGGAGTAGAACCGGCCCCCGGAGCCCTTCGCCGTCAGTTCCGGGTGAAGCCGGGATTCGACGCGGAACCCCTGATCGTCGGTCAGGTGCAGATGCAGCACGTTGAGCTTGACGGCGGCCATGCCGTCGAGCGTCCGTTCAATATCTTCCACCGGCAGAAAGTGGCGAGCCGTGTCGAGCATGAGACCTCTCCAGCCGAAGCGGGGCCGGTCCGTGATGTCGACGGCGGGGACCACTCCGCCCTGGATCAACTGCAGGAACGTGTGCAGTCCGTGGCGCCCACTCGCGGCGGACTCCGCATCGATGCGCGCACCGGCCGGCGTCACCCGGAGTCGATAGGACTCGCCCTTTCCGGAGCCTGCTTCGATCCGCAGCGGCACGCCCGCGGAGTCCAGGCGCAAACCGCCACGCCGCAGCAACTCTTCGCCGTAGGTCTGAAGGTCTCCCGCGTCAAGAAAGACTCCGCGATTCAGGTTCAGTTCACCCGCTTCCCGGCGCACCTGAACGGGCGCGGGAATGAGGTCGAGAGCCAGCGGGAGAAGTGCGGCGGTGACGGATGAAAGCACGATTCAATGTGACATTTCGGGCGGTTCGCCGTCCATGCGGCATGAAAACGATTTTGTTGCTGATTGCGGCGGTGGTTCCGGTGCTGGCCCAGCCCGACACGGCCGCGGCCCGGGTTCCCGTTGAGAGCTATCTGAAAGGTCACGCGACGGGCCAGGCCGAGCATATTCGGGCGGCGTTCCACCCCGGCGCGCACATCCAGGGCATCCGCCAGGACGGGAAGTTTGTCGATTGGACGTTGGAGGAGTACGCAGCCGGTTTCAAGGGGGTCGTCTCGCCGGAAGAGCCGCAGCGCAAGCGCTGGATTGAGAAGGTGGAGGTGACCGGCAATGCCGGGATCGCGACGGTCCGGTTCGACTATCCGAAGGTGAAGATCACCGATTATTTCGTGCTGTTGAAGCGGGATGGGCAGTGGCGGATCGCGAACAAGGTGTTCAGCAGCGAAAACAAGCCCTAGGGTGTATACTGGAGAGGTTCGGGGCGTGGCTCAGCCTGGCTAGAGCGCCTGGTTCGGGACCAGGAGGTCGGAGGTTCGAATCCTCTCGCCCCGACCATTTATCCCACAAGTTCTCATAACCATAGGCCGATCCGGGTGTAGATCCCGTCTCATCTGGGCAACACCCTGAACGGTGTCAGTCACGGCTTAGGCAGCCGCGAAGGCCTTGGATCGCCCGCCGGCGTGATTTCTCGAATTCTGGCGCTGCCGGCGCGGATTTCGGCTTGCGTGCACTCAACTTCACCGGCTGCGCGAGCGCCTGCTCCCAGGCCCCCTCCACACCTTCCACATCCATCTGCTTCCATGCCTTGCGGAACTCGGCGGTTTCCTTTCGCTCCTTGCTCCGCAAATCGCGCAACAGGATCGCCGGCGCGCCACGCAGAGACAGCATTACCGCCGTGGCCGCGCAGTCGTTGATTTCCCCCAACAGCGTCTGCACCCGCTTCATGGTCCCCAGGATCACGCGGGCGGAGCCGGGATACAGCGGCTGGAACAGTTCTACCGTGTAGCGGAATCTCTTGGCCGCCAGGCGGAATTCGTGCAATTCCTCCGCGCTGACGCCGGGTCGCGATGCTTCTCGGCCGTGCGCGAAAAACTCCCGGCAGAGTACGGGCAGCAGGCCCGCCGCCATTTCCTCGAGCTTCCGTTTGCCGGGCTTCGGCCGCAAACGCCCCAGCAGCTCCGGCACGGATTTCCGGTCGTGCCACCTGAGGGCGGCCAGGCGCAGGTCGATTTCGCGGAAGAAACGCTCGCGTTGCAGCAACTCCAGGACCGCGGCCGTTTCCGCGCGAGCCGAGTCCCGCAGCAGAGCACGAGCGATGTCGGTGTCGCGCAGCGCTCCCGCTGCCTTCAGCAGTTCGCGAGCCTGCCGCCAGGCGCGCTCGCGGGCGCGCTTGGGAAGTGCGTCCGCGAAGGTCTCCATCGCCTGGTGAAAGCGCCGGATGGTGACGCGCAGGTCGTGCGCTGCGTCCTCGGAAGGGTCCGTTTGGCACCGGCGCGCCTCGCGGCCTGTCTTGCGCAGCAGCCTTCCAATGCGTTCGGCGGCGTATTCGCTTACGAGCATGACCCTCAACCCTTCGCTTTCACGATCGTCAGCGGCAGCCGGTACACGCTCTCGAACAGCGGCGCGACGCGTTCAGCGCCCCACTGCTCCAGCCGCGCCTCGCCGCGAGAGCGGATGGCGATCTGAAAGACGCCGTTCTTCAACCGGCACGTTACGTTGTTTACTCGTTCTCCGCGTTCCAGGTTGTCCGCCAGGCGCAGCAGCGGAGTCAGCAAAATCAAGGTACGCCGCAGTTCGGGATCCAGTTCCTGCACCGCCGGGTGATGCGCGGCCGGCGCCGCCTTGCGATGGTAGCGGCATAGCAAAGCCACCAGATACCGTTCCGCGTCGGTGAAACCGCCGAGATCCGCGTTCGCAACCAGGTAGAACGCGTGTTTATGATGCGCGTTTTCATTGACGAAACGGCCGATGTCGTACAGGTAAGCCGCCGCTTCCAGAAGCTTGCCGCGATCGGGAGGCAGGCGGTGGAGCGGCTGCATCGCCTCAAACAACGTATGCGCCAGCGACGCCACCTTACGCGAATGGCGGGGTGACACGCCGAAGCGCGTCGACAGGCTCTCCACCGCCTGCCGCTGCTCCCGGCTGAGCTGGGAAAGCTCGCGGCCCGCGCCCCGCGCGAACAGGTCGGCGACGATACCGTCGCGAACTCCAGCCGAGGAGTAGTAGATGGAAGGCATGTGGAACGCTTCCATGGCGCGCAGGAAGACCGCCGCGCCGCCGGTGATGATTTCGGCCCGCCGGGGTCCAATGCCCGCCACCCTGCGGCGTTGCGCCAGATCCATCCCGGAGATCTCGTTGTAGAACTCGCGGACCTGCCGCAAGGAGGCCCGCACGCGGTCCGCCTCCTCGCGCTTGGTCCGCGGTATGGCGTTCACGGCGCAGACGATGGCGGCGGCGGTGGCCGAGGTTACGATCATGCGTTCGTATCCGCCCTTGCCCAGCCGCTCCACTGGACGCGAGATCTTTTCCTGGATGTACTGCGACAAGCGCTCCAGTTCGATCGGCTGCGGCGGATCGTGGCGGAGGAACATCTCCGTCAGCCGGACGGCGCCCAGCGGCTTCGAGAATGCCTCCACCATGCGTCCGTTTTCGCTGGCGATGATCTCCGCGCTGCCGCCGCCCACGTCGATCGCGAGGGTCTTTTGGCGCGGATGGGGCCATCGCGCCTGGATCCCCAAGTGCACCAGCCGGGACTCCTCCTGGCCGGTGATGATCTCCACCGGGGCGCCCAGTGCGTCGCCGGCCCGCGACAGGAATTCCTGCTGATTGCCGGCGTCGCGGACGGCGCTGGTGGCGACGGCGCGCACGGCACGCACCTCGTACTTGCGGTACGTTTCCGACATCCGCTCCAGGCTGTCGCACACGAAGCGCATGGCGTCCTGGCTGATGCGCCCGCCGCGAAATACGCTCTCGCCCAGGCGCGTTACCTGGCGCTCCGCCGCCAGCGTCTGCATCTTCTGCCCGGAATCGATCTCCGCCACCAGCAAGCGAACGGAGTTGCTTCCGATATCGACAGCGGCGTAGCGCGGCATTCAGCCTTATGTTGGCACAACAACCCCTAGTCCTGGCGCAGGGATCGCATCGGATCCACGCGGCTGGCGCGCCGCGCCGGAAGGTAGCAGGCAAGCAGCGCCACCAGGAACAGCACCAGGGAGACGATCGCATAGACGCGCACCGTCAGGGACTCGACGCCGAAGAGGACGTTCTTCAGCACGGTGGTGAGCGACAGGGCGCCCGCCGTGCCCAGAATCAGGCCCAGAAACGTGGTTCTCATTCCCTGGCCCACCGTCTGGCGGACGATTTCAGCGGGCGTCGCGCCCAGCGCCAGGCGCACGCCGATTTCATGCTGGCGCTGCGAGACGGCGTAAGCGTTCACGCCGTAGATGCCGACTACCGCCAGGATCAGCGCCAGGATCGCGAATGCGCCCAGAAGCTGCGTGCGGAATCGCGGCACGGAGAAGTTGTCGCGGACCATCTGCGTCAGCGTGAGGGTTCGATCCACCGGCTGCTCCCGGTCCAGCGATTGGATGGCCATGCGCGCGCCGGTGATCAGAGACGCCGGATCCTGGCTGGATCGAACCGCCACGTACAGATTCGGGGACCACAGATTCTGCTCGATGGGGGCGTACATCACCGGCTCCGGGGGCGCGGCCGCCTCGCCATGCCGGATATTGCCGATTACTCCCACCACCTCCGCCATCACATCTCCGCCGAAGGACGATCCGCTCATGCCCGGAAGGTTGATCCGGACGCGCTGTCCCACGGCGCCGTTTGCGGGGCTGAATCGCTTGGCGAACTCCTCGTTCACCATTACCACCGGCGGGCTGCCCGCGGTGTCGCGCGGGGTAAAGTTGCGCCCGCCGAGCAGACGCGCCCCCAGCGTTTCCAGAAAGCCGTCATTCACCGTCACGTAGAGAATTCCTGGACGGTCCGCCTGCGGACGCGGCGTCATGGATTCGGTTTCGAACGGGATGGTGATGCTGATGCGCCGCAGCGGAAGGTCGCTCATGATCGCGACGCTCTGCACGCCCGGGTTGCTGCGAATGGAGTCCGTCATCTGCCGCGTGAACCGGCGGACCCCATCCGCGTCGGGATACTTGGACGGCGGCAGCGACACGCGCATGGTCAGCACGCCTTCCGGACGGATGCCGAGATCCACGGCCGTCAAACGCCACAGGCTTTCGAGCAGAAGCCCCGCGCCGGCCAGCAGCATCACCGCCACCGACACTTCGCCCAGCACCAGAATCTGTTGGAAGCTTTGCCTGCGGCGTCCGCCGGAAACGCCCCGGCCGCCGTCCTTCAGATGACCCGCAAGGGCCGGGTTGGAGCCCATCCACGCCGGCGCGATCCCGAACAGGAAGCCGGTGACCAGGGCCACCGCCGCGGTGAACACCAGCACCGCTTCGTTGATCCGGACATTTGACACCGGCGGCATCAGGGACGCCGGAACCAGTTTCACGATGGTGTCCAGCAGGGTCCAGGTCAGGCACAGGCCCAGCAGTCCGCCCAGCGCGGAAAGCACGACGCTTTCCGTGGTCAGTTGCGCCAGCAGCCTGCCGCGTGTGGCGCCCAACGCCACGCGGATCGCGGCCTCGCGCTGCCGTCCCGCCGACCGCGCCAGCAGAAGGTTCGCGATATTGACGCAAGCCAGTAACAGCACCAGGCCGATGGCCGCGAACAGCATCAGCAGCGTGTCCCGGAAGTCCTCGCCCACGATCCAATCGAGCAGCGCGTCGGTTTGGACCGTCCAACTCTGGTTGTTCTTCGGATACTCGCGCGCCAGCGCCGCGGCGATCTGCTGCATTTCGGTCAACGCGGACCGGGCGTCCTGGCCGGGGACCAGCCTGGCGACCGTGGTCCAGGACCGGAAATCCCGCTGATTGCGATTCAACTGCCCCGGCACCCATACCTGGGTTACCTTCGAAAGGTAGTAAAAATCGGGGGGCATTACACCGACGATCGAATAGGGTTGGCCGTTCAGCCGCAAAGTTTTGGACAGAATCGCAGGATCCCCGCCAAAATTCTCGCTCCATAACTGATGGCTTAATACCGCCACTTTCGAGGGTGGTGTCTGCTGCTCCACGCCGTCCTCGCCGGGAATGAACGTCCGGCCCAGCAGCGGCTTGGCCCCAATCGTTTCGAAGAGATTGGCGGTGACCGAGGCGCCGTTCAACCGCTCCGGGCGGTCCCCGCCCGTGTAAACGAACCCGCGGTTCTGCCACCCGGCGAAGCCGGTCAGCGTTTTCGATCGCGAACGCCAATCCAGCAGATTCGCGGGTGACGCGCCGTAGGTCTGCCCCTGGGAATCTTTCTCCCAGACCAGCAGCAACTGATCCGGCCGCTCATAGCGCAGAGGACGCAGCAGAGCGGCGTCGATCACGCTGAACATCGCCGTGTTGGCGCCGATCCCCAGCGCCAGCGCCACGATCACCGAAAAGGAAATCGCGGGCGACTTTCCGATCAGCCGCAGCGCGAACTTCAGATCCTGGATCAGCCGGTCCAATCCGGATATTTTGTCACAAAACTCGCACCGGTTCCGGCCCCGCCTCAGCTATTTCCCGAAATAGGTTTCATCCAGAACGATGCCGGCCTTCTTGCGGATCTCCTCTACTGCCTGCTGGGCCATCTGCGGCTTCAACTGCTTTTCGATGTCCGGCCGCGCAGCGGCGAGATCCTTGGTTTTGTGATCGGTAACCAGGATCAGGTGATAGCCGAAGGGTGACTTCACCGGCTCACTCAGTTCGCCCGGTTTGGCGGCAAAGGCCGCGGTCTCGAACGCAGGGACCATTTGCCCGCGTCCAAAGGTGCCCAATTCGCCGCCGCGCGCGCCCGTACCGGTATCGTCGGAATCCGCCTTGGCGACTTCGTCGAACTTCGCGCCTTCGGTAAGCTTCTTCCGCAGCTCCTGCGCGCGTGCCAGGGCTTCGGCCTCGGTCAGGTCTTTCTGCCCCTCGCGGACGGGAACTCGCGATCCCTGGAAGCGCACCAGAATGTGCTTGGCGGTCACCTGCTCCCATTCATTCTTATGCTGATCGTAGTAAGCCTGGACCTGGGCGTCCGTCACCTTCAGATTGGCCAGCATCTGCTGGTACATCGTGCTGGCGAGGAAGGTGTCGCGCTGCAAGCCGAGCTGCAGCTTCACCTGCTCCTGCTGGTCAATCTTGCGAGCTTCCGCTTCCGTCACCATCGCGCGGATTTCGGCGATCTGCTCGGCGAAACGCCGCCGGTTGGGGCCGCTGGCCTCGGCTCGAGTCCGCTCCGGCAGCGCCTCGATCAGCTTCTCGTACTGCGATTGAGTAATCTTTTGTGTCCCCACCGTGATCACAACAGGGTCGGCGGAAGCAGTCTTGGGGGCCGCGGCCGCCGGCTTGGGCTTCACCACCGCGGGCTTCACCGCGGCTGGCTTGGGCGCGGGAACGGGCGCCTGCGCGCACAGCAGGCCGAGCGGTAGAAGCGGAAAAAACAATTTCATATGTTCCCAGGATAACCCGCGAGCTTGGAAATCCGCCGCCCTAACCGATCCTGGGCGGCCGCGTCCATCCGTCCAATGATCCGCCGTCTGGTTCCGCTCGTCCTGATTGTTGCTTTCGCCGCCACCGCCGCGGGCCCTCGTTTCGAAACCTGGACCCGAGCCAACGGGCTTCCCGAAGACGATCTACGCACCATTTTCCAGGACCGCTCCGGCCGCCTGTGGTTCGGCACCTTCAACCGGGGAATCGGCGTATTCAACGGAAAAAGCTGGACGTACTTCACCATCGCGGACGGCATGCACTCCAATCGTGTGCTGACCATCGTCGAGGACGGCAAGGGCCGGATCTGGGCCGGCGGCGAGAAGGGCTATTCCGTTTTCGACGGTAAGAGCTGGTCCGCGTTCAACCGGATTGGCGTTGTTTCCCCCGAAGTGGTGTATGACATCGCGCGCGGACGTTCCGGCCAGCTCCTGTTCGCCGCTAACGGCATCGCCTCAGTACTGGATGGCGAGCAGTGGACGCACTACCTGCCTTCCGACGGATTGAGTCACCCGGTAGTTCACAGGCTGTGGCGAAGCCGCTCCGGCGACCTGTGGTTTGCCTGCCGCGCCGGGCTTACCCAGCTTTCGAACGGAAACTGGACAGTCCACATGCCCCAGGAGAACCTGCGGACGATTCTGGAGGATCGCCGCGGCAATCTGTGGTTCGGCACCCACGACAGCGGCGCGGTCGAGTTTGACGGCAAAACCTGGAAGAAGCACCTGGAAGGGAAGAGCATCCATCCAACGTTTATCGACCGGCGAGGCAACATCTGGTCCAAGACCGGCAATCTCGGCGCGTATCGCTACAACGGCTCCAACTGGACGGAATTCACCACCAGTGACGGACTGGCCAGCAACCTGATCTTCCGCATCTCCGAGGACCGGCAGGGCGTCATCTGGTTCGCGACGGACAAAGGCGCCTCGCGCCTCCTTCCCCGCTAAGGCTGCACCAGCAGCCGGATGAGGAAGTAAGCCGCCGCCGACATCGCCAGGCAGGAGGCCAGCCCGGCGCCCAGCGCCGCGCCGCCCACCTTCACCAGAGATCGCAGATTGACCTCCAGTCCCACGGCCGCCATGGCGATGGTCAGCACCAGGTTGCCGGCTTCGGTCATCCATCTCGCTACCGGACCCAGCCAGCCGAGGCTGTTCAGGACGAAAATCGCAAGGAAGCCCCAAAGGAAAATGGGCACCAGGCCGAGGTAATCCACCTTGCCGCCGTCCTTGCGGCGCCGCGCCGCCATGGCGACGAACAGGAGCGCAAGCGGCGCCAGCATGCCCACGCGAACCAGCTTGGTCAGCGTCGCCACGCTGCCCGCTTTCGCCGAGAACGCAAAGCCGCCGGCGATCGCCTGCGGCACCGCGTGAATCGTCGCGCCCGCCCAGATGCCCACCGCGGCGTCCGGCATGGCCAGCCATCCACCAGCCACGGGCAAGGTCAGCATCAGAAGCAGGCCCAGCAGATTCACTACGCCTACCGACAGAAACAGGTCATCTTCATGAGCTTCGAGGATGGGAGCGGCCGCGGCGATGGCGGAGTTGCCGCAGATGGCGGTTCCCGCTCCCAGCAGCAGCGCGGTTTCGCGCGTGGTTCCCAGCAGCTTCCCGGCCACCACTGCCGTGACCAGCGCCACCGCGATGGCGCCCAGAATCACGACCAGTACGGGGAAGCCGATTTCGGCGACGTTGCGGAAGCTGATGCTCGCGCCCAGCAGTATCACGGTGAGCGGCAGCGATTTTTTCGCCACCAGCTTCGCCGCGGCCTGCGCGCCCGGGGAAAGGCTGATCAAGTTGCGCGCCATTACACCGAGCACGATGGCCAGGATCGCCGCGGAGATCGGACGCCGCCCGTCCACTAGAAACGGGCGGACGGGCAGATAATGAAGGACGTAGGCGGCAACGGCGATGCCGGCGGGCGCCAGGTAGCTGAGCACGATTACTGGTTTATACCAGCTTTCTTCAGGTCCGCTGCCTTGACGTACGACAATTGCGCCGGATCGATGTGCTTCTTCACGGCCGCATTCACCACTTCCGGGGTCAGCGCCGCGATCCTCTTTTCGAAGTCCGCCTGCCAGGCCATGGTTCGTCCGAAGCGCGAGTTCGAATTTAGAAAAGCGGCCAGCGCCCGGTCATTGGCGCGCTGCAACTGCTCCTGCTGCGCCCAGGCTTTCTTGGCGAGGTCCACTTCCTCCGCCGTGAACCCGGATCTGGCTGCCTTTTCGATTTCCTCTTTCATTGCGGCCTCCAGCTTGGCCAGATTCTGCGGATTGGCCACCGCCAGCGCGAGAAACGCGGTGACGTCTTCCTTCGGCTCATTCGCCATCGCGGATTGCGTGGCGTAGCTCAATCCGTCCTTCTGGCGCAGCCGCTCGAACAAGCGGGCCTTGGCGCTTCCGCCGATCATGAAATTGGCCAGGACCACGGCGGGATAATCCGGATGGTCGTCGCCCAGGTTCAACGTGTTGGCGGCTACCAGGAAGGCATTCGCCTTGTCCGGCGTGTCGATCGTCCGCCCGATCGGGTTCAGTTTTGTATACTTCGAGATCACGCGCGCGTACGGTTTCGGACTCTTCCAGCTACCGAACAGCTCGCCGGCCAGCTTCTCGGCCTCGGCGGCGTCGAAATCGCCCACGATGCTGATCTCCGCGTTGGACGCGCCGTAGAAGTCCGCATGGAACTGCCTGGCTTCTTCCAGCGTGGCCGACTTCAGGTTTGCGAGATTCTCGTCGATGGTGGGCACATAGCGGACATCGCCCTTTGGATACGGCGCGAGATGCCGCTGGACCTCGAGAAACGCGAGCGCCTGCGGCTCACTGCGCTGGTTTTCCGCGTTCGCCAGGCGCTGATTGCGGATCTGCTCGAATTCGGTATCGGGGAACGAGGGTTCCTTCAGCACCTCCGCCATCAGGCGCAGCGCGCCGGGCAGGTTGGCCCGCGTGGTTTCGAGGATCGCGTTCACGCCGGTGGCCCCTCCCCCCAACTGCAGACGGGCTTTCAACTTGTCGAGCTCATCCTGAATCTGCTGCCGGCTCTTGTTCTTGGTGCCGCGCATCAGCATCTGCGAGGTGAATCCCGCCGCGGTGCTGCGATTCATCAGGCTTTTTTCGTCGCCGAAATGCAGCGCCGCCATGGCGATCACGGTCTCGCCGCGGTTCTTCTTCGATAGCAGGTTCAGGTCGGCGCCGTTCGCCAGCTTCACCTTCCTGGCGCGCGCTTCGATGTTGGCCGGCGATGGATCGAACGCCTCGCCCTGCGCCATCTCGGCCTTGCCTTTGTAATCCTTCACCACCGCCGAGGCATCCGGCGCGGTGGGGATCTCGGCGCGGTCGGGAGTTGCTTCCGGAATGAACCGGCCCAAGGTCAGGTTCGATTTCTTCAGGTAGGCCTTCGCCACACGCTCGACATCGGTCGGCGTCACCTGCCCGATGCGGTCGCGATGCAGGAAGATCATGCGCCAGTCGCCCATCGATTCCCACTCGCTCAGCTCCACGCCGACCTGCGACGCGTTCGCCAGATTCAGTTCGATCTGCTTCAGGATGCGAGCCTTGGCCCGGTCCACCTCTTCCTTCGAAGGCGGCTCCTTCACCATGCTCTCAACGGTCGCCAGCAGCGTTTTCTCGGCTTCTTCGAGCGAGTTCTCCTTGCGGACGCGGGCGTTCGCCAGCAGCATCCCCGATTCGCGAAGCTGGAAGTCCATCGAGCTCGCCGCCGAGGCTTTCTTGGTATCCACCAGCGCCTTGTACAGCCGTCCGGACGGAACTTCGCCCAGGATTCCGGACAGTACCGCGACGGCGGCGTAATCGGGATGCGTGCCCGGAGGCACGTGATACAGCGCCGTGAGCGCCTGCACGTCTCCGACGCGGCGCAAGGTCACCTCGCGCTCTCCGTCCTGCGTGGGCTCCGCCGTATAGGTGGCGTCCAGCTTGCGAGCAGGCTTGGGGATCTTGCCGAAAGTCGCGTTGATGTATTCCAGCGCTTTTGCCGTGTCGAACTTGCCCGCCACCACCAGGATGGCGTTATCGGGCTGGTAGTATTTGCGATAGAACGCCTGCAGCCGCTCGATGGGCACGTTCTCCAAATCGGCCTTGTTGCCGATGGTCGATTTGCCGTAGTTGTGCCACAGGAACGCGGTGGCCATGGTGCGCTGCATCAGCACGTTCGCGGGGCTGTTCTCGCCGATCTCGAACTCGCTGCGGACCACCGTCATCTCCGTGTCCAGATCGCTTTTGGCGATCTTGGCATTCACCATCCGGTCGGCTTCCATCTCCAGCGCCCACTTCAGATTCTCATCGGAGGCGGTCAGAACTTCGAAGTAGTTGGTCCGGTCGTACCACGTCGTCCCGTTGAATTGGGCTCCGCGATCTTCCAGTTCCTTGATGATGTTGGGGCGGTTGGTGGTTGGCTTGAACACCATGTGCTCCAGCAGGTGCGCCATGCCGGTCTCGCCATAGCCTTCATGGCGGGAGCCCACCAGGTAGGTGACGTTCACCGTGACGGTCGGCTTGGATGGGTCCGGGAACAGCAGCACCTTCATGCCGTTCGCCAGCCTGTACTCGGTAATGCCTTCCACCGCGGGGCCTTTACTTACCCCGGCCGGTTGAGCGCTCAGAATTGAGGCGCACGCCAGCGCCGTCAGCATGATTCGAATCTGCATGTGGGATACTCCGGAGCCAAACTTACTAGAAAATGGACGAACCTTCATGATATCAGCAACTCCGGGCCGGACCCCGCTATAATCGGGAAGTAACGTAAGCGATCGCGTGCGTTCCGTCGCATGCGTTTCAAGGACACGATTCCAGATGCCTGTCCCAATTTCCCAGATGTGGACCGTTGCCAGCTATGTCATCCGGCAGAAGTTGGCCGGGCGCGAGCGCTATCCGCTGGTGATGATGCTGGAACCGCTGTTCCGCTGCAACCTGGCCTGCGCCGGCTGCGGCAAGATCCAGTATCCGGCGCATATCCTGAAGCGGAACCTGTCGCCCGAAGAGTGCTTCAAGGCGGTGGACGAATGCGGCGCGCCCCTGGTTGCGATTCCCGGCGGAGAACCGCTGATGCACCCCGAGATTGACAAGATTGTCGCCGGACTGGTGGCCCGCCGGAAGTATATCTACCTGTGCACCAACGCCCTTCTGTTGAAGGAGAAGCTGGACCTGTTCCAGCCTTCCAAGTACCTGTCCTTCAGCGTTCACATGGACGGGCAGCGGGACCATCACGACTTCTCGGTATGCCGCGAAGGCGGCTACGACATCGCCTATGAAGCGATTCAGGAAGCGCTCCGCCGCGGTTTCCGCGTCACCACCAACACCACGCTGTTCGACGGGGCGGACCCGGTGAGCGTGCGCCAGTTCTTCGACGAAATGATGGACCTGGGCGTCGAGGGCATGATGGTGTCGCCGGGCTATTCCTACGATAAAGCTCCCGATCAGCAGCACTTCCTTGGCCGCGCCCGCACCCGGCGCCTGTTCAACGCTATCCTGTCCAACCGCAAGCCCAATTGGCGGTTCAACATGTCGCCGTTGTTCCTGGAGTTCCTGATGGGCAAGCGCGATTATCCCTGCACCGCGTGGGGCATGCCCACCTACAACCTGTTCGGCTGGCAGAAGCCTTGCTACCTGCTGCAGGACGGCTATGCCGACACGTTTCAAGAACTGATCGAAACCACTGATTGGGATCAGTACGGGACGCAGAACGGCAATCCCAAGTGCGCCAACTGCATGGTGCATTCGGGATTCGAGGCTTCGGCGGTCAACCACACATTTAGTTCGCTCGGAGGCCTGTTCGCCACCGCGCGCGCCACTCTGTTCGCCCGCTATCCGGACGAGAAAGCTCGCGCGATGCTGAATGAACCGGTCAAGCCGGTGCACGATCATCCGCTGGTGAAGATCAAACCCGCGCAGGCTGAGAAGACCACGGCATGAGCCAGCCGGATTTCGATTCGCTGGAAGTGGCTCCCGGCGCGGAGCGCGAAAACCTGGAAGGCTGGATTCCCGCGCTGGCTTCGGAAGAGGAAATCCGCGCCGCGCTCGAAAAAGCCTTCGATTACCGCGGCGATGTCACCATCACCCGCAAGAACGGCGAAAAGATCGAGTGCTATCTCTATGACCGCCGCAGCGGCAAGACGCTGGCCGATTCCCTGGTCCGAGTGATGACCCGCGCCGGCGACAAAATCGCGATCTCCTACTCCGACATCGCCGGGCTCGCGTTCACCGGCCGCGATACCGCCGCCGGCAAGAGCTGGGAAGCCTGGGTTCGGAAGTACATGGAGAAGAAGCAGGCGGGCGAGAAGAACATCGCCCTCGAACCGGAATCGCTGGAGTAAGCCTGGTGACGCTCAAGGAGCAGCTCGAGGAACGCGAGCGCATGTGGCGGTCGTTTCACGAATGGGAGCGCCGCAACCCACCCCCGATGCGCAGCTTTGACGCTGTGCTGCGGGACCTGGACTTTCTTCTGACCTTCATTTCGCCGGAAGAGATCCTGCGTGATCCCGATCCGGAAAAGAATGGCATCCAGAAGATGCGGGCGGCGCTGGCATTGCTGAAACGACATGACTGAGCTCTCGCGCGCGCTGCTCCGGCTGGTGGAAGAACTGGAATCAGCAGGGATTCCGTACGGACTGATTGGGGGCCTGGCAGTGGCGGCTTGGGGTGAGCCGCGATCCACGCTCGATGTAGATGTCACCGTTTGGACGGAAGCGGACCAAACGAGTGTCCTGGTGCAGCGCCTGACCAGCGTGTTTCTGGCCCGTTCCGCCGATCCAGTCGCGTTCGTTCGTGACCGGGGCGTGCTACCGCTGGAGTTCGAAGGAGTGCGCCTGGACGTAGTTTTCGCCCGTCTCCCGTTCGAGCGGGACATCATTGAGCGGGCGGCCAAGCGAGAGGTCGCCGGCCGGATGGTCAACGTGATCGCCGTGGAGGATTTGGTGTTGATGAAAATGATCTCCGAGCGGGAAAAGGATCTGGATGACGCCCGCAAGCTGATCCGGCGGTTTTGCAGCAGCTTGGATGTGGGCTATCTCGAGCCTAGGCTCGTCGAGATTACCGAGGCGCTAGCCATCCCGGACAGGCTGGCTCTCTTCCGCAAGGAACTTAAGAACAAAACCTAAGCTACTTCGCCCGGCCTTTCTTGATCCGCTTCAACAACTGCGGCACCCTTCCGGAAAGCGAATCGCCCATGTCGCCCTCGAAATACAGGTCGGGGATGCGGAACATCTCTACCCGCTCCGCTAACTGATGCCGCAGAAAGGCCTTGGCGTGCTCCAGGGCTTCTATGGTGGCGGTCCGGTCCGCCGTATCGCCTTCCAGCGACAGCCGCACCATGGCTCGCTTCATGTCCGGCGCGAGTTGGACCTCCGTCACCGCCGCCACCCGCACCCGCGGGTCCTGCAGTTCATAGCAGATCAGCTCCTCCAACTCGCTCCGCAGAGCTTCGGAGACCCGTTCGGCGCGATGTCCTTCCACGTCTGTTATGCTACCGCTCTGGGCGGAGAACCGTCCAACCAGCCATGCTTAGCGCCATCCAGACCGCTTGCAGAACACTGGCCCGCAGTCCGGGATTCAGCCTGACCATCGTCGCCACCTTGGGACTGGGCGTGGCCGCCAACCTCATCGTGCTGGCGTTGTCGTCCGCCTATCTGTTGAAGCCGCTGCCCTATCCGGAATCGGACCGCCTGTATCAGATCCGCTACACAGCCGAAGGACAGCCCTTCCTCCGCGGCCTGGAGAAGCTCGACTGGAGCGGAATGTCGGACCTGTACGAGCACGCCATCACCTGGGATCTGGACATGTTCTATGTCACCAGCAACGGCAGTACCGAGGGTAAGCAGGGGGCCTGGGTGACCCAGGGCTTCCTGGACGCGCTAGGCGTTTCCGTTCAGCTCGGGCGATCGCTGGGTGCGGAGGACTTCCGCAGGGGAGCGCCGCAGGCGGTGCTGATCAGCGAGACTTACTGGCGATCCCGCTTCGCGGGCGATCCCAATGTCATTGGCCGCTCCTTCGATGCTTACTCCAGCGACCGCCCCGATGAGGCGGAGAAGTACACGATCGCGGGCGTGGTGCGGGCCGACTTCTGGCACCTGAATCCCTATACGGACGTGTTCGCGCCCTTGCGAACGCCCAACGTGCCCTATATGGCGCGGCTGCGCCCCGGCGTCTCGCCCGAAGCCGCCGCGCGGCGCATCGAGCAGATCATCGGGGTCAAGGGCGCCAGCCTGGTCCAGGTGCAGGCTGCCTACGTCGAGCAGTTGAAGCCGGTGCTGACCACGGTGGCCATCGCCACCGGGCTGCTGCTATTGATCGCCTGCGCGAATGCCTCCTTCCTGTTGCTGGTTCGCTGGCGAGGACGGATGAAGGAAATCGCGGTGCGCGAGGCCCTGGGAGCGACCTCGGGCGCCATTCTGCGGATGCTGCTGGCGGAGGGAATCGCTCTCAGCACGGCGGCCACGGCCTTGGGCCTTGGCCTGAGCTGGCTGTTTCTGGGCGCCATCGCCCCTTTCGCGGAGCAATACCTGGGGCGCCGCGTCCCCGGCGGCCTCGGACGCGCCCAGCTTGATCCCGGCGCGGTTGGAATCACCCTGCTGTTTGCGTTCGCCGCCGCCGTTCTCTTCGCCACCGGCCCGTACCTGGTGGCGCGCCATGCCACCTTGGCCGGCGCCATCCAGGCGGGCGGCCGGGGCGGCCGCCGCGCGATGTTCGGCTGGATCGCCATCGAAGTTGCCGCCTCCGTGGCGCTGTTGACCGCCGGAACCATGATGCTGCGCAGCGTCGCGGGCATTCTCAGCGTCCCCATGGGCTTCGAAGCCGGCCCGATCGTGACGTACCGCCTGACTCTGCGCCAGGCATCCTATCCCGATCCAGCGGCGAAAAACGCACTCTATGCGCGGGCGATGGAAAGCCTCCGGGCCAAGGGGTTGGAATCGGTGGCGATGTCCAACTTCTGGCCGCTGCAGCAGCCGCAGGAGATTCCGGTGGCGTCGGAGAACGCGGAGCAGGCCGCGGCGGCGATCGCCGTCTCGCCCGGATACTTCAACACGTTGGCGATCCCTCTACGCGAGGGGCGCGAATTCAACGCCGGCGACCGGCCCGGCACGCCGCCGGTGGTAGTCGTCTCCCAGACCCTCGCCCGCTCTCTCTGGCCGGACGGCGGCGCCGTCAGCGGACGCCGCATCCGCATCCAGGACCAGTGGTACAACGTGGCCGGGGTCGCCGGCGATGTGCGGCAAACACCTGCCGATGTGAAGCTGGCTGACGTGTATCTGTGCCTCACACAGAACCCTTCGCGATTCGCCACTTTCTTTTTCCGGATGCAGAACAGCGCCCGTATGGAGGCAATGCTGCGGGAAACGTTCACGGCGCTCGATCCGGGCATCGCGCTCAGCGACATGCAGGCCTTGGGCGAAATGGTGGACCGGCAGACGTTGCGCCCGCGCTTCCTGGCCTCTGTGTTAAGTGGATTCGCCGGCTTCTCGGCGGTTCTGGCGATGCTCGGCCTGGCGGGCGTGATCGCTTACACCGTGCGGCAGCGGGAGCATGAAGTGGCGGTCCGGATCGCCGTGGGAGCGTCCGGGGGCGATGTCACCCGGCTGTTCTTGACGCAGGGAGCGCGCGTCCTCGCCCTGGGCGTCGCAGCCGGCGCGGCCGGCGCGCTGTTGATCGGCCGCGCCATGCAAAGCCAGCTCTTCGCCGTGCAAGCCTTCGACGCAACCTCCCTGGCCGCCGCCTGCGCCTTGTTCGCCGGGGCGGGCTTGTTCGCCATCTGGTGGCCGGCGCGCCTGGCCTCGCGCACCGATCCAATCGCGGCGTTGCGCAAGGATTAGCTCAGCCACTCCACCGACGTCCCGGACAACATGCCGCCCAGAAAATGGGCGGCTTCGCGTTCCGCGCTTTGCAACAACTGCTCAGCGAAGGCTTTGTCCTTGGACACCGCTGCCACAGCGATCACGCTGCGCTGCCACGTGTCGTGGCCGTCAATCTCCGCCACGCTGACGTTGAACCGGACCCGAAGGCGGTCCTTCAACCCCTTGACCACGCTACGTTTATCCTTCAGCGAGTGGGCGTCTTCCACGTGTATCTCCAAAATGAGAACGCCGACGGCTGGCATGTACGGTCTGATTCTAGCGTGGCCGCGGGCCAATGTGCGTCAACGCACCCGTGCGCCGAAAGCGGGGCTTGTATCGACCTCGCACTCGGGTTAGGGTTGGTCTAGCCCGCTCCAAACGGGCTCCACGATATCGGAGGAACGACCTTGAAACGCACTCTGGGAATCGCGCTCTTGCTCTGCTCAAGCGTGGTTGCGGGAAACGCCGCCACCATTCTTTGGGCTGGTACCTTGACCGGAAGCCAGGAGATCCCACCCGCGAACACGCCGGCGACCGGGTTCGGCGAAGTCCGCTACGACACGGACACCAACATTCTTTCGGTGATCATGAACTGGACCGGGCTGACGTCGACGGCCACGATGTCGCATATTCATTGCTGCGTGGCCACCCCGCCGGGCAACACCGGCATCGCCATCGATCTGTGGCTGGCCGACAGCCCGCGTCCGGCCGCCGGAACCTATACGAACTCCTGGGATCTGGATCTGGTGAACCCGTTCCGCGCCTCCTTCGTCGCCGCGAACGGCGGAACCGTAGCCAGCGCGTTCCAGGCGCTGCGCGCGGCGATGGACGCAAATCAGGGAAGGTCTTACTTCAACATCCACACCACCAATTTCCCCGGCGGAGAGATACGGGGTGACATCGCACCGGTGCCCGAGCCCTCCACCATCGCGCTGGCCGCGGCCGGACTCGCCGCGCTGGTCGCGCGGCGCCGCCTGGCTTCCCGGTAGAATTTCCACCCCGGCTCGGAACCATCGCCGGTTTCTCTCGTATCAGCATCAGGGAAATCGGCGATGAACATCTTACGGGACCTGCGATACGCGGCGCGGCTGCTCTGGAATTCGAAGGGATACGCCTTCTTCGCGATCGCCATTCTGGGGCTTTGCCTCGGCGCCAACACGGCGATCCTATCGATCGGCAGCGCCATGTTTCTCCGTCCGCTCCCCTACCCGGAGCCGGAACGCCTGCTGCAGGTGGTCACCAATTTCCGCGCCGGCGGCGCCGCCGGGCAGCGGGAGTCGCAGGACGGCAGCGCTTGGGAAGCGATCCGCGACAGCGCCACCGCCCTGGACGCCGCCGTGTTCTCCGATTGGACCACCGGCGTAAATTTCAGCGCCGGTAAGACGCCGGGATACGTGCAACAGCAGCGGGTGTCGGCGGGATTCTTTCGCGTGCTGGGAGTGGCCCCCGCGCTCGGCCGCGAGTTCGACCCCACCGAAGATCGGGAGGGCGGCCCGCGCGCGGTGATTCTCAGCCATGGCCTGTGGAAGTCCACGCTGGGCGGCGATTCCGGCGTGGTCGGCCGTGCCGTACTGCTGCGCGGCGAGCCATACACCGTGGTCGGCGTGATGCCCGCGGGGTTCCGCTCCAGCGCGCCCGCCGACCTCTGGACTCCCCTAAAACCCAACACAAAAGGCGAAGGCAGCGGCTCCAACTACGCCATCGTGAGCCGGTTAAAACCGGGCGCGACGCTCGCGCAAGCCGAAGGGCAGTTGGCCGGCATCACCGCGGATCTGGTGCGCGCCCGTGCCCTGTCCTCAAACTCAGAAGCCCGCCTGGGGCTGATCCCGCTACGCCAGGGCATGACTTCGGAAATGCGCAAGCCGGTGACACTGCTGTGGGCCGCGGTGGGCGTCCTGCTTCTGTTGGGATGCGTGAACGTCAGCGGCATGGTGCTGGAGCGGACCTCGCGCCGCACCGGTGAGATCGCCACGCGGCTGGCCCTGGGCGCCAGCCCGGCGGCGATTGTCCGGCAGTTGCTGGCGGAAAGCATACTGCTCGCCCTATTGGGCTGCGTGGCGGCTATCGCGATCGGCGCCGCGGCCTTGCGTGGCTTGAAAGCCCTGGCAGGCGACCTATTCCCGTTTGTGGAAACCGCCACCCTGGATGTAACGACGCTGGCGGGTGCGGCCTTGCTGGCGACGCTTGCCGCCGCGGCGTTCGGAACCTTCCCGGCGCTGCAGGCGCGCCGCTCCGAACTGCGTCCGGCTCATGGCGGACGTAGCATCGCCGGACCGCGGCGCTTCGTCTCAATGGGTGCGATGCTGGGCGTCCAGGCGGCGCTCACCGTCACCCTCCTGGCCGGCGCGGGTCTCCTCATCCGTTCCTTCCATCACCTGTGGACGCTGGACCCCGGCTTCGACCCGCGCAACGTGCTCACCGCGCGGTTCTCATTGCAGGATGCCCGGTACGCCGACGCCGGGGACGTGCGCAAGCTGGTGGACCGCACTCTCGCCAACCTGTCCAATTCCCCCGGCGTCGAAGCCGCCGCCGTCACCCTGAGCCTCCCCTTCGAACGCGGCCTGAACATGCCGCTGCGGCAGTTGAAGGACACCGAAACCGGGCGGCCGGGACTCACCAACCTCACCTACGCCTCACCCGGCCTGCTCGATGCGCTGCGCATCCCGCTGCGCGCCGGCCGCTGGATCTCCGATGCCGATCGTCCGGACACCGCGCCCGTGGCCGTGATCAACGAAGCCTTCCGCAAGGCGTATTTGAGGGACACAGAGCCCGTTGGACAAATGGTTCATCTGGGCCGCGACCTCCGTGCGCAGGTGATCGGCGTCATCGGCGATGTCCAGCAGCGGCCCGGCTGGGGGAACGTAGGCCCGCTCGCGCCCGTCCCGTCGCTGTACATCCCGGTTACCCAGGCGCCGGCCGACTTTCTGAATCTGGTGCACACCTGGTTTTCGCCCAACTGGGTGATTCGCGGATCCATGCCGCAAGCGATGATGGCGCAGACGATTCGCGCCGCCATGGAACAGGTGGATCCACTGCTGCCGGTGGCGAAGTTCCGCCGGTTGGACGAGATCAAGGCGGGGACGCTGCAACTCGAACAACTGCTCAGCGTTCTGCTGGGCGCGCTGGCAACGCTCGCGGCGTTGCTGACGGCTCTCGGCATCTACGGCATGACTTCCAACCTGGTCACCTCCCGCAAGCGCGAGCTTGGGGTCCGTCTGGCGCTGGGCGCGAGCACCGGAGAAGCCGTGGGCGCGGCGGTCCGCCCGGCGATCGCATGGGTGGCGGCCGGCGCGGCCATCGGCATCCTCGCGGCAGTGGCGATGAGCCAACTGATTGAGTCTTTCCTGTGGGGTGTCCGTCCCGCCGATCCGCTGACATTGGGCGCGGTTTCGCTGGGAGTGGCGCTGCTGACCGTGCTCGGAACCACGGCCCCGGCATTGCGCGTGGCCCGGCTGAATCCGGCGGACACGATCCGGGCGGAGTAATCGCGGACTGTCGGAATAAGGAGCGGCCCTCCGGCCGCTCCTTTGCGGAGTTTAGACGAATGCTTCCTGCGCCACCTTCTCGGTGACGAAGCATTCGAAGATATCGCCCGGCTTCACGTCGCTGTAGTTGGCGATGGTGATGCCGCACTCGAAGCCGGATTTCACTTCGCTGGCGTCGTTCTTAAACCGCTTCAGCGACTCGACGCGGCCGGTATGCACCACCACGTTGTCGCGCAGCACGCGGACTTCACTGTCGCGGGTGATCACGCCATCCAGCACCATGCAGCCGGCCACGTTACCCACCTTGGTGATGCGGAACGTCTCCCGCACTTCCGCGCGGCCCTTGTAGGTTTCCTTGAAGACGGGCTCCAGCAGGCCGGTCATGGCCTTCTTGATCTCGTCGGTCAGGTTGTAAATGATGGTGTGCAGGCGGACATCCACCTTCTCCTGCTCCGCCAGCGCCGCCGCGTTCCGTTCCGGACGCACGTTGAAGCCGATGATGATCGCCTCCGACGCCGAAGCCAGCAGGATGTCCGTTTCCGTGATCGCGCCCACGCCGGAGTGGATCACGCGGATCTTCACCTTTTCGTTCGACAGCTTCTGCAGCGTGTCGGACAGCACTTCCGCGGTGCCGCCCACATCGGTCTTGACGATGATGTTCAGCTCCTTTTGCTCGCCCTCCCGCAGTTGCGAATGGAGCTGATCGAGCGTGATGCGCGTCTTGGCCATCGCCACTTCACGCGCCTTGGTCTCGCGGTACATCACGATCTGCTTGGCCTTGGCGGTATCCGTCACCACCTGGAACGTGTCGCCGACTTCGGGCAGAGCTTCGAGTCCGAGCACTTCGACAGGCGTGGACGGCTCGGCTTCCTTCACCGGCTCGCCCCAGTCGTTGAACATCGCGCGGACCTTGCCGAATACGGTTCCGCAGATGAAGTAATCCCCCACCCGCATGGTTCCGTTCTGAACCAGCACGGTCGCCACCGGTCCGCGGCCCTTGTCTAGCTTGGCTTCAAGCACGTTGCCCATGCCGGGACGCGCGGGATTGGCCTTCAGATCCTGGATGTCCGCCACCAGCAGAATCATTTCCAGCAGCAGGTCCAGGTTGGTTCGGGCCTTGGCTGACACGGGAACCATCACCGTTTCGCCGCCCCAATCCTCGGACAACAATCCGCGATCGGCGAGCTGCTGCTTGATGCGCTCCGGCATGGCGTCCGGCTTGTCGATCTTGTTGATGGCGACGATGATCGGCACCTTCGCCGCCCGGGCATGGTCGATCGCTTCCAGCGTTTGCGGCATCACGCCGTCGTCCGCCGCTACCACCAGGATGACGATGTCGGTGACCTTCGCGCCGCGGGCGCGCATCCGGGTGAACGCTTCGTGGCCGGGGGTGTCGATAAAGACGATCTTGCGGTCGTTCTTCACCACGTGGTACGCGCCGATGTGCTGGGTAATGCCGCCGGCTTCCTTGGCCGCGACATTCGCCGAGCGGATGGCGTCCAGCAGCGAGGTTTTTCCGTGGTCGACGTGGCCCATGATGGTGACCACCGGCGCGCGCCGCACCCGGTCCACTTCCACTTCCGTCTGCTGAATCTCGTGCGTGGATTCTTCCTCGTAGCTGATCTTGTTGGTGGATGCGCCGAACGCGCGCGACATCTCCTCGGCCAGCTTTACGTCCAGGCTCTGGTTGATGGTGGCGAAAATCTTCTTCTCCACCAGTTTCTTGATCACCAGGTTGGCCTTCACGCCCAGTTTATCGGCCAGTTCCTTGACGGTGATGCCTTCGGAAATCGTGATTTCGCGGTCAATGGGCGGCGGCGCCGCCGGCTCATTGCGGCGGCGCTCCGGCCGCAGCATCCGCTCTTCTTCTTCACGCCGGCGTCCCGCATCCCGCGCCCCCGGCTTGGTCTGCAGCCGGCGCTGCTGTTCGGTCGGCATCGGCGCGGGCATTTCCGGCCGCAGTCCGCCGCCCGAGGTGGGATGCATGGTGCGCGGCCGCTGTGGGCGGCCGCCCGGACCAGGCGCGCCGGGAGTCCCGGGACGCAATGGCTGGCCGGGACGCACCGGACCCGTGTAAATCGGCTGACCCGGCCGCGGAGTACTGGTGGGCCGGCCCGGCATCGGCGGCCGTAAAGCCTGCGGCGCGCCCGGTCCGGTCTTGTTCAATCTCGCCACCATGTCGGGACGCGGCGGCACTACCGGACGAGCCGCTGGTTGTCCCGCCAAGCCAGGCGGCCGCTGCTGCGGCGGCGGTTGCGGAGCGCCGGGCTGCGCGGCGGGCGCGGCCTGCGGGGCGGAAGGAGCCGGCCTGGCCGGAGCTTGCCGGGGAGGAGTCGGGATGCTGGGCACTTGCCTCGGCATCGCCGGACCGGGCGCCGCCGGACGGGGCATTTCCCCGGCGTCCGCCGGCAGAGGTTGCCGCGGTCCCGATAAGATCTGGCCCGGACGGGTTGCCGGAGCCGAAGGCACCGGCCGCGCCGGAATTCCCTGAGGCCGGGGCGCGACCGGCGGACGCAGGCCCGCTGCTTCGGGCCTTGGCTGCGGCTCCCGCGGGGCGACCGGCATGGATGGAAGCTCCCGTGGCGGAGCGTGCTCGCGAACCGGCGGCGCGGCATGCGTTCCAGAGGCCAGCGGAGGACGAAGCGGCGCGGCCGGGCGGACCGGCGGAGTATCCACGGATGCCTCCGGCGCAGCCTGCCGGGCAGCCGGCGCGGGCTCGGGCGTTTCCGCCGCAGCCGTCTCCACCGCGCGCGGCGCTTCCGCAACCGCGAGCGTCTGCTCCACTTCCGGTTCCGCTACCGCTGTGTGCGTGTCCGGACCGCTTCCGTTGGAGGCGCTGTCGTGATCGTAGCCGTGCTGTTCCCGCTCATGAGGCGCACCACTCACGTGACGCCGGATCATGTCGGCGACATCGTCGTCTAGTGAACTCGAATGCGTTTTCTTGTCGCTGATGCCGAGCTCTGGCAGAAGCTCGAGAATGCGGTTCGGCTTGACTTCCAGCTCCCGCGCCAGCTCGTTGATCCGGATTTTACTCATACTAAACGACTACTTCTCGAAAGCGCTCCCTCCTTTGGTTCGCCTCGATTGCTGCTCCCAACTACGCGTAACTCAATGGCGATGCGAGCCCCAAGCCCCACACTCCGCGCTCCCTATCCTATCAAATCCCGGTTGGGGACTCTCTTGGTTGCTCCAGATCCGCTTCCGGCGGCGCCGCATCGCTGGCCGGCTCATCCGCTCCGGCGATCTCGGGATCGGCAGGAGGTTCCGATGCTTCGAGTTCCGGTTCGGCAGGCGCTTCCACCGCCGCGGCCACCGGCGGCGAATCCACTGATCCCTCAAACTGTCCGTAATAGCCGACTACCGCCGACTGAATCCGCTCCACCATCTTGGGGCCGATGCCCGGAATCGCTTCCAGGTCTTCCGGCGTCATGTAGCCCAGCTTTTCCACGGTCGCGATTCCCGCTTCCGACAACTTCTCCAGAATTTCCTCGGTCAGGCCGTATTCGAGCAAAGCCGACACCGGAGCGCCCGGCACCACCAGCGCCGCCATCTGCGACTCCACTTCCTGGCGCTTCTCTTCCTCGCTCTTGATGTCGATCTTCCAACCCAACAGCTTGGCCGCGAGCCTCACGTTTTGGCCCTTTTTCCCGATCGCCAGCGAAAGCTGGCTGTCGTCCACGATCACTTCCATGTGGCGTTCGAGCGGATCGAGAACGGTTACGCGCGAGATCTTCGCCGGACTCAGCGCGTGCGTGGCGAAAGACACCGGGTCGTCGGAAAACTCGATGATGTCGATCTTTTCGCCCCGCAACTCGCGGATGATCGACTGCACGCGCATGCCCTTCATGCCCACGCAGGCGCCGACGCTGTCCACATCACGGTCACGGCTCCACACCGCGATCTTCGTCCGCTCCCCTGCCTCGCGCGCGCAGGCCTTGATCACCACCGTGTTGTCGTATATCTCCGGCACTTCCTGCTCGAACAGGCGCATCACCAGCTCCGGCGCCGCCCGCGAGACGATGACGCCCGCGTTCTTGCCGGTCTTCTCCACGCTGCGGATCACGCAGCGCACGCGGTCGCCGACGGAAAAATTCTCGGTGCGCGACTGCTCCTTCTTGGGCAGCCTCGCTTCCGTCTTGCCCAGATCCATCACCAGGTCCGGACCCTCGATGCGCTTCACCACGCAGTTCACCAGCTCGCCCACGCGGCCCGAGTACTCCGAATGCACGTTCTCGCGCTCCGCCTCGCGCACTTTCTGCAGAATCACCTGCTTGGCCGTCTGCGCGGAAATGCGGCCCAGGCCCTCGGTGGGCTTCGGGAAGCGGATTTCGGTATCCAACTGCGCGTCCGGAACCACGGCGCGCGCTTCCTCGAGCGACATCTCCTTGAGCGGATCCGTTACCTGCTCCACTACCCGCCGCACTCCGAAAATCTGAATCGCGCCGGTCTTAGGGTCCAACTCCGCGATCAGATCCTCGGCGGTGCGGAAGTGCTTGCGCGCAGCCACCAGCATCGCGTCCTTCACCGCGTCCAGGACGACCTGCGAATCGATTCCCTTCTCCTTGCTGAGAATCTCGATGGATTGAATCAGCGTTCCCAAAGTCTGTACCTCTTCGTCGGATGAATTCCGGAACTTACCAGTCGAACTTCAGATTGGCCCTGCGGACCTGATCGAGGGGGACATGAACCACCCGCCCGTCTTGCGGCTCGATCGCGATCACGCCGTCCTGAATGCCCCGGAGAACCCCTTCCCAGTGTTTCTGGTTCTCCACCGGCTCCTTCAGCACCACTTTGGCCTTCTGCCCGGCGAACCGCTCGAAGTCGCTGGGGCGGCTGAGCTTCCGTTCCACACCAGGGGAACTTACCTCCAGCGTGTAGCTCCCTCCTGGAATGACGTCCTCGACGTCCAGAACGGTGCCGATCTGTTGCGACATCAACTCGCAGTCGCCGTGGGTCACCCCGCCCGGCTTGTCGATATAAATGCGCAGAAGACGGCTGTTGCCCCCGCCGAGCAGCTCCAGTTCGACCACTTCGAGCCCCTCGCGCGCGGCCGAACGATCAGCGATCTCTTGTATTTTGTTCAAGATCGTGCTCTTGTCCGTTCCCGGCATCTCGCTGCCCCAGAATAAAAAAGTGGGCTTTCGCCCACTGGTTCTGTTCGACCCTTTCATTATACGCTCAGCGCCGGGTCCCGCCGCAATAGACGCTCCGGAGTATTCCTGGCTGCCCCGCTTCGCTACACTGAAGGTTCGCCATGCCAGCCCAAGTCTCCTCCTCCGCGATGGCCATCCCCCATTCGCGCATTCGCGAACTGGCCGAAATCGCCATGGGCATGCCCGGGGTGCTGAAGCTCTACTTCGGCGAATCGAGCATCCCCACGCCCGATTACATCAAGCGCGCGGCCCAGAAGGCGATGGCCGACGGCTATACGTTCTACACCGAAAACGCCGGCTTGCCGTCGCTCCGCAACTCGCTGGCGCGGTACTACCAGGAACGGCATCAGGTGGAACTCGACCCGGCGCGGCAGATCGTGGTCACCGCCTCCGGAGTGCAGGCGCTGAACCTCTCCATTCGCTGCGTTCTCGATCCCGGCGACGACGCCCTGATCCTGACTCCGGCGTGGCCCAACGGCTCCTCCATCGTGCAGATGTTCCACGCCAGGGCGGTGCAGATCGCGCAGCCGCTGTGCGGGCAGCGATTCGAAATCGACTTCGAGGCGCTGGAGCGCGCGATGACCCCGCGCACCCGCATGCTGCTGTACACCTCGCCCTCCAATCCGCTGGGTTGGGTGGCCACGGATCGCGATCAGGAGCGGCTGCTTGACTTCTGCCGCCGCCATCACCTGTGGCTGCTGGCTGACGAAGTTTATGAGCGGCTCCATTATCCAGAAGGCCAACCGCTCGGCAACCCCGTGCCTACCATCCTCACCAAGGCCACGCGGGAAGACGCGGTGATCGTAGTCCAGTCTTTCTCCAAAGCCTGGTGCATGACCGGATGGCGGCTCGGCTGGATCGTCTCGCGCCCCGACCTGATCGCGCGCGCCACGCCGTTGAACGAGTTCATCGTGTCTCACGCGCCCAGCTTTACCCAGCGCGCCGGCGAAACCGCGCTGCTGTGGGGCGAGGCCGCCATCCGCGAGTTCCTGGCCAAGCTGAAGGTGAATCGGGATTTCTGCCTGGCCCAGTTGCAGAAGATGCCGGGCCTTAAGGTGCCCAAGCCGGAAGGCGCGTTCTACTTGTTTCCCCGGGTGGAAGGCGTCAGTGATTCCTTCGAGTTCTGCAAGCAGGTATTGATGGATACGCAGGTGGGTCTCGCGCCCGGAGTGGCGTTTGGCGAGGGCGGGGAGGGGTCGATCCGCCTGTGCTATGCCTCGGAGATGCCGATCCTGCGGGAAGCCATGCAACGGTTGGGCGACTTCATGAGCTCGCGCAAACGGTAAGTCGCGGCGCCCGCCACCCGGACGCCGCGCAGGCAACGTCAGTCGCTGAGCGCGGCGATCAGCGCGCCCTTCGCGGTGGAGTGCAGCGGATTGGCCGCCATCCGGATCTCGGAAATCTGCACCGGGAACGTCTGCTCCCGCAGGATCGTTTCGAAGCGGTCCCGGAATCCCTTGGGCAGCGCCGTGCCGCCCGACAGCACCACCGGCACGGGCCGGTTCATCTTCGGCAGATTGCGCGAGTTGGCGAAGGCCTCACGCAGCCCTGTCACCAGCGTGCGGATCATGTCGTCGTAATAGACGTTGATCACCTGGTGCACCTTGTCCGCGTAGTGTCCGTTGAAGTGGAAGCTCTGCTCCTTCTCGATGCGGATGCGGTTGGCGCGTTCGCCCGTGATCGAGGCCGCGCTGTGGTCGATGTAATCGCCGGCCTTGGGAACACTGAAGCTCATCACCGGGACCGAGAGGTAGGAGACGCAGACGTTGCATAGCCCGCCCCCGCAACTGATGCCGATGCCGGTGAAATTCGTCGACTCCAACTCGCCGTAAACCACCGCTTGGCCTTCGTTGATCGCCTTGGCCTGAAAGCCTAGATCGCCGAGCACCTGCTTGAGTGTCGCCTCATGATAGGTCAGGTTCTTTTCATGACCCAGCGGCGCCGCCGGCACCGTGAAGCATAGCTTGGCGCCTTTCCCCTTGCCAACCAGCGACTCGATCAGCCGCCCGATCTGGGTAAGGCTCTCGGGCTCCTTCGCATCCAGCACGCCGGAGGTCATCGTTCTGCGGATCTCCGCGTTCATCAGGTCCGCGAATTTCTCGCTCTCATTTCCCTGCACCACGATCTCGCCGTTTTCGACCGAGTGCGGGATGCCCTCGCGCTCCAGCACGCCGGCCGTGATCTTCGAGTACGGGATGGTGACGAACGCATTCAGCTCGCTCGAGTACTTGTACTCCTCGCCGCTGCGCTCCGCTTTCACGATCCGGCTGGTTCCCACGTCGAGGCCCAAGGCAGTGTCATTCGTTCGCATGTGCTTTTTCTCCTGTAGCGGCCGGGATTGCCAGGGCCGCGGCTAGCTTCCGATAGCGCTGCTCGAGAGCAGATTTGTAGCGGACGACGGAGACGCCGGCCGCCGCAGCCTGTTGCCGGACCTGCTCTCGCGCCCGCAACAGTCCTTTCCAGGGCTCGCCGCTCATCACTTGCAGGAACACCTGGTCATACTCGAAGCCGAACACCGCGACGCTCGCCGGCGCGAGCGCGTAGTTGTCCGTAAGTCCAACTTCCAGATACGGAAAACGGTTCGCCCAGTCGGTGTGATAGGCGATCTTCATGAACCCCGGGTTCACCGACACCTGCGCGTGGGTGACGCAATTACCCATTGGAATCTTGTACTTGGCACGCAGCATTTCGGTCAGAATGCGAAGCGAGTGGATCTGCCCCGAACTGGCGGTCTGCTCCTCGCCGGTTTGCGTCTCCACCGCGACGCCCAGAAAGCTCTCATTGAGACCTACATACGCGTTTTCCGGATCCGCCCACACCGACGGCCCGGCATGGTTGGCGACATCGCTTTCCGGCACCACGCGAAATACGCGCCCGAACCGGTCAATCAGGAAGTGATAGGCGTGAATGGACTTAACGTAGTCCAGCAGGCCCCGTCCCAAGCGCAGCATCTCCCGCGTCCGCCCCGGTTCGAAGGGAACAATCAGGCTTTCGGTGGTGTGAAACACGATGCCGCGCGGCTCGGACAGCCAGCGAACGGCCGGACGATCCAGATTGCCCGAATAGCCCGGAAACGGCTTACGGGGCCGGTGACCGGCGGTGTACTGGGTTTCGATCCGCAAACCGTTCGAATAGGTCTCATAAAGCGCCGCTTTTTCCACCAGCCACACGTTTGGGACTGCCGCCGTCCAGGGATGCGCGTCGCGCTGCGGCAATGGCAGGGGTCGATCGACAGTGACGGAGCCCGAGGTCGAGGGGCCGGGCACGAAAACTAAGCCTAGTAGAATCAACGGCGTATAGGCTCGCCAGTTGCGAGGCAGGCGGACCAGCAGGCGGCGTTTCGGCCGCGGCGCGTGATCCGTCGCGGCGCGCAGATAACGGAGCCGTTCCACCGGGTCGGAGATATGGCTCGCCCGCCACTCCACCAGCGGTTTGCGGTCTCCGGTAATCAGGCCTGACAGTCGCATCTATCCAAGGAAGTCTGTTGAGACAGACAAAGCTCTCTTGGAGAATCGGGCGGTATGCGGAAAAACCTTAGATCCACCTGAGAAGGCGGTCTATCGATTAGGGTTAACTACGAAACATTGGCGGCTTCAAGCAGGTGATCCTGCCGAGGCGTCCACGCGCCGCTCTCTTCGGCCTGGTCCACGCCCTTGGCGGTGATCACATACCGGCCATTATCGGCGCGCTGGATCCAACCCTGCTCCCGCAAATACCACAGGCTGAATTCGAGATGTTCCCTCGGAACCGAGAGCATGTCCTCGAGTTCATGCAGGTTCAGCGACGGGTTCTCATGCGCGGTCACGCGCTTGGTGTACAGCAGGGACAGAATGCCCTTACGCTTGCTTTTTTCGCCGTCCAAGCCTCGCGCGGCTTCCGGCTTGTCGAAGATCTTCCACTTGTGGCGCTGGTACGATCCCAGTTGGACATCATAGGCTGCACGCTGTTCGGGATCGCTCAGCACGTTGTAGGCTTCCAGAACCTGACGGAAAACGCTTTCGTCGCCGGTCTCCGGGTTATCCGGGTGATAGCGTTGCGCCAGGATGCGATAGACGCGGTGGATGGTGTCCGCCGACGCCTTTTCATGTACTTGCAGGACTTCGTAGTAGTCGTTCACCGAGGTAGCGGACGTTGCCGGCTTCGGCGCGGACGCTTCGGTGAAGGCAAACCCGGCGCGATACACGCCGGTGCGCACCTCCGAGCAACTCACCACCCGTACCCGCTGGTCCCGGAACGTGCGCGTGACGCCGCTCTGCGTGAGGTCGCCGTGCAGGGTGAGGATCGCGCCGACGCCAAGCGGCTCGATCAGCTCCGCGCCGACTCCATCTGGGCCGCAGTCGACGACCTTCAACGTCAGGCGCCGCGAGCCCACCCCGGTCAGGTGGAGCAACTGCGTTTCCGTGATGCTCTTGCGCGGGTGCTTGCGGCGTTCCTTAGCGGGCCTCATCCTATCCGGGTCTATCGACCCCCGGCCCGCACGGCATTAGACGAGCGATCCCGGAGCTACTTCGCCTCCACCGGCGCGGGACGATCGTTCTTCGAATACCGTTCAAAGAACTCCACGATCCGCATCATATGGTCCATCCGCGCCAGCGGAGGACCCGAGCGGGTCTGCTCATGCCCAATGTTCGGATAACGCACGTATTCCACCGGCCGTCCAAGCTGTTTCAGTGCTTTGTAGATCATTTCACTTTGCGATACGCCGGTCCGGAAGTCTTGCGAGCCGTGGAGAATCAGGAACGGTGTCCTGATCCTGTCGACGTAAGTAAACGGAGACTGCTGGTCCAGCAGCTTCTTCGACTCCGGCTCCCACGGGAAGCCGCCGAAATGGTTCTCCACCAGCCGGAACGCGTTGCCCTCACCGAAAAACGTGTTCAGCTCATAGACTCCCCGCTGCGCGGCGGCGGCCTGGAAGCGATTGTCGTGGCCGATAATCCAGGCGGTCAAGTACCCGGCATACGATCCCCCGGTCAGAAACAGGCGATCGCGATCGATCATGGCATTCCGGCTCATGGCATCGTCCAGCGCCGCGAGCACATCTCCCGCCGGTCCCTCGCCCCAGTTCTTGTAATTGGCGCGCTGGAACTCGTATCCGTAGCCCGATGAACCGCGGGGGTTGGAGTACACGACGCCGTAACCCCAGGAGCAGAACAACTGGAACTCGTGCCACATACTGAATTCGCCCGGGCCCCACATCGCGCTGGGTCCGCCGTGCATGTCGAGCACCCAGGGGTACTTCTTTCCCGGCTGGGCATTCACCGGATTCATTACCCAATACTGCACCTTGGTTCCGTCCGGCCGGGTGATCCAACGCTGCTCGGGAAGGGAGATGGTCTTGGCGGCCAGCCAAACGGAATTCAATTCGGTCAACTGTTTCGGCCGTCCGTCCTTGCCGATCAGGTACAGCTCGCTCGGATTCGGCACACTGATCAGAGCGGCCACCACCTTGCCGCCTCCCTCATCGAACGCCGCGACACCGGTCTGCGGCGGGGTCAGCGTGATCGCGCGGCCGTCCGCCATCTCCAGCAGCGGTTCGCCTCCGTGCCAGCTCGAAGTAAAGCGGACGATACCGTCCCGTCCCACCTGATAAGCGCTGACGGCGGACTTCCAGTCGGGAGCCAGCCAGGAGATCTCTTTCGACGCCAGATTCAGGCGCCCGACCTTCGCTTGCCGGAACCCCGGCTGATCGGATTCCGAGGCGGTGAAATACAGCGACGCGCCGTCGGCGGAAAACCGGGGCTGGCCGTACGACCATGCTTCGTTGTCCAGAACGGTGCGCGCTCCGCTGCCGTCCGCGTTCATCATCCAGACGGAGGCGCGGCGCAGCCGGTCGGGATGCGTGGCCACGGGAGGCGTCGAGTTGTATACGATCTGTTTGCCGTCCGGCGAGAACGAGAACGCGCCGCGGCTATAGAAGTCGCGCGTCAACTGCGTGGCTTTGTTGCCGACGGCAAGATCGATGAGGAACAAAGTGGCGACCGTTTGTTCCGGACTCAGCGCCTGCTCGCCAATGAAATTGATGCGATTGATGACTGTCGGATTGTCCTTGGAAGCGTTCTTCTCCAGCCAGGCGCGGATCGCCTTGCGATCCCCGTCGGGTCGCGCGTCCACCTTGGTCTGCTGATCCCCCGGCTTGGGACGCTCCCAGTCGAACCATTCGCGGTTCGGGCGCTCCAGATCCCAATGGGGCTTGCCTTCAATCTTCGAGATCGGGATCGCGGAGGAGACGAGCAGCGCCAGGCCATCCGGCCGCCAGACGGGATTGCCCGCGCCGTGTTCGAGTGAAGTGACCGGTTTGGGTTCGCCGGGAGACCGGAGGGGCAGCAACCAAACCTGCCCGCGGGGACGGTCCCGCGCCGAATCATCCGATCTCACGAAGGCCAGGTTGCGCCCGTCCGGGCTGATGGAAAACGCCCCATCGTTGCGAGCCCCGAAGGTGAGTTGCGCCGGCTTCGCCTGCGCGTCGTTCAAATCGATGAACCAGAGATTGGAGCGGTAGCTGTACTCGGGCTCGCCGTTCTTCATCTCGGTATGAATCGATCGCACCGCGTACACGGCAAAAGATCCGTCACGCGCCACCTCGACATCGGTAACGTTACGGATCTTCAACATGTCCGTCATCGTGATGGGCTGTTTGACGCCTTCCGCGGCGGAGTACAGCAAAACCGGGAAGATGGCGATTTTCCAGATCGACGCTCGCATGAAGGTGATTCTACACTGAAGGTATATGCGAGGCCTTATTTTCCTGCTCGCGGCCGTGAATTTGTTGGGGCAGGATGCTGTCTACAAGTCGGCCCGCCACAAGCAGAAGGCGATTGCGGACGGCAGAGCGCCGCGCGGATCCACGGTGACGTTCAGCCAGGACGAAATCACTGCTTTTGCAAAGGTCCACGTGCCGCTTTGGGTTCCCGCCGGGATTCGCGGTCAGAAGGTGACGGTGGGGTCCGGAACGGCGCAAGGCAATGCGATGGTCGACTTCCTGAATATGCAGCACGCCCGAGGCGTGCAGTATCACTGGACCATTGAACGGCTGATTCGCGGGGAGCGTCCGCTGCAGGTGAACATTTCGCTGCAATCGGACAAGGGCCGCGCCACCGTGCATCTGGACCGGGTGGAGATCTCGCGCGTGCCCGCCAGCGGATCCGTGCTGGACTTCATGGTGGACACGTTTTTTCTTTCCTTGTTTCCTCAGGCGAAGATCAACCAGCCGTTTGAGCTGGACTACAACATCCAGCAGATCCGGCTGGTCCCAGGGCGTGTCCTGGTGACCATGAAGCCGTAACCGGAGCTGGACTCCGGCGGTATAGTACAGGCGGAGGAGTACGAAATGAACCTCTGGCCCGATTTGCGCTACGCGGCGCGCACGCTACTCGCCCGCAAGAGCATCACTGGTCTCGCCATGATTTCTCTTGCCCTCGGAATCGCGGCGAATTCCACGGTATTCAGTCTGGTGGACGCGATGTTCCTGCGACCGCTGGCCGTCACCGATCCGGAGCGGATCGTGGAGTTGGTTCGCGATCCCGCGTCCGGCCGCGGGGAAGTGATCTCCTTCGCCGATTATCTCGATCTGCGGCGCGACATCAGCGCGCTTGAAGGACTGGCTGCGATCAGCCGCCGTGGCACGGTGCTGCACCTGGGAGAGCTGGAGGAATCCCTCTCGGTGGCCGTAGTCTCGGACAACTTCTTTGAGGTCACCGGCGTGGGCGCGGACCGTGGCCGGCTGTTTGACAGGGTCGAGGATGCCCGCCTGGCGGAACCTCCGGTGATCCTGAGCCACGGTTTGTGGCAGCGCCGCTTTCAGGGCGATCCGGCGGCGATCGGCAAGGTGATCCGGCTGATGAACGATCAGTTCACCGTGGTCGGCGTGCTGCCGCGCGAATTCCGAGGCTTCGATCGCGGGATGTCGCTGGAGATCTGGATGCCGCGGATTTCATGGTCGCGGATGGGCGGCACGGCGGATTTCGAGAGCCGGCGCGCGCGCCACTTCGAGGCGATCGGGCGGATGCGGCCCGGCGCGGGGATCGGCGAGGTTCGCGCGCAGGCGGATACCGTGGCGGCCAGGCTCGCGGCCGCCTATCCGGACACCAACCGCAATACACGTTACCTGGTCCGGCCGCTGGAAACGCCGGCGGGCGGCAGAACGCTGCTCATCCTGGCGCCGATCGCCATCGTGCTTCTGATCGCCTGCGCGAACGTGGCCACGCTGCTGCTGGCGCAAGGCGAGGCGCGCTCGCGGGAGCTGGCGATCCGGCAGGCGGTGGGCGCGGGACGCTGGCGCCTGGTGCGCCAGGCGCTGATCGAGGGGTCGCTGCTGGCGGCCGGCGCCGCCGCGCTCGGGCTTCTCCTTACCGCGTGGCTCATCGAACTGTCGCCGGTGCTGATGCCGCCGGGACCTTCGTGGGTCGGATTCGATGTGCTGCTGGATCGCCGCGTGGTGGCGTTCACGATGGCCATCACTGTTGTAGCTACCATGATCTTCGCGATCGCTCCGGCGCTCCGGTTCTCGCGCCTGGAGATTACTAACGTGCTGCGCAGTTCCGGCGGCGAATCGGCGCGGCTGGCGGGCTCGCGCCTGCTGGTGATCTCCGAAATCGCGCTTTCCGTCGTCCTGCTGACCGGCGCGGGACTACTGTGGCGCAGCCTGGAACATTCCAGCCGCAAACCCACGGGATTACCCAAGGACAAGAACGTGCTGATCACCCTCGGGTACTTTCCGCGCGAGGATCTGACGCGCGTGCAATTGCTCGAGATTGCGGCCGCGAAAGTGCAATCGCTGCCGGGCGTGAAGGCGGTTAGCTATGCGCGCCGCATTCCCATGGCCGGCTACGGCGGGGGCGCGAGCCGCGAGGTGATGCTCCCCGGCTGGACGGAAGCCGTGCCGGTGAAGTTCAACCAGGTTTCGCCCGGTTATTTTTCGATGATGAACCTGACGCTGGAGCGCGGGCGCGGATTCACGGCCCAGGATGACGAGAACTCGCCCGCGGTGGCGATCGCCACGCGCGCCTTCGCGCGCAGGTTCTTCGGCGATGCCGACCCGGTGGGACGTGTCATCCACATTCGCGACAAGGGTTACCAGATCGTGGGTCTCAGCTCCGATGCGCCGGTGAATCAACTGCATGAGCAGGCTCAGCCGTTCCTGTATTTCCCGTTCGCGCAGGCGCCGTCGGAGGACTTCACCCTGCTGGTGGAAACCGAAGGAGAGCCCCTGGGAACGCTGGCCGCGATCCGCCGCGCGCTGCGCGAGATCGATCCCAAGGCGAGCCTGTCGAGCGAGACATCGCTGCGGGAGCACATTCGCGATTCCTTGTACTGGGATTGGATGCCCGCGCGGATCGCGGGAGCGCTGGCGGCGCTGGGCGTCCTGCTGGCGTTCGCGGGCCTGTTCGGCGTGGTGTCCCACAGCGTCACCCGGCGCCGCCGCGAGTTCGGAATTCGCATGGCCGTGGGCGCGGATTCGGCGGCGATTCACCGGGAAGTGCTGCTGCGTTCGCTGCGGACCACGGCGTGGGGCGTCGTCCTGGGGCTCGCCTGCGCGGCGGCGGCGGGACGCCTGCTCCATTCCTTCCTCCACGGCACCAGCCCCTGGGATCCGCCGGTGTTCGCCTTCAGCGCGCTGGCGGCCACGATTTTGTCGCTGTTCGCCTCGCAAATCCCGGCAATTCGTGCCTCACGGGTGGACCCGATGACCGTTTTGCGTGCAGACTAGTTTCATGGCCACCAGCGCATTGAACCCGTACGCCGCTTTTGTCGGCGGCGGGAACCTTCTGGATTCGATCGCCGGGACGACGGCGAAGTTGACGGACCTTCTGGCGCAGCTCGGCGACCGGGTCGGGCAACCGATCGCGCCCGGCAAGTGGAGTCCCGCCCAGATCCTGTGCCACCTCGCCGATGCGGAAATCGCTTTTGCGTTTCGCCTGCGGCAGGGTATGGCCGAGGATCATCACGTGATTCAACCGTTCGATCAGGACGGGTGGTCCTGCTGGTATGCCACGGCGGATTCCGCCACTGCGCTGGCCGCCTTCACGGCATTGCGCAACTGGAATCTGTGCCTGCTGAAATCGCTGACGCCGGAGCAGATGGCGAAGCCGGTGACGCATCCGGAGCGCGGGACCATGAAGCTGGCGACGATTCTGGAGACCATGGCGGGCCACGATCAGAATCACATCCGGCAACTGGAAGCGATGTTAAAGGCCGCGTAAGGCGATCAGCGTCAGATCGTCGGCCAGATGATCGTGGCTGATGGCGTTGGCGGCGCGAATCACCCCGTCGATCACCGCGTCGACGGGCTCGTTCGCGTGTGCCCGCAGGACGCTTGCCAGGCCGTCCTCGCCCAGTTCCTTGCCGTCGTCGATCCCGGCTTCCATGGCGCCGTCGGAGAACGCGAGCAGGGTATCGCCGGCGCCGATGGCAACCTTGCCTTCCACGCCGCTCCACTCCTCGAAAATGGCCAGCGGCAATGCTCCGGCCTCCAGCTTCTCCAACGTGCCGTCGCCGCGCGCCAGCAGCGCCGCGGGATGCCCGCAATTCACGTAGCGCAATTCGCGCCGGTGGTCGTCGTAGATGCCGAAGAACAGCGTGACAAAAAACTGTGTGGGTGTCGAGGCGTAGAACAGCTTGTGCACGCTTTCCAGCATCGCCACCGGGTTCCGCACCGCCAGCGCGCTCTGGCTTCGAAACGTGGCCTGCAGGTTGGCCATCAGCATCGCGCCGGCGATCCCCTTGCCGGAAACGTCGGCCAGCACGAAGCCCAACTGATCCGCGCCGAAATCGAAGAAATCGAAGTAATCGCCGCCCACCTGCTGCGCGGGGATACACCGCCCGCTGTAAGCGAGCGTCTCCAACGTCCGGAATTTCTGTGGCAGCAACCGCTGTTGCACGTGGCGCGCCAGATCGAGCTCTGACTTGCGTTCCTTCTCGGCGCGCGTGCGATCCGCCGCCTGCTGCGCCTGCTTGTGAACGGTATTCAACAACCGCGCGTTATCCCAGGGTTTCTGCACGAAGTCCGCCGCGCCGCGCCGCATGGCTTCCACCGCGAGATCGACGCTGGACCAAGCGGTCATCACAATGACCGGCGCCTCCACCTCGCGCTCCAGCAAGTCCTTTAAGAGTTGCAGCCCTTCCTCGCCCGATGTGGTGTCGCGGGAGTAATTCATGTCGATCAGAATCGCGTCAAACTGCTGGCGATCCACGGCAACCAGCGCGGCCGCGGGAGATTCCGCCGTTTCGGCCTTGTAGCCCGCTCCCTTTAACATCAGGCGCAGCGCTTCGCGGACGTCGATCTGGTCATCGCAAACCAAGACCCGCAGCGGCTCCGAGCGCATTGTCTCTGTCATCGCTGCCGATCCGGACATCTGCTCCACACTGGTCTTGACTGCAAACCCCTTACCATCAGTATCTCGTTTCGCTCCAACAAGACGCGAGCCGCGCAGTGTCCGAAAATGGGACGCGCTGTTTTGCCGCTGGCCGGAGTCTATCATTGTCGGACGCAGCTAAGAAAGAAACGCATTGCGGCGCCGAAGGTTCGCGGAATCGGCGTCCGGTTACACTGGGCAGGAATGCACCGATGGCTGCGAATTGTCCTTCTGCCGTGCTGTGTGGCGGCGCAGGAGACCAAATGGATCGATCGCGCGGCGGACCCGTGCGCGGATTTTTATCAATTCGCCTGCGGCGGCTGGATGCGCGCCACGCAACTGAGCGGAGGGCGGTCGCGATGGTCGCGGTTCGACGAAGCGCGGGAGCGCAATCTGGAGATCCTCCGATCGCAATTGGAGAAAGACACCGGGCGCGCGGGCGACTTTTACGCATCCTGCATGGACCAGGCGGCAATTGCCCGCAACGATCTTACGCCGGCCGGGCCGCTGCTCAAAAGGATCCTGGAGTTGAAGGACCGCCGCGGCATCCCGGCGTTGCTCGCGTCCCTGCATATCGCGGGTGTCAACGCGCTTTTCGGCTTCGGCAGCGAGCCCGACCTGCAGGACGCCGCTCTGACCAATGCCGTGATCGACCAGGGCGGGCTGGGGCTCCCGGATCGCCGGGCATATTTCCAGGACACCAGCCTGACCACGCGGTATGAGGCCCACGTGGAGCGGACGCTGGTCCTCGGCGGAGTAACCGTCGCGCAGGGAGCGGCGCTGGCGAAGGCAGTGGTGCGAATCGAAGCTGCGTTGGCCCAGGCTTCGCTGGATGAGGCGTCGCGCCAGGACCCGGCCCGCATCTACAACCCCATGCCTCGGCGGGAGGCTTTCGCGCTCGCGCCGGAGTTCGATTTCGAAGCGTATCTGAAAGCGGCCGGCGCCCCCCCGTTTGAAACCGTGAACGTCTCCGTTCCGGGATTCGTGCGGCAAATCAACCGGCTGCTGTCGGAGACCGGGATGGAGGCCTGGCGCGCTTACTTCGCCTGGGCCCTGCTGCGCGATTCCGCATCGCTGCTGCCGGCGCGGCTGGACGAAGAGAGCTTCGCGTTTTACGGGCGAACGCTCCTGGGGGAGCGGGAGATGATGCCGCGCTGGAAGCGGTGCGCCGGGCTGGTGGAG
Source organism: Bryobacteraceae bacterium (assembly GCA_019748195.1). Lineage (GTDB taxonomy): Bacteria > Acidobacteriota > Terriglobia > Bryobacterales > Bryobacteraceae > JAIEPW01. Next base: position 65,497 of record JAIEPW010000065.1, read on the forward strand.
CGGCAGTTGCCGCAGGCGTCGGACCGGCTGTTCATCGCCAGGGCGCTGCCGGACGCCACGAATGCCTTGCGCATGGCGCGTGAGATCGCCGCCGCGCTCGATTCGCGCGTGCCGCGGTTCGCGTGGTTGTCGGAGGAGGCTCGGGCGGAGGCGCGGCGGCGCATTGAGTCGCTGCGCTTCCGGATCGGCCAGCCAACCGCGGAACCGGACGGGGAATTCGAAATTAGCCGCGGCGATGCCCTGGGGAATCTGCTGCGCGCTAACGAATCGGCCTGGCGTCAGGACCTGAAGCGAATTGGCAAGAAGCGCGAGCCGGAGACTGCGGCGATCCCGGCCGCGGCGCCGGACGCGGCTTACGATCCGGAAACCAATACGTTGGTTTTCGCCGCGGGGCTGCTGCAGCCGCCGTTCTACGCGGGCGTGGGACCGGGCAGCTACGGATCGGCCGGAGCGTTGATGGCGCGCGAGCTTTCGCGGCTGATCGAGCCCCTTCCGGCCTCCACCGAGTGTTTGGAGAAGCAGATGGGAACGCGCGAGACCCTGGCCAGCGATGTGGCGGATCAGGCGGGGCTGCTGTTCGCCTGGCTCGCGCGGCCGCGATTGCCGGGGCGGATCGCCGGGTTCACGAGCGATCAGCGATTCCTGCTGGCGTGGGCGCAGACCTGGTGCGAGACCGAATTGGAGGTGGCGGCGCGGGAGCGGGCTCGCATCCGGCCGTACACGACCGTGCGGCGGCGTGTGAATGTGGGTGTTTCGAATCTTCCGGAGTTTCCCAAGGCGTTTGCGTGTGGCGCGGGCCTGCCGTTGACTTCGGGTCCGGCCTGCCGGGTGTGGTGATGGCCGCCCTTGATTGACTCCGCCCCCGGGGTCTCATAAGATCCTCAATAAGCCATGAAAACCCGAGCCTTGCTGCTTTGCCTCGTCGCTTTCGCCCTTGCGGCGGAAACCACGTACCAGAAACCTCCCCAGGCTGTTCAGGACATTCTCAACGCACCCGCTCCGCCCGCCCTGGTGGTGAGCCCCACCAAGAAGCACGCTCTGGTCATTCAGCCCGTGCGCTACCCCTCGATTGCCGAGGTTTCCGCCCCGATGCTTCGCCTGGCGGGCGTTCGCGTCGATCCCCGGACCAACGGTGTGCACCTGGCGGGCAACATCATCGGGCTCAGCCTGATGGCGCTGCCGGAAGGCAAGACGATGCCGGTGCAGCTTCCCGCGAAGGCCAAGATCGGCCGGCCGGCTTTCTCCCCCGACGGCAGCAAGTTCGCTTTCCCGAACTACACGGACCAGGGCATCGAGTTGTGGGTTGCCGAGACCGCCACGGGCAAGGCGCGCATGATCCCGGGCATCAAGTTGAACCTGGTGATGTCGCGCTCGAATCCGTTAGACGATCGCTCCGACCTCGATTGGCTGGGCGACTCGAAGACCCTGCTGGTTCCGGCGGTGCCTGCCGGGCGGGGACCCGCGCCGGTCTCGGCCGGCGCGCCCAAGGGCCCGGCGATCCAGGAGTCCTACGGTAAGGGCGGCGCGGTGCCCACCTTCCAGGACATGCTGAAGAATCCGCACGATGAGGCGCTGTTCACTTATTTCGCCACGGCACAGCTCACCTTCGTGGATGTGCAAGGCGGCAAGGCGACTGCCGTGGGCAAGCCGGCGATCATCCTGGGGGCACAGCCTTCCCCTAGCGGGAAGTTCGTCCTGGTGACGCACGCCCATGCGCCGTTCTCCTACCTCCATCCGGCGACGATGTTCCCGCAGGAAATCGAGGTCTGGACCGGCACGGGCGAGGTCGCACGGAAAATCGCGAGCAAGCCGCTACAGGAGCGCGCCAGCCTCGGCGGGGAATACGTGCCGCCCGGACCGAGGTCGCCGGAGTGGCTTCCCACCGAGCCCAGCACCGTGGTCTGGGTGGAAGCGATGGACGGCGGCAATCTAAAGGAGAAAGTGCCGCATCGCGACCGCGTGATGATGGCGCGCCTGCCTGCGCAAGCGGAGCCGGTGGAACTCGTGAAGACCGAACACCGCTTCCAGGGAATCGAGTTCGGCGAGAAAGGCGACCTGGCCTTCGTCAAGGACTTCGAGCGCGATCGCCGCTGGGTGCGCACCTTCCGCATTAATCCCAGGAATCCGTCAGCGCCTCCGGTTCTGGTGTGGAGCCGCAACAACCAGGATCGCTACAAGGACCCCGGCAACCCGGTCACCAGGATGCTTCCCAGCGGACACCGCGCCATCGCGCAGGACGGCGACTCGATTTACCTCGCCGGCAACGGAGCTTCCCCCAAGGGCGATTATCCCTTCCTGGACCGCTTCAACCTCGCCACCGCGAAGTCGGATCGCGTGTTTCAGAGCGATCCGGAACGCTACGAGACTTTTGTGTCGCTGCTCGCCGACGACGGATCGAGCATGGTCATCAAGCGCGAATCCCCCACCGAACCCCCGAATTACTACCTGAAGACCTGCTGCAGCGGAGAGAAGATGCTGACGTCTTATAAGGACCCCGCTCCGGCGATGCGCGGCGTGAAGAAGCAACTGGTGACTTACAAGCGAGCCGACGGCGTGCCGCTGTCATTCACCCTGTACCTGCCGCCGGACTACAAGGCAGGCACGCGCCTGCCTGCGATGATGTGGTCGTATCCGCGTGAGTTCAACGACTCCGATACCGCGGGCCAGATCACGGGATCGCAGAAGCGCTTCAACTACCCCACCGGCGCCTCCCACCTGTTCTATCTGCTGGCAGGTTACGCGATCCTGGATGACGCCACCATCCCGATCATCGGCACGCCGGAAACCGTCAACGACACCTATGTCGAGCAACTGGTGGCCGGAGCGAAAGCTGCCATCGACAAGGGCGCGGAAATGGGCGTGATCGATCCTGAACGCGTCGGGGTCGGCGGCCATAGCTACGGCGGCTTCATGACCGCCAACCTGTTGGCCCATTCCGACCTGTTCCGCGCGGGGGTGGCGCGGTCCGGCGCCTACAACCGGACCCTGACCCCGTTCGGATTCCAGACCGAGCGCCGCACTTTCTGGGAAGCCCGCGACACCTACCTGCGAATGTCCCCGTTCCTGATCGCCGACAAGATCAAGGAGCCGATCCTGTTCATTCACGGCGAGGCGGACAACAACACGGGCACCTTCCCAATCCAGAGCGAACGCATGTACGCCGCCGTTCGCGGCAACGGCGGATTCACCCGGTTGGTGATGCTCCCGCACGAATCGCACGGCTACCAGGCCAAGGAGTCCGTGGAGCACGCGCTCTACGAGATGATCGCCTGGTTCGACAAATACGTGAAGAACGCGCCGCCTCGCGGCGCGGCCAGCGGACAGTAGCGCCGCGGCGCGGGCGGGGTCCGACGCATCGAACACCCAGCTAGCCCGTGAACTTGTACCCCAGTCCGCGCAGCGTCAGGAAGTATTGAGGCTGCTTCGCGTTCGGCTCCAGCTTCTGCCGCAGCCACGCCATGTGAACATCCACGGTCCGCGTCAGCGGCAAAGCCTGGTAGCCCCACACCTCGCGCAGCAGTTGATCGCGGGAAAGGATCTTGCCGCGATGTTCCACCAGGAATCGCAGCAGTTGAAACTCGCGAGCCGACAATTCCACGGGTTTGCCGTCACGAATCACTTCGCCCGCGCGAAAATCGATCCGCACTCTCCCGAACTCGAACCGCTCCACCGGCTGATCCCGCTTCGGTGACCGCCTGAGCAGCGCTTCCACCCGCGCCAGCAGCTCCATCATGTCGAACGGCTTGGTCAGGTAGTCATCGGCCCCGATCTGCAACCCCACCACCTTGTCCACCACCTGCGCGCGAGCCGTCAGCATCAGCACCGGAACGCCATTGCCGGTGGACCGCAGCTTGCGGCAGATGTCCAACCCGTTGCGGCCGGGCAGCGTGATATCCAGCAGCAGTAGATCGAACGGCTCGGCCAGCGCGCGTTCCAGGCCTTTCTCCCCGTCCGATTCGCTCGAGACGCTGAAGCCCTCAGCCTCCAGCCGGTCCGTGAGCGTCAGCACGACACCCGGCTCGTCCTCGACAATCAGGATTCGCGCGCTCATGCCGGCAGCGGCAGGTGCAGCGTGAACCGCGTGCCCGCGCCGGGATCGCTGTTCACCTCCACTCGCCCTCCATGTGCTTCGATCATGTCCCGCACCAGGCTCAGGCCAAGCCCGGCGCCATGGTGGCCGTCCGAGCTCCTCCCACGATAGAACGGGTCGAAGACGCGCGGCAGGTCCGCCGGGTCGATCCCCGGACCGCGGTCTTCCACTTGAAGAATCACTTCTCCACCGCGCTTCTCCGCGCGCACGCCGATCCACTGCCCGCGCGCCGCGTACTTGCCGGCATTGCTGATTAGATTCCGGACGGATTGCGTCAACGCGGTCACGTCGGCATCGAGCGTGGGGAGCCCGTCCGCCACGAACTTCTCCACCTGGCAGCCGGCCGTGTCCGGCGCGGCGGCTTCAATCGCGCGATCGATGACAGCGGCGATGTCCACAGGCTGGAAGTCCAGCTTGCGCCGGCCGGCTTGCGCCCCGGCGAACGTCAGGATCTGCTCCACCTGGTCCGTCAGCGATCGCGCCTGATCCCGCATGAGTGCGCCGTACTTGCGAACCTGTTCCGGCTTCGCCACCACGCCGTCCGCAAGATTCGCGGCGGCGGACCCGATGACGGTCAGCGGAGTCCGCAGCTCATGCGAAACGCCGGCGACAAATTCCATCTGCAACCGCGCGAGCTTCTGCGCGCGCCGCGCCGACAGGATCAGCATCGCGATCGCGGAGCCCGTCAGCAGCAGCGCCGCCAGCGCGATCATCTGATTGCGCCGGCGATTCACCTCCACGGCAGCTTCCAGCGAGCCTGCCACGTTGGTCGCCTGCAGCAACCAGGCTCCTCCGGCGGCCCGCGGACCCGGCCGAGCCGTACCGTCGGGCCCGGGACCTCCTCCAGGACCCCGGCGGACCGGCTGCAGCTCCAGAAAACGGATCTGCCCATCCCGGCTGGCGGATTCCGTTCCGCCCGCCGACGCGAACAACTGCACTCCCCGCGCATTGGTCACACGAAAACGGTATTCCGGCTGCTCCCCGAAATGCCGCCGCAGCAAATCGGGAAGCAGTTGCTTCTCCAGCGCCTCTTTACTCAACTGGACCACCCATACCATCCCCGCGCCGCCGGGGCTCGGCGGGCGGCAGAAACCGCGGCCGGGAGGTCCGAAGCCGGGTTGCATCCACGGCGGGCGGCCGAATCCCGAACCGCCTTCCCGCCCCGAAGCCGGACCCGGACCCGGCCGGAAACGCGGAATCACGAACGCCGGCCAGTCGAGCTGCTCCAGCAGTACCCCATCCGGGATCTCGGGCAGCCGCTGCCGAAGCTGCTCCAACTCCTGCGGCGCTTCCGCCCGATTGGCCTGGTACGTCTTCGGATCCATGCGCTGGATCTGCCCTTCGCGCAGAATCCAAATCGCTTGTACCAGCTCGGGGTACACGGTGGAGGACTGCCACGTCGCCAGCCGCTCGGCCAGCAAGGGAAGCTCGGATTCGGGATCGCCTGGCGGACCCCCGCCCAGCGCCGGCGCGATCCGCACCAGCTCGTACTGGAAGTCCTGCCGGAAGTTGTTTAAGGAAGTGTCCAGCAGTCGCTGCCGCCGCTCGCGATCCGCGTCCCGCAACTGGTCGATCCAGCGCGATTGCAGCCAGGCCACGGCGCCCAGCAGCGCCAGCACCAGCCCGATCCCGCCCCAGAACAGCTTCATCCGGTTCTCAGCTTAGCCGATTCGCCGATAACCTCGGGCAAACTGTTTGTTAAGAATGTAAAGACAGTCTTTTCCTATGTTTAACCTGCGGAAAACGAGATCCGGGGCATACTGGTGTTGGGCGTTCGACCCCCCTTCGAGAGGAGAAAAAAATGAAATGTTCCTTGTTTGTATTACTTTCCGCGGCGGCTCTTCTTGCACAACCCGGACCCGGACGGTTTGGACCGGGCGAGGGCATGCAACCTTCGGCGGACGCGATCAAAGCGTACTTGAACCTGACCGACAGCCAGTTGACGGCGCTCCGCACACTGCAGACCAACCAGCGCAACGCCATGCAGACCGCGATGAACGAGATCGGCACGAAGGAGCGCGCCCTGCGCGAAAGGCTGCAGGCGGGCAGCACCGATGCGCCGGCGCTCGGCGCCGCGCTGATCGAAATCGAAACCCTGCGCAAACGGCTGCAGACTCTGCGTGACGGCTTTGAAGCTCAGTCCTTGGGCGTCCTGTCCGCGGAACAGCGTTCCCGCCTGAAAAACTTGTCGGATGCCGCGGCGCTGCAGGACACAATCCGCCAGGCGACCATGCTGAACCTGCTGGATCCCCCGGCCGGTCCTGGCTTCGGCGGTCCCGGCGGTCCCGGATTGCAGCGCATGCCCGGCCCGTTCGGCCGCTAACCACTTTCCCACAACAGCCAACTCGGGCGGCGAGCAATCGCCGCCCTTTTTTTTGCTTGCAGGGGTCCACGAGCCGTTAAAGTGGAGAGGTGCGGGGAGCGGCGAAAAGGTCGCGATTGAAAAAGGGCGTTTGTCTTCGAACGAAAGGGAGGGTCCGGTTGACGCGCCTGCCCTGGGGAGGAGCGGTATCGTGAAGACTTCGGCAGGACATTGGTATCTCGCGACGTTGGTTGTGGAATTCAACTATGGTGGGGACACCTCGCCGCTCCACCTGAATACTTATCTGATCAGGGCTACGAGCGCCGAAGAAGCTTTGGACAAGGCTCAGCGTCTGGAGCAGCCGGATTACGAGTACACGAACTTGCTTGGCGGCAAAGTTAAGAGCGTGTTTCGCGGAGTGAACCAGTTGCTTTGCCTTCCGGACGAGTTGGAGGACGGGTGTGAGATGTTCTGGAAGGAAGTTCCCGAGGCTACTGAGGAGGAGATTCGACGGCTGATCCGGAGACCCTCAGAGATGGCTGCATTCTCCAAGCCCCCGCGACACGAAAAGGAGTTTCCATTCTCACCGATTGAAGACGAAGATGAGAGCTAGCCATGGTTTCGGAAAGCCAACGTGGAGCAAGGAATCCTGTGTGTCGAGAGATCGGGTGCAAGGGCCGCTTTGAGATTCCGGGATTCGGAAACGGCGTCACGCATAGTCCCCGTGGAGCCAGCGGAATAGCCGCCCCAGAGCCACCTCGTTCCGCGGGACCAGAATCAGGTGGACGTGATTCGGCATAAGGCAATATCGGAGTTGACGGGCATAGTCGGCGAGCAAGTTCAAGTAAAGGCGATAGTCTTCGGAGCGGAAGAAAATCTTCTGTCGATAATTACCCCGTTGGGTGATATGGTGGGGAAGGCCAGGGATTACAATGCGCGCAACGCGGGGCATACCAGGAAGTGCGATCCACGCCAGATTCCTCGCAAGGGAAATGAGGCGACTTCCATGAGCGGGCTGGTCTCAGTCAAGAGCAATCTGCAATTTAGAGAGTTTCCGCCGGAGCCGCCCGTCGCATAGCCGCGGAGCGCCAGGGAGCGCAGACGGCAAGGGCGCGCGCCGAGCGCGGCGTAGCGAACCCTTGGCCAGCGAGCACCATTGCGCTACGGCTGAAATGCGACGGGCCGCTTCGCGCGGAAACTCGGTTTCCGCTGGTGAGCCTCTGAGCTTCTTCTCCGGCTTCCATACGCAGTCGTTCTGATCTCCGCAAACGAGATCGCTGCTCGAGAGGTTCCGGTTGGAAGCTGGCGCTGCTCACTGTCCCGCGAGCTTAGAAGCTCTCGTGACACCTCCCGCAGTCGCCAGAACCCGAGATTGGCTCACCTGAACCAGACCACAGACTACTTCAAGCGGCTTGCGGGAACGGCCGGAACACTTCCTGGCGGCGCCACAACCGGTGGAGCAAAACCGCGAGCTTCCGCGCCACCGCCACTACGGTGCGCTTTTTCTGCGCGCGACTCTGCGCGTGGCGCAGACCCCACTGCCGTAGCGCACAATCATCGCCCCAGCGCCCCAGCAGCACGTGCGCACACTGCACTAACAACCGCCTCAAGTAACGGTCACCCGACTTGGTGATACCGAGCCGTGGGTCGCGTTCGCCGCTTTGGCGTCGTCGTGGGACCAGGCCGAGGAACGCGCCCGCGTCACGACTCCGCTCGAACCGCTCTGGCGCTCCCACTGTCAACACGAACGTCAGCGCGGTGAGAGTGCCGACACCCGGCACCTGCGTCAGCCATCGCGTTTCCGGATACCGTTCGCGAGCGAGCCTGTCCAACTCAGCATCGTAGCCGGCAATCTGTTGCTCGATCTGCTCCAGCACCGCCAGCAGCGGCTCCACGGCGGGCGCGAGCGCTTCCGGAACCGCCTCACGCACCCGTATCGCGAATCGGTGCGCTCCGCCGCACGGCAGCCGGTGGCCCATCCCCTTCGTCACCGCTCGCGCGAAGTTGATCAGCTTCGTCCGCATGTCCACCAGCGTGGCGCGAGCCCGCACCACAAACAAGTCCGCTTGCCGCCCGGCATCGCGCAGCTTCACCGGATTCAACAGTTCAGGATCGAGGCGCGCCAACCGCGCCAACTGCCGCGCGTCGCGCTGATCAAGCCCGATGGTCCGGGCCGGTGGTGGGGAGATGGTGGTATGCTTCGGCATGGCTGGTCTCTTTCTGCACCCCAATGGAGTGCGTTTATTTACTTTCACCAGCGAGCTTACCGCCGCTGGAGAGAGGCCAGCCCGCTCATCCTATCTGTCCCCCGAAGGCAGTCTACAACAACACCGCTTACCTGCAATCCACGTCTCAACCCGAATCCGGCACAACCAACTACTACTACAATCCGGACAAGACGGTAAGTCACAAGATCGATGCGGACAATCGCATGACGACGTAGGTGTTCGGTGCCTGTTCCACCTGCTCCGACTCCAAAATAACCCGGTGGTAAGGAGGAATAGCCCGTCGGGATATGCCGCTCTGATTCCAAAGGCCTTGCGCGATGCGAAGGATCAGCCTGCGTCCAGAAGCCGCCAGAAAAGAGATAAGGATCGACACCAACTGAGCGCCTGTAACCCTTTGATTCCACGTACCAGCCACGCGAACTTGGAACAGCCGTAAACCCAGTTACAAGCCCGGTGCCTGTTCCACCTGCTCCGACTCCAAAATAACCCGGTGGTAAGGAGGAGTAGTCCGTTGGGATATGCCGCTCTGATTCCAAAGGCCTTGCGCCATCCCAACGTTCAGCCGGCGTCCGGAAGCCGCCAGAAACGCGATAAGGATCCACGCCAACTGAGCGCCTGTAAGCCCATGATTCCACGTACCGACCGACGAAATCCGGAACAGCCGAAAACACCACTTCCATGTCCTGTGCCAGTTCCGGCTGTTCCTTCGGAACCGCTCCGCCCACTTTCCCCGAGTCACACTCGCACTCACCAATCTAACCGCCACCCCCTCAGCAACTTACACCAACATGGATTTCGGGACGGTCACCTCATTTCCCTTCGACCTCCGTCCTCGATGTCCGGTAACTTCAACCTCCCTCGCGACTTGCCTTCCGCCCCGCCCTCTTCCGCCGGGCCTCGATCCGAAAGTCCTCCCCAATCCGCCGCAGCCACTCCTCGCTACCCAACGGCAAGCCCGAGCGCCGTCGCCTCATGGATTTCGGGACGGTCACCTAATTTCCCTTCGACCTCCGTCCTTGATGTCCGGTAACTTCAACCTCCCTCGCGACTTGCCTTCCGCGCCGCCCTCTTCCGCCGGGCCTTGCCGGGCCGGTGCCTGTTCCAGTTGTTCCGACTCGAAAATAGCCCGGTGGTAAGGGGGAATACTCCGATGGCGTACGCGGCGCTGATTTCAAGGGCCTTATCGCTTCCCCGCCGAGCGCAGGCCTGATACCAGGCCCCGAAAATGGGATAAGGATCAGCGCCTCCTCACCGCCCGCAAGCTCATGAATCCACGTCCAACGCCGCCGTTGTCCGGAACAGCCGGAACAGCTCCCGAATCGGGACAGCCAGTCTGGGGTTGGGTGGAACAGCCGTGCCAGCGCAAGGAGTTCTTCTACGACACCAACCCGTTCGACGCGGCGTATTCCCAGAACATCCAGGGCCGCCTGGCCGCCGTGCGCTACAAGTCATGCAACCTGTACCAGGCGCCGTACTCACAGACGTTCCTGGAGATGTACAGCTACACGCCCGGCGGCCTCACCACCAAGAAGCGCTTCCGCGTGGAGCGATCGCCCGGCGGCAACGGCGACCTCGACGGCGTGTGGACCTACGACAGCGAAGGCAAGATGACCTCGGTTGCGATCCCCAAGTCGTCCACGTACAGTTATGGGTACGACTCGATGGGCCGAGTTTACAGCATGAATCGGGACGGCGAAGGTCCAGTGGTGAACGGGATTGGCTACGGCCCCGCGGGCGAGCTGATGACGATGGTCAAGGGCGGGGCGCTTTATGAAAACCGCACCTACAATGACCGGCTGCAGCTTCGCACGTTGCAGGTGGGCACGCGAAATATCACCTACAATTACGGCGCGGGTGGAACAAACAACGGGCAAATTGTTTCGCAGGTCGAAGACGGCGAAACGATCGCCTATCAGTACGACGAGCTGAAACGCCTCGCCTCGGCGAGCGCCACCGGCGCCATGACCTGGACCCAGAGCTACAACTATGACGGCTTCGGCAACCTGGTCTCGATGGGAGCGAGCGGCAACGGCGGCGGCGGAGGCCCCACCGCGGGCAGCCAAGTGATCAATCCGGCGACGAACAAGCCGTTCAGCGGCTACTCCGCCGCCGGGCTGCCGAATTTCGGCGGCTGGGACAACGACAATCGGATGGTTACGGCGTTTGGGCCTGGCAGCAATCCAGAGTATTTGGTTTACTCGCCCTCGGGCAAGCGGGTGTGGAATCAGGGCGTGCGGCTGGTCGACCCGTTCACCCAGGAAACCGTGCAGGAGGTCTGGTTCTGGAGCCCGCAAGGCCAGCGGCTCGCGTTTTATTCGCTGTCGAATACCGGCGCGCCGGTGTTCACCTTCCAGTCGGCGAACTTGTATATGGGCGGCAAGCTGATCAACCAGCCGACGGACCGGCTCGGCTCGGTGGGCAAGTTCTATCCCTACGGCGCAGAGCGCAACCCGACCGGCCAATCTGGCGAGAAGTTCGCGACCTATTTCCATGACGCGAATGTCGGGCTGTATTACGCGGACCAGCGCTGGCATCTCGGGACTCGCTTCGCGACCCCGGACCCCTACCAGGCAAGCGGCGGCCCCGCCGACCCGGGGAGTTGGAATCGGTATGCGTATGTGGGTGGTGACCCGGGAAACCGTGTTGATCCGGCTGGCCTTTTCTTTTGCGAGGTCGGGACGCAGTTCCTGGGCCAGCAAGGTCAGATGGAGTGGTGGTGTTATAACTACGTACCAACGGTTGCTCTTTGCCCGCCGGGACTGCTGAACCTCGGAGGCGTCTGTTCCCCTGCAATCGATGTACCCGCCATTGATCCGCAACTCGTTTCAATTGGGGGTCTCCGACAAGTTGGTGCCATTAGTGGGTGGCAGCGGGAATTGGACGGGTACACGCTTTCCTTCCGGAGTGCTGAGGCCTTGAAGATCGCTCTCCCGATCTGTATCGCCCAGCCGCAACTATGTGCGGTGGTCGGGGGTGCGATCGCAATCTACGTGACTTACCCAGTACTGGAGCAAATCATTCGTGATTTGATCGCGTTGTATCAACAAAAGCCTACTACAATCACGATCGAGGATGATCTCTGTATGGAGATATTGCAAGCAGACCTTCGTGCTTGCCGTCAGGCGCCGATACCTTCTCTAACGTGCTTCGAAAAAGCTTACCTAAATTACGATCGCTGCTTGAAGAAGCTGCCCAGGGTCTGAGGTTATGCGAACTCCGGCTGACGAATTCCTGCTTGCGTGGGATCACGAATTAGCGGGCGAATGGCAGAGGGCTGAGAGGATGCTCGAACTACGCCTGGAAGAACTAATCCGCTCAGACCACGACTGCGGGTGGATCGACATCTACGCCCAAGCGTTGGCGAGGCTGCGGACATCCAAGGGCAATGTGTTGGGGGCACGTGAAGCACTAAGATCAGCCAGTCAAGCTTGTCCGGATCGCCTTGGAATCTGCTACGGACTTGTGTGTGTGGAGATCAAGTTGGGAAGGCGCTCTGATGCTGAGGCCGCCTTCCAGCGGTTCCTAGCGCTAACACGCACCTCGCCCGCGGAACTGGCCCCGGCTTACCTTGAGCTCGTCCCGTTAGTTGCCAAGGACTTTGAAATTGCCTTCGGTAACCCGCCTGTCTAAATTTTGCATTTCGGATTCGGGGACGGTCACCTGGATCGGGGGACGGTCACCTCATTCCCCTTCAGCCTCAACAGCATCCCGGTAAGTTCCACCTCCCGCGCGACTTACCTTTCGCCCCGCCCTCTTCCGCCGAGCCTCGATCCGGAAGTCCTCCCCAATCCGCCGCAGCCACTCCTCGCTACCCAACGGCAGCCCGAGCGCCGTCGCCTCACGAATCCGCTGCACCATCGCCGCATCTGCTAAACCCAGCTCTCTGGCGTGTACCGTTGCCGCCACCGCACCAGGTCCAGAAGGCCGTTCCGCAAGTGCGCCTGTGCCTAATCGGGCTCTCTGCGGATTTTGCTCGACATAAACCATTGCCGCCCGGAAATGTTCTTCATCCATTGGAACCGATTGAAAACGAGCCTGAAACAGGTGCCCCTTGCGGCGCAGCCGCACGTGGATCGCCCGCGCATAGTCCCCGTGGAGCCGGCGAAATAGCCGCCCCAGAGCTTGCTCGTTCCGCGGGACCAGAATCAGGTGGACGTGATTCGGCATAAGGCAATATCCGAGGATAGCCACGCCGTAGTGGCGGGCATACTCGGCGCGCAAGTTCAAGTCAAGGCGATAGTCTTCAGAGCGGAAGAAAATCTTCTGTCGATAATTACCCCGTTGGGTGATATGGTGGGGAAGGCCAGGGATTACAGTGCGCGCGACGCGGGGCATACCAGTGGTTCGGTGCCTGTTCCACCTGCTCCGACTCCAAAATAACCCGGTGGTAAGGAGGAATAGCCCGCTGGGGGATGCCGCTCTGATTCCAATGGCCTTGCGCGATGCGAAGGATCAGCCGACGTCTAGTAATTTCGAGGTGTTCGGTGCCTGTTCGGTGCCTGTTCCGGCTGCTCCGACTCCAAACTAACCCGGTTGTAAGGAGGAGTAGTCCGTTGGGGGATGCCGCGTTGATTCCACAGGCTTTAAGCGATACGCATGATAAGCTTACGCCCAGAATCGGCCAGAAAAGGGGTAAGCATCAACGCTTTCTGAGCGTCCGTAAGCCCTTGATTCCACGTTCGCGCGGCTGACATTCGGAACAGCCGTAAAGCCCGCCGACGGCCGGTGCCGGGCCGGTGCCTGTTCCAGCTGTTCCGACTCGAAAATAGCCCAGGTGTTCGGTGCCTGTTCCGGCTGCTCCGACTCCAAACTAACCCGGTTGTGAGGAGGAGTAGTCCGTTGGGGGATGCCGCGTTGATTCCACAGGCTGCAAGCGATACGCATGATAAGCTTACGCCCAGAATCGGCCAGAAAAGGGGTAAGCATCAACGCCTTTTGAGCGTCCGTAAGCCCTTGATTCCACGTTCGCGCGGCTGACATTCGGAACAGCCGTAAAGCCCGCCTTACGGCCGGTGCCTGTTCCAGACTGTTCCGACTCGAAAATAGCCCGGTGGTAAGGGGGAGTACTCCGATGGCGTACGCGGCGCTGATTTCAAGGGCCTTATCGCTTCCCCGCCGAGCGCAGGCCTGATACCAGGCCCCGAAAATGGGATAAGGATCAGCGCCTCCTCACCGCCCGCAAGCTCATGAATCCACGTCCAACGCCGCCGTTGTCCGGAACAGCCGGAACAGCTCCCGAATCGGGACAGCCAGTCTGGGGTTGGGTGGAACAGCCGTGCCAGCGCAAGGAGTTCTTCTACGACACCAACCCGTTCGACGCGGCGTATTCCCAGAACATCCAGGGCCGCCTGGCCGCCGTGCGCTACAAGTCATGCAACCTGTACCAGGCGCCGTACTCACAGACGTTCCTGGAGATGTACAGCTACACGCCCGGCGGCCTCACCACCAAGAAGCGCTTCCGCGTGGAGCGATCGCCCGGCGGCAACGGCGACCTCGACGGCGTGTGGACCTACGACAGCGAAGGCAAGATGACCTCGGTTGCGATCCCCAAGTCGTCCACGTACAGTTATGGGTACGACTCGATGGGCCGAGTTTACAGCATGAATCGGGACGGCGAAGGTCCAGTGGTGAACGGGATTGGCTACGGCCCCGCGGGCGAGCTGATGACGATGGTCAAGGGCGGGGCGCTTTATGAAAACCGCACCTACAATGACCGGCTGCAGCTTCGCACGTTGCAGGTGGGCACGCGAAATATCACCTACAATTACGGCGCGGGTGGAACAAACAACGGGCAAATTGTTTCGCAGGTCGAAGACGGCGAAACGATCGCCTATCAGTACGACGAGCTGAAACGCCTCGCCTCGGCGAGCGCCACCGGCGCCATGACCTGGACCCAGAGCTACAACTATGACGGCTTCGGCAACCTGGTCTCGATGGGAGCGAGCGGCAACGGCGGCGGCGGAGGCCCCACCGCGGGCAGCCAAGTGATCAATCCGGCGACGAACAAGCCGTTCAGCGGCTACTCCGCCGCGGGGCTGCCCAATTTTGGCGGCTGGGACAACGACAACCGGATGGTTGTGGCGACCGGTCCGGGTAGCAACCCGGAATATTTGGCTTACTCGCCCTCTGGCAAGCGGGTGTGGAACCAGGGCGTGCGGCTGGTCGACCCGTTCACCCAGGAAACCGTGCAGGAGGTCTGGTTCTGGAGCCCGCAGGGCCAGCGGCTCGCGTTTTATTCGCTGTCGAACACCGGCGCGCCGGTGTTCACCTTCCAGTCGGCCAATTTATATATGGGCGGCAAGTTGATCAACCAGCCGACGGACCGGCTCGGCTCGGTGGGCAAGTTCTATCCCTACGGCGCAGAGCGCAACCCGACCGGGCAATCCGGCGAGAAATTCGCGACCTATTTCCATGACGCGAATGTCGGGCTGTATTACGCGGACCAGCGCTGGCATGGAACTTGGGGTCGCTTCGCAACGCCCGACCCCTACCAGGCGAGCGGCGGTCCCGCCGACCCAGGGAGTTGGAATCGGTATGCGTATACGTGGGGTGATCCCATCAACAACATCGACCCTGAAGGTACGACGGTCTGCTACAACTTAGGGGTTTTTGTGTTTTGTTTCGACAGCGTCACGGTATCCGCTCAGATTTCCGGCGGTGGAGGTCCCAGGGGCGGCGGTGGTGGCGGGGTCAACTTGCCATCCTTGGAAATCGGACCAGATGGGATGTTGTTTCTTTTCTTAAACAATGTCGGACCCTCCATCTCTTCTGGTAGTTCGTCACGCGGTGAGATGGGGGGCAACCGACGCGGTTCCGGAGAGCCCACGAGAGGACGCGTCGGGAATGACACGCCCACGGTCCCAGGCACGTACGCCTGCAGGAGCACGCTCCACGTAGCTCCGTTTGATCGCCTTGGACCGACCGGGGCCGGGCCGCTCCGTCATGATTACCTGTGCACTTTAGATGGCCAAGGTAACTGGACTTGCGGTGGCCAAGGGCCTTCTGGCAATCCGTTCGGTAGCCCCGGCGCGAACGATTCTGGTTCTGGATTCACCAGGACAAATTGCGCCTTGATAAGCACCAATTCAGCCTTAACGGAATGCGTTGACAATCGTCTGCAGGATCCAGATCGCGGGTACTACGATGTCACATGCTTGAGCGGTGTGAACTGTCAGAGGTGGGCCAGGGATGTTCGGTCCGCCTGCGGCCTTAATCCTCCCAGTACTCCTCCAACTAATCTGGGTCCTGATGGTAATCCGCAGAATTGCTCTTTGGGTAGACTGTTATGCAACAATTAGCACGAACCTCATTCCGGCTGGTTCGACTGGTTTGGCTCATTTTCTGCCTCTTCACAATCGGTTTCGCGTTGTACCTCAAGGCTGTTGGCGAGGACGCAGAGATCTTCTGCGTCTTAACGATGGAGATGCTCACTTTTCCTGTTGGCGGGATCTGTTTTCGACTAGTCGGGAAACTAGCATACGCCTGGGTTCCGGGAACGGGTACGTTCATGACTAGCGGTGGATTCGGTCCGATCATTGCTGTCTGGTTTCTTTACTTTGTATTTGGAATCATTCAGTGGTTTTGGTTTGTGCCGCGTTTACCAAATTGGTTGAAGGGTTGCTTCGCAAGCAGCTCCGCTTCCCGGAGTTCGGTGCCGGTTCCACCTGCTCCGACTTCAAAATAACCCGGTGGTAAGGAGGAGTAGTCCACCTGGGGATGCCGCTTTGGTTCGGTGCCTGGTTTGGGTGTTCGGTGCCTGTTCCACCTGCTCCGACTCCAAAATAACCCGGTGGTAAGGAGGAATAGCCCGCCGGGGGATGCCGCCATGATTCCAAAGGCCCTGCGCGATGCGAAGGATCAGCCGACGTCTCGAAGCGGCCAGAAAAAGGCGTAAGGATCGACGCCAACTGAGCCCCCGTACCCCCCTGATTCCACGTACCAGCCAACGACCTGGGTCCGGGGACGGTCACCTCATTAACCTCCGGCCTCTTGTCCGCGATTCGGGTAACTTCAGCCACCCGCGCGACTTACCTTTCCCCACGCGTTCAGGTGGTTTCCCAAGGATTGACTAACGGAACCGCCAAGGTGACGAAGTCCTTGACGTTGCGCGTGGCCAGTGTAAGCCCATGTTCCAGAGCGGTTGCCGCGATCAGCCCGTCTATGACACCGAGGTGGACGCCGCGTTCTTGAGCTCGCGCCGACAAGACCGCCCAGCGGTCGCCGATGTTCTTTGTTACCGGCAGGACATTTGCACCAGGAAAGGACGCGATCAGGTCTGCTTCAAGCCAGCGTTCTAACTCCTCGCGGCGTTTGCCGGGCGGCAGCAGTTCGATGCCCCTGCGGATTTCGGCCAGCGTCAGGATACTTACGTAGAGCGATTCGGACTCGACCGATTTAAGCCAATTCCTGACGTTCGGATTCGGGTCGCCCCGTCTTGAAAATTCGGAAAGGACGTTGGTGTCAACCAGGAACCCGCTCACAGCTCAATCGGCCTGGGGTAATCCTTCTGCCGTTCCAGATTGAGCTCGGAACCGGCAAATGGAGGTTGGCTTAGAACATCCACCAGGTTCTTGCGAGGTTTGGCTGTGCCCGATACCTTCGACTCTTTTTCCAGCAACGCCGCAAGGGCGTGATCCAACACTTCGGCAGCGTCGCGAAAATGGCCGCTACGGATCTCTTCCTGGATGATCCGTTCCTGCTCGGGCTTGAGATGGATCGTCACACCTTCAAATTACGGCATGAACACCCTCGGGTCAACCCTGTCGTGCCACAGACGCGCATTGCCGAACCCGCACACGGAAGGCGTCTAGACGACGCTGAGCATCATCGATCCCGATGTTCCGGTGAACCGCTCCGCCCACTTCCCCGAGTCACACTCCCACGCGCCAATCTAACCACAACTTCCTCAGCAACTTACCCGCTATCCTCAAGGACGCCGCCCCCCTCCGCCCGACGCCAACGTCCACCCGCGATACCTCCGCCAGGCCCGCACCCTCCACGCCAACTCCGGAGCCGAAGGCGCCTTCGGCTTGTCCCGCGTCAACCGCGAATACGAAAAAGCCTCCGGCTCTTGCACACGTCCAGCCCTCGCCTGACCCCGATCTCCCCGAGCCCACCATCGCCCTGCCAATCGAACTCCCCCCTCGCCTCGTCGAGCTCACCGAAAACACCTTCAAACCCTTCCCTGACGCCTTCGCCGCCTTCCTCAAAGCCGTCTCCGCGGACCTCGAACGCGAACGCCGCGAACGCCTCACCGCCCCGGACTGCGCGCGATCTCGCATGGCAGCGTAAGCGAAACGCAATACAGCCTTTGTATCCAGGTGGGTCGTGTGCCGGGCTTTCGCTTAGCCGCGTCCCGGAATCTTCGGTACCTGGGGCATGCCGGGCATTCCCGGCAGCGGGGGCGCCTGCGGGACACCGGGCATCCCAGGCGCTTGCGGCATCTGCGCCAACTGCGGCATCGGCGGCAGCTTGCCCATGCCGGGAACCTGGCCGAGCCTCGACTGCAGATTCTGCACGGTCTGGTTGTGCAGATCCTGCGGCGTCAGGATGCGGAAGCCGGCGGGCGGCTGGAACAGGGCGGGATCGAGCGGCGGGCTCTTAACAACATTGAAGAAGCGCTTCGCGCTGACCATGCCAGGCTGTTCGCTTTTGTTGCGAAGCTCCAACCCGAGTTCCTCGGACATCCAGGATTGGGACACGATGGGGGGCAACTGCGGGGGCGGCATCCCGGGTAGGGGCGGCATGCCCGGAACCTGCGGCATTGCGGGTATGGGCGGCATGCCGGGAGCCTGCGGCATTCCAGCCATGCCCGGGACCTGGGGCATCCCCGGGACCTGGGGCATGCCGGGCATTTGCGGAACGCCGGGCATCCCGGGCATCTGCGGAGGTGGTGGCAGTTGCGGGATGGTGAATTCCGTGCCCCGGCACTTGAAGCCCTCGATCATCTGGGTGCCGAGGTCCTTCATCTGGAAGTCGGGCATTTGCGGCATCTGCGGCAACGCGGGCACGCCAGGCATTTGCGGCGGCCGCGGCATCCCCGGGACCGGCGGCGGGGCCGGAGGTTGCGCCAGCGGAATCGCCATTGCGACCTTCTTCTGCGGATCCACCAGGTAGATCATCTGCGCCACCGGATCCTGAATGGTGGTCATTTGCGGCATATCCACGCGGGTGCGGCCGAAGGCGTCGCGCGTATATTGGCCGGTATCCCGGGTGATCTGCTGCTTGCCCTGGACGTCGACGCTGGTGAGCGTTTCGAACGCCGCGGAAACCGCGGGGAGTTGCGGCGGAGCCGGCGCTTGCGGAAAACCCATGCCACTCATTCCGGGAATCATGATCCGAATTCTATCAGGCGAACTGATCCGGCTTACAATACGGGGGTGCTCCCGTCAGCGCAGCGGCCGCTGGTCAGTATCGTCACTCCTTCCTTGAATAAGGCCCGGTTCTTGCGGGCGACTATCGAAAGCGTTCTCAGCCAGGACTACCCGCGTGTGGAGTACCTGGTTATGGACGGCGGGTCCACCGACGGCAGCCTGGAGATTCTCGCGGGCTACGGCGACCGCATCCGCTACATCGCGGAGCCGGATGCCGGGCAAGCGGACGCTGTCAACCGCGGCTTCCAGTTCACTTCCGGTGAGATCTTCGCGTTTCTGAACGCCGACGATACGTACCAGCCGGGGGCGATCTCCGCCGCCGTCCGCGGCTTCGCCGACCACCCCGGCGCGGGCATGATCTACGGGGAAGCGGATTACATGGACGCCAATGGCGGGACTCTCGGACGCTATCCGACCCGCGACTTCGAATCCGGGAGCCTGGGCGGCGAATGTTTCATCTGCCAGCCCGCGGCTTTTCTGCGCCGCGAGGTTTTCGAGCAGGCCGGCATGTTGGATTGCACTTATCATTGCGCGCTCGACTACGAACTCTGGATGCGGGTGAGCCGGGTAGCGAAAATCCGCCGTATCCCCGGCTGCCTCGCCTGCTCCCGCGTGTATCGCGAGACCAAGACGATCGCCCAGCGCGGGATCGCATTGCGGGAAGCCATGCGCGCCCAGCGGCGGCACTTCGCCTACGTCCCCCATCGGAGCATCCATACGTATACGCGCTATCTGGTGGACGGACGGGATCAATTTTTCGAGCATGCTCCGCCCACGGTCCGGTCCTACGCCCTCAGCCTGGCGGTGGGCCTATGGGAGAACCGGAGCCAACCCCTTCGCTACCTGAAGGAATGGGGAGCGCTGGAGGGATTGCGCGGTGTTTTCAGCGGCCGGTGGGACGACGGATTCATCTCCCGCCAGTACCTTGAAGCGAGGTTCATCCCGGAGGATCAACCCATGCTGCGGATACAAGGTTTCGCGCCCAGGAAGCGGATGCGGCTGGAAGTGCGGCTGGACGGCGAGGAAGTGGCGGAGGCGGAACTCCCGCCCGGACGTTTCGAACTCGCCCTCGAGTGCCCGGAAGCGTTTCGCGGCAGGGAGTGCGAATTGATGCTCCTGGCCAGCCCGGTGACGCGTTCGCTGCGCGACTATCGCGCGGTGTCGCTACGCCTGGACGCGATCGAAGCTTCGAAGGCGGGAGTCTGAGCCGAAGGCTCGACTCCCGCTCTGCCTAACGGACGGCGATGGTCGCCGGCGGACTCTGCTGCCCGGCCATGTTGAGGACCACGGGCACGTTGTTGCCAGCGGCGACGCCGGCGGGCACCACCGCGTTTACCTGGTACAGGCCGACGAAACCCGGAGCGATTCCGGAGAACTGCACCGGAGCTGGGACGCCGCCGATGGTGACCGTGACCGGATTGACGGTCCGGCTCAGAACGGTGAGCGACGCCGCGACGCCTTCCGTCACCGGCGGGTTCACCAGGCCGAGTCCCGTGCAGTAGATGCTGATGACGTCGCCGGCGCGAACCGGGTTGGACCCGTCGGCGAGAATGTTGGTGACGCCGTTGACGATGGCCCCCTGTCCGGTGCCGGCCTGGTTCTGGGTGAAAATAGCTGGCTGCGAGGGTCCGAGGCTCAGGGTTTCCGGAACGGACAGGGCGGTCCCGCGGCGAACGATGAGCTGGTGCTGGGTGTTCAGCGGCAGATCGTAGGGGATCTGGGCGTTGATCTGGCTCGGTCCGGCGTAGAGCAGGGGCAGTCGGCGATCGCCCAACCGGACATCAATGCCGGCGAGTTCGAAGGGAAGCGGCGATTGGCCCAAGCCGACTTCGGCCCGGTCAGCGAGGTTCTGGCCGAGGATCGAGATCAGCGTGCCGGGGGCTTGCGCACCCCCGATCTGGAAGCTGGCGCCGTTGGCGATCGCCCCGGATGCAATCTGCGGGATTTGCGCGCCCGAACTCAGGTTGATCTGGACATCCACCTGGTCGGCCAGAAAACGGCCGTTTGGGAGCGCGACAAACGCCGTCACAGAGGCGGTGACGGTGTTGGTGTTCGGATTCCGCACCTGGACGGTACGCGCCCAGTTGCCATCCTTGCTGTGAATCAGCGGCACGGCGGGATCCGGGCTGGTGAACGCCGCGGTCACCGACGCTCCAGGCCGCGAGTTGGTAACCGGCGTGGCGCAATTGTCCAGGACCTTTACCTCCAGGCTCGCGGGTTGGCCCGAGGGCACCGCCAGCGGCGAAGGCGTCCCGGTGAGCGCCATCGTAAGCCGGGAGGGAGAGCAGGGGGCGGCTACCGGCTCTCCGTTCTTGCTGACCTCCGCCGCGGTATCCGCGGGCGCCACGATGGTCGTCACGCGCACCGGCTGGCTGGTGCCGTCGGAGAACTGAAGGGTCAGCAGCCCGGTATAGGCGCCGGCGGGCAAATTGCGGAAATCCGGTTGGACCACGATGGTCCCGACCTGGTTGGGCCGCACCGTGCCGCTGGAGGGCACATGCACGAACCAGCCGCCGCCGCTGTTGGTGGATCGCGTGGAGGTGTAGTTCACCGGCTGCGATCCCAGCGGCGCGATGCGCACGGTCTGGCTGCCGGGGCTGCTGCCCTCGATGCCCGCAAACAGCAGCCCGGCGGGCCGGACCTCCGGCGGCAGGCTGACGTTCGACGCCAGTACATTCAACAGGATCGAAACGGTCTGCGGCGTGTTGTTCGGCGACTGAACGTCGACGCGGCCGTAGTAGTCTCCAGGCGCGAGACCGGCGTGGTTGATCCGCACGGCTACATTCGATGCATCCTCGGGATTGGCGACGGCGCCCGAGGTGGAAGAGATGGAGAGCCATCCGGCGGGACCGCTCAAGGTGCGGGTCTGCGCCGTCCATCCCATCGAACCCTGTCCCAGGTTCAACACGGCAAACTCCTGCGGAAGGGGGGCGCCGCCGCCGGAAACGGCGCGGAAGGTAAGCCCCACTTCCGACACCGAGAGCTTAGTTTGCGAGACCGCGACGGTCATGATCACGGGCACCGTAACCCGCTCGTTGGCGCCGGCAGACTCGACTTCCACGCTGCCGGTATAAGTTCCCGCGCCGAGACCGGCGGGCGACCCGGTGACCTGGATGTTGCCCGGTTGCGACGGTGTGGCGCCACCGGTATTGTCGGCGAGGGTGAGCCAGGGCGTCTGGCTGGTGACCCGCGCGGTGTAATTCAAGGTGCCGCCGCCGGCGTTGCTGACCGTGAGGGCGTTCGCGGTGGGCGATCCGCCGACGATATAGGAAAACGTAATCGACTTGGTTTCCACGTTCAGCCTCGCCGGGCTGGCGGGCGTGACGTTGAGCGTGACCGCGATGCCGCGCTCGGTCGGGTTCCCGGTAGGCGTACGGAGCAGCAGCGTGGAGCGGTAGGTTCCAGGAGTGAGATTGGCGGCGTTGGCGCGGAAGCGGATTGTCGCCGGCATCACGCCGGCGGGATTCTCAATCTCGATCCAAGGTTGGTCGGCACTGGCCGAGTACACCACTCCGACGAACGATGCCGCGAGCACCGCCTCGGAGCGATCGGAGCGCCCCCCGGCGGGCAGAGTCAGGGTGACGCTGCCGTTGCCGGGCAGCGAGGAGGTGACACCCGGAGGCGTGGCCCGAATCTGGCGCAGCCGGTTGTTGCCGCGGTCGGCGAAAGTGACATGGCCGGCGCTATCGACCACGATTCCCTCGGGACGGTACATGCTGGCCTGGGTAGCCGTCAGGCCATCCCCGGCGAAACGCTGCACGCCGTCGCCGGCGAACGTGGTGATCACGTTGTTCAACACGCGCCGCAAGCGGTGATTTTCGAAATCCGAGATGATGAGCGCGTTCTGGCTATCGATCGCCAAGCCGCGCGGGCGGTTCAGGCGGGCGCTGGTGGCGGGACCGTTATCGCCCGCGAAACCGGCGACGCCCGCTCCGGCGAACGTGGAGATGATGCCCCGCGAATCGATGCGGCGCACGCGATGGTTGGCGGTGTCCGAGATGTAGAGGTTGCCGGCGGCATCCAGCGCCATGCCGGAGGGTTCATTCAGCAGAGCTTGGGTGGCCACGCCGCCGTCGCCGGAAGATCCGGAGCGCCCGGCGATACCAGCCACGATGGTCCACAAGCCCCGGCTGTCGACGCGGATCACGCGATGGCAGCCGGTGTCGGCCACGAGCAGATCGCCGTTGGGCAGCGTCAGGATGCCGGAGGGCCGCAGCAGTCCGCTGGGGGTGCATGTCGTGCCGTCCCCGGCGATCGTTTCGATGGCTCCGCCCGGAATGATCCGCCGCACGCGGTTGTTCAGCGTGTCCGCGAAGAAAACGTTGTTGTTGGCGTCGACGGCGAGGGCTTCGGGCGCGTTCACCTGGGCGTTGAGGGCTGGGCCGCCGTCACCGGAGAACCCGAAAAAGCCGGTACCGCCGATGCGGGAAATAGCGCCGTCCGGCGCGACACGGCGAATCACCTGCGCGAAGGCGTCGGTGAAGTAATAGCTGCCGTCGCGGCCGAGGCCGATGCCCATGGGTCCGTTCAACACCGCGGACAACGCGGGCAGGCCATCCGGGCTCGCCACCTGGCGGCCGGTGCCCGCCACCACGCGGATGCTGCCCGAAGGGCTGACTTCCAGGGCGCGGAAGGAGGCGGTGTCGGCGATCAGGATGGTTCCGTCCGGATCCACATGGATGCTGAAGGGATAGTTCAGCGCAGCCTGGGTGGCGACGCCGGGAATTCCGGAGAAGCCGTCGCGTCCGTTGCCGGCCACGGTGCTGATGATTCCCTGCGGCGTGATGCGGCGGACGCGATTGTTTACGTAGTCACTGAAATAGAGATTGCCCGCGGCATCAAAGCCCAGCGCGTACGGCCAGTACAGGGCGGCGCCGCGCGCCTGTCCGCCATCGCCGGAGAATCCGGCCGCGCCGGTGCCGGCGAACGTGGTGATGACGCCCTGCGCGTCGATCCTGCGGATGCGGTTATTGAAGGTGTCCGCGATATAGATTTCGTTGCCGGGGCCCACGGCGACGCCGTATCCGGTGATGCTGGCTTGCGTGGCGGGACCGCCGTCGCCCGCGAATCCGTCGCGGCCGTTGCCGGCGATGGTCGTGATGACGCCCTGCGGGTCCACCCTGCGGATGCGGTTGTTGCCGGAGTCCGTGATGTAAACATTGCCCTGGCCGTCCACCGCGAGGCCGACGGGGAAGTTCAATTGCGCGCTCGCTGCCTGGCCGCCGTCGCCCGAAAAGCCGCGCTCGCCCGTCCCGGCAAAGGTGCTGATCACGCCCGAGGGCGTCACGCGGCGGACGCGATGGCTGGATGCGTCGGTGATGTACAGATTTCCGGCGCGGTCGAAGACAACGCGTTCGGAATCGTTCATGCCGGCGTCCACGGCCTGGCCGCCATCGCCCGAATAAGTCGGGATGCCGTTGCCCGCCACCCGGAACAGGCGTCCGTCCCGGTCGATCCGGACCACGACATCGCGGAAGATGTCCGCGATGTAGACCTCGCCGTTGAGTCCGCGGGTGACGCCGGTTGCGCCCACAGACGCTTCCAAGGCGGGCGTGCCGTCGGCCGCGGGCACTACATCGGTGCCTGCCAGGGTCCGGATGATGCCTTGCGCGTTAGCGGCCTGGGGTACCGCGCAGCCGGCAAGGACGGAAAGGAGTACGAAGGATCGAATTGCAGTCATAGAGACACCTATCTCGGGGCGGGACGCTCGCTCTCGTAATTATACGCGCAGGATGGCGCAATACCCGGTCAAAACGACCGTGCCCCAATCAAGGCAGGTAAACGAACTCGTTTCGATTCAACATCGCCAGGGCGAACTCGGTGACCGTGCCCCCGCGCGCGAGAAAATCCGCACTCAACTTTCGTTCGGCGGGCGACGGAGGGCGGGACAGCGCCAGGCGGTGCGCCTCCCGAACGATACAAGCCGCGCCGCCCCTGCAAAGCTGCTCCAACCGGGAGGCGAACGCCGCCGCCTGCTCCTGCATGAAGTCGCTGTTGATGCCGTTCAGTGCCTGCAGGGCGTGGGTAGATACCGGACGCTCCGGGCAGGAGGTCATGGCGTCGGGCTGATCGAAGTTGGCGAGCATCGGCAGGCGGACGGTTCGCTTGTTCAGCAGGTACAACGACCTCCGGTAGCGCTCGCTGACATCCCTGGGCAGCGGCCAAAGGTTGTCGGGTTCGAACTCAGTGAAGATCAGGTCGTAGACCTCTTTTTCGATGGGAACGCGCACCGGGGGACCGCCGGCCTTGAGATTCAGCTTGCCGCTGACGGCGAGTATGGAATCGCGGATCTGCTCGGCGTCCATGCGGCGGCGGTTGGCGCGCCAATAGAAGCGATTTTCACTATCGATGGCGGCGTTGGCGGCGACCGTGCCTGTCGCTTGCCGGTACGCGGCGGAGGTGACGATGAGGCGGTCGAGCTTGCGGATGTCCCAGCCCGAGGCAACAAACTCGGCCGCCAGCCAGTCCAGCAGCTTGCGGTTGCTAGGGCGCTTGCCCAGGGCGCCGAAATCGTTGGGAGTTCCCACCAGCCCCGCGCCCATGCGGAACTGCCAGATGCGATTGACCATCACCCGCGCAGTGAGCGGATGATCGGGCGAGACGAGCCAGCGGGCGAGGGCCGCGCGCCTGCCGGACACCGGCTGCGGAAACGCGGCATCGGGCGCGGTCAGCACCTTGGGCAGCCCCGCCTCCACGCGATCGAGCTTGTGCCGGTGATCGCCGCCTTTCAGGATGAAAGAGGCGGGCGCTTCAGCCATATTCGCCACGGCGTACGCGGTGGCCGGCGGCGGCGGCTCGTCCAGGTCGATGTCGTGCAGGCGGCGGCGCAGTCCGGCACGCCGGGAGCGTTCCGGCTCGGGAATGCGGGCGACTAACTCATCCCACAGGACTTCCGTCAGATCCTCGGCCTCCTTGGCCAGGATCTTCTCTTCCTCGCTGCGCTGATCCGCGGGCTTAGCCATGGCCGCGAGCTGAGGCGCGTTCAGCCGGGCGCGCTTCTCGGCTTGAATGGCTTCGCGGTACGGTTTCTCCAGCGCGCGGATCTCGCCGGCGATGGGCTTGCGGCGGGCCTCGTGCGCCGCCTTGGCCTTGGCGTACGCCTCCTTTTCCGCCGCGGTGGCGATCTCGATGTCTTTCCCTTCGGTCGCGGCCAGCACTGCCTGCAAGCGGTAGTAATCGCTTTGCAGAATCGGATCGAACTTGTGGTTGTGGCAGCGGGCGCAGCCCACGGTGATGCCCAGGAACACGCTGCCGATAGCCCCGGTCATTTCCGTCAGCACTTCCTGGCGGTTCATTTCCTCATCCTGATTTCCCGCGACCAGGTGAATCGGGCCGGCGCGATGGAAACCGGTGGCGATCAAAGCGTCGTGGTCGCCGGGGAACAGTTCGTCCCCGGCGATCTGCTCCTGCACGAAACGATCGAAGGGCTTGTTGGCTTGAAACGAGCGCACGACATAGTCGCGATAGCGCCAGGCGTGGGGGCGTTCGGCGTCGATCTCGTAACCGTTCGTGTCGGCGTAGCGGACCACATCCAACCAGCGCTGCGCCCACCGTTCCCCGTACCGCGGCGACGCCATCAGGCGGTCCACCAGCTTCTCGTACGCCGTGGAGGAGCGGTCCTGGAGGAATGCATCCACTTCCCCGGGCGCCGGCGGCAGGCCCGTCAGGTCCAGGGAGACGCGCCGGATCAGCTTTTCGCGCGCGGCCGGCGGCGAGGGCGCGAGCTGCTTCTCCCGCATCGCCTCCAGAAGAAAGGCGTCGACAGGCGTGCGGATCCATGGATCGGTAAGCGACGGGAGCGCCGGACGGGCCACTTTCTGGAAGGACCAGAAGTTGCGGCGGCTGTTGATGAAAGCGTCCTCCCGGTCGTCCCAGGCGCTAAGAGCGAACGCGGAAGCGATAGCGAAGGCGGCGATGGCGCCCCGGACATTCATCGCCCCTATTCTAGAACGCGGAAACAGCGGAGAAGGATGGGAGCGCTTCCCGCTCGGCTATACTGGTGATTACTCCCCCGAGTGGTTCCGATGTCCCAACGGCCATTCGTCCATCTTCACTGTCATACGGACTACTCGCTTCTCGACGGAGCGTGCGAGATCACGCAGCTCATGGAGTTGGTGGCCGAGCAGCAGCAGCCCGCCGTGGCCATGACCGATCACGGCAACCTGTTCGGCGCGGTGGAGTTCTACAACGCCGCGAAGGAAAAGGGCGTGCACCCGATCATCGGCTGCGAGCTCTATGTCAGCCGGCAGAGCTACACGGTCAAGAACGATTCGAATCCCTACAACCACCTGGTGGTCCTGTGCGAGAACCAGGAAGGCTATCGCAATCTGATTCAACTCGTGTCGACGGGATACCTGGACGGGTTTTACTACAAGCCGAGGATCGACAAGGACCTGCTGGCGAGGCACTCGAAGGGGCTGATCGCGTTTTCGGCCTGCCTGCGGGGCGACATCAACGAAGCTCTTCGGGACAGCCGCGAGGAGGAAGCGCTGCGGCTCGCGGGTGAATACGCCGATATCTTCGGCCCCGGCAACTTTTTCCTGGAAATGCAGGATCACGGCCTGGCGTTGGATACTCCGGTGATGCGGGGCGTGCGCAAGCTCGCCTCTCAGACAGGACTACCGCTAGTGGTTACCAATGACGCGCACTACATGCGCGACAGCGACGCCCGGGCGCACGAAATCCTGCTGTGCATCCAGACCGGCAAGACCATGGCGCTGCCGCGCGAGCAGCGAATGCACTTCTCCACCGAGGAGTTCTACATCAAGTCTCGCGCGGAGATGGAGAAGCTGTTCGGCGATCTGCCGGAGGCCCTGGACCGCACCTGGGAGATCGCCCAGCGATGCCAGTTGAAGCTCGAAAAGGTTAAGGACCCGTTCCCGGACTTTGAGGTCCCCCAAGAGCACGACATCCACAGCTACTTCGAGTTTGTCGCCAAGGCCGGCTTTGAGAAACGCCGCGAGCGTCTGGAAATGCTGCGCCGGGAGGGCAAACTGAAGCACGACATCCCGGAGTATTACGAGCGGCTGCGCAAGGAAGTCGGGATCATCCAGCAGATGAACTTCTCGGGCTACTTCCTCATCGTCTGGGATTTCATCCGCTTCGCCAAGCAGAGGCGTATCCCGGTGGGTCCGGGCCGCGGCTCCGCCGCGGGATCGCTGGTCAGCTACGCGATGGAGATCACCGACATCGATCCGCTGGAGTACGGGCTGCTGTTCGAACGCTTCCTGAATCCGGAGCGCGTCTCGATGCCCGACATCGATATCGATTTCTGCACGCGCGGCCGCGCCGAAGTGATCCAGTACGTCACCGAGAAATACGGGCGGGAGAAGGTGGCGCAGATCATCACCTTCGGCACGCTGGGGGCGCGCGCCGCCATCAAGGACGTGGGACGCGCGCTGAACCTGGAGTTCGGGGAGGTGGAGAAGCTCACCAAGCTGATTCCCACCCAGCCGCTGAACATCAAGCTGAAGGACGCGATCGCGGCGGAGCCCGGCCTGGAGGAAAGCGCACGCAAGGACCAGCGGGTGAAGGATGTGCTGCAGATCGCGCAGCGGCTGGAGGGCATGGCTCGCAACGCCAGCGTCCACGCCGCCGGGGTGGTGATCTCGCCGCTCCCGCTGAAGGAGCTGGTGCCGCTCTACAAGACGAACAAGGATGAAATCGTCACCCAGTACGACATGGTGGGCCTCGAGAAGCTGTCTCTTCTCAAGATGGACTTCCTGGGCCTGACGACGCTCACCATTATCGCCGACGCCTTGAAGCTGATCGAGAAACACCGCGGAACGGTCCTGACCATTGACGACATCCCCATCACGGACAAGGTGACGTTCGAGCGCATCTTCCACCGGGCTTTCACCAGCGGCGTGTTCCAATTCGAATCGCCTGGAATGCGCGACATCCTGCGGCGCTACCAGCCGGACCGCGTGGAGGACCTGATCGCGCTGAACGCGTTGTACCGTCCGGGTCCCATGGACATGATCGACGACTTCATCGACCGCAAGCACGGCCGCAAGGAAGTCGCCTACGATCTGCCGGAGAT
>JAIEPW010000028.1 GCA_019748195.1 Bryobacteraceae bacterium
GGATTCGCCAGGTTCTGCCCGGCGCGCCGCGGCGCGGACCCGTGGATCGCCTCGAACATCGCGCACTGATCGCCGATGTTCGACGACCCCGCGAGCCCCACCGACCCCGCGATCTGCGCGGCAACGTCGCTCAGAATGTCCCCGTACAGGTTCGGCATCACGATGACATCGAACGCTTCCGGCGTGTCCGCCATCTTGGCCGCGCCGATATCAACAATCCAGTGTTCCTTTTCGATCTGCGGAAACTCCGCGCCGATCTCGTCGAAGATGCGGTGGAACATCCCGTCCGTCATCTTCATGATGTTGTCCTTGGTGAACGCGGTCACCTTCTTGCGGTTGTGCTGCACCGCGTAGTTGAACGCGTAACGGATGATTTTTTCACAGCCCGGGCGCGAGATCAGCTTCAGGCACTGCATCACATCGTTGGAGATCCGGTACTCGATGCCGGCGTACAGGTCTTCCTCGTTCTCCCGCACGATCACCACGTCCATCACCGGATGCTTGGTGCGCACGAACGGGTGATAGCTGACGCAGGGCCGAACGTTCGCGAACAGCCCCAGCGCCTTGCGCGCGGTCACGTTCAGGCTCTTGAAACCGCCGCCCTGCGGCGTGGTGATCGGCGCCTTCAGGAAGACCTTGGTCCGCCGCAGCGATTCCCAGGCCGAAGGTTCGATGCCGGCGGTATTACCGCGCAGGTAAACCTTTTCGCCGATCTCGATCTCCTCGATCGCCAGGCGCGCGCCCGCTTCCTTCAGAATGTGCAGGGTGGCCGCCATGATTTCGGGGCCAATTCCGTCGCCATGGGCGACCGTAATCGGAGTTTCGTTTGCCATAGATTCGGTGCGGAGAATCAACCAAGATACCGCGCCGGGTGGGGCAAGATCAATGAACGGGGAGGGAAAGGAACGGGGACGCGCCCTGGAAGCCGCGTCCCCGCGAGGAAGTGGAGGCTAGAAAGTCACCTTCATCCCCAGCATCGTGGTTCGCGGCCCGCTGTCCAGCGAGGCGCCGATGCGGCCGAACGTGGTCGCAGTAAACGTCTGCGTCGGAACCGCGAACGACGGCGTGTTCGTGAAGTTCGAGAAGTCCGCGCGCAACTCCACGTTCACCCGCTCCGTAATCCGCGTCCGTTTGGACAGCGAGAAATCCAGGTTTATGAATCGCGGTCCGCGGAAGAGGTTGCGGCCGCCGCTGCCCAACTCACCCAGCCGGGTGGCGGTGAACTGCGCCCGCTCCGCCGGGTCGAAGTACCACTTGAATCCGCCTTCCTCGCGCACCTCGCCGATGGAGCGGTCGCAATTGTTGCAGTTGGCGAACGCTCCCACCACGCTTTCAAAGGCCAGGGTGCCGCCGAAGATGCTGAACGGCCGGCCCGACATGTAGCGGAACAAGCCGCCGACCTGCCATCCGCCGATCACGCCGTTCAGGAAGCGGTTCGCATCGTTCCCGAACCGCTTGCCACGCCCGAAGGGCAGTTCATAGATGAAGTTCGATCCCCAGGTATGCCTGCGGTCGAAGTCGGACAGCGCATAATTCAACTTCCGGTTGTAGATGTCCAGCGGCGTGCTGGTGGCGCTCTGCACGCTGCCCGTGCTCGCCAATGTGAACGTGGGATCGAAGGATCGCGTATCCAGCGACTTCGACAGCGTGTAGTTGAACTGAATCGTCGCGCCGCCGGCGAACCGCTTGTCCATTCGCAGTTGCAGTCCGTGGTAGGTGGAGAAGTCGTTCGAATCGATCACAAACATGCCGCTGGCGAACTGCGGGAACGGCATCAGGAAGAACGGCCCGAGTCCGGAAGCGTCAGCCAGCGAAGTGCCGCGCTCCGGCCGCCGGGCTGCCGCGTTCGCGATCGCGCCCGCACTGTTCAGCGTCAGATCGTTCGGGAACTGGCGGCGGACGAATTGCGATCCCGTCTCCCCCGGCCGCAACCGCGTGTCGGCCGAAAACAGGCGATTGATTACGGCGCTCTCTCCGCCGGCCTGAACCGTGCGGATGCCGTCCAGGAACCCGTTGGACCGCATGAACGCCTGGTTGGCGTCATACCCGCCCAGCAGGTTATGTGCCCGCCGTCCGATATAGGAAGCCTCCACCACAAACTTCTTGGGTAGCTCCCGCTGCAGCGAGATGCTCCACATGTTCGTCTGCGGCGTCTCGATATTCGGGTCCACCACCGTGTTGTTCGCGTTCGCGAACGCCAGCGGCTGCCGCAACTGCTCCGGAGTCGCGGTGGGCCGGAACTGCGGCAGATCGGCTAGCCGTCCGCCCTGCGCTCCGAACGCCGAATTCACCACGCTGGTGGTCGATCCCGGCATGTTCGGCAGCACGAAGGAGCTGATCAGGAACGTGGGGATGCGATCGTAGGCCAGCCGGTAGTTGGCGCGAACCGAGGTCTTCCCGGTCCCAAACGGATCCCAGGCGAAGCCGATGGACGGTCCAAAATTGTTCCAGTCGTTGTTGTACAGTTGGCCCGGTCCCCAGCGCAAGGAGTTGCTCGGCGCTCCGCCCGCCACTGGAATCTGATTCGGCGTCAGAATCTGGCTGTCGCCGCCGCCCCTGCCCGCCATCCGCGCATCCAGGCGCAGGCCGAAGTCCACGGTGAGGTTCTTGGTCACTCTCCAGGTGTCCTGGAAGTAGAAGTCGAACTCGTTGAATCGGGAATCGAAGTGGAACAATCCGTTCGTGAATTGATTCCCTTCCGCCACAAAGCCTTGCCGGAAGTTGCCCACGCGGCCCAACATCAGATTGATGTAAGTATCCAGCCGGCCGCGATCAAAGGCGGTATTCAGCCCCGTCGTCGGGATGCCGAACGCCACCGGGTCCACGGCGTTGATCTGAGTCGAGAAGTCGATGACGGCGCCCGAATTCTGGCCGCCCACCGATCCGCGCTCATCCAGGTGCCGCACGTAACGCAAGTTCACGCCGAACTTGAACGCGTGCTTGCCCCGGAACCAGGAAAAGTTATCGACGATCTGTATCGTGCGCAGCTCGCGGGTGTTGCCGAACGTGTAATTACCCGGCACGGTGATCAGCGATGTCTCCAGGGTCGGCCGGGAAATGTCCTCCACCGGGTTCGGGAATCCGAAACGGAATTTCGAGAGTCCAACCACCAGCTCATTGGTGATCCGCGAGGTCGGCGTCGTGCGCCAGTTGAACGCCAGATTCAGCGGGTCGCGAGTGGTGTTCACGATGCACGGCGTGCCCGGGAACCGTGGCAGCCCGCCGTTCACGCTGTCGCAATCGGTGTATTGAAAACCCCAGTAGACGCGGGCGTACACGCTGTTGCGATCGTTGATCACGTAATCGCTCTTGAATGTCAGATCGCGCTGGCGTTCTGTCTCAATGGGACGGAACGTGTAGCCCGCCGTGTTCAAGCCGTCGCCCAGATCGAAGCGGTTCGGCAGCGGCGTCTGTGCGATCTCGGCCAGCACCGTCCGGTCCAGCCCCCGCCGCAGCGGATCGCTGGTGACGGCGTTATAAGTCCCGATCGGCACAATGGGGTTGCCGCTGGCATCGATCGACGCCCCCGGAACGCCCGCCGGCAGGTTCCGTCCGCCCGTCGCATACCGGAAGATGCCCTGCCGCGCCGTCGCGGTCAGCACCGTCTGATTCAGCGTGATCGGCTGCGTCGCCCGCAGTTCCTGCCAGTTGGCAAAGTAGAACAGCTTGTTCTTGATCACCGGACCGCCCAGCGACGCTCCGAAAATATGTTGAATGAACTTCGGCCGTCCCAGCCCCACGAAGTTGTCCTGCCAGCGGTTCGCGTTCAACCCCGGCGATCGGTAGAACCAGAACGCATTGCCGTGCAGTTCGTTGGTCCCCGAACGCGTGATCATCGCCACCTGCGCGCCGGAATTACGGCCGAACTCAGCCGACGGATTCGACGTCACCACCTTCATTTCCGCCACCGAATCCGGGTTCACGCGGATCGGATTGTTGCCCACGCCGCCGCCCGCCGACACCTCGTTCATGTCGATGCCGTCCAGGGTGAAGTTCCAGGAGCGGTCCCGCGAGCCGTTCATGTGCCCGCCGCTGCCTGTTGGACCCGACGTCCAGCCCGGCATCGTCGTCAGAATCGTGGTCGGGTCGCGCCGCCGCGTCGCCACGATCGGCATGTCCGTCATCGTCTTCTGATTCACCAGGGGACCCAGGTTGCTCGATTGCTGCGTCTGCACCACTTCGGCCGACGCGGTCACCTCCATCACCTCCGCCACCTGGCCTACGTTCATTACCGCGTTCACCGTCATCGGAGACCCGATGGTGAGCTGGTTGTTCTTCGAAATGAACTTCTTGAAGCCCGGCGCCTCCACTTCCACCGAATAAAGACCGATCTGCACGGCTTCGAACTGGTAGGTTCCCGCCGTGGAGGTTGTGGTTTCGAAACGAACTCCCGTCGTTTCGCTTAGAAGTGACACTTTGGCTCCGGCGACCACGGCGCCCGAGCTGTCCTGAACCGTGCCGATTACCCGGGACGTTGTTCCTTGGGAGAACGCCAGTCCGATCGCTAGCAGCAAGACCACCCCTAACCTTTTAGGCATGGTTGAAACTTTAACTGATCTGAAATCAAGGTTTCAAGGGGCGAATTGCATCTGGATGAACTTTCTTGTAACCGATTGGGTGTATCCGGTGTCAATTTTCTGCTTGATACCATACCGGAGCCTCAGTGAGCAGTAGAGCCGAGCCGCCGCCCCAGATTGCCCCGCTTTGGCGCCAACCCGGCGATGCCGGAGACGAGAAGCTCCTCTCCTTGCTGCGCAGTCACGCCGGCGTCCGCATTCTTTGCCTGGCTGTGCTGTTCACACTGGCTTTCGGGCTGCGGATCGCCCTCGCCCCTTGGCTTCAGTACCGGGCCGCGTTCGCCACTTTCATCCCCGTGATCGTTGCCGCTGCGTACCTGGGCGGGTTCCGGTGGGGCATTGTGGCCGCGGTCGGCGGCGCCGCGGGCGGCGCCATCGCCTTCCAGGGATTGGGCCTGTACGACTTCCTGTCCGCGGCTCTTTTCGCCGGCGTCGGCATTTTTCTGTCCTGGGTTGTCGCCGAATACCGCGCCAAGCAGGAGCATCTGGCCGACTCGCGGGCGCAGCTTTCGGCCGTGCTCGAAAGCATCCGCGATCTGTGCTGCGCCGTCGATCAGGACTGGCGCGTCCGCTACGCCAATTCCCGCATGATCGAAAGCGCCGGCCTCCCCCGCGAGCAGATCGCCGGTCGCAGCCTTTGGGAGGTGTTTCCGCACCTCGCGTCCACCCCCGCCGGACCTGCCTTGCGCAAAACCATGATGGAGCGTGTTCCCTGTCACGCCGAGTACTACGTTCAGCCCCGGCGCGAATGGTTCGAACTGGACGCGTTCCCCAGCTCCGGCGGCGTAACGCTTTTCAGCCGCAGCGCCACCCAGCGCCGGAAAGCCGAACAGGATCTCCAGGACGCCAACCGCCGCCTGGCTCTCCACCTGGCCAACACGCCGCTTGCCGTGATCGAATTCTCCTCGGACTTTCGACTCACCATGTGGAGCGGACAGGCCGAACGCATGTTCGGATGGTCGTCCAACGAGGTTGTGGGCAGGCGGATCTTCGACTTCCCCTGGGTCTTCGAATCCGACGCGGCCGCCATCCGCCGTCTCATGGAGAACATGGAATCGGGCGCCAGCCTCCAGACCGTCAGCCGGAACCGCAATTACCGGAAGGACGGCGCCGTGATCGAATGCGAGTGGTACAACTCCTCGCTGGTCGATTCCGCCGGGCGTATCGAAAGCGTCTTCTCCTTTGTTCTGGACGTCACCGAGCAGCGCAGGCATCAGCAGGCGCTACGGGAAAGCGAAGTGCGTTCGAGAGCCATCTTCGACAGCGCCGCCGTCGGCATGGCCACCTGCTCCTTGCCGGAGGGCCGCTACACCGCCGTGAACGCCAAGATGTGCGAGATCACCGGGTACACCGCCGAGGAGTTGAAGCGCCTGACCTACCTGGACATCACCCATCCCGAGGATCGAGCCGAGAACCGGCGCCAGTTCACCGAACTCGCCTCCGGGATCCGGCCGTCCTTCAGCCTGAATAAACGCTACATGCGCCGCGACGGCCGCCTGATCTGGGTGCGCGCCACCAATGCCCTGATCCGCGACGAGAGCGGAATGCCCCTGCATACCGTGGCCAGCATCGAGGACATCACCGCGCAGGTGGAAACCGAAGCGTCCCTCCGCGCGGCCAACGAGGAGCTGATCCGCGCCAACACCGACCTGGAGCAGTTCGCCTACTCCGCCTCGCACGACCTCAAGGAACCCCTGCGGCAGGTCGGCATCTTCGCTCAGTTGCTGCAAAAGCGCTACGGACCCACCCTCGATGAGGACGCCAACGCCTTCCTGAACAACATCACCGGCGGCGCGCAGCGCATGGAGCAGTTGCTGAGCGATCTGTTGAATTACACCCAGACCGCGACACAGCCCGGGCGCCCGGTGGAGCCTGTCGAGGTGTCGGAAGTGCTCGCCGAAGTGAAGAAAAACCTGGCCACCGTCATCATGAAAAATGACGCGGCCGTGGTCACCGAAGCTCTGCCCGCGGTTCGAGTGGAACGCGCCCATTTGATCCAGTTGTTCCAGAACCTGGTGAGCAACGCCATCAAGTATCGCTCCGCCGGGCGCGCCCCGGTCATCCGCGTCCGCGCTTCCAGCGAAGGCGCGCTGTGGCGCTTCTCCATCCAGGACAACGGCATCGGCATTCCCGCCGATTATCACAAGCAGGTGTTCGGGCTCTTCAAGCGCCTTCACACCAGCAGCGCCTATCCCGGAACCGGCATCGGGCTCGCCTTGTGCAAGCGCATCGTGGAGCGCTACGGCGGCGCGATCTGGGTGGAATCCGAACCGGAGAAGGGAAGTACGTTCTTCCTCACGCTGCCTTCCTGAGCCTTCAGCGGCTCTTGCGCATGCGATAGTCTTCCACCGCGGGCATCCGGATCACCTTGCACATCTCGAACAGGCGGCTGCGCGCCCGCATCCCGATCACCTCGGACAGCGTCTTCTTCCCCACCGGCGTGCCGCCCGGAGTGATGTACTCGATCGCCCTGCCCGTCACATCCTGATCGGGCAGATTCGTGGTGGCGATCAGCGGCTTCTTAAAATTGCAGCGATGCGTCAGGATCGCCGTCACCGTGTCTTCGGTGAAGTCCGTGGCGCGATGCGCGCCCAGGTCATCCAGCAGCAGGATCGGCGCCTCCAGCGCGGTGCTGTAGGCCTCGCGATCGCTCGCGCCGCTCACCTTGTCGAAACTCGCGCGGATGCGGTCCAGCAGCGTCTGGTAATCGAAGAACACGCCTTCGTGGCCCTTCGCGATCAAGGCTCGCAGCGCCGCCACCGCCAGGTGCGTCTTGCCCGTCCCCGTGTCGCCGATGAACAGAAGCCCCGGCTTGTCGCCCGTGGGAAACTCCCGCACAAAGGCTCGAACAGTCAGCAGCGCGGTGCCTAGCCCGGTGCGCGCCACCGGGTTGTCGCTCGGCACCAGAAAGTTGTCCAGCGAGGCGTTCTGATACAGCGGCGGAATCCGTGCGTTCCGTTCCGATTGCCGCGCCCGTTCCGCGTCCCGGCAATCGCAGCGCGACGCGCCCGAAATCCCGTCGCGCTCCTGGATCACCCAACCCGATCCGCCGCACTTGGCGCACGTCGATTCCGCTGCAGGAGCCATGCGGGTTCAGTGTAGCCTAGGATTTGGTTACGCGCTGGACAGAGGCCGCGGGCGAGCTGTTCCTGGAGCGCGCTCCCGCGCCCGGAGCGAAGGCGATGCTGGTCTTCGCCCTGCTTTTGGGCGTTCCCGCGCTGTTCCTGCTCGGCCTGCTGGCCTCCGCCACCACCACCTGGACCCTGGAACTCCGCCGCGACCCGGCGGGCATTTCCGCAAGCCTCCGTCAGGACAAGTGGCTGGGCATGGCCCGCCGGCAATGGCACGTTGCCGGCGTTCGAAGCGCCGAAATCTCGGAGTCAACCCTCACCCTGACGTCCGGCTCCGCCGTACTTACCCTCCCTTACCCACGCCACGCCCGCTACGCCGTCCCCCAGGATCAGATGGAGATGCGATTCTTCTTCCAGGATCGCCGGCGCGCCCAGCTCACCCTGGACCATCCCAACCTGGCCGATGTCGGCGGCATGTCCATCGCTCTGTGTATCGACCTGGCGGGCTGCCTGGCATTGATCACGATGGCGCTGTGGCGGGAGCGATGGCGCGCGTGCCCCGGACGCTGGACGCGAAGGCGCGGCTGGCTCGGCTGGCCCTTCCGCGCGGAGGCCAAACCCCCGGTTTCGCTTCGCGTCGAACCCTGCCGCGACTGGACGCGTGGTGGTTGGAATCAGCGGCGCATCGCTGCCCGCTTTGCCGATGGTCAGGAATGGAAGATGCGCGTTCCTCCGGATCGCGCCGGTGAGTTGCGGTCCATCCTCGAACGCTTCGCGTCCTAAGCGCCTACTCGAGAAACAACAGCGCTTCTCCAGCCGCCACCGTCGCGCCTTCCACCGCCCGGATCTCCTGCACCACCCCCGCCCGCGGCGCCTTGATCTCGTTCTGCATCTTCATCGCTTCCACCACCACCAGGCCCTGCCCCTCGGCTACCTCTGCGCCCGCCGCCGTCAAGACCCGGATCACCTTGCCCGGCATGGAAGTCGCGATCCTTAGCCGGCCGCCGCCGGCCGCCGCCCCGCGCTTCCCCGACATCGCGCGCGGATCGCGAATCGTCACCGGCAGATGCTTCCCGCACAGATCCACCAGCCAGCCGCCGTTGCCGTCGCCGGTAACCCGCACGTTGTAGCTGCGGCCCTCCACCAGGACGGAATAAGTGCCTGGCTCCACCTGCAGCACGGAGGCGGCGCCCGCGTAATCTCCCAGCCGGAACTCAACGTGTGAGTTCCGTTGCTGATACTCCAGTTCCTGCTCCCGGCCCCCGATTTCCACCATCCGCTTCATCGTTGCAGGCTCCTGAGGCCGGCGTTGGCCCACCGCGTTTGCCCCGCCGCCGCGGGCTGTGCCGCCGCCGCGGGCGCCAGGCCCGAGGCGTGAATCGCGGCGGCGATCGCCGCCACTGCTTCCAACTCCGGCTTGTCCGGCGCCGGCGATCCGGCCCGCGCGAAGTAATCCTCGATGAACCCCGTATCCAGATCCCCCGACCGGAACCGTCCGTCCGCCAGCACTCCGCGAAAGAACTCCAAATTGGTGCGGATGCCGGAAACGTAATACTCACTCAGCGCCCGCAGCAGGCGGTCCGTCGCTCCGGCCCGCGTCTCGCTCCACGCCACCAGCTTCGCCAAAAGCGGATCGTAATCCAGCGGAACCGTCCATCCGGGATACACGCCGGAGTCGACGCGAATCCCCGGCCCGTCCGGCTCCTCCAGCCGTGTGATGGTTCCCGGAGACGGAAAGAAATTCTGGCTGGGATCCTCGGCGTAGACACGGCACTCGATCGCCCACCCTCGCCAGCGGACATCCTCCTGCCGGATCGTGAGCTTCTCACCCGCCGCGATCCGCAGTTGCCAGTGCACCAGGTCCAGGCCGGTCACCAGCTCCGTCACCGGATGCTCCACCTGCAGGCGCGTGTTCATCTCCAGGAAATAAAAGTTGCCGGCATCATCGGCCAGGAATTCCATCGTGCCCGCGTTGTAATAACCCGCGGCTCGCGCGATCTTCAGGGCGGCTTCGCCCATCGCCTGCCTCATCCCCGGCCGGGCGTCCACCAGCGGCGACGGGCACTCCTCGATCACCTTCTGATGCCGCCTCTGAATCGAACACTCACGTTCGCCCAGGGAAATCAAGTTGCCGTGCTGATCCCCCAGCACCTGGATCTCGATGTGCCTCGGCTTCAGCACCAGCTTCTCGATGTACACTTCGTCGTTGTGGAAGGCGCGGGCCGCTTCACTGGCGGCATCCCGGATGGAGGATTCCAGATCCTCCGCCCGGTCCACGCGCCGCATGCCCTTGCCGCCTCCGCCCGCCGCGGCCTTGATCAACACCGGATAGCCGATTTTCCCGGCGATCCCTATCGCCTCGCCAATGTCGCGGACCGGGTTTTCCGTGCCGGGAACCACCGGCGCTCCCGCCGCGATTGCGAGCTGCCGCGCCGCTGTCTTAGACCCCATCTTGCCGATCGAGTCCGCCGACGGCCCGATGAACACCACCCCCGCGCCCGCGCACGCCTTCGCAAACTCGGCGTTCTCACTCAGGAAACCGTAGCCCGGATGGATCGCTTCGGCCCCGGTACGGGCCGCGGCATCCAGAATCTTGTCCATCCGGAGGTAGCTCTCCGAGGACGGCGCCGGTCCCAGGTGAATCGCTTCGTCCGCCATGCGAACCGCCAGCGACGCCCGGTCCGCGTCCGAGTAAACGGCGACGCTCGCGATTCCCGCTTCTTTCAGAGCCCGAATGACGCGGACCGCGATTTCGCCGCGGTTCGCAACCAGCACTTTGCCAAACATGAAGTCACGATTCTAACAGGGTCTCGCCGCCGCCATACCATCGGCCGGCGAGCTCGTTCAGCGGCTGCAGAACCCCGCGCAACTGCCGCCCACGCTCGCTGAGACGGTAGCTGACCTGAGGCGGCGTCGAAGCCTCCGTGGTGCGCTCAATCAGCCCTTCCCCGGCAAGCATACGCAGCCTTTCCGTCAACACTTTGGCGGAGATACCCGCAACCTTTTCTTTCAGCGACAGGAAACGCAGCTCGCCGTTCTCCTGAAGCACCCACAGGATATACAGGGTCCACGGTCCGGCCAGCAGGCGGATCAGCGTGTCCATCGGGCAGGAGCCGGGTTTGTGAATGCAGGACATTCGTCACCGCTTACTCTACGGCACTCGGTTACTTTTTGCAACCAACCTCCTGCGGGATTCATCTGGAGCCCTGTGATGGACAAACTCTTCTCCAAGTTCCAGCTCGGACCTCTCACCCTTACGAATCGTATGGTG
The DNA here is from genome assembly GCA_019748195.1 of Bryobacteraceae bacterium. Taxonomy (GTDB): domain Bacteria; phylum Acidobacteriota; class Terriglobia; order Bryobacterales; family Bryobacteraceae; genus JAIEPW01. The sequence goes on from JAIEPW010000028.1 coordinate 10,920, forward strand.
ATGGCGCCCATGACCCGCAACCGCGCGTTTGGGACGGTTCCCAACGATCTTCATGTCGCCTATTACACGCAGCGAGCCTCCGCCGGTCTGATCGTCACCGAAGCGACCCAGGTGACTCCGGAAGGGGTTGGATACCCGAACACGCCCGGGATTCACACCGAGCAGCAGGCGGCTGCATGGCGCGAGGTGACCGCTTCGGTACACTCGGCGGGTGGACGTATCTTCTTACAGTTGTGGCATGTAGGCCGGATATCGCATCCTTCGCTTCAGCCCGGCGGCCAGCTCCCCGTGGCCCCCTCCGCCGTCCGCCCCGAAGGCGGCACATATACCTATCAGGGCTTCCAGGAGTTTGTGACCCCCCGCGCCCTCGAGCTGGAAGAAATCCCCGGCGTCGTCGCGCAGTACGCCCATGGGGCGAGGCTGGCTAAGGAAGCGGGCTTCGACGGCGTGGAAATCCACGGCGCCAACGGCTACCTGATCGACCAGTTTCTCCGTGACGGCACGAACCATCGCACCGACGCTTACGGGGGAACGCTTCAGAAGCGAGCCCGCTTCCTGCTGGAAGTTACAGAGGCGGTTGCCGGAGTCTGGGGGGCGGACCGTGTGGGCCTGCGCCTGTCGCCCACCAGCGGATTCAACTCAATGTCCGACTCGAATCCGGAGGCGACCTTCACTTACGCCGCTTCGGCGCTGAACCGCTTCGGCCTGGCGTATCTGCATATCATCGATCCGGTGGCCGAATCGAATCGCGTGGCGCCCGCCCTGCGGGCGGCGTTCCGGAATCCTTTCATCGTCAACGGCGGCTACGATCGCGAGACGGGCGAAGCGGCGCTCGCCGGCGGCGAAGCCGATTTAGTCGCGTATGGCGTTCCTTTCCTGGCCAACCCCGACCTTCCGCACCGCTATCGCCACAATCTGGAACTGAACGCTCCCGACAGGGCGACTTTCTATACGGGCAAGGACAACGGCTACATTGACTATCCCGCGGCCGCGGCCGCGCACGCCTGACCGGACGTGCGATGCTGGATCGAAATGCCGAGCCTGATCCGCATTGCACCGGTGCTTGTATTTGCGAGCTCCACGCTCGCCGCGGCGGACGCGTACCGCGTCTACCGCGCCGACGGATCGCCCGCCGCGCTGGAGGATATCCTCCGCGCGGCGCAGTCGCAGAGCGTTGTGTTCCTGGGCGAGAACCACGACGATCCCACCGCCCACAAGCTGCAGGTGGAGATCTTCCGCAAGCTCTACGAGACGCGCGGCGCGCCGCTGGCTCTTTCGCTGGAGATGTTCGAACGCGATGTCCAACTGGTGCTGAACGAGTTCCTCGCCGGGTTGATCCCGGAGGATCAATTTCTGGCGGCCGCCCGCCCCTGGAAGAACTATAAGACCGATTACAAGCCGCTGGTCGATTTCGCGAAAGAGAAGAAGCTGCCGGTGATCGCCGCCAACGCCCCGCGCCGCTATGTGAGTCGGGTGGGACGCGAAGGGGCCGCCGGCCTGGAAGCGCTCTCGCCGCAGGCAAGGCAGTGGATTGCGCCGCTGCCGTACGCCGAAGCGAGCCCGCCCTACGGCGACAAATTCCTGAAGCTGATGGAGGACATGCGCGAACAGGCTCGCAAGCAGGCCGAGGAGGAAGCCAAGAAGAGCGGCAAGCCCGCCCCCCAGCATCCCCAGCGCGACCCCCGCAAGAGCCTCCAGTCGCAAAGCCTGTGGGATGCCACCATGGCCTTCTCCATCGCCGAGCACCTGATGCGCGAACCCGCCGCCCAAGTGGTCCATCTGAACGGCAGCTTCCACACCGATCAGGGTCTCGGCATCCCGGATCATCTCCGCCGCTACCGGCCGGGTACTTCGATGCTGGTGGTCACCATGGTTTCCGAAAAGTCCTTCCCGAATTTCGAGCCGTCCATGAAGGATCGCGGCGACTTCATCGTGGTGACCGACCCGTCGCTCCCCCGCACGCAGTAAATATTGGGATTTCGAAGAGAATTGCCGGCCTCGTCGCGCCCACGCTGATGGTGATGATCGCGGCGGAGTATCCGCTGGTGCAGCCGCATCTTTACGATGCCCTCTTTCCGGCGTCCTGTGGTTTGTCGCGGGATTGGCGATCGTGCGGGCGCACAATCGGTGGACGCCGGATTGGACGGTGATAGTCACGTTGACCGGCTGGGCCGGCATCGCGCTCGGGCTGTTGCGAATGTTCGCCGCCAGCCTGTATCAGCGCGGCTCCGCGGCTGTCAGCCAGGGCGCGTTCCAGGTGCTGGAAGGTTTCCTGTTCGCCTGCGGCGCGGTGATGACGTGGCTCGCCTACCGGCCGGAGCGGAAGTAACGCCTGCGCCTAGTCGAGCCTCGCACCGAACATCGAGAGCAGGTGACGACGAGCGAAATCCTCGTTCTTGATCTCGCGCCATTGGGAAAACACGTCCTCAGCCTGCTCAACGGCTCGATTGACATCGGTCTCCACGAGTGTCCAGCCAGTATCGTAGTCGGCCCGCTCGCGCTCCTTCTGGAGTTGAGAGAAGTCACGGATAATGTTTTGCGGCGCTTGTTCCGGCGGCGTGAGCAGCTTCTTTGCTTTTGGGGCGAATCCGGAACTCATTTTCGAGTGCAGGAACATCCGCCCCAACCTGGCGCGCTGATCGGGGAATTCCCAATGCTCAACGAAATCCCCGACAAACAGGTGGAAGACAGCGTAATAAGCTGTCGAAATGCAGCGCCGCATGAGCGTTTGGCGCTGCTCCGCGATGCCCTTGTCTCGCAGAAACCTCGCATCATCAAGAAGCTCGTCCGCTAGGCCCACGCCGGTTCCCGCAACATCGCTTGCTCTGACACACTCCGGAAGTTGTGATACGGGAATACACCCAGCGCTGGGAAATCTAGCTCTTCGGCCAATCTCCCAATCACACGCGTGGCCACTTCTCTGAGGCGGTTTCGGGCGGCATCGTCAGTGAGCACGATCCGGAAGAAAATGGACCACTGATCGCTCCAGTCCTGCCCGACCTCGTAACGGATCCGCACCAGATCGGATCCTACAGATTGCTGGACCCGAGCAATGGCGGACTCGATCTCGGCCTGCCTCGTAACGGCTGCTGGGACAAGCATAATAGTGTTATTTTACAGCACCAAATGGTCTTCGGATTCAAGAAACCGACTGCCTGCGACGTCAGTCAAAGGGAAACGGAGGACCGTCGTGCCTGCGGCCACAGTCAGTCGCCTTACACTCATTCTGATCTCTCCTCTTCTCGTCCCCGCCCAGGTCCCCGATCGCAAAGCGCAAGCCCTCGCTCACGCCGCGGATGTTTTCACCAGCGTCCAGCGCCTGAGCGACCGCAACATCGCCCTGCGCACCGCCGCGGCCCTCGCCGCCGAGGTTTGCAAGTACGACCAACCCGCGGGGGTGAACCTCTTTCAACAGGCCCGGCTGATTTTTCCGCCGGCCGCGAACGTACCGTGGTATATCGGCGACCGCGGTTTCCTGCGTTCGCTCGCGCTCGCGTGCGATCCCGCTTTGCAAGCCGATTTCGGGGAAACATCGCCTACCTCCCAGGCCCGTACCGACCTCGCGGCCGCCCTCGCGGCGGTGCGTGGAAGTGAGCTTCCGGCCGCGGATCTCCCGCAGGTGCTGCAGCGCGCCGCGAGTGGTTTGCCGCTTCACGATCGGCCCGGAATGCTGGCGCTGATGGATGTTCTCCAGCAGGTGCGGATGCGGTCGCCGGAGCAGGCGAACGCCGCGTTCCTTCAAGCAGCAGGGTCGCTCACGAACGTCGCGCCCGAAAGCGCGATCCAAGGTCTGTATACTCTGGCCACCTACCTCTTTCAGGCGCCGGGTCAGAACGACCCGCGATCGGTGATTGTCCGCCCGCTCGAGGGCGGCGGCTCGGCATATTACTTCTCCCAGGTGCGCGCCGGAATCCCGGCTGATCTGGTTGCCGCCTATCTGCGGATCGCCGCGCCCCGGCTGGCCCTCATGACCGCCACCGGAACCGTCCAAACGCGACGCCAGGCGCTGGCTCATCAGCTTCTTCCTTTGGCCGGGCGCTACCACCCCGCCTCGATCGCGGATCTGCAGACCGCCGCCGGTCTGAAGACCGGCGTCGAAATTACTCCCGAAGTCCAGGCGTTGCTCCGTCCCGTCGATCTGTCGAAGCCGGACTTTGAAAAAGACCTCGCGGCCAAGGCGGAAGACGAGCTCGACGCGGAAAGGAAGGATGAGCTGCATCTCAGCTTGCTCATCTTCCTGATCCAATCGAACCGCCTCAAGGACGCCCTCGATATTTTGCCGAAGATCGGCAACAACAGCCTGCGCCGGGCGATGGCGGGACTTGTGGCTTTCCGCCAGGCCGAGGAAGCGCTCGCCTCGAGCCGGCCGGACGACGCCCTCCAACGAGTCGCCGCGGCGCCGGATCCGGTGTACCCGGCGATCCTGTCTCTGGCGCTGGCGGCGCTGCCGGACGCCGAAACCGCGGGTCGCCTGGGCGTCTGCCTGGATTTCGTCAACAAAGCCGATCCCGCGCACCGCGCCCCTTTGCTGGCCGGTGTGGCCTCCCTGATGGCGTCCGCCAAACCGGAGTTTGGGTTGGAAATCCTCCGGGAGGCGGTTCTGCAGGCAAACCAGTCGCTCCGCCCGCCGCGGCGACCGGAGGACCGCGATCCGGTGCTGTCCGTCACGTCCGATCCGCGAGGGTTCCTGGCCACGGTCGAGTTCCGCGGGAGGAAGCAGGAATTCCGTCTGCAACCAAAGGGGCTGCCGGCACTTGCGTTCACCGACGTGATCCGGGCATTCCGCCGCGCCGACCCGGTCGTCCTCGCCGAGATCGCCGGCAAGCTCGACGACGAGAACAGCCGGGCGCGCGCGATCACCGCGGTCGTGGCGGCCGAATTGGAGCAGGCCTTCCGTCCCGAATCTCAGCCCGCCCCAGGGCGATAAGCCTCCCTCCCGCCTCCCCTTCTGCTAACTTTGAGACGGAATCCAACGTGCTGTGCCGAGGTATTAAATGAGCGAACCCGCCCGGAAGGACGTCTTCAATCTCCCCGACGAGGAAGACGACTTCAAAATGCAGCATGCGCAGATCGCCCCCGCCGAGGTGGACGATCTTCCGTCGATCTGCTTCTTCGACGAAAGCATGAACGATCCCAAAAGAAAGGAATGGCTGACGCGGTGCATCTTCGAGGAGAAATGCTGGGTGCTGCTTCTCGACGACACCATCGTCGCCTACATGGTCTTCGACAAATCCTTTTTTGAACACCACTTGTTGCGGTGGCTGTTCGTCCATCCCGACCACCGGCGCGACGGCATCGCGGCGGACCTGGTGGAACACCTGGAATTGCTCGCCATGGACGAGCGCGTCTTTGCCTCCGTCCCGGAGGCGAACACAACCATGCGCCGCGTGCTCGAACGTCAGGGCTGGAAGATCAGCGGCACGTTGGAACAGGTGGAAGAGACCGGCAGCGCGATCGTCTACTACAAGAACATGTGATGGCGATGCAGCGCCGGATCAGCATCGTGGGCGGCGGACCGGCGGGAAGCGCCGCGGCGATCGCCGCCGCGCTGCGCGGCGCGGATGCGCGGCTGCACGAACAATCAGCCTTCCCCCGGCACAAAGTATGCGGCGAGTTTCTCTCCGCGGAGATCGAACCGGCGTTGGACCGGCTCGGGATCCGCGCCGGCTTCCTCGACCACGCGCCTGCTCGCGTCCGCACCCTGCGCCTGTACTTCGGGAAGACGCGAAAGTCCGCGCCTCTCCCTGAAGCCGGGCATGGGCTCAGCCGTTACCTGCTGGACGATCTTCTCCGCCGCCGGGCACTGGATCTCGGAGTCTCGTGGACCCGGGAACGAGCCGCACAGCCCACCGGCGCCGCCGTGATCGCCAGCGGACGCGCCGCGCCGGCCGCCCCGGGCGATCGGCTTTTCGGCTTCAAGGCTCACTTCACCGGACCCCCCGACGATGCCGTGGAGTTGTTCTTCTTCCCCGGCGGCTACGTGGGCATCAACTGTGTCGAGCAGGGACGCACCAACGTCTGCGGGCTGGCCCGCGAATCCGCCCTGCGGCGATTCGCGTTCCAATACGACGAACTGCTGAATGCCACGGCCGCAATCCGCGAACGGTTGGCGCCTCTGCGGCGTGAAATGGATTGGCTGTCGACGGGGCCGCTGGTGTTCGGCAACCGCTTCGGTTCCCCGGCCCCGCCGGAAACGTTCCTTGCCGGCGATGCGCTTTCCTTCGTCGACCCCTTCACGGGGTCCGGTCTGCTGGTTGCGATCCGCACCGGGGAGCTCGCCGGTGCGTCGGCGGCGGAGGACAGGCCCGTGGCCGGCTACATGGCGGCCGCCGCCGGCATCATCGGCCGGCCCTTTCGCTTTTCCTCGTTGCTGCGCGATGCGGTCCGGTGGGGCGAACTGCTGGTGCCCTGGATTCCCTCATCGCTTTTGTACCGGATTACCCGTCCGCGGGCGGGTTGATTCGACAAAAAAGCCGGTGAGTACTCGGAGGATGATACTCACCGGCCCGGCTCACCGCGCCACGCGCAGGAGCCAAACTCAGATTCCGGATCTCGGGGACTGGACCTTCACCCTATAGACGAGATGTAACGGGGGAGGTTACGATCCCAAGCGTACCACGTCACGGAAAGATTTCAAGAGCTATTTCAGCAGCGAATTCAACAGATCCGCCAGGCGATAACCTGCCTCCGCCATGCGCCGCCGCGCAATTGCTTGAGCCTTAGTGGCATAGGCCGCATCTAGCACGACCGGTTGGGTTTCGCTTCCCCGAATCGGACCGAAGGTATAGACCTCTCGTTGCGCGATCCCCGCACTTTCGTTTAGCCAATCAGCCGGATTCCTACGCCTGACTGGGCGGAATTCCCTCGTCAGGGCCGCGGCCAGAACTTCGGAAGATCCGTTACCCGGTAAATCATCCCAATACCAATGGAGATTCCGCTTCTCGCCGGCGGTCTTCACGCCGTTACCGCCCGCGTCCCCATCCGGCTGATCCTTCAGGAAGCGGCTGACGGCATGTAGCGGCTGATGAATGTCCCCGCTGATGTGCAGAATCCACGGGAGCGCGTACGCCGGATTGCGAGCGTCGTCTGGCGGACGGGTGACGTCCTGCATCAGCCGCGCCAGGGCGGTGATCGCGTTCTCGGCCCCGGCTGGCTGCAGCGGCGTTCCGTCCGGGGAAAACGGCAAGTCCTTGTAGTGCCAAGGCTTTCGCATCTTCATATCGGGGAATCCCGGAAGCAGCGGTGTCGGTTGGGCGTCCTTCTTCTCATCGTCCCAGAAGCGCCGGTCGCCCTTGATGGTGTCCGGCCAGACGGCCGCGGCCTGCACGGCTTCCAACATCCGGTTGCCGGGATCGGTGGCGTTCCGCGTCAGGATGGTGAGGAAATCGGGATGCCGCGCCAGCAGTGAATCGACGCGAGCCCGGGCGCGCGGATTCAGCCGCTGGTAGGCAATCGCCGCGATCGCCCGGTGTCCGGTCGCATTCCAGGCGTCCAGCGGCGCCACCATCGTCAGGACCAGAAGAACAGAAGCCGGGGATCTCATGCGCGGAATTCTTGAGGATAGCAGGCGGCCGTACCTGATACGCTGAAGGATTCCATGTCTGATCTCAAACTGCAAGTGATCCCTCTCGGCGGCCTCGGCGAGTTCGGAATGAACTCGATGGCGCTTCGCTGCGGGGACGACATCATCGTCATTGACGCCGGCATGATGTTCCCCGACGACGAACTGATGGGTGTGGACATCGTTATCCCGGATTTCAGCTACCTGAAAGAGCGCGCCCACCAGGTCCGGGGCCTGGTTTTGACGCATGGCCATGAAGACCACATCGGCGGCGTGCCGTTTCTGCTCAATGAACTCGACATCCCCGTGTACGGCACCCCCTTCACCCTCGCCCTGGTGGAGCGCCGCCTGGACGAGCATGACCTGAAGGGCCAGGTTGATCTCAATCCGGTGAAGCCGGGCGAAAAAATCAAGCTCGGCTGTTTCGAGGTTGAGTTCATCCATGTCACCCACTCCATCGTGCAGTGCGTCGCCCTGGCGATCACCACGCCGCTGGGGGTCGTGATTCACACCGGCGACTTCAAGGTAGATCCCACGCCGACCGACAACGAACTGTTCGACCTCCATCGGCTGGCGGAATACGGCCAGCGCGGCGTGCTCCTGCTGTTGTCCGATTCGACCAACGTGGATCGCCCCGGCTACACCGAGAGCGAGCGCGCCGTGGTCCCGCGCTTCGAGGATCTGTTCGCCCGGTCCCCGCGGAGGCTGATCGTTTCCTGCTTCAGTTCCTCCGTGCACCGGCTGCAGATGGTGCTCGACCTCGCCCACGAACACGGCCGCAAAGTCGCGTTCCTGGGCCGCAGCATGATGACCACCACGGAAATCGCCCACAATCTGGGCCTGCTGCGCGTTCCCGACGGCATCCTGCTGCGCCCGCAGGACATCATGACCGCGGCGCCTTCCAAGGTGTGCGTGGTCGTATCCGGCACGCAGGGCGAGCCCATGTCGGCCCTGTCGCGCGTGGCCGTCGACAACCACAAGCATCTGTCCATTCAGCAGGGCGACACCGTCGTGCTCAGCGCGCGCATCATCCCCGGCAACGAAAAAGCCATTTACCGGATGATCAACCACATCGCGCGCCGCCGCGCCGACATCGTCTACGGCACCATGAACCCGCCCGTTCACGTCTCGGGCCACGGCTCCGCCGAGGAGTGCCGCCTGGTGCTGAACCTGGTCCGTCCCAAGTATTTCGTTCCCGTGCACGGCGAGTACCGGCAGATGGCGAGCCATGCCAAGCTGGCGCAGCACCTTCGCCATTCCGGCCTCCAGGACACCTTCCTGCTCGAAACCGGACAGACTTTGGAGATCGACCGTGACGGCGCGCGCAAGGGCGACAAGGTCCCCGTCGGCCGCATTTGCATCGACTCCGGAACCGTCGACGAAGTGGTGCAGGATCCCATCATTCGGGACCGCCGGCATCTCTCCGAGGACGGCTTCGTGATTCCGATTCTGGCCATCAACAAAAGCACCGGCCGCCCCGAAGGCGTCCCCGAGATCGTGACCCGGGGCTTCATGTCGCTGGAGGAAGGCTCGGCGCTGCTCGAGGAGGCGCGCCGCACCGTCCGGAAGACGCTGGAAGAGTCCAACCCGGAGGAGCGCTCCGATTGGGGCGTCATCCAGGAAAAGATCCGCGTGGACCTGCGGCGGTTCCTCTCCAAGCAGACGCAGCGGCGTCCGTTGATCATGCCCGTCATCCTGGAGATTTGAGTTTTGTGCCGAACCGCACCCGCGGCACGGTGATGGGAAGAACGTCCGGCGAGCCGCGTCAGTCAGACAGGAGTCAACTCGAAAGGAGACTCCACTCATGCGACTGAAGCCGCTCAACCGGCAGGTGATGGTGATTACCGGAGCAACCAGCGGCATCGGCCTGGTAACCGCCCGGATGGCCGTCCAGAGAGGCGCTCGCGTGGTTCTGGCGGCGCGCAACGAAAGCGCGCTGCGGGACCTCGCCGGCGAATTGGGCGAGAGCGCGGCCTACGCCGTGGCCGATGTCGCCGATGAGGCGCAGGTCCACGGTATCGCCGAGGTCGCCCTCGATCGTTTCGGGCATTTCGATACCTGGGTGAATGACGCCGGTGTTTCCATCTATGGCAATCTCATCGACCTCAACATGGAGGACCAGCGCCGCCTGTTCGACACCAACTTCTGGGGCCTGATTCACGGCTGCCGCGTGGCGATCGAGCACATGCAGGATCGCGGCGGGGCGCTGATCAACATCGGCAGCGTGCTCTCGGAACGGTCGATTCCCCTGCAAGGCATCTATTGCGCCTCCAAACATGCCGTCAAGGGCTATACCGAGACCCTGCGCATGGAGCTCGAAAAGGCCCGCATTCCGATTTCGGTGACCCTCATCAAGCCCAGCGCCATCGATACGCCGTACAAGGACCACGCTAAGAACTACCTGGACGTGAAGCCCCAGAATCCGCCTCCGGTCTACGCCCCGGAAGCCGTGGCCAGGGCGATCCTGCATTGCGCCCAGCATCCCCGGAGAGACGTCACCATCGGAGGCGGCGGAAAAATGATCACCGTGCTGGAGCACTTCGCGCCCGGCGCCGCGGACTTCTACATGAAGACGTTCCTGTTCGATCAGCAGCAGACGGACATTCCGGCCGCGCGCCACGCCGCCGACAGCCTGTACACTCCGTCCTCCGGCATGGAGGAACGCGGCGGCTATGCGGGACGCGTCATGGAGTCCAGCATCTACACCAGCGCCGTTCTGATGAACCCGCTGGCGGCGACGGCGCTCGCTTTTGCCGGGGGGCTGCTGCTTTCCGCCTTCATGCGGCGGGCAAACTGAGCCCGCAAAAAAATAACGGGACCCGTTTCCGGGTCCCGTTTGAAAGCTCCTCCGTTCCGCGCCTTACGCCGAACGCTTCCGGCGAAGCAGGCCCAACAGAATCAGGCTGCCGCCAAAAAGAGCGAAGGTCGACGGTTCCGGAACCGGAACGTCGCCGCCGCTGGAGGCGATCCGGAGCGAAAATGTCTCCTGACCGCCCGAAGCGTTCGAAAGCAGGGCGCCGATGCCCACCGTGAGGTTAGCGTTCGGCCCCAGGCCATTCAGGATGGCCTGCAGCGCGCCAGCCTGGTTGTCGCCCGGAATGTTGTCCGCCGCGGTGGTCAGCCGGAACAGATATCCCGAGTTGCCCGTGCCGCTGAAAGGGTTGAAGTTAAGTCCCACCGAGGGGTTCACCAGCGTGCCGTTGGAGTTCCGCAGCCCGGCGCTGCTGAAAATCGCGGTGTTCCCGTTGTAAACCGTGATTACCAGATCGTTCAGCGTGACCAGGTTGTCATTGCCGGGCTCATTTCCATTGAAAACGAACCGCAGATTGGCCGCGAGCACCCCGTTGATGCCGCGGACTGTCGTGTTGGCGCCGGATTGCACCGTCGCGTCCGGAAATCCGCAGTTCGCGGAACCCGTCGGGCTGATGCAACCGCTTTCGATCTGATCCTGCCCCTGACCTTGGATGGTCAGCAGTGTCTGGACCGCGCCCAAGCCTTGGCCGCTTTCCGGATTCGGTCCTACCAGGATCAGACTGGCGGACGCCGTCTGAATCAAGACAAGCCCGGCCACGGCAGCCAGCGCCGCCGTTCCGGGCTTGAGTGCCCACATTGTTTTCATATTATTTAACCTCCGACAGCGCGCCGGGGAGGGCGCGCTCCAAAGGTAGAAGCGCTCTTGAGACCTTCAGTTACGCCGTCGATCCGGTACTCGGGTGAAAAAGGTTGTAAGCAACACAATGGCTGCCAGCGTGTCGCTGTCTTGTAGGACGAACGGGTGGTTAGTGCGCGAAAGCGCCTACGCCCGGCTCCGGATTCAGTCCGATGCCCGGCGGGTAGTCCTTCCCGGTGGTGAATTCCTTGATGGACTGGCAGTTGATGAGCGTGGAGGCGCTCTCCTTCGCCGCCGCATCGTAGGACCGCTTCAACGCGGCGCGTAGTTCCTCGGGGGTACGCACGTATTCCCCGCGCGCGCCCATCGCCTCCGCCATCTTGTCGTAGCGGATGTTCTCCTGCGTCAGGTACATGTGCAGTGAACGGGGCGAGTTCAGCGCCTGGGTGAAGGTGCCCCAGCAATTGTTGTTGAAGACCACGCAAACCACCGGGATCTTGTACTTGATCGCGGTGTCGAACTCCATGATTCCGTAGCCCATGTTGGCGTCGGAGGTAAGAACGAAGACGGGCGCGCCTTTATATGGGGCCTGCGGTCCCACGCCGCGCTGCACGGCGGCGCCCGCGCCGATGGTCATCGCCAGGTCGCCGCCGATCGCCCCGTACTGGTAGCCGCACATGATCCGCTGCGCCGGACGGTGCGCCCGCATCCAGCGGCCGCCGAACACGGCGATGGTCCATCCGCCGTAGCCCAGCACGGTCTGCTTCGGATCGATGCTCCCGCGGTACAGAAAATCCGCGAGTTCCTTGGACAGCACCGCCGGATGCAACGTGTTGGTGGCTTCCGAGTGCTTCAGGCACAGCGCGTACTCGTCCAGGTTCTTTTTCTCGAACTTCTGCCGCGCGGCGGCGATCTCGGTAACCCAAGCGGGCCGCTTCCTGGCGGCGAGCTTGTTCGCCAGCGCCTCCAGGAACAGCTTCTCGTCGCTGACGATGCCGAGTTCCAGCGGCCAGTTGCGGCCCAGATCCTCCTGGATCGGGTGCACGCGGATCGCCTTGACGTCGGGGCTGAAACGGTACTCGCCCGGACTGGGCATGGAATACTGGCCGATGAAGATCACCAGGTCCGCGCTCATCAGGGCCTCGGGAGCGACGCTGAGCGACAGCCGGTGCTCGTCCGGAAAATGTCCGCTGATCGGTCCTGAGGTCACCACGCCGATCTCGTGCTTCTCCACAAGCTGGTTCAGGATGTCCCATGCCTCGCGGTGCGCAACTCCGTGTCCCGCCACGATCAGCGGCCGTTCCGCCTTGCTGACCAGGTCGGCCGCCTTCTCGATCTCCTTGGAGCCGGGGCAGGCGCGCGATTCGCTGCGGTACTTCTCCTTGGTGTAGTAATCGGTGAGCGTCGCCGGATCGGTAAATCGCGCGCGCGCCACCTCGCCCGGGAAGTCCAGGTGCACCGGACCGGGCACGCCGGACTTCAAATTGCGGAACGCGTAGGCCCCGTATTCCCAGACGCGCTTGGGATCGATGAGCCGTTTGCCGTACTTGCGGAAGACCTCGGTTACCGGCTGCTGGTAGGAAGTTTGAACGAACGTCTCGCGATCGTCCCCGGAGAGCGCCATGTTGCTCGCCAGCACCAGCAGGGGCGTTCGCGCCGCGTTGGCCTGCGCGATGTTCATGATCATGTGCGTGAAGCCCGGACCCTCGGTTCCAGAGCACGCCGCCACCTGGCCGGTGACGCGGGCGAAGCCGTCCGCGGCCGCGCACATGTTGCCTTCGGTTCTTCCGCCGTATGTCGGGATTCCCACCGAGGCAATGGCGTTGATCACCGTGTAGTTGCCGGGGGCGCAGAACAGCGCGCCCAGCTCCTCTTCCTTGCACAGCTTGGCGAACACTTCCGCGCCGATCATGCCGCGGCCTTCAAACGAGAGTTGTTTCGGATTCTCGTTGAGCGTGGCCGGAATTTCCTTGGGGATGGTGATGGAAGGGATGGCGGGCGCGCCGAACAGCCGTCCCGGCCCTCCCAGAGTGGCGGCCGCGGCGGCGATCGGCGCCGGCGCCAGCAGCGGATCCTTCGCGGCGCGTCCTTCCTGTTTCTCTCGCGGTTGCTCCGGGTTCTGTTTCATGATCGCTTGACAAGGAAACTATCAAGGCGGGAGTGCCTTGTCAATTCATGGCGGCCATCCGCATTCCGGGGGTCCGCGCCGGGGGATCTGCTAGCCTGACTTCTTGAAAACTGCGTTTCCAGAGGCCGTGGATCCCAGGCCGGGCATCTTCCATGGCTGGTGGATCGTCGCCGCCGTTGCCGTGACCCTCTCGGTGAGCGTCACCACCGTCGTGATCAACAGCTTCTCCGTCTTTTTGCGGCCCCTCGGCGATACCTTCGGCTGGACGCGCGGGCAGATCTCGGCGGCGCTGGCGCTCGCCGGCATCGGTACGGCGATCGGAGCGCCGCTCACCGGCATGATCGCGGACCGCTGGGGCGCGCGCGGCCCCATTCTGGCGTCGATCTCAGCCGTGTCCCTGTGCCTGATGTCGCTTTTCGCTCTTACCTCCCGAATCGAGCATTTGTACGCGATTTACGCGCTTACCGGTTTGATTTGCCTGGGGTCCACGCCGCTTCTGTTCTCGCGGATCATCGCCAACTGGTTCGACCGCGGGCGCGGGCTGGCGCTGGGGCTGGCGACCACCGGCATCGGCATCGGGTCCTTGTTCGTTCCCGTGCTGGCGCAAGGCCTGATCGCGAATTTCGGATGGCGGTGGGCGTATCTCTGGCTGGGCGCCGCGATCGCCCTGGTGGGGCTGCCTGTCACCGCGCTGGTGATCCGCGAATCGCCGGGCGGCATGGGCCTGCATCCCGACGGCCGGACGCCGGCCGCGCCGGGGAAGCCGCCCCTGGAACGGAATTTCGGCGACGCGCTGCGCACGCGGGCGTTTTGGCAGATGCTTGCCGTGTTTTTCACGGTATCGGCGTGCCTGAACGGGTGCCTGTCGCAGATGGCCGCGCTGCTCGGCGATCGCGGCGAGTCGGCCGCGAACGCGGCGCTGGCGATTTCTCTGTTCGGCGGCGCGTCCCTGGTCGGACGGGTGGCCACCGGCTGGCTGGTGGATCGCTTTGCCGCCCCTCTGGTAGCCGGCGCGTTTTTCGCCTTATCGGGGCTGGCCCTGGCTTCGCTGTGGCAGGGCGCCGGCGGCCCGGCGGCCTACCTGTCGGCCTTCGGTCTCGGCCTGGGAATGGGCGCGGAAGCCGACGTGATGCCCTATATGGTCAGCCGGTATTTCGGATTCCAGGCGATGAACCGCCTGTTTGGCCTGATTTTCGGGGCCTTTACCCTGGGCGCGGCGGCGGGGCCGGCGATCATGGGCGCGGGCTTTGACCGCACCGGGTCGTACGCCTGGCCGCTGGGGTGGCTGACCTTGGCCATGGCGATCGCGATCGCCGGCGTCCTGACTTTACCCAAAATGAGGCCGGCCGAAACCCGATTTTGACGGGCCGCGTCTGGCACTCAAGCTACAATGTTAGCTGGAGGCCATATGTTCTCAGCCGTCCTGATCGCCTTTCTTGCGCAGGAAGCCGCGCCCCTGAAGGATCAAGCGGAGACGGCTCCCAAGCCCGCATCCGAAGGTGCTTACGTAGTCGAAACGGGAACGCGGGTGCCGCTGGCGCTGATCAATTCCGTCAGCACCAAGAACGCCGTGCCCGGCGACCGCATTTACCTGGAGACCACCTTTCCGATTCTGGTGCGCGGCCGCATCGTCATCCCGCCCGGCAGCTACGTGGCGGGCACCGTGACCGCGGTGAAGCGCGCCGGACGGGTGAAGGGCCGCGCGGAGATGATGGTGAAGTTCGATTCGCTCACGCTGCCGAACGGCGCTACTCGTGACTTCCGGGCCACCATCGCCAACCTGGACGGGCGGGCGGCGGAAACCCTGAATCGCGAAGAAGGCACCATTAAGGGCGAAGGCAACAAGTCGGGCGATCTGAATACGGTTGTGGGCGGGGCGGGCGCGGGGGCGGGCATCGGCGCGCTCGGCGGCATCGGCACCAACCCCGGCATGGGCGCGGGGATCGGCGCGGGCGCCGGAGCAGCGGCGGGCCTGATCGGCGTGCTGCTGACGCGCGGCCCCGATGCCATTCTCGCCAAGGGCTCGTCGGTGGAAATGGTGCTCGACCGCAACATCGCCTTCGAGGCCGCGGAACTCGACTTCAGCAACGTGTTGATGCAGCAGCGCCGATTCTCCGACTCGGGAACCGGACCCCTGCCGAGCATCAGGCAACAGCAGCAGGGCGGCGCAACCGGCTGGCCGGGCGCGACGCGGCGTCCCCCGATTCAGTAGACTTTCGGAGTAACATATTCGCGCTTCCAACGTCTTAAGCGCGATGAAATTCACCTTGCTGGCAGCTTTCTGCGCGGCCGCGGCCGCGCAAACCGGTTCGTTCGATCCCAAAGCGCTAAAGGAAGACCTGAGTATCGCCAAGGCGGCGCTCGAGGAGGGGCACCCGGGCGTCTACCGCTACTCCACCAAGCAGCAAATCGACCGCGCCTTCGCGGAAGCGGAGCGCAAGCTCATCCGCCCGATGAGCGCGCTGGAGTTTTACCGCGTGCTGGCGCCCGCGGTGGCGGAGGTGAAATGCGGCCACACCAACACCGGACTCCCCGTCGAGGTGGAAAAGGACCTGCGATCGCGGACAAAACTGGCGCCTTTTGATATCGACATCATCGGCGGGAAAGCGTACGTGATTCGCGACTACTCGGATCGCGGCATCGAGGGCGCGGAGCTTCTCTCCATCAACGGCCAGAAGATGCCGGAGCTGCTGGAAACGATGATCGCCGCGGCTTCCACGGACGGGGAAAGCAGGATCGGGCGCACCGGGCGGGTGGCGCGGGCATTCGTGCGGATGCTGCCGATCATCGGAGGGATCGAAGGTCCTTTCCAGGTCGCGTACCGGCTGAAGGGTCAAACCCAAACGGGCGAATGGGAGGGCATGACCGACGGGGAGCGTGCCGCC
This sequence comes from Bryobacteraceae bacterium, assembly GCA_019748195.1. Taxonomy (GTDB): domain Bacteria; phylum Acidobacteriota; class Terriglobia; order Bryobacterales; family Bryobacteraceae; genus JAIEPW01. Next base: position 27,104 of record JAIEPW010000028.1, read on the forward strand.
GCAGGGAAGCAGAAGTACGCCTCCGAAGTCGCTCCCAAGCCCTCCGCCACCCTGGAGTTTCCCGGCGACGGCAAGGTAGCGGTGATGACCATCCGCAGCTTCGGCGGCTTCGCCGACCTGGAGCGCAAGACGCCCCTGAACAAGTTCTACGAGGAGGCGTTCGCGGAGATCGCCAGGCGTGGCGCGAAAGCACTGGTGCTGGATGTTCGCGGCAACGGCGGCGGGCGCGACGAGTTGGGCAAGCTCCTGTTCGCGCATCTGACGGACAAGGAGTTCAGCTATTACGACGAACTCCGGCTGAACGCGCGGACGTTTTCCTTCGCGAAATACATGGAGCGTCCGGTGGAGGTTCCGGAGGATCGCGCCAAGCCGCGCGCCGGCGGCGGGTTCCAGGCGGTAGGTCATCCGAATCTCGGGGTGCAGAAGCCGGCTCAACCGTCCTTCGCCGGCACGGTGATCGCCATAGCCGATCGCGACAGTTTTTCCGCCACGGGTGAGTTTCTTACCGCGTTTCAGATCGCGCGGCGGGGCAGGATCGTGGGCGAGGAAACCTCGGCCGGATTCACGGGCAATACATCGGGTCCCACCGCCGTGGTTACGCTGCCGAACACGAAGGCGCGGGTGATCATTCCGCTGCTCGGATATCATCTGGCCGGGACGGCGGGAAGCAAGTCCAAGCGGGGCGTAATGCCGGATGTGCCGGTGGGCTATACGGTTGAAGACCGGCTGGCGAAGCGGGATCCGGCGATGGCGAAGGCGATGGAGCTGGCGAAGTAGCGTCGCCTTACACGTTCTTCTGCCTGCCTATCAGGAGCGCCAAAAGATATGCCTCCGAAGCTTTCTTTGAACGCAGGCGACGGCAGCTCTCAAAGGCGTCCTCGACCTGACGAACGACCATGAGCGCTTCGGTTCGGGTCCATTGCTTCGTATTGTCATAGTCCGCCACATGCCGATGATGCTGAGCCTGGACGAAAGTCTCCGCGACTCTGAGCAACTGCCTCAGTTGCTCTTTTTGGGACTTGGTGATCCGAGTAGATAAGAGTTCCTTTTCACACGATCGGCACTGGTGCTCAGAGGCATCCTTCATTCTGCGATGCTCGAAATGCCGGGCTAAGAGGGGCCGCTGCTCCGCGATTCTCCAATTCCGGGTGGTTTCCTTGATCAGCAAATGGAACAGGGCGTAATAAGCCGTTGATACGGCCCTGCGCAAGCTTGCCTGCCTGGGCCGCCGCCGTTCGCGGTTCGCGAGGTGACGGGCCTGTTCGAGGAGGTCGTCCGGGAGCGGCATGCGGAGCGCTCAGGACCAGGCCGGATCCTTCAGCTTGTTCTGTTCGGAAAGGCTTCGGTAACTGAAGTAGGCATGTACGCCGAACCGGTCCGGCGTGGTTTCCCGCTTCAACGTCTGGGAGATTCGCTCGCCGATTTCAGCCAAGTTCGGCTGCGCAGCGGCCTCATCGGTCAGGACGATTCGGAAGAACAGAGAGAGGTCTCCGCTCCAATCCTCGGCGAAATCGTATCGGACCCGGTTCACAAGAGACGACAACTGCCGTTCAGCGCGCCGTACGCCTTCGGCGATTTGCTGTTGATGCAGCTCGGCTGCCGGTACAAGGGCCATGGCTCCATTATCGCTCGGCCCCCCGCCCCGGGGGGCAGAATCTTTATTGCCCCTGCTGAATCTAAACCGAGCATGAGAACGATCACAAGCGTGTTGCAGGGCGAGCAAGTCGAGGACGGCGGCGGCGTGAAGCTGACCCGGTTCTTCGACCCTAGGTCGGCCAAGCTGGCCGACCCGTTCCTGCTGCTGGACGAGTTTCGCACCGACCAGCCGCTGGACTATGTCGGCGGATTTCCGCCGCATCCGCATCGCGGGTTTGAAACCGTCACCTACATAATCGCGGGCGCCATGCGCCATGCCGATAATCGTGGCAACACCGGGCGGCTGGAATCGGGAGGCGCGCAATGGATGACCGCGGGGCGCGGCATCATCCATGAGGAAATGCCGCAGCAGGAAAACGGCCTGTTGTGGGGCTACCAACTGTGGGTGAACCTGCCCGCGGCGCGCAAAATGGCGGACCCGTTCTATCGCGACCTGCGGCCGGAGGACATCCCTTCCACCGGGCTTGAAGGCGGCGTGAGAGCGCGGGTGGTCGCCGGCGAACTCGCCGGGGTCCGCGGTCCGATTGCGGGGGGCGAGGTGAACCCGTATTACTTCGATATCGAGATTCCGGCGGGCGGCCAGTTCACCTGGCAACCGCCCGAGGGCCACCTGGTGCTGATCGTGGGTGTCAGCGGCGAGGTCAGCGCGCAGGGCGCCGCGGTGGCGTCCCGCAAGCTCGCGATTCTGGAAGGCGAAGGTCCGGTGGAAGCCGGCTCTGCCGTTGGCGGGCGCGTGCTGGTGATCGCGGGACGGCCCCTGCGCGAGCCCGTGGCTCACGCCGGTCCATTCGTGATGAACACCCGCCAGCAGCTTCTGGAAGCCGTGAACGACTACCAGGCGGGACGCTTCTAACGGCCTCTAGTCCGCCGCCAGAAAGTCGCGAAACGCGGGGCGCGCCGCCGCGCCCGCCACCAGCCCCAGCATCAGAAGCCCGCTGGCGATGTAAATCGCCGGAATGTTCTTTCCGGTGGCGTCCCCCAGAAAGCCGCCCAGCACCATCCCAAGGGGGGCGGCCGCGCTGCTGATAGCGATTACCAGCGACGTTGTGCGGCCGCGCATTTCCTCCGGAGTTGTTACCTGAATCAGCGTCATGATCAGGATATTGACGAACCCGATACAGATCCCGACTGACGCGAAGAGCGCCAAGGCAACAAACGGATGGGGAACCGTGCCCACCGACGCGATGAGGGACGCTGTTCCCAGCAGGGCCGCCATCATGAAGCGCGACCTGCGGGCGCCGTTCAACCGCATCCATCCCACCAGCAGGTAGCCGAGCAGCGAGCCTCCACCGAGCGCTGCCAGAAGAAATCCATACCACGCCGGATCGCTCCGCAGCGTTTCCGCCACGTAGAAGGGCAGAAGAACGATGACCGGCATCGCCAGGAAGTTGATCCCCGCCGACACTCCCAGGAACAACGCCATTCCGGAACGGCTCCGCACATAGCGAAAGCCGTCCAGAGTGTCCCTGGCGTAAGCGGCCAGCGCCCGTGTGGCGGTCTTCTCCGCCCTGGGCGCTGCGCCGGAAAGCCGGATAAAGCTGGAACTCGCGGCGGCGAACAGAAAAGTCGCTCCGTCAAAAAGGAACAACTGGGCGGCGCCGAGCCACTGGTAGAGCAAACCTCCAGCGGCCTGGCCAACCAGGATGGAGGCCTGAAGCGAAAACTGGTTCAACGCGTTGGCGGAGGCGACCTTCTCGCGAGGGACCAGTTCCGGAATCGCCGCCGCTACCGCCGGCTGAAACGCCGCGTTGATCAATCCGCCCAAAAAACCTGAGGCGAACAGAAGACCAACGACCAGCCTTGTGTCGCGGGAACCGGCGAACACCGCCGCGGCGACGGCCACGCCGGCAACCCCGCGGATCAGATCCGACGTGACGATGATGCCGAGCCGGGAATGGCGGTCCGCCAGCGCGCCGCCCAAGGGCCCGGCCACTACGCCGGGGAGCAAGGCAGCCATCATCATCATGCCCATCAGGCTGGCCGAGCCCGTTGTCTCCATCAGCCAGTACATCATGCCCAGCAGAAACGCCTGGTTGCCAAGCTGGCTGACCAATTGGCCCTGCCACAGCAGGACAAAGTCGCGGTTCATCAGTGCTGTTCGCGGCACGCTTGGCTCCGGAAGGTCCTCCGGGGGAACCGTTCGGACTGACAGCTCCAATCATAGATCGCGGTTGACCCCACTGGGATTGAAATGCTGCTGTGACTCAGATACCCTAATGCCATACCCGGGCCGTTGAGGGTCCCGGTTTTGCTTTGCATAGGGGTGAGTTATGACTGGATTCCGCGCGAAGAGCCTGGCGCTCTTTCTGTTCCTGGCTGTTCTGGCGTTCGGCCAGACCTCCACATCTCAAATTTCAGGAACCATTTCCGACTCCAGCGGCGCCGTGGTTCCCAACGCCACCGTAACGGCAACGAACGAAGCGACGGGGGTGAAGTACACCCAGGTGACCACCGAAGCGGGCGTGTACGCGTTCCCGTCGCTGCCCGTGGGAGCCTACACGGTCACCGTGGAAATGGCCGGCTTCAAGAGATACAGCCGCACCGGCAACACCATCCTGGTGAACACGCCGTTGACCGTCGATATCGCGCTGGAGGTGGGCGGCGCGGCGGAAACCGTGCAGGTGGAAGCCAGCGCTCAACAATTGCAGACCAACAACGCCGTGATCGGCAACGTGGTGGAGCGCAAGGCCATCGTCGATCTGCCCCTGAACGGGCGCAACCCGCTGACGCTGCTTTCCTATGAGCCGGGCGTGGTGCAGCGTTCCGGCAATACGGTGAACGTGAACGGAGCCCGCTCGGCGGCCGCGAATGTCACCATCGACGGCATCGAAGCGAACGAGTCCACCAATCCCAATCCGACCAGCAACCTGTTCCGCCTGAATCCGGACAACGTGCAGGAATTCAAGGTGACCACGCAGAACCCGTCGGCTGAAGAGGGCCGCAACTCGGGCGCGAACGTCTCCATCGCCACGCGCTCCGGAACCAACGAGTTCCACGGCACCACCTACTACTTCAATCGGAACACCGCCTTCAACTCGAACGAGTTCTACTCGAACGCGCAGGGGCTGCCCCGGCCGGAGCTGAAGCTGCACCAGTGGGGCTTCGAGGCGGGAGGGCCGATTGTCAAGAATAAGACGTTCGTATTCGGAAGCTGGCAGGGCCAGCGGGTGGCGTTCTCGGATCCCGTGGACAAGGCGTTCGGGGAGCCGGTGAACGTGTTCGCCCCCACCGTGCTGAACAACGGCATTTTCCGTTACGCGCAGATCGATCCGAACATTCCCTGGGTGATCGGGAACCAGAGAATCACGCAGAACGGTCCTCAGCTCATCGATCAGCGGACCGGCGCCCTGGCGCCCGGCGTGCGGGCATGCTCGGGACCCACGGACGTGAATTGCGTGGGCAGCTACAACATTTTCGCCAACGATCCGCGCGGCATCGGCCCGGACCGTACCATCCAGCGCCTGTTCCAGGGCTATCCCGGACCGAATTCGTATCAGGCCGGCGACGGCTTGAATGAAGGCGCGTACGTGTGGAACTCGCCGACGCAGGTTCGCGGACCCCATTGGATGGTTCGCGTGGACCACACCTTCAATGAGAAGCACTCCGTGTTCTTCCGCTGGCTGCAGGCGGAGCAGAACACCCTGGGCGGCGACCCCCTGAACGGCCGTCCGCAGATTTTCCCGGGCTTCCCGCCGCGCGGCGAAGTCTTCCGCCCCGGCAAGAACGCGGCGCTGGGAGTCCGCAGCACGCTGACCCCGCGCCTGATCAACGAACTGACGATCGGATACTCGCGGTTCACCTTCCTGTTCTCGCAAGGCGAGGCGAATCCGAACTTCCCGAACACTCCGCCCTGGACCTTCGACTTCGTGGATCGCGACTATATCAACACGCCGCGCACGTTCCGCGCCGTCAACACGCCGCAGATCATCAACAACATGACCTACGTGAAGGGCGCGCACGTGTTCCGCTGGGGCTTCAACGCCCGCTTCTACCAGCACAACGATCAGCGCGGGGACCTGGGCGGCGCGACGCTGACCCCGTCGGTGAACTTCTCGCGCACCGCGCGGCCGCCGGTGGGCTTCAACACGCCGGTGGTTTCCGCGGCGGGCCGCCCCGGCATCGCGGCCGCCGACAACAACCGGCTTCTGAGCTACATCAATATCCTGACCGGCATCCCGGCGCAGATCACCCAGAACTTCGTCGGCGATCTGACCAGCGATTCGTTCCTGCCCTACCGGTCGGGCGATGCCGTCACGCTGTGGTATGCCAGCACCCGCGCCAATCAGTACAACCTGTTCATTCAGGATGAATGGAAGATCCGCCGGGATCTGACCTTGAGCTACGGCGTGCGCTGGGAGATGAATCCGGCGCCGACCGAGAAATACGGCCGGGTGTACACGCCGGACAAGGATATCCGCGGCACGGAAGGACTGGTCCGCTTCCGGCAGTCGGATCGCTGGTTCGGGCGCAACAACATGAATCTGTTCGCGCCGCGTTTCGGCCTTGCCTGGCAGCCGTTCGGCAGCCAGAAGACCGTGATCCGCGCCGGATACGGAATCGCCTACGACACCATCTCGACGTTCCAGGTGACGGCCGCGGCCAACAGCGTTCCGGGACTTCGCGGCTCGTGTTCCTCCACGGTGGGCGGGGCGACGACGCCCGGCTGCACCCCGGCGCCGGACGTGCGCATCGCGGGCGGTTTCCCCACCGAGTTGCCGCCGCCGAGCTTCCGTCCCTCGCAGTTCCTGTCACCGCCGGCGCAGACGCGCAACAACGCGCCGAACGTGACCGTGTTCACGAACGATCTGAAGATCCCCACGACGCACATGTGGAACCTGACGGTGCAGCGGGAAGCTCCGCTGGGCCTGGTGGTGAGCGCGGGTTACGTCGGACGCCGCGGCACGCGGCTGTTCTTCACGCGCGACGCCAACCAGATCACCGCCAACGCGGCGGTGCTGGAATCGTTCGGCGTGATGCAGCGCAACGCGGCGATCAGCGGCTGCCGTCCGGACGGCACCACGGCGGCGGGAGCGGTTTGCGGAAGTCCCGTTCCGCTGGTGCAGCGCGGCGTGCTGACCAGCGCTTTCGTGAACGGCGCGCAGACCGTCACGGATCTGAATCAGAACGCCGCCGGTAACTTCGCCGGGCGGGCGGACGACATCAACGTCGCGACGTCGCAGGCGCTGGGTGTGCGGCCGAATCTTCAGTTCAACCGCATCACCTTCATCGACAACGCCGGCGACAGTTACTATCACGCGGCGCAGTTCACGTTCCGCCGCCGCTTCGACCAGGCGGGATTCCTGCTGACCGGCGCTTACACGCTCGGCAAGTCGATCGACAACCAGTCGCTGGACCCCGTGGGCGCGGCATCGGGCGGCGGCCTCGGCCAGACCGCCACTCGCACGCCCGTGGATTCCTACAATCTGCCGCTGGAGCGCGCGCGTTCGGACTTCGACCAGCGCCATGTGCTGAACATCTCCGGCATTTACGAATTGCCCTTCGGCAGGACCAAGCCGATCGGCAAGGATGCGCCGGGCTGGGTGAACGCAATCATCGGTGGCTGGAGCCTGAACGGTATCTACACCTATCAATCCGGCGAGCCGTTTACCGTTCGCTCCGGCGCGCTGACGCATAACTTCTCGTCGCAATCGCGCGCCGCGCTGACCGGCGAATTGCCGCGCACGCAGATGCAGGAGATCCCCGGCGTCACCGGTCCGGTGTTCTTCCGCGACGCGAGCGCCTTCACCTTCCCCAGCCCGGGGCAGGTGGGCATCGGCCGCAACCTGTTCCAGGGGCCCAGCTTCTGGAACCTGGACGCGTCCATCGCCAAGTCGGTGAACTTCACCGAAAAAGTCCGGCTGATCATCCGCGCGGAGGCGTTCAACGCGCTGAACCATCCGAACTTCCGCAACCCGCGCGACGCCAGCGTCGGCAGCCCGGCCATCACCTCCTCGGTGTTCGGCCAGGCCTGCTGCGTGACGTTGTCGACGGCGAGCTCGGCCACGACGAATCAGAACGGCGAAAGCTGGCGCGTAATTCAGCTCGCCGCGAAGATCGTTTTCTGATTTCACACCGCGCGTAACAGGACAAAAGCCGGCGTTCGCACGCCGGCTTTTGTGATTGGGCATACTGGAGCAATGAGGCGTTGTCTGCCCGCCATTCTGCTGGCCGTGAGTTTGCGGGCGGCCGAATGGTCCGACTCCCCCGCTTTTCAAGAGTTCTACAACCTGCGTTATGACCGTGCCCTGGAGCTGATCGAAAAGCAACTGGCCGGTTCCCCGCGGGATGCCAATCTGCACAACTTCCTCGCCTACACCCTCCTGTACCGCCGGCTGTACCTTTCCGGCGCGCTCGATTCCAGCCTCGCGCTGGATATCGGAGGATTCCAGCGGCGCGGCCCCGTGGAGATGACTCCGGAGGAGCGGACGCGATTCGAGAACGCCGTGCGGACGGCGATCGAGTTGGGGGAGGCGCGGCTCGCCGCGAACCCCCGCGATCCGCAAGCGCTGTACGCGCTCGGCGTCGCGAATGTGCATCGCGCCAGCTACGCCTACCTGGTGAAGAAGAGCTGGCGGGAGGCTTTATCCGGCGCGAGCAACGCCCGCAAGTTCCATCAGCGGGCGCTGGAAGCGCAGCCTTCCTTCGCCGACGCCCTGCTGCTCCCCTCGGTGCATGACTATATCGTGGGCAGCCTTCCCACATGGGTGAAGGCGGTGGTGTTTCTGGCCGGGTTCCGAGGCGATAAGGCAGGCGGCTTGCGCGGCATCGAACGGGTGGCGAAGGAAGGGAAGAGCGTGCAGGTGGAATCGCAGGTGATTCTGTCGTTGTTCTACCGCCGGGAGAAGCAGATCGACCGCGCGATGCCGATCATGATCGCGCTGGCGGCGCGGTTTCCATCCAACTACCTGTATCGCATGGAGCTCACGCGCCAGTTGCTGGAGGCGGGGCGTCCCCAGGAGGCGGAGCGGGAACTCGCGGTGCTGGAGGAAGGCGCCCGGCCCGGCGGGCGTTACGCCAACGTCTCGCAGGAGCGGATGCTGACCCTGCGGGCTGACGTTCTCACCGCCGCGCGGGACTGGGATCGCGCCATGGAGGCGCTGGCGCGCCTGGAATCGCTGAACGGGGCGACGCAGGTTACCCAGGCGAAAGCGTGGCTGAAACGCGGCTACGTCTACGACCTCAAGGGAGACCGGCAGCAGGCGCTGGCCGCGTATCGCAAGGCGATCCGGCTTGCGCCCGAGTCGGAGTGGGCCGAGCAGTCGCGCCGCTATCTCAACAAGCCGTTTAAGGTGTAGATCCCAATGCCTGTTCACATCGGCGGCAAACCGGAAAGCGATTTCGGCAATCCCATCGGCCTTCTGGGCGACTGCCACCGCCGGATCGAGAACTTCCTGAATGTGCTGCATCGCGTGGCCCATGAGGCCCGCGGGGCCGCGCTGACCGCCGCGCGGCGGGACGCGTTCGACCGCGCGCTGACCTATTTCCGCACGGGGGCGCCGCGCCACACCGAGGACGAGGATGATTCGCTGTTCCCGCGGTTGAGAGAGATCGACGCGGGACGCGAAGCGCTGGAGCAGATGGAGCGGCTGCGCCAGGATCACCAGCAGGCGGCGATCCTCGAGGCGCGCGTTCAGGAACTGGGCTCCCGCTGGCTCGCCTCCGGAACCCTTTCGCGGGAGGACGCGGGCGCCCTGTGCGACACCCTGGATCGCATGCAGGCGCTGTATCGCGAGCACATCGAACTGGAGGATTCGCGCCTGTTTCCGCTGGCGGATCGCGTGCTGCCGGCGCGGGCGAAAGCCGAAATCGGGCGGGAGATGGCGGAACGCCGCGGAGTGGCACGCTGATGCGCCTCCTCCGGCGGCTGGGAACCAGGCTGCGCGGCCTGTTTGAGGATTCCATTCGCCAGCAGGTGACCCGCACGGGCCTGGTGTACACGGCGGCCATCCTGCTGACCGGCCTGGCGGCGTTCGCGTCGGCCAACAATCTGCTGTTCCTGATTCTGGCCGCGATGCTGTCGACGCTGCTGGTCGCGGGCTTCATCAGCCGGCTCAGCCTCGCCGGGCTGGAGTTGGAGCTGCTGCATCCGGAGCACGTCTCCGCACGGCGCAGGACGCCCGCCCGCGTCCGCCTGCATAACGAAAAGAACTGGATACCTTCGTTTTCCATTCACCTGAAGGGCGCGGAGGGGTCCAGCCTGGACTCGGCGATTTACTTCCCGGTGATCCCGGGCAAGGCGGTGCTGGAGCACCTGGTGGAGCTGCGGTTCGAGCGCCGCGGCACGCATCGCGAGAACGCCTTCCAGCTTTCCACGCGGTTTCCCTTCGGGTTCACCGAGCGGCACGCGATCGTGACGCTGCGCAGCGACATCCTGGTGTATCCGTGCCTGGATCCGCAGCCCGGTTTCGAGGAGCTGCTGGCATCGGTGGCGGGCGAAATGGAATCCCAGGCGCGCGGCCGGGGCAGCGACTTTTACCGCATCCGTCCGTATGAGCACACCGAAAGCGCCCGGAACGTGGATTGGAAAGCGACCGCCCACACCGGCGAGCTTCAGGTCCGCGAGTTCGCACGGGAGCAGGAACGGCTGGTGGTGCTGATGCTGGATCTGGAACTGCCGCCCGGCGCGGAGGATTGGTTCGAGCGCGCCGTGGACTGCGGCGCCTTTCTGTTGTGGGAGTTGTCGCGGAGGGGAGCTCGCGTCCGGCTGCGCACCCAGAACTTCGATCTGCAGTGTCCGGAAGAGGGCGATGTGTATAGTATGTTGAAGTATTTGGCGCTGGTGACTCCCGGCGCCGGGAAGAACTCGCTATCGCTTGATGATCCGCACGGCTATCCGATCCTGCTCAGCGCGCGTCCCCAGTCCGCGCTGGGCGAACTTGCCGGCGAGGCGCGTGTGGTGGGCCGCGATGCTCTGCCTGCTCGCGCGGCCGGCGACGGCGCAGCAGCCCGTTGACCCGCAGCCTCCGGTCCTGGAACCGGTTCGCACCAGCATCACGGTAACCGAACGCGTCAGCACGGAGAGCCCCGCCCCGGTGACGCTGCTGAACCGGCTGTTTTTGCAGGCTTCTCCCGGCGTAAATCTGGATGACCGGCTGCGGGCGGTTCCAGGGTTCAGCCTGTTCCGGCGATCCTCCAGCGTGGCCGCGAATCCCACCACGCAAGGGGTGTCGTTGCGCGGCATCGGGTCCACGGGCGCGAGCCGGACGCTGGTGTTGTGGGACGGCATTCCCCTAAACGATCCCTTCGGCGGCTGGGTGTACTGGACGCGGATCACGCCCGAGGAGATCGAGCAAGTGGAAGTGCAGCGCGGCGCATCCACCAGCGTATTCGGGGACCGGGCGCTGGGCGGCGCGCTGGCGTTGTTTTCGAGGCCCGCGCGGCCCGTATCGCTTCGCTTGAGTTACGAAGGCGGCAACCGCGATACGCATGAGCTCGCGGGCGGCGTTTCCCACCTGTGGCGGCGCATCGGAGTGTCTGCCCAGGTTCGAGCCTTCACCACCGGCGGTTATTTCATCGTGCCGGAATCGATCCGCGGCGCGGCGGATCGCCCGGCGGGCGTGAAATTTGTCGCGGGGTCCACGCGATTCGATTATCTGGGCGCGCGCAACCGGCTGTTCGTACGCCTGGACGTGCTGGCGGAGGATCGCCGGAACGGAACCGTGCTGCAAACGAATTCCACCGCCTTGGGCACGGCGGCGGCGAACTACACCCATGAATCCGGCGGCATGGGCCTGACGCTGCTCGGATACCACACGCGGGGCGATTTCCGCGCCAACTTCTCCGCCATCGCCGCGGATCGCAACAGCGAGAGGCTTACGGCGGTCCAGCGAGTCCCTTCCGAGGCCACCGGCGGCGCGGGCATCTGGCGGGCGTCCGGCGCGAAATGGCAGGCGCTGGCGGGGGGCGATTTCGAGCGCGTCTCGGGGGTGAGCGTCGAACGGCTATTCCCGCCCGGTCTGCGGATCGGCGGGGGCACGCGCGCGCAGGGCGGAGTTTTCGGCCAGGCGAACGCGACGCTGGGAATCGCGAGATTTTATGCCGGAGTGCGCGAGCACTTTCTTTCGACCAACGACGCGTTTTTCAATCCGAGCGGCGGCCTTACCGTAGGTCGCGCCTGGTGGCGCGCGCGCGCTTCCGCCTACCGGTCCTTCCGGGCGCCCACGCTGAACGAGTTGTTTCGCGAGTTCCGGGCCGGCAACGCGGTGACGCGCGCCAATCCGGCGCTCCAGCCCGAGGAATTGACCGGCGTGGAAGCCGGATTCGACCTGCTGGGCGAGACGCGGCGGCTGCGGCTGACCGCGTTCCGCAACGACATGCGGGAATTGATCGCGAACGTGACGCTGAGCTCGACGCCCACCCAGGTGATCCGGCAGCGGCAGAACGCGGGCGCGGCGCTGGGCCGGGGGGTGGAAGCGGAGATCGAGCAATCGTGGCGGTTTCTTCGGTTCCAGGCCAATTACCTGTTCGTCGATAATCGCTTTTCGAACCGATTGCGCGTGCCGCAGGTGGCGCGGCACCAGGGCTCCGGCATTCTGATTTTCGATCGGGGCGGCACGTTCGCATCGGCGCAGCTCCGGTCGTTCAGCTCGCAGTTCGAGGACGACCGCAACCTGCGGTCGCAGTTGATGCCCGGCTTCGCCAGCATGCAGTTCGCGGTGCGAAGGAGGCTGAAGTCGCACCTGAGCGCGTCGCTGGTGGTGGAGAATGCGTTGAATCGCGAGTACATCACCGGATTTACGCCGCAGCCGCAGATCGGGCCGCCGGTGCTGTGGCGCGCGGGACTTCGCTGGGACGGACCGCTGCGATGAGAGTAGCGGCCCCCGTCGTCGTGTAGACACACCTCGGCCCCGGAAGGCGGGCTCCGGCGGATCGCCGAAGCCCTTTCCGCTTCCGGTTCAGACAAATTTGTTGCGGGATCGATCCCGGCTTAAGAAGCAGGCTGGCCAGCCCGTCGCGCTTCGGTTTTGTTGTAGCAGGCGGAAGTTGCGTTCGGCTTGGGGAAGGAGTGAAGGTGCTGAGAAGAAAGCGAATAAAATCTCGCCGGCCTTGTGACTGGGTTGGATTGGATTCCGGCTGTCGCACTGCGATATTCCGCGGCGCCGCGCGGCGAGGTCCTGGCTGCGGATCGGTGCCTGGCACCACCAGGCACCGAGGGAGGGGGCGGTTCGCGGGTAAGTTTTGGTCGTGCAGGAGCTTACAGGTGGAATGGAGCGTGGGCGAAAGTGTGCCGGGAGCAACTGCCCCCCTTTTCGGGTCGCCGTCCGGAAGCTGCTGCCATTCGGGGAAAAAGGCGGTGCAACCATCCTGATTTCGCCCGATTTTGAAGTAAGAGCCGGCGGGCGAAAAACGTGGAGGTCTTACTGGGGGCACTTTTCCGGATCCGCCTGAGTCGGGCTTAACACGAACAAAGGAAACCAGTTCCGCGACTGACCTCGGGCGGGGCGTGCCAGGCGCCACCAGGCACCGAATAGGCGCCTTCAGTTTGCGTTTCCGCGGTGTCCTACAGGCATTAGCCGACGCGTGCTACATTGAAACACGACCGTCGCACTCGATCCTTTGGGGAGCCTTCCATGAAAACTCTGACGACGACCGCCGCGTTGCTGGCGGTCCTTTTCACTGCGGCGGCTTTCGCCCAGACCAGCGGCACCATCAGCGGAACAGTGAGCGATTCGACGGGCGCGGTGATCCCCGGCGTCCGCGTGGCGATCCGCAACATCGACACCAGCGAGCGCAGGGAAGCGGCATCGAACGGCGCGGGGCAGTATGCGTTCGCGTTCCTGCCGCCCGGCCGCTATGAAATCGAGTTCTCACAGGCAGGTTTTGCGACAGTCACGCGCACCGCGACGCTGAACATCACGGAACGCATCGCGGTGGACGCTGTTCTGCAGCCCTCCACGGTGGCCGAGAAGATCGAGGTGACCGAGGCGGCTCCGCTGCTGCAGAGCGAGACCTCGGCCTTGGGACGCGTGGTGGACGGCGGCGCTCTCCGCGACCTTCCCTTGTCCACGCGCAACTTCACGCAACTGCTGGCGCTGTCGCCCGGGACCTCGGCGCCGCTGAATGACGCGGGAGCCCTGGGGCGGGGCACGCAGAACATTTCCTCGGGAGGCGCGCGCCTGGGCTCGAACGCCATTTACGTGGACGGCGTCGACGCGGTGAACCTGCACAGCAACAGCGCCTCGGAAAACGCATTCGCCTCGAACGGGATCGTGGTGCCGTCGCCGGAGGCGGTGCAGGAATTCAAGGTGCAGACGGGTCTGTACGACGCGCAGTCCGGCCGCAGCGGCGGGGCCAACGTGTCGCTGGTCACGCGCTCCGGATCGCCGCGATTCCACGGCTCGCTTTTCGAGTTCTTCCGCAACGACCGCCTGAACGCCAATTCGTTCTTCTTCAATCGCACGGGCCAGGAGCGGCCGGTGCTGAAGCAGAACCAGTTCGGCGGCACCTTCGGCGGACCGCTGATCAAGGACCGGACGTTCTTCTTCTTCAGCTATCAGGGCACGCGGCAGCGCAACGGGCTGTCCGGTTCGAGCTCGCTGACGCTACCGGCGATTCCGCTCGACCGCTCGCGCGCTTCGCTCGGCCGTGCGTTCGCGGGACAGACCGGGGCGCGCGGCGGCCCGGCGATCGCCGCCGACGGCTCCAACATCAATGATGTCGCGCTTGCGCTGCTGAATCTGAGGCGTCCGGACGGCGGCTTCGTCATTCCCTCGCCGCAGACCTCGGCAGCCGGAGTGAATTACGCCGTGTCGATTCCCGCGCGTTTCAGCGAGGACCAGTACATCGGCAACGCCGACCACCAGTTTGGGACGAAGAACCGGATTTCGTTCAAGTCCGTGGTGGCGGAGCAGCCCACCTTCCAGCCGCTGCCCGCGGCCAACGTGCCCGGTTTCGGCACCGGGCAGGACTTCAAGAGCCGCATCTTCAGCGTGTCGGACACGCATGTATTCAGTTCCCGCCTGGTGAACGAGGCGCGCATGGGCGTGGCGCGTCTCATCGGCACGATGCAGCAGGAAAGCCAGATTCCGCTCTCCGCCATCGGGATGCGCCGTTTTAATTCCGGCGCCTTCCCCGATATCCCGCAGATCACCGTTACCGGAGCGTTCAGCATCGGCTACAGCGTGAACGCGGATCAGGCGGTGGCTCTCACCACCTGGCAGTACAACGATACGCTGTCCTACACCGCCGGCAAGCATGAGATCCGGGGCGGATTCGAATTCCGCCGGTATCAGGACAATTACTTCTCGAACAACCGCATGCGGGGCACGACGACGTTCCAGCGCTTTCCCGACCTGCTGCTGGGGCTGCCGGGAACTCCCTTGGCGCAGGGCGGCAACGGGACCGGGTTCAGCAACATCAACAGCTCCAGCGTGGCCAGCGGCAATGTGGACCGCGCCGATCGGGTGAGCGATTTCGCGCTGTTCGTGCAGGATACCTGGAAAGCCACGCAGCGCCTGACGCTGACGCTAGGGCTCCGCTGGGAGTATCTCGGGTTCCCGGTGGACGTGTTCGGGCGCAACGCGACGTTCGATACGCGGCTGTACCAGCCGCCGCCGGCCGGAGGCTCCACCAGCGCGGGATTCGTGCAGAATTCCAACGCCGCGCGCCCGGTGCCGGCCATCCCGCTGAAGAACGAGACGCTGGTGGACAACTCTCCCACGCGAAATTTCGCGCCGCGTTTCGGCCTGGCGTACAAGATCACCGACAACCTGGTGATGCGCGGCGGGTACGGCGTTTACTTTGACCGCATCTCGAACCAGCTCGGGCTGCTGGAGTCGCTGTCGCTGCCGAATTACGTGCGGACGGATCTGCAGGGCGCGGCCAACATCAGCTACAGCCTGCGAGACCCGTTCCCCACCCTGCCGTTGCGCGAGGAATTCCCGGTAGTGCCGTTGCTGTTCGCGCCGCCCTACACCACGTCGCGGCCGGCGCTGTCCCTGAATGCCGTCGATCCCACGTTCCGATCGCCGTATCTGCAGCAGTGGGGCGTCAACTTCCAGTGGCAGTTCCTGAAGGACACGGTGGCGGAAGTGGGGTACGTGGGAACGAAGGGCAGCGCGCTGCCCTCCATGCGGCTGGCCAACCAGGCGCTGCTGGCGTCGGCGGAGGCCCCGGTGAACGGGATCACCACCAACACGGCGGCCAACGCGCAGTTGCGGGTGCCCTATGTCGGGTTCTCGCCGACGGGGTTGATCTGGCTCGAAAGCTCCACGGATTCGCGTTACAACTCGCTGCAGGCGAGCGTCAGCCGCCGCCTGAGCGCGGGGCTGCGCGCGCTCGCCAGCTACACCTGGGGCAAGTCGCTGGACAACAACTCGGGCTCCGGCACCGGCGCCACCTTCACTCAATTCGACGGCGACCAGAACAACCTGGGCAGCAACCGCGGGCCGTCGGATTTCGACCGGACGCACCGCTTCGTTCTCAACTTCACCTATGCGATCCCCAAGTGGGGTTTCGGGTGGAATGAAACGCCGGTGGGCAAGCGGATGTTCAGCGGCTGGGAAATCGCCGGAGTGGCCATCCTGCAGTCCGGCGTGCCGTTCAGCATTCTGGATCCGAACGGGGCGACGTTGTATGGAGTCACCAGCAGCCGCGCGAGCTACGCCCCGGGAGCGACGCTCGAAACCGCCAAGACATCCGGACGCGTTCAGGATCGCCTGGACGCCTACATCAACCGGGCGGCGTTTCGTCCAGCGGGAACCGGATTCGGCGACACCGGGCGCAACATCCTGCGCGGGCCGTCACAGCGCAACTTCGACCTCACCGTGAACAAGCGCATTCCGCTGACCGAGGCCATTCGGATGGAGTGGCGGACGGAGTTTTTCAACCTGTTCAACTTCGTCAACTTCGCCACTCCGGGCACGAACATCACCGCCGGGAATTTCGGCGTGATCCGCACCGCGACCGGGAATCCGCGGGTGATTCAGTTCGCGTTGAAGCTGCTGTTCTAGGGCGCCGGCGGCGGACCCGCTAGCGCGTGGCGACGGCGATGCACTCTTCGAGAGTGTCCACCGCGAAATCCGCCTGATCCTTGTTCACCACCAGAGGCGGGCACAGGCGCAGCGAGTTCGGACCGCAGCCGAGCACCAGCAGGCCGCGATCGAAGGCGAGCATTTCGACGCGGTCGCGCAGTTCGTGATTCCGTTCCCGCGTTTCCTGGTTCTTGACGAACTCGATGCCGATCATCAGGCCGCGGCCGCGCACGTCGCCCACGTGGGGGAAGCGCGCGGGCCAGGTCTTCAGGCGGTCCATGATGTGCGCGCCGATGCGGGCGGCGTTGTCGATCAGCTCCTGTTCCAACAGCTCGATGGTGGTCAGCGAAGCGGCGCACGCCACGGGATTGCCGCCGAAGGTGGAAGCATGCGCCCCCGGTTTCCAGCTCATGAACTCGGGGCGCGCCACCACGGCGGAGAGCGGCAGTCCGCTGGCGATGCCCTTGGCCAGCGCCAGAATGTCGGGCTCGAGGCCGAAGTGCTCGCTCGCGAACATCTTGCCGGTGCGTCCCATGCCGCTTTGTACTTCGTCGGCGATGATGCAGATCTTGTGGCGGTGGGCGATGGACTGCAACTCGTCAAACCACTTCCGCGGGGGAACAACGTAGCCGCCTTCGCCCTGAATCGGCTCCATCAGAATGCCGGCGACCTCGTCGGCCGGCAGGATGTGACGGAAAAGCTGATCCTCGATCACCTTCAGGCACTCGACGTTACAGGTTTCCGGCTTCAGATGGTAGGCGCAGCGGTAGCAGTTGCCGTAGGGGATGTGATGCACGCCCGGCAGCAGGTTGCCGAATCCCTTACGCTGCACATACTTCGACGCGGTGAAGGAAAGCGAGCCCAGGGTCCGCCCGTGGAAGCTGCCAAGGAACGCGATGAACTTCTCCTTGCCGGTGTGATAGCGCGCGGCCTTGATGGCGCCTTCGATGGCTTCCGTTCCGGAGTTGCCGAAATACACCCGCCGCTGGCCGTTGCCCGGCGCCAGGCGAGCCAGCTTCTCGGCGAGATCCACCATGCACTCGTAGTAGAAGTCGGTTCCGGACATGTGGATCAGGTTCGCCGCCTGGCGCTGGATGGCTTCCACCACCTTGGGGTGGCTGTGACCCGTGGCCACCACGGCGATGCCGGCGTTGAAGTCCAGGAAGCGATTGCCGTCCGGGTCCTCGATGATGGCGCCTTCGCCTCGCTTGGCCACCAGGGGGTAGCCGCGAGTATAGGAGGGCGAGAGCACGGCGTGGTCGCGGTCGATGATCTTCTTGGCTTTCGGCCCCGGAAGCGGGGTCACCAGATGGGGCAGATCCGCGCGGACGGGCGCGGACGTCTTAAGGGCTGAATCCATGGTCTTAGACTCCTGAATCGACGGTTACGGAGTGGAAGTTGAGGGCCGACGGGATCGCCGGTCTAGTCGGAGCCAAAGAGCGCGGGACGTGCGGATGCGGGGTGCATTCGTGAAGGTATTCTAACATGTCTCCGGAACCCTGCCCTCGGAGGGTCCCGGAGACATGCGGATCAGCGGACCGAAATGGTGGTTCGCAGCGTGATCGGCGGGTTGCCCGGGCCGTCGGTGCTGCGGATGTCGTACAGCAGGATGCCGACCGGGATCGAATTGGAGGGCGGCACGTTCATTCCGACCACGGCGTTGATCTGCCACAGGCCGACAAAGCCCGGCGCGAGGCCGGAATACTGCACCTCTGCCGGACCGTCATTGATGATCACGCGCAGGAAATTCAGGTTCTCGGGAATGCGCACCGGGCCGGGGGCGGGCTCGCCGTCCGCGGGATAGCCGCTGACCGGGCCGTTCTCACCGACGCCCACTCCGGTTCCGTAGAGCGAGATCACCTGGCCGCGGGGAACCGGGTTCGACGGAGAGTTGATGGTTCCATCCTGGTTGATGGCCGAGATCTGCCCGGTGCCCTGCTGATTGGCGGTGAACAGCGACGGCGATCCGCGGTCCATCTGGATCTGGCCGACGGCGATCACCTGCCCGTCGGTCTTGGAGATCTGCACTTCGGCCAGGCCGGAGGTAGGCGCGTTGCGCGGCACCTGGAAATCAATGCGCGACGGAACCAGGCGGAAGATGCGCGCCGGGACGCCGTTGAAGGACACCTGATATTCGCCCAGCGTGGTCGGCCAAGGGTAGGCCTCGGCGGAAGCCGAGGGCACATCCAGCCCCAATCCCAGCCGGTACAAATACGCAAGCTGGCCGGGCGCGAGCCGGGTGGTGGAGTAGCTGGCCGCGTTCTGGAACGTCAGCGCGGCATAGTAGAACGACACGCGGTTGATGCCTTCGGCGAACACCGGGTTGTCGTTGTCGTCCAGCGCGAGCGCCAGCGGCAGCGGCACGGAAAGCCGCGACAGGACCTGATCCGGATTCAGAAGAAGCCGGGAAAACTCGGGGTAGCGGCGGACTTCGTTGGCGCTGGTGTTCGCTACCCACACTTCACCCGATCGCGAGCTGACGAAGATCCCCTGCGGGGAGCTGAACCCGGTCAGCGTAACGGCCGGAGAGGGATCGTTGCCCGCCGCGGGCGCCCGCGTGTAGATGTGCACCCGGTTGTTACCCGAATCGGCGACGTACAGCCGGTCATCGGTGTCGGTGGCGATGTGGCGAGGCGAGTTCATGCGGGTCGCCGTGTTGCCGGCCGAGACGGTGTTGAAATCGGGTTGGCCGAACACCAGCGCGGCGTCCTGCCCGTTACGGAAGTCACCTCCGGCGGGCTTGCGGAACAGGACCACGCGATTGTGCGCGACGTCGCTGACCGCGATGCTGCCGTCGAAAAAGATCGCGAGGCCGTAGGGATTGCGCAGCGTGGCCGAGCTCGCGTCGGTGATGCGAGTGAAAAAGTTGGCCTGGCCCAAGACCAGATTGGGACGCTGCGCGGTTTGCGCGAAGGGCGTGGGATAGCGCAGCACGCGTCCGTTTCCCGTGTCGGCCACGAACAGGTTCCCGTCGCCGTCCACGGCCAGGCCGCTGGGCGAATTCAACCCGCTGTCGTTGAACTGCGTGGCGTCGTCGCTGGGGGAGTTCACCAGGTTCTTGTTGAACCCCGTCTGCCCGATCACGATGTCGGCGCGGTCCCCGGGGCGGACGTTGCGGGCATCGCGGAAGCCCAGAACGCGGTTATTCAGGGCGTCGGCGACGTAGAGCCGCGGCGGCGAGGAGCGGCGGTCAATGGCGATTCCCGCGCTCGCGACGTTGCCCGCCAAGAAGAACGCCTCGCGCCCCTCCAGCAGATTCGGCGCGGCTTCATCGAACTCGGCCTGTCCCACCAGGCGCGTGGACCCGCCGAAAGTGTCGCCCTGGACGGGCAGGGAAAGCACGCGATGGTTGCCGGAGTCCGCCACCCACAGTTCGTTGTTCGCGAAAACCATGTGCACCGGCGCGCTCAGCGAACTCGAAGTGGGGTCGGGGCGTCCGCCGTTGGGCCTTCCGGCCAGGAAGTCCACCTGGGCGTAGACGGCGCGCATGTTGGGCGACGGCGCGGCGTCGGTTTCCGCCGGCCACTGTTCCGGAGCGTCGTACTTCACCAGCCGGTTGTTGGGGGTGTCGGCGACCCAAAGGTTATTGCCGACAACAGCCAAGCCCTCGGGCGGCGCGAACGCGCCTTGCGCGTTGGGCAGGCCGAGAGCGGTCGCGTTGGGGTAGGCGGGAACCGGCGTGTTCGGCTGCCGGATGAGAACGCCCAGAACGCGGGAAGCGGCCTTGCCGTTGGTGAACGGCGCGGTGTAGTAGAGAACGCGCGAGAAGCCGTCCGAGACGTAAAGGTTGCCGGCGGCGTCGAAGGCGAGGCCGCTCGGCTGCACCAGCCCGGTCTTGGCCACCTGAATCGTGGTGGCGCCGGCAGGCGGGGTCGGCTGGTTGCGCGAAGTGAAATCGAACTGCCCGAGCACGCGGTCCGCGGCGGGCTCGCTGGTGTTGGCCGCAAGCTGCGACACCGGATACCGCAGCACGCGATTGTTCCCCGAATCGGTAACCCACAGGTTGCCGTCGCGATCGAACGCCATGCTCAGGCGGAACACGCCGCCCGCCGTAAAAGCCAGGGTGCGTTCATTGGGCGCCGCCAGTCCCTGATTGGGGCTCACGCCCGAGGACACGGTTCGCTGTCCGATCACCAAGTCCACGGGAAGCAGCGATCCGGTCTGGTCCAGCGGCCGGGGATACCGGAGAATGCGGTTGTTGGCGGCGTCGGCGACATAGAGGTTGCCCTGCCGGTCCACGGCGACGGCGGTGGGCAAAGAGAGCCCGCTGGTGAGCCCGCCGGGTCCGGCCTGCGGGCCTTGCGACAAGGTGGATTGGAGGTCGCGCTGGCCGATCACCCGGTCCGCGGTGTTGCCGCGGATGAGATTCGCGCCCACCCGGAACGCCAGCACCCGGTTGTTGCCGGTATCGGCGACATAAAGGATCGGCGGGCTGGAGGTCGTGTCCACCGCAACCGACTGGGGACCGTTCAGTTCGCGGCCCTCCACCAGGTTGGGGGCCACGGTGACCGCCGGTATCCGCAACGAGGGGCTGCCGAAAACGCGCGACGGCAACGGGTTGATCACCACTTGTGCCCGAGCGGCGGCACAGACTCCGATAGCGAAGAAAACAAAGCGCAAATATCTCATGGGATTGTCTAACCTGGCGCGCGCGGGATACGCCCGACTTCAACATAGCACACGCACCCTCAGGCTTTAATCGGCCTCTTCGTACTGGACGTACAGGGCTGTACCGGTTTCGCGCGTCCACCCCGGCCTGCAGGTCCCGTCGCCAAGCGGACCTCTCTCCCGCTAAAATGATGGATTGATTCCCGATACCCACCGGCTTCCCAAGGTTTGCGCGGTCAGCTACCTGAATACCGTCCCGCTGGTCTGGGGCATGCTTCACGGACCGCAGAAGGGCCTGGTGGATCTCAGCTTTGAACTCCCCAGCGTGTGCGCCGATCGCGTGCGCAGTGGCGAGGCCGACATCGGCATCCTGCCGGTGATCGAGATGCAGCGGCAAGGTTTGGAGATGTTCCCGGGGGCGGCGATCATCGCCCGCGGGCCGGTACGCAGCATCCTGCTGATCTCCAAGGTTCCCTTCGCGCGGATCCGGACGCTGGCCGCGGATTCAGGTTCGCGAACGTCGGTGATGCTGGCGCGGGTGATTCTGGCGCGCCGGCATGGCATCGATCCCGAGGTGCGGACGCGAAAAGCCGCGTTGGAGGCGATGCTCGCCGAATGCGACGCGGCGCTGATTATCGGCGATCCCGCCCTGCGGATCGACCCCGCCGCACTGCCATACCATGTCGCGGACCTGGGCGAAGAATGGACGAAGCTGACCGGCCTGCCGATGGTGTTCGCCGTCTGGTCCGGCAAGCCGGGGCTGGTGACTCCCGAGCTGACGGCGCTGTTCACGGACTCCTGCGCCTACGGGCTGGAGCGAATCGAGGAGATTGCCGCGCGCGAGCACGCCGCGCGGGGGATCTCCGCCGGGCTGGCCCGCGAATACCTGACCAGGCACATCCAGTTCCAGATGTCGGAGCGCGATTACGCGGGCATGCAGACGTATTTGCAGTACGCGGCGGCTTTGGACAGCATCGAACAGTTCAGCACCTGAGGAAGAAGGTTCTTATGATGACCCGCGCGGAAGCGATTGACCTGTATCAAAGCAACGACCTGATCGGCATCGGCATGGCTGCCGACGCCGTCCGCCGCAAACTGCATCCGCACGGCGTGGTCAGCTACATCATCGATCGCAATATCAACTACACCAACGTTTGCACCGAGTACTGCAGCTTCTGCGCCTTCTACCGTCCGGTGGGACATGCCGAAGGCTACGTGCACCCGAAGGAGGTGATCTTCCAGAAGATCCAGGAGACGCTGGACCTGGGCGGGACGGGCATTCTGATGCAGGGCGGCCTCCATCCGGACCTGAAGATCGAGTGGTATGAGGATCTGCTGCGCTCCATCAAGCAGCGCTTCCCCCGGATTTGGAACCACTGCTTTTCCGCGCCCGAGATCATGAATATCGCCAAGGTGAGCGACCTGACCGTGCGCGACACCATCGCGCGCCTGCGCGATGCCGGGCTCGATTCCATCCCCGGCGGCGGGGCGGAGATTCTGGATAACGAAGTGCGTCACCGGATCTCGCGGCTGAAGTCGACCGTGGACGATTGGATCCTGGTGCATCGCACGGCGCATCAACTCGGGCTGCGCACCACGGCGACCATGATGTTCGGCACCGGCGAGACCATCGAGCAGCGCATGAATCACTTCGATATCGTGCGCCAGATCCAGGAGGAAACCGGCGGCTTCACGGCGTTCATCCCCTGGAGCTTCCAGCGGGAAAACACATCGCTGGGCCGGTTTGTGAAGGAAGAAGCGACGGCGGTGGAGTACCTGAAGATGCTCGCGTTGTCGCGGCTGTACCTGGAAAACATTCTGAACATTCAGAGCTCCTGGGTGACGCCGGGGCTGAAGACGTGCCAGATCGGGCTGCGTTTCGGCGGCAACGACGTGGGCTCGATCATGATCGAGGAGAATGTCGTTTCGGCGGCGGGTACGCACAACCGCGCGACGGAAGAGGAGCTGCGGCGGCTGATCCGCGATGCGGGGTTCGTGCCGAAGCAGCGGGATACGTTGTACCGGACGTACTTTTTGAATTAGGGTCGCGGGGGCAAAAATCCGAAATGAGGCGTCGAGACGTTTAGGGCCTTGTCAAGGATCTGGTGTAGCCATATATTCTCGCTGCCCGCATCTGCTGGCCTCCTTCATGGATGTTGTTCGGAGCGAGGTAATCCCAGAGCGCAGATACTCCGGGATTCGAACTTGTTTACCGCACCACCACCGGCACGCTGTTCGAGTTCCCCGAAGGGGTCGTCAACACCAGCGGATGAATTCCAGGCGTCAACCCCTGGGGGACCACTACGTTGATTTGATACGCGCCGGGGCCGCCGGGGGCGTAGCCCGAGAAATCGACGCGGGCATCGACGCCGCCGATACGGACGCCGGTGTTCACAAGCGTTCTCGCGATTCCATCCACCCTTGCGCCGGTCACCAGCGCGGGCTCCACCGCGCCCAGGCCGCCGGCGTACACCAGCAGGATGTCGCCGGGCCGGACGGGATTGTCGGCGTTTACCAGACGGCCCGCCAGCGGACCGGCGCCGAAGATCACCGCCCCGGTTCCGGCGGCGTCCACCAGAAAGATCGACGGGTTGAGGGGCGAGACATTCACCGTCGCCGTGACGCGGCTGCCCTGATCGTTTACCACGGAGACATCGGCCGGACCGGTGGCAAGCTCGAACGGCGCCAGGAAATTCACCTGGCCGGCGGAGCAGTAGTAAAGCGGCGCGGCGAACTCCCGGCCGGCGGAATCGCGAATCCGCACCTGGATGTCGCAGAGCCGGGTGGGCAGTGGGAGATCGGCGAACGCGGCGGTGGAGCCAGCCAGAGCGTTGCCCCAGATGGTATGAGCGCTGCCGCCGACCAGCGGGCCGGCCACGCCGTTCGAGGTCGCCGTTACCGCGGCGATCAGCCGCGCCTGCTCCAGGTCGCGAACCAGCCTTCCGTCGCTACTGTAGCGGATCACGTAACCGTCGGACTCGCCTTCGGTGACGATCGGAACCACACCCGCGCCAGGGTCGGTGTCCAGAGTCCCGAAAAAGGTTCCGGATACCAGCCAAAAGCCCCGCCCGTCGCTGATCACGCTGGATGCGGCAGCCAGGTTCTCGGGGGAACTGGACGGGGTCCCGCCCAAACCCACCACCCAGCCCAGCGTTCCATCGGCGTTGTACCGCGCCAGGTAGCCGTCGGTGGCGCCGTTCACGCCGCGCGCGGTGACGGTCGACGTGCCGGCGCCGGGGTCGAAGTCGGCGGTTCCGACAAAGGCGCCAGCGACGTACGCGGCATTGTCAGCGCCCGTGGCCAGGCGCAGCACGGTATCGTTGCCCGCGCCGCCCCAGGAAATCGCCGACCGGAAGTTGAACTGGCTGTCGATCCGCGCCAGGAACGCATCGGCGCCTCCGTTGCTGTTGCGAATGCCGCCGGGCCGGCCCGCGGGCTCGAAGTTGGTGGTGACGTTGAAGGTCCCGGTGATGACGATGTTGTTGGCGGAGTCCACCCACACGCCGCCGGGCGCCGCGATGTCGGAGTTCACTCCGCCGAAACGCTGCGAGCCCAGATGCACGCCTCCGTCGGCGCTGTAGACCGCCAGGAACAAGTCCGGAAACTCGATGTTGCCGTCGCGAGTCAGGTTGCGGCCCAGGTCGCTGGGATCGAAGTCCACGATGCGGCTGGCGAAAGTTCCGTAAAGGACCACGTTGCCGGCCGCGTTGAAGGCGATCCCGTAGCCGATCTCGTCGAAGTTGAACCCGACTCCGAAGCCCCATTGAAAATCGCCCGCCGGGGAATACTTGGCCAGGAACAGATCCTTCTGGCCCTGGCTGGTGATGGTGGCGATGCGGCCTTCCACGGGATCCAGATCCACCGTCTGCTGAAAATAGCCGGTCATATACACACTACCGGTTGCGTCGAGTTTCAGAT
The DNA here is from genome assembly GCA_019748195.1 of Bryobacteraceae bacterium. GTDB lineage: Bacteria > Acidobacteriota > Terriglobia > Bryobacterales > Bryobacteraceae > JAIEPW01. The sequence goes on from JAIEPW010000028.1 coordinate 52,258, forward strand.
GGAACGCTTCGTCCGCCAGGGCGGAGCCGATGACGTTCAGCCACAGCAAGGCGCCGTCGGGGCTGTACTTGGCAAGGAAGATATCGTCCTGCCGGGAGGTTACCTCGCGCACGGAGTTCGAGGGATCGAAATCGACAACGCCGTTGAAGATTCCGCAAACCAGGATGTTACCCTGGGCGTCGGCGGCGATGGATCGCGGCGTTTCGACGCCTGGGCCGCCGATGCGAACCGCCCAAACATAACGGCCATTGGCATCATACTTTGCCAGGAACATGTCGGCGGCGGTGGGAGCCACCAGGACATCCTCCGGGGCGGCGGGGTTGAAGTCGACGTTGCGGGTGAAGGTGCCGGTCACAACCAGGTTGCCGCGCGGGTCGACAGCAGTGTCGCGGACCGTGTCGGCGCCGGCCCCGCCGATGCGCAGGGGCAGCGTGATCGCGGTCTGCGACCAGACCGGCCCGGAAAGCAAGGCTCCGCAAAGAACCGGAAACAAGGGGAGGCGGCTCATCCAATACTTAGAGTACCGCAGCAACATAAATGCGATACATTGTTGGTCGGTAGCCCACAGTGACCAATCCGTTACCCCTGGCGGACGCCGCCAAGCTGACGCCGCACTTGAGCTTCTCCCGTCAGGAATGGGCCCGGCTGCGAGCGGCCACACCCCTGACTCTGACCGAACAGGACTTGGCGACGCTGCGCGGCATCAACGAGAGGTTGTCGCTCGAAGATGTCGCCGACGTCTACCTGCCTTTGTCGCGGCTGCTGAATCTGTACGTCGGCGCTACCCAGGCCCTGCACAAGGCGACCGACACGTTTCTCGGCAATCTTCCGGCGAAGGTGCCGTATGTGATCGGAATCGCCGGATCGGTCGCGGTGGGCAAGAGCACTACCGCGCGCGTGCTGCAGGCGCTGCTGAAGCGGTGGCCGGATCATCCCAAGGTGGATCTGATCACCACCGACGGTTTTCTGCATCCCACGCGTGTTCTGGAAAGCCGCGGGCTGATGAAGCGCAAGGGATTTCCGGAAAGCTATGACCAGCGGCGGCTGGTGCAGTTCGTCTCCGACGTGAAAGCGGGCAAGCCGGAGGTGACGGCTCCGGTCTATTCGCACCTGCTGTACGACATCGTGCCGAACGAGCAGCAGGTGGTCCGCAAGCCGGACATCCTGATCGTGGAGGGGCTGAACGTGCTGCAGACGGGGGAGGCCGCGCCGGGCCGCGCGCCGCGCCTGTTCGTCAGCGATTTCTTCGATTTCTCCATCTATATCGACGCCGCCGAGGAGGCCATCGAAGAGTGGTATGTCGCGCGGTTCCTGAAGCTGCGGGAGAAGGTGTTCGTGAACCCGCGCTCGTACTTCCACAAGTACGCAAGCCTGAGCGAAGCCGAAGCCGCCGCCACGGCGCACGGCATCTGGGGCGAGATCAACGGGCCCAACCTGCGGGAGAATATCCAGCCGACGCGGGAGCGGGCGCAGTTGATTCTGGAAAAGGGCGGGGATCACGGCATCCGCGGCGTGCGGCTGAGGAAGCTGTAGGACCGCCGGTTATAATGGAGCTTATGTTCTTCCGCAGCGTGAAAGCCGCCAAGGTTCTATTTCCGGAGAGGCTGGATCAACTCCGGCAGGCCGGCTTCCAGGTAGCGCCGGCGAGCGCGGGCCGCGCGCGCGTGTCCAAGGGCAACTGCGCCGCCATCATCGAGGACGCCGGCGACAAAGTCAAGGTCGGCAAGTCGGGCGTGCTGGTGAACGGTGAACTCGCGCACCTGGTCAGCGGCGGATATCAGATGTTCCTGCGGACGGAATCGGGTAAGATGACGCCCGCGGTGGCGGAGCAACTAAAGGCGATTCATGCCTTCGACGAGGACCTGCGGGATATCATCGGCGATATCAGCTTCTACAACGAGGGTCTGGGAACCACCAGCGAGGAACACCTGTATGACCGGGTGGTCGCCCGGGACAAGGGTGTCCCGCCGCGTCCCTGGGAGTTGAAGGGCAAGGCGTCGTTGAAGAACTAGTCGAAGCAAAGGCGGGCAGCGAGGCTTTCCAGGCGGCGGCCCAACCGTTCGCCCGCGGCTTCCAGCCGTTCCCCCATGTGCTCCAGCCGTTCCCCGGCGCGCTCCAATTGATGGCCCGCGGACTGCATCTTCTCTTCCAGCCGGCGGCCTTTCTGCTCCAGCCGCCGCTCCAGAACCTCGGCTTTGCGGCTCAGCCGCTCGGCGTTCTGTTCGAACTTTTCCGATTGCCGCTCCAGCTTCTGCTGCAGGCGGCACCAGCGGTCCTCAGAAAAGCCATCGCTGAATGCGAAGGCGAGTGCAATCAGGAACCCGGCAAGCAAAGTCTTCATACAGGTACCTATCAGACGGAAATACGAGGGCGGAATTACTTCGGTTCCACGAAAACGGAGGGGCTGTCGCCCTGGGCGGCCGCGACTCGCTTCCGCGCCGCCTCGTCCCCCAGCGCCGCCGCGCGGACGCCGAGGAAGCGGGGATAGATGGAGAAACCCACGCTGTCGTCGCCTCCGGAGGCCGGAATCGGGTAAAGCTGGACCAGCTTCGCCGCTTCCGCCCTCTGTCCGGTTTGCAACAGGCACCAGGCATACAGCGTGCGGGCTAATCCGTCGGCTCCAGGTGGCGTCCGCTCGTATAGTTTCTTATAGATAGGGAGGGCTTTGGCGAATTCTCCGGCGACGATCGCCGCCGCGCCCTCCACCAGATCCTGGCCCTGGCCGCCGCGGAAGAACGTACCGGGGTCAACCTCCGGTTCGGTGAGGATTCGCGCCACCAGGGCGATGCCCTTGATCGGGGGCGCCTGCGCGTTCTTGATTGCGCCGGCCGCGGCGAGCCGGGCTGCTTCCTTTTGCCCCGTTTCCAGAAGCCAGAAGGTGAGCTGGGCTCCGGCGACGGCCGCGATGTCTCCCGTTCCCTCGCTCATCGCCCGCAGGCGAGCCATCGCCTGCTTGCGTTTACCTTGAAGGAATTCCCACTCCGCGGTTTGCATCTCCCGGCGGGGGTCGCGAGCCTTGCCGCGCGCCTCCAGATGTTGCTGGAAGAGGCGGTCCGCGCCCGCCGAGTCGCCGGTCATCCACCGCGCCAGCGCCGCCTTGCGCAGCGACGCGCCCCCCAGGAAGGCAGGATTCGCCTTGTGGCATTCCAGGAAGAACTTCTCTGCGTCGGCGAACCGGCCGTGATAGAAATGGACCTCCCCGAGCGAATCGAGGGCATTGGCCTCCTGCCCCGGCTGCTTGCGGTATCGCCCCAGTTCTTCGGCGGCCTGATGGAGATCGCCGGCGAAGGCGAGCGCGTAGCCGAGCGAATTCCGCGCCGCGCTGTCGGCCGGATCCGCTTCCAGCACTCTCCGGAAGAGCGCGATCGCCTCGGGAAAGCGGCGGGCGCTTTGTTCGAGTTCGCCCAGGGTGCGGGCGGCGGCGAGGTCGGCTGGAGAAGCGGCCACCACTTGCGATAGCGCCTTCCGGCGGGCGCCGGCATCGCCCCGGAGCTCCGCCAGGATCAGGTCCACGCGAGCCCGGTCGCTCTGCGGGGCGAGTTTCTGCCGTCCGGCGGCGGAGGCAAGAACTCGCTGCGCGCCCTCGCGGTCGCCGCCGGATAACAGAAGCTGCGCCCATCCGAGATACGCCTGGGCAAAGTCCGGGTCCGCGGCGGCGGCGCGCTCGAATGCCGCCGCGCTCTCTTCGCGGGTGCGTGCCGTCTGCGCCAGACCCCATTCCCGGATCGCCGCCGCGTCGCGGGTGGGCGATGCGGCGGCATCCGGTGCGATCAGGCGCGCCATCTGTTCCAAGCCCCCGGCCGGATCCTCCGGATTCACCGCGATGACACGGGGATCGTCCAGCCGGTGTGACGCCAGGTCTTCCCTCTGAAAGTGGATTTCCGCGCCCGCACCTGCTCTCTGGTACCAGGCGTGAAGCACCTGGGAGGCTTTCAGGGAGTAGGCATCGCGGATGGCGGCGACGCGAACGGGGGACACGGCTTTCGATGCGGTCAACTGGCTGGCAAGCACGCCGGCGCCGGCGTTCTCCATCCAATCGAGCGAAGCGTCGCCGGACAGGTTCTCAAACGGAAGCACGGCAAGGCGAACGGTGGCGGGGGAACCGGCCTGGCGCGCGCAACCCGCGAACGCGAGCACGGCGATAACAAAGGCTGGAAGGCGCATCAACCTTCAGTCTACAGCGTCGATTTCCGCTTGACTTGCCTACAGCACCTTGGCTTCGATTTTCAGGATCTCCTGAAACTCGGGCAGGTCCTTAACCTGGGCAAACTCGGAGTCCGTCAGGAACTTCTGACGGTCCTTGAAGCCTTCCTCGATGGCCTTGCGCACGTACATGAGAGCCCGTTCCGTGTTTCCGTTCTTGGCGTACAGTTTCGCCAGGTGGTAGTGAAACGTAGCGCGCTCGGTGACGCTGCGCTCCTGCAGCATGACGCCGTGCGTGTTGCGATGCTCAAAGATATCGGGATCGATCTCCATGGCCTTGGTGTAGCATTCCATGGCTTCCTTGTACTTCTTGCGGGCAAAGTGCGCGGTGCCGAGGTTGGAGAGAATCGACGCGGAGTTCGGCGCGATTTCGAGCGCCTTGTTGTAGGTGGAGATGGCCCGGCGATAGCGCTTCTGCCCGTAATGAACCGTGCCGAGGTTGTTGAGCGCCTCGGCGTACTTGGGGTTCAGCTTGACGGCGCGCTCGTAATACTTCTTGGCGGTATCGAGGTCGAGCATCTGGTGATATCCGATGCCGGTCTTGTTGACGATGACGGCGGAACTGCCGGGAATGCCGCGGTAGACCTCGATGGCTTCGCGGTAGTTCTTGCGAGCCATCAGGATGTCGCCGCGCATCTCGGGAGTGATGGCCTTCGAAGGATCCACCGCGGTTGCCGGGCGGGCGAGACCCTGATCTCCCCGCGAGGAAGCGGTGATGGCGGGAGACTGCTGAGGGGCGCTTTGCGCGAACAGGCTTGCCGTGCAACATCCCAGGACGAGAATGCCGTGTTGACGGGTAAAGCGACAGGTGAGAGGCAGAAGCATGAACGGGCCTCCTTTTGCCGAATAGTTTATCACTTCAGCATATCGCGCAAGCGGCCGAAAAAGCCCTTCTGCCGGGACTTATCGGCCGGTTTCGGGGGTGAACCGGGCTCCACGGGGATGACTGCCACTTTCCGGTCCTGACGGGAAGACGCCGTCTGCGGGCCGGAGCCGCCGCTTACCTGGGCGGGTTCCGGGTCCTTCACCGGGTCCCATCCGGCGATCTGAGTGCGTCCCGACCCGCCGCAAAGCTCCAGCGGCTGCGTTCCGGCGATGAAGACTTCGGTCTTTTGGCCGGAGCAGCTTGGCGACGCCAGAAGTCCCGACACGGGATCAATATCCGCCGTGACAATCCCATCCGGCGGCTGGAAGCCGGAGACATTGCGATACGTGCGCCGCTGGTGGGCGCGCTTCATGAACTCCGTCCAGACCGGCAGGGCGGACTTGGCGCCCTCCAGCTTGATGTCGGCGTTGTCGTCAAAGCCGACCCAGACGACGCAGATCAGCCGCGAGGTGAAACCGGCGAACCAGCCGTCGCGGGAGGATCCGGTTTTGCCGGCGGCGGGCTGCCAGAAGCCCCGGGCGCGCGCGCCCGCTCCGGTGCCGGATCGCATGACCTCTTCCATCAGATTCGTCACCAGGTAGGCGACCCGGGGATCCAGCACCCGTTTCTTCTGAGGCTGATTGGTGTAAATGATGGCGCCGGACTCATCCCGGATGCTGGCGATATGCGCCGGCTTGAGCGCCGTGCCGTATGTCGAGAAGACGGTGTAGGCGCCGGCGACCTCCAGCGGCGTGGTGACATACGCTCCCAGCGCCACCGCCGGGGTCCCGCGCACTTCCATGTTCATTCCGGCGTCGCGAGCCAGTTGCGCCACGCGGCGGTATCCCACCTTCTCGGCCAGCTTCACGGTGGGTACATTCAACGACTTGGCAAGCGCCTGCCGCACCGTTACGGGACCGTTGTACTGATCGCCGAAGTTTTCCGGTTCATACGGCTTGCCGTCGTAGAAGAACGTAGTGGGCTGGTCGGTAATGCGGGTGATGGGCGTGATGGCTTCATGGGAGCCGCCGACGCCGCTCGCCAATGCCGCGGCATACACGAACGGCTTGAACGCGCTGCCCGGCTGGCGCCGCGCCAGCGTGCGGTTCAACTGGCTCTTGCCGTAATCGCGGCCGCCCACCAGCGCCTTCACCTCGCCGGTCTGGGCGTCGAGGGCTACCAGGGCCGCCTGCACCGCCGGCACCGTGGCGCCGTAGCCCTTGAACTTCCGCGCCATTTGCTTGTCTACTTCCTCCATGCCCGCCTTCATGGCAGCCACGGCGTCGCGCTGCAGATCGAGATCGAGCGTGGTGTAGACCCGATAGGAGTGAGCCTGGAAATCGCGATCCTGGAACGTCTGCTGCAGGAACTCGTTGGCCATATCCACGTAGTAGGGGGCTTCGTTGTTCCCCTCCGCGCTTTCGCTCGATACGCTGAGCGGAGCGGCCATCGCCGACGTCATTTCGGAGGTGTTCAAGAACCCGGCCTCATTCATCATTTTCAGCACCTGGTTCCTGCGGGAGCGCGCCCGGTCCGGGTGCCGGAACGGGTTGCGATTGATCGGCGATTGAATCAGCCCGGCGATCAAAGCCGCCTCCGGCAGCGTGACGCGATTCAGGTCCTTGCCCAGGTAGACGTTGGCCGCTTCGGCAAAGCCGTGAATGGAGAAGGTCCCGTGATGGCCGAGATAGATGGTGTTGGCGTAATGCTCGAAGATCTGCTCCTTGCTCAGCTTCTGCTCCAGGTGCAAGGTGATCAGGGCCTCGGGGATCTTGCGGCGCCAGGAACGTTCGTTCGTCAGCCAGATGGACCGGGCGAGCTGCATCGACAGCGTGGAGGCGCCCTGATTATTGCCGCGATTCTTCAGGTCGACGTAGATGGCGCGAAGAATCCCGATGGGATCGAAGCCGGCATGCGCGAAGAATCGCTTGTCCTCGGCCGCCAGGGCGGCGTCCACCATCACCTTGGGAATGTCCTGGAACTTCACCAGACGGCGCTTCTCGCGTTTGCGGTCGAACAGATTGGTGATCAACTCCGGCTCCAGCCGGTATTGGGTGCGGGGAGCGTTATCGCGCAGGGAGATGATCTCGCTGAGCCGCCCGTTGTCCACCTTCAGGACGGCGGGCTCGCTTTCGAACCCGTCCGGACCCGGGTACACGTCAATGCCGTCGTTGCGGACGAAGTACCAGCCCATGCGGTTGTTCCGCGACTCGGAGTATCCGCACCGGCGCAGATAATTGGAGATCTCGCCGACGGAGGTCTCCTCGCCGATCATCAGCGGCCGGGGGGCGCTGAACAGACGCGACGCGTTCCCATATGGGCCAGCCGCCAGCTTCTCGTCGATCAGCCGGGAGTATTTGGTGTAAAAGTAAGCGAACATCGAGACGGACACCAGTCCGCCCGCCGCCAACAGGATCACCAGGATCCGGCCGTACCGGTTGCCCCAGATCCGGCCGGCCAGTTTTCCAGCTCGGGAGGAGGAAGCAGGACGCTTACTTCTTGGTGTTTTGGAAGGACTCGAGTTCGGTCCAGATGTCTTCATGAGGCTCCCAGTCCGGCTCCTGCCGGCCCGTGATCTGCAGTTCCGCCACCTTCAGGGTGCCATGTCCGTAAAGGCAAATATATTCAGTGCTTGGGGGACCCAGCAGCACGTGCGTCCAGGAGCCGCGAACCACCGGCATGCGCAGACGCCGCAGACAGGTGCGGCAGCGATAGCGCTGGTCCCAGACGATCAGATAGAGCAAGCCGGCCGCGAACAGCCAGTACAGCAGGACGACCACGGTATATCCCAGGTCGTATCCGAACGGTTGAGCCGGAACGTGCATCATGAACGGCTGCGGGTCCGGCAACGCCGCCCCGAGGATGCGGCCAATCACCCACATCACGCCGTAACCAAGGGCGAGCTTGCCGAGGAGGAACCCCCAGTACTTCATAGCTAGTAAGACTCCCTTTGAAGTCTCCAGGTTCCCCCTTCGGTAATAGTGTGGCACAACCGGAGGTTACGCCAACTGGCTTGACAGAATAAGACACGCCTGGGCCTGGAAGCCGCGCGGCCGGAGGATGCAATCCACCACGTGGACGAGGGCTTGACCTACGCCTCGGTGGAAAGCCTGGCCCGGCTGCTCGAAATCTCGGCTTCGCGGCTGGCGCAGGCGCTGGGGATTCCGGAGCGGACGCTGGTTCGGCGCAAGGCGGCGGGAAGGTTTTCAAGCGAAGAAAGCGAGAAACTGTTGCGGCTGGCGCTGCGATTCGAGGAAGCCGTGGGGTTGTTTCAGGGTGACACCACGGCGGCGGCACGTTGGATGGCGACGCCGGCGCCGGCGCTTTCCGGCCATTCCCCGCTCGAATACTGCCGGACGGAGATCGGCGGCAGGGAAGTAGAGAGCCTGATCGGACGGCTGGAGCACGGGGTTTTCTCGTAATGCCCGCCGCCTGGCGAATTGTCAAGCGGAAGCACAGCCAGACGGCATTCAGCGGGGAGGGGGCGCGGCGATTCGGAGGGCGCTGGAACTCGATCGGCGTGCCCGTGGTGTATACGGCGGGTTCGATATCGCTGGCTGCGCCGGAACTGCTGGTGCATCTGCGGGCGCCGGAACTGCTGCGGAACTACGTGGTCTTTCCGGTGGAGTTTGAAGATTCCCTGGTAAGCAGCTCGCGGCGCGGGGCGATCTCGCGGGACGGGCTGCAGGGTCCGGCAACGCTGGAAACGCGGGCGGTGGGGAACGCCTGGGCGGCGTCCGGGAGGTCGGCGGTGTTGCGGGTGCCGAGCGCGGTGGTCGCCTCGGAGTGGAACTTCCGGGGGATCGGTGCCTGGTGGTGCCAGGCACCGATGGCTGGGCGACCAAAGGCGGAAGTGGCTTTATCGCAAGGCGGTTACCCTGTTGAAAACGGCTCCCGGAAAAGTACCCCTGTTCGGACTTCCCCGGTTTCCGGCGACGGGTTTTTCGAGCCAGATCCAGATGTAAGTATAGGGAAGCGTTGGTCTTCCAGCGCTTCGGGGCGACAGGCGCGACGCAGGCATGGCATACGGCCGGAAAAGTGGGGGGAGTTGGCCCTAACGCTCTTCTCGGAGCGCGGAAATCTGTTAATAAGTTCTAATAGCTCATATGCTTACCGGAGATCCCGGCGAGCGGCGGCGCCAGGTGGTGCCTGGCGCCGGTGCTAACCTGGCAGCGATGCTAGCGGAACAAGGCGCCCGTCAGCGGAACAGATTGCGCAGCAGGAACAGGACGTTCGCGGGCCGCTCCGCAAGGCGGCGCATGAAGTACGGATACCACGCTGTCCCATACGGGACGTAAAGCCGCATGCGATAGCCGTCCTTCACCAATTTCGATTGCAGGTCCCTGCGGATCCCATACAACATTTGGAACTCGAAGCGATCCGCCTCGATCCGCTTCTCCCGCGCAAAGCGGAGGCACTCGGCGATCATGGCCTCATCATGCGTCGCGATCGCGGGGTAGGTTCCGTGTTCCAGCAGAGTGCGCATCAGCGCGACGTAGTTGCGATCCACTCCCGCCTTGTCGGGGATGGCGACGGATGCCGGTTCGTCGTAAGCGCCCTTGCACAAGCGCACCGGGATACGGGCGGCGTTCAACGCATCGATGTCCCCGGCGCTGCGGTGGAGGTACGCCTGGATCACGGCGCGGACATTGCCGAACTCCTGGTGCATGTCGCGGACAATCTCCAAGGTCCGGTCCGTGTACTCGGTGGACTCCATGTCGATCTCCACGCGGTTGTTGTGACCGCTGGCGCGTTCGGCGAGCGCGCGGACATTGCTCCGGCACAACCCGGTGGACAGATCGAGACCGAACTGGGTCAGCTTGATCGATACCGTGGACGGGAGCGCGGCTTTCGCGATCTGATCCAGGGCCGCCAGGTAGGCGTCGCGCGACTGTGCCGCTTCCGCCTCTGAACTGACGTTCTCGCCCAAGTGATCGAGCGTGGCCAGGATCTTTTCCTGATGCAGCTTGCGGCAGACGTTCACCCCGTCCTCGATGGTCTCGCCGGCCACGAAGCGGCGGGTGAGGTTGCGCGCCAGCGACGACGTCTCCATCCAGGAACGCAGCTTGCGCTGTTGCGAGAGGTGCAGGAAGAATGCGCGAGTCATTTGCAGAAATCAGCGACGCCGTCGGCGCGCGGAACCCGCGCCTGCAGGTCCACTGGTTCCAGGGTCAGTTCCGGGGCGCCCGCGGGGAGCCCAAGATCGCGGATTTTCTTGAGCGATGGCGCCAGCCGCGCTTCCCAGGAACCCACAGAACGATTGTACGACTCCAGGGCCCGCTGCAATCCCTGTCCGGCTTCAGCGTAATGCGTGGCGAAGATCCCGAGGCGATCGATGAATTCGACGGCCGCCGCGCGGATCTGAATCGCATTCTCCGCCAGTTGCTGCTGGTTCCAGCCGTAGGCGATCCCCTTCAGCACGGAAATCAGCGTGACCGGCGTGGCGATGAGAACGCGCCGTTCCACGGCGCGTTCCAGCAGGTCCGGCTGCGCTTCGAGCGCCGCGGCGAAGAAGTGATCCCCGGGCAGGAATAGCACCACCAGTTCCGGCGCCGGTTGGAATTGCGCCCAATACTGTTTGCCGGCGAGCTGATCGGCGTGGCGTCCGATTTGCGCGGCGTGACGCTCCAGGGCCGCGCGGCGCTGCGCCTCGCTTTCCGCCGCGCAGGCGTCGAGATACGCGCTGAGCGGTACCTTGGCATCGATCACGATGGTCCGCCCGCCGGGCAGGCGGACGGTCATGTCCGGCCGGATGCGATCGCGCGTGTCCTGCTCGACGAAGTCACAATGGGAACTCAAGCCCGCGAGTTCCACCACGCGCCGCAGCGTGATCTCGCCCCAGCGCCCGCGGGTCTGCGGCGCTTTCAGGGCGCTGCTGAGCGCTCCGGTTTCCTGCGACAGCAGCTTCAACTGCTGTTCCAGGCCCCCGAACATCGCGGCGCGATCCGCTTCCACCTTGCGAACCTGCCTGTCGAGCTTGTCGAGAGATTCCGAAAGCGGCTTCACGACGCCTTCAAGCGCGGTCTGCCGCACCGCGAGATCGCCCGACAGGCGGGCGTGCAGCGTGTCGAGAGCCGACTGCGCGGCCTGCAGGAAGGCTCCCTGGTTGGAGCGGAGCGCTGAGTCGGCCATGGCCTGGAAGGTCGCCGAGGCCTGCTGGTTCAGGGCGTCGGCAGCGACGGCCTTGGCTTCGGCGATCGCCACGCGGCCGCGCATCCACAGCCAGGCGATACAGGCGGCCGCGGCCGCGCCTAAAACAATTCCGGCGGAAAATGATCCAACATCCATGCCGCTCTTATCGTCGCACGAAAAGCGGGATTAGTGCGGAAATCCTCGGGATTCAAGCACCCGCCGCGCCTGCAGCAGGTGCCGGCGTTCATGCGCTTCCATGATGTGGACCCCGGCGCCGATCGTGAACCGCACCGGGCCGAACGGGCTCCAGAAGCGGATGGCGTTCCAGTCGAGTCCGGCGCCGGAGGCGATGAGGCCGGCGGCGGCATCCTGGGAAGCGAGGAACGCCGCGAGCGCTTCACGGGCTTGCGCCGGGTGCACGGAAGGGCGGATCCGCAGAGGCGCGGGGACCTTCCAACGAGGCGGCGGCTCCACCAGCGAGAGAAACCATCGTGCGAACCAGCTCAATTGAATCTCGCCGCGGCGCTTGGGCGAGGCCGAGGAGGCGATCGCCTCGCGGATGGTAGCCTCGTACGCCGTGTTGGCGCGCGTGAGGTGATCCAGGCACTCGGCAATGCTCCATACCGCGGGAACGGGACGCCAGGCCAGTTGATCCGCGGTCCGGTGCTCCGCAAGTTCGGCGGCGGTCCGGCTGTTGGCCTGGAATCCGTCCAGGACGCGCTGCAGGTCCGGCGGCAACGTCATGCCGGAAAGTATACGCGAAATTCAGTTCAACTTTAGTTGCTCGGCGAGCCATTTTTGGCGGTCGAGCGAGGCTTCGTAGACCAGGCCGTGCTCGGCCTTGTACCAGAGCACTTTTTTCGGCTCCTGCGTTGCCGCGATGAACTGGTCGGCGCGCGCCTTGGGAACATGGAAGTCCTTGTCGCCGAACTGCAGCAGCACCGGCTTGCCGGCGGCCTTGGCGATCTGGGTGGTGGGGTCGATCGGTTTCAACCGCGCGATAAAGGCCTCCTTTTTTTCCGCTTCCATGGGCGGGCCGTAGAGGAACCAGTGGGAGAAGGTGGAAGTTCCCGCCTGCAGCGCGGCGGCCTTGACGCGCGGATCCGACGCCGCGACGGCGGCCCCGTACATCGCGCCGAAATCGTGTCCCACCAGCGCCACGCGCGCGGGATCGACGCGCGGCTGCGCCATCAGCACGTCGAGCGCCCGCCGCAGTTCCTTCACGATGCCGACCGACATTTCATAATCGGTCTCGCGCTTGCGTTGCTTCCGGAACCACTCCGGTTCGGTCCAGGGCGTTTCGACCAGCAGCGAGATCATGCCGCGGCCGCCCAGCGCAATCGCCTCGTTCAGATACTGCGTGTAGTTGGAGTTGACGTTCTCCGGCTCATACCAGTGAACGTACAGCGCGGCGGCGGCCTTGGCCTGGCCAGGGGGCATCACCAGTAGTGCCTTGGTGCGTCCGCCCGCCAGATTCCGGAACGTGATGTGGCGGACCTCGACCTCCGCCGCCCGGACATCGAGCGGCGCCTTCGTATCGTAATCAAAAGAGGGCTGCGCAAATAGCGCGAGCGGCAGGAGTGCGCCAATCGGAATTCGCATTTCGCCCGCAGGATACTACGGCCGGCGCGCGATTGCGAGTATCCCGTGGCGAACCGCACTAACCGATCGCGTACAAGTGCTTGGCCGTCCGCCAGTACCAGGTCTTGTCCACCAGCGCCGGCGAAGCGAGCACCTGCTCGTCGAACTTGTTCACATGCAGGATCTGGAACTCGCTTCCGGCCTTCAGGACGAAGACCTCGCCCTGATCGTTGGCGAAGAAGATCTTGCCGTCGACGCCCACGGGCGATGCCGAGAAGCTCTCGCGCGCGGCTTCGCCCATGCGCCCCTGCCACTTCAACTCGCCGCTCCGCGCGTCGAAACAGGTGGCGATGGACTGCATGTCGTTCACCATGTAGAGCAGGTCGCCGTACAGAAGCGGGGAGGGCACGAAAGGCGATCCCTTGGGGCTCTGCCAGGCCACGTGCGTCTGGGTGATGTCGCCGGAGCCGCCGGGCCGGATCGCCAGCGTCGGACCCGCCCGCCCCGAACAGCAGTAGACCATGCCGTGACCCACCACCGGAGTCGGGATGACCTCGAAGAGATTGCCCTCGCAACGCCACAACTCCTTGCCGCTGGCCGGATCGTAGGCGTACACGCGCTTCATCGACGAAACAATGAGCTCCTCGCGATTGCCGGCGCGGATCGCCACCGGCGTGCCCCAGCCCACCTGTTCCTGGCGCGGCACGCGCCAGCGCGGTTCGCCTGTTTTCGCGTCGAACGCCGCCACGAAGCCTTCGGCGGGCTTGCGCTGATCCTGGTAAAAGATCACCATGTCGCGGTAGAGCAGCGGCGAGCCGCCCACGCCGTGATAGGCGTTCAACTCACCCAGCGAACGATGCCACGCGATCTTGCCGTCGAGGTTCACGGCCATCAGGCCGTGGTTGCCCAGGTAGCAATAGATCAGTTTGCCGTCAGTGGAGGGAGTCGAGGATGCGTAGCTGTTCTTGGGGTATTTGGACTCGAACACGGCCTTCGGCGCGTCGGTCTCCCACAACTGCTTGCCGGTCTTGCGATCGAAGGCCAGCACCGTGCGTCGACTCTGATCCTCGTAGCCGGTCACCAGGAAGATGCGGTCGCGCCACACGATCGGAGAGGAGTGGCCCCGGCCGGGCACCGGCGTCTTCCAGCGTACGTTCTCCGTCGCCGACCACTTGTCGGGGTAGCCGGAGCCTTCCACCAGGCCCTGTCCCGAGGGTCCGCGCCAGCGGGCCCAATACTTCCTGGCCTCGCCCTCGCTGCCGATCATGGACACCGGCGTCCCGGACTCGGCTTGCGCGAGCCGGGAAACTGCCGCGCCGGCGGCGGCGATGGAAAGAAACTCTCGGCGATGGATCACGCAGCCAGTATGGCCGGATCGCGAGGCCGGGGCAAGCGCGTTCGCCCCCATCCCTTCACTCGGTTCCGCACGTTCCAGAAGGCTACGCTCTAGCGGGGATAGTAGCCGGTCTTGGCGCGGACCTGCAGACCCTCGATTTTGGGGCGAATGGTGATTTTACGGAACTGCCCGTCGCGCTGCGGCTTGGTGGAAATGTAGCCGATCTCGTACATGGAACGCAGTTCCTCGCCGATTTGCTTGAAGGCGCTTTCCACGCTTTCCTCATTGGCGTCGAAATCGCGGCCGCCGGTTTCCAGCCCGACGCGCCGCATCACGCTGGTTCCATACTTGTTGCGCGAGGTGACGCGTCCGCGGCGTGTTTCCGTGTACCGGATGCCATACACCGGCGCGCCCACGTTCTGGGCGATTTCGATGGCGTCCATCATGTGATGGGCGCTGGCGTTGTCCTCGCCGTCGGAAAACACGATGATCGCCTTGCGCGACTCCACGTTCTTCAGCTTTTCGTCGGCGGCATGATAGATGCCGTCGTAGAACGCGCTGCCGGAAATGCGAATCTCTTTCGGGCCCAGGTCGGAGAAGCCCCGGTCGCGGTCGTGATACTCCTCCAGGTTATCCATTAGCTGGTCATAGGAGGAAGTGAAATCGGTGATCAGCGTGACGCGGTTGGCGAAGCCGACCAGCAGCACGCGATCGCGGGGTTGCAGGATGCGCTTCAGAAAGGTCTTGATGTCACGGCGGTGCGCCTTGACGAACTCACGCTGGCTGCCGGAGGAGTCGATCACCAGGGCCAGAGTCAAGGGCAGGTCCGAATGCCGGGCGAAGTACTTCACCGGCTGCTCGACGCCGTCCTCCAGGATTTCGAAGTTGTCGCGCGTCAGGTCCGAAATCAGCACGCCGCGGGCGTTTCTGACAGTGAAGCTCACGGTCACCAGGTTGACGTCGGTCCGGAAGGTCGGCGTCTCCTGGGCGAGGAGCGCGGCAGCGGCGAGCAGTGCGATGGGGGTCCGCATCAGACCAGAGTACGTAACAAGCGCCTCACGGTTCCAAAATCCTCAGCGACGGACGGTGAGCGTCAAGCCCCCCGCGTCCACACCGCCAATCCGCAGCACCACGGGCACTTCGGCGCCTTCCGGCGCGTCGGCGGGCGCCATGACGTTGACTTGCATGACGCCGAGGGCGCCGGGCGCCTGACCCCGGAACAACAGCATGGCGGGCCGGCCGCCGACGGTCACAGTGGTTTCGGCCACCGGGTCGGGAAAGGGCGGCATCGCCACCGCGCCCGTCCGGCTCGCGGGCGAGGTGACGCCCTGCCCGGTGGCGTAAAAGACCACCACGCCGCCGGGGGCAACCGGGGCGGTGGAGCTGTTGATCGTGCCGTTCGCGTTCCAGGCGCGAGGGAACAGTCCCGGCGACGCCGCGGTGATCCGCATCCGCTCTTCCGCGCCGGCCATCCCCTGGTATGCCACCACCACGGAGGCCTCCGCCGCGCCCGCCACCTCATAGGGGATTTGGATGTTCACCTGATCCTGGCGCGTGAACAGGATCGGCGCCGCAACGCCGTTCACCGTCGCGGTCGTGCCCCCCAGCGAGGTGCTCAAGCGTCCGTTACTGTCGAAAGAACCAGCCACGCCCACCGCCGGTCCCAGCCCGGCGCCGAAGACGGACACCAACTGTCCCGCCGCGACGGATGTGCTTGCGCCCGAGAAGGCGTTGCCGATCCCGCCCGCGGCGATGCGCGGGGCTGTGCCAGTGCTCTGACCCTCGGTGACGTTCATGACGCGGTCCACCGAGGGACCCGTGAAGCGGTCGCGCGCGCCGGACGGCCATTCGATCTCCAGGGTCTCGATCGACGAGGCGTCGCCGAGACCGAAGTGGACATCCAGACTGTTGTGGCCCATGAAGGTGTTCTGGCTGGAAACTTCGCGCCGCTGCGTGAATCGCCGGCCGCCGATGGTAGCGGTGAGCCGCACCTTCGCGCCGATGGCCGAGCGGTTGGAACGCACTCCCGCAAGGCGCAGAATCAGCCAGTGGTTGCCGCTCGCATCGTTGCGCAGCAGTTTGTGACTGCCGCCCGGGGCGAATGAGGCGACGAGCAAGTCCAGGTCGCCGGGGTAGCTCATCCGTTCCGGGTGGCGAAACGACAAGAAGCAGCCGTGGATTTTGAACATTCCTGGAACACGGGAAGCAATTTAGAACGTTTCAGGGTTCGAAAGGGGCGGATCCGCTGCGCCCGTCCCAATCTTTTTCGGAAACCACCTCCGGCTCCTCCCGTAATCAGGACAGGAGAACCAACGACATGCAATCACTCACCTTGGCCGCGGCCATCCTCTTCGCTTTCCCGCTGGTCGCGGCGCAGCCGGACTTCACCGGCGCCTGGAAGTTGAACCTCGCGGAGAGTGACTACAAAGGCGCCGGTGATATGCGGGATCCCACCGGGCAGGTGCCGCCTCCGGAATCCATGCTGCGCGTGGTGACGCAAAAGGGCAACGCGCTGAAGTACCGGATGGAGCGTGTCCTCAACGGCCGCAAGTACGAGTTCGAAGCCGAGTTGACTATCGGGGGTGAAGGCTTCTCCAGCGATCCCGCCGGCGCGCTGACCGCCGAATGGAAAGGCAAGTCCCTCGTGATCCACTCCGTGTACAATCCCATGCGCGCCCGCTCCGAGCGCACGGAAGTCTGGACGCTTACTGAAGATGGAAAGAAAATGGTGGACGAGATGGTCTACCGCTCGCCCGAAGGCAAGGAAGTCAAGATCCGCAGGGTGTTCGACAAGCAGTAAGGCAAAATCCCAGGTCAACCTTTTCCGCGAGCCTCCGTCCGGTGGGGTGAGCGCGCTGCCGGCAGCGAAGAGGCAACGGCCACTGCAACCGCCAGCCGTCGTCCGAGATGGCAATTGAGGCGGCGGCATCGCTTGGCGCCGCGTCCGGTGTCGCCGGGCGCGGCGCCTTCACCATCGGTCAGCGCTTTCGGAACCGCGCCAACCAGCGAGTGTGCTCGCTGTCCGCCGCGCCCTCCGCCTCATCCATTCGCTCCTCCAGCACGAACCCCGCCGCCTGGAACTCCGGGATCGCGATTTCCAATGCCAGCGCGTGATTCCGCACCTGCACTTCGCGTGGACGTTGCCGCGTCCGTACCGGAGCGCTCTCCACGATCACCACCACGCCGCCGGGCTTCAGCGCGCGGTGGATGTGCTTGAGCATCGCCTCCGGATTTCGGAACTCGTGATAGGCGTTCATCACCAGCGCCGCGTCCAGCGAACCCTCCGGCAGCTTGGGATCGTCGGGCTCGGAGTGAATCACTTCCACGTTCGTCAAGTTCTCCTTCTCCAGCCGCTGTCGAAGCCGGGGCAGGGCGCTCTGGTTGTCGATATCCACCGCATAGACGCGCTTGGCTTTCCTGGCCAGCGGGATGGTCCAGTCCCCGGCGCCCGCGCCGATATCCGCCAGGACCGATTCGGGTGACACCGCCAGCGCCTGGTGTACCCGATCGCTGAGTTTGCCGTGGTTATGCTCGTGATCGAGATCCTGAGCCGCCAACGCGAGAGGGAAAAGAAGCAGAAGGGATTTGAACATGACCCAGCAAACCAGGAAACCGCATCCGCGGTCTCCACCGCCGCGCAAACAAGTTGTATCGAATGCGTATCGTCCGCCTCCGGGCCGTTACAACAAAAGTGCAATCGCGCGCGGCGATTGGGGGTATGCTCAGGGAATGACGTGGACGCGGCTGGCTCGCGCGGCTCGGGCGCGGGTGGGACTGTTCGCCGCCGCCGCGGTCATCCTCGGCCTCGCCGGGGCGCTCGCCTGGTTTCAGGCGCGCAGCCTGCTGGCGATCGAACGCGCCACGCGGGAGGTCAATCAGGCGCACCTGGGGCGGCTGGCGCGCGAGGCCGCGAAATCGCTCGAAGCGGGACTGCGGAAAACAAGCGAAGACTACCTGCTTTCGCTGCGCCCTGAGGATGTGGGACGAAAATCCCGGGCGGAACTCGCCGCCCGATTCTCGTCCTGGCGGAACGCCGATCCGCGGATCCGCCGCGTGGCGGCCGTGTACTGCGGATGCGGCCGAGAACCGGAACTGCTGGTGGCAGGGGATGGGACGCGCGAACTCGGCATCGCGGCGTGGGAGAGCCGTTGGACGCAAGGCGTCTCGCTCGAGGGCGGCAAGGACGCTCATTCCACGCGGTTCCTCGCGGGACCGGAGCGGAGCTTTATTGCCTCGCGCCAAATTCACGGTCCGCGGGGCGCGGGCGCGCTTGTCGTCATCGAATTCGACTCCGCGAGGCTGGCCGCGGGCCTCTTGCGCGACCGGGAGCAAGGGGCGCGTTTCGCCCTGACGGATTCACGCGGGCTGATCCAGCAAACGGGCGAATTCACCGCCGAGGCTTCCGCGGAGCTGGGGCGGATCGCGCCTTCCTGGCGCATCGACGCCGGACCGGCGGGCCGGTCCACCGGGGACGCCGCCCGCCAGCAGCGCACCCGGGCCATGTGGATGCTCGCGCTGTTGCTGGTGGCGCTGGCCGCCGCGATGAGTTTGGCCGTGCGCGCCGCGCTTCGCGAGTTGGCGCTGGCCGAGCTCCGGTCGGAATTCGTCGCGGGCGTTTCTCACGAGTTGAAGACACCGCTCGCGCTCATCCGCCTGTACGCGGAATCTCTCGATCAGGGCCGCGTCCGGCCGGACCGCCGCGCCGAGTATTATCAGGTGCTGCACCGTGAAAGCAGGCGCCTTTCCGAGATGGTGGAGAACCTGCTCGATTTTTCCCGCATCGAATCCGGACGCTGGAAACCAGCCCTTCGCGTGGAGAACCTCCAGCGCGTGGTGGCGGCGGCGATCGACGAGCATGCCCAGCAGCTCCACGAAGCGGGCTTTCAGGTGAGCACCAGCTTCCCACCCGGCGATGTGCTGGCCGGCGTCGACGCCGCGAGCCTCGGCCGGGCCATCGGCAACTTGATCGACAACTCCATCAAGTACTCCGGCGCCGCGCGCGAAATCGCGATTTCGCTTGTGGATCGCGACGGATTCGCCATCATCGAGGTGGCCGACCGCGGCATCGGCATCAGCCCGGCGGAACAGCCCCGTGTGTTCGAGAAGTTCTTTCGGTCCGCCACCGGGGAAGTCCGCGCGATTCGCGGAACCGGAATCGGGCTCTCGCTTGCGCGCGAGATCGCCGCCGCGCACGCCGGAACCATCGAACTCGAAAGCGAGCCCGGCGCCGGAAGCCGCTTCCGCATCCGCATCCCCTCCGTTACCGCCACGAATTCCTTCGAGCGAGAACCTGATGACCACCCCGCCGAAACTGCTGATCGTCGAGGATGAGCCGGACCTGCTGCGCGGCTTGCGCGACAACTTCGAACTCGAGGGCTACCAGGTCTGCTGCGCCGCCGATGGCGACGCCGGCGTCCGGATCGCCCTTCAGGAGAAGCCCGACCTCGTGATCCTGGACGTGATGCTGCCCCGCCGCGGCGGAGTGGAGGTCTGCCGCGCGCTGCGGGCGTCCGGTTTCCGCGCGCCGATCATCATGCTGACTGCCCGCAGCCAGGAAACGGACAAGGTGATCGGACTGGAGGCCGGCGCCGACGACTACGTCACCAAGCCGTTCGGACTTCGCGAACTGCTCGCCCGCGTGCGCGCGCAACTGCGGCGCCTTCGCGAGGCCGGTACGCGCGGCGGCGCTGTCCACTCCGGAGGCCTGGAGTGGAATCCGCGCACGCGCGAGGCACGATGGGACGGCGCCCTTCTCACCCTCTCCCCACGCGAGTTCGACCTGCTCGGCTACTTCGCCCGGCACGCCGGAGAGGTCGTCTCACGCCAGGAACTGCTCGATCAGGTCTGGGGTCTGGACAACTACCCGCTCACCCGAACGGTGGACAATCATGTGGCGCGTCTCCGCCAGAAATTGACGCAGGCCGGAGCGCACGCGGAAGTGATAGCCACCGCGCACAAGCTCGGCTACCGTTTCACACCCGATCGGTAAACTTCACTGTCCGCTGGGCGAGCCCCCGCGGCGCGCCGGCTGCGGCTTGGGCAGCGGTTTGCGAGGCAGCATTTCCCCGCGGTTCGCCGTGTGGTATACGAACGACGCCACGATCGCCGACATCTGCATCATGTCCCCCGGCTGGATGCGATCGTAGAAGTCCATGTTGGAATGATGCGTCCGGCTCTCGTACTCGGTGGGATCCTGAATGAACTGGAAACCCGCCAAACCCACCGCGTCAAACGCCAGATGGTCGGTGCCGCCGGTGTTGCGGATGGTGATGTGGGTCGCGCCCAGGTCGTGGAACGGCTTCAGCCACTCTTCGAAAATCGGCCGGACCATATCGTTGCCCTGCAGGTAAATTCCGCGGATCTTGCCGGTGCCGTTGTCGATGTTGTAGTACGCCGACAGCCGCGCGTGCTTGTCGGTCAGGTTCATGGTCTCGCGATCCGCGAAGTGCTCCTTTACATAAGCGCGCGAGCCCAGGAGGCCCTGCTCCTCGCCGCCCCACAGCGCGATCCGCACCGTGCGGTCCAGGCGCGCGTTCATCGTCTTCAGGATGCGCATCACTTCCAGCATCACCGACGATCCCGCCGCATTGTCGGTGGCGCCCGTCGCGCCGTGCCAGGAATCCAGGTGCGCGCCGATCATCACGATCTCGTCCTTCTTCGACCCGCCCTCGATCTCGCCGATCACGTTCACCGAATCCGGCGTATCGTCAAAAAACTGCGCCTTTACCTCGATCTCCACCTTCACCGGGATCTTCTTCTCCAGCAGGCGGTAAATGCGGTTGTAGTGCTCAGGCGTCAGCGCGATCGTCGCCGGAACCGGCGGCTTTTCCTTGTCCTGCGGCTCCCGCGATCCGCCGCCCGCTCCGAATACGGTCCCGCCGTCGCCGCGATACCCCGTCTGCAGAATCACCGCGGGCTTCTCATCGCGCAGGAAGTTCTGGATCTTCTCGCGCAGGCGGCGCTGCTCCATGCGGGCGCGAATCTCCGGAGGCGCGTCGGGCGGGATCGGCGCGTTGGGACGGAAATCGAAATCCATTCGCGGAGCGCGGACCTCCATCTCTTCCATGTTCTTCAGTTCCTGATCGGTCCAGCGGCGCGCCAGCGGCCGCGTCGACAGCTCGAGCCGCTTCAGCGGCTCGATCATCACGATCCTCCCCGCCAGCTTGCCCTTGTGCTTCTCGAAATCGGCCTCGCTGTTCAGTGCCGCGATTACCGGCTCTCCGGTCACCACGCCGTTGGTGCCCGCGGTCCACGCCAGCGGAAATCCGATCAGCGGCTGATAGGACGGCTCCAGCAGGTGCGCCGAGAATTTGGTGTACTCCCAGCCACGGCCGAACGGACCCCATTTCTCCAGTTTCACGTTCTTCAGCCCGATCTCCCGCATCCGCGATGCCGCCCACTCCGCCGCCCGGTTATAGCCAGGCGACCCCGACAGGCGCGGCCCGTGAACATCCGTCAGGTAGAACATATGATCCATCACCTTGGAGTTCTGGAATGCCTCTGCCTTGATCTGATGGATGGCCGTCAGGTCCACCTTCTCCTGGCCGATCAGAAGCGCGGTGCTGACCGCGACCGCGACGTACGCACGAATGTTGAGCATAAGAATCTTTCCCCGCCGGCGAATTCTATTGGGCGCTTCCGGACGCCGCCACGTTACTCCTCGGTTTGTCCCAATCGGGATGCGCCTTGGGCAGCGGCTTGCGCGGCAATTGCTCAGGACGCATTGCCACGTGGTATACGAAAGCCGCCATTACCGCGGCCGATTGCATGACATCCCCCGGCTGAACCCGGTCATACACATCCATGTTCGAATGGTGCGTCCGCGATTGGTACTCCGTGGGATCCTGCAGGAACGCGAATCCGTTCAGGCCCACGAACTCAAACGACGTGTGATCGCTCCCTCCCGGACGCTGCAAAGCCGACGTGGTGGCCCCAACAATCGTTCCAAAGCCAAGATCGGCCAGCGGCTTCGCCCAGGCCTCGAACACCGGCTTCACCGCGCCGTTGCCGCCCAGCCGGATCCCCCGGAATTTGCCCGTTCCATTGTCCGAGTTGAAGTATGCCACCAGCTTCGAGTACTCCGGCTTCAATTGCATGTCCTTGCGATCCGCGAAATGGTCGCGTACGTACGCGATCGAACCCAGCAGCCCCTGCTCCTCGCCGCCCCACAGTGCGATCCGGACGGTGCGGTTCATCTTCACGTTCAGCGATTTCAGAATGCGCATCGCCTCGATCGCCACCGAAGAGCCCGTGGCGTTGTCGGTCGCTCCGGTCCCTCCCTGCCAGGAATCGAAGTGTCCCCCCAGCATCACCACTTCGTCTTTCTTGCCGCCCCCTTCAATCTCCCCCAGCACGTTGACGCTGGGCTCGTCGGAGTCGCCCATCTCCGTGCGGATATCGAACCGCAGTTTCACGGGAATCTTCTTGTCCAGCAGCCGGGCGATCCGGTTGTAGTGCTCCGGCGTGATCGCGGCCATGGGCGGCGGTACGGGATCCTTCTTCTCGCGCGAGCCGCCGCCGGAGGCAAACAACGTTCCGCCATCGCCGCTCGACCCGAAGTCCAGCACCAGCAGCGCCCCTTCGTCTTTCAGAAACTGGTTACGCTTGTTGCGAAACGCCGCCTGCCGCTGCCGGTCCGGCTGCGGCGCCGCCGGCGCCGGCGGCTGCGATCCGAAGATCCCGGATCCCGGTTGCGGCGCCGACGAGAAGTTGCCCATCCGGCTCACGTCCGGCACTTCGGAAAGACGCGTGAGTTCCGCCTCCGACCAGCGCCGCGCCTGCGGCTGCATCGACATCGCCAGCACCTTGGGCGCGGTAATCAGCACGATCTTGCCCCGCAGCTTGCCCTTGAACTTCTCCAAATCCTCTTCCCGCGTCATCACCGCCAGCACCGGCTCGCCCTCCACCGCGCCGTCCGTGCCCGGCGTCCACGCCAGCGGGAACCCGATCAGCGGCATGTAACCGGGCTCGACCATGTGACCCTCGAATCGCGTGTAGTCCCAGCTCTTCCCCCAAGGTCCGAAGCTCTCTGTCCGGACGTTCGTCAGCCCGATCTCCTTCAGGCGTCCCTGCACCCATTCCACCGCCGACCGGTATCCCTTTGAATTTGTAACGCGCGGGCCGTGGACGTCCGTCAAATAGAAGAGGTGGTCCATTACTTTGGAGTTCTGGAACGCCTCGGCTTTGATCCGGTGAATGACTGCAAGGTCGGGCTGATCCTGCGCGAACACAGACGCAGCCACGAGCCCGCAGGTAAGCAGCAGGTACCTGGCTCGCATGATTGGAATTGAGAATATCAACTATTGGCGCGGGTTACAATTTCGAGTAGCGTGAAGATCACGATCTCCAAGGAAAACTACCTGAAGGCCATCGCGGAAGCGGAAAGCGAGGGCGAGACCGTCATCGCCGCCACCCTGGTCCGCTGGCTGAAGGTTTCCGCCCCCGCCGTCACCATGGCGCTCAAGCGCCTGAAGCGCGACAACCTGATCCGCGTGGGCAGGGAAGGGCAGATCACCCTGACCGCCGAAGGACGCGAGATCGCCAACCGCCTCCTGAACCGCCACCATCTGATCGAGCGCATGCTCACCGAGATCTTCGACATGGAGTGGTACAAGGTCCACGACGAGGCGGAGCAACTCGAGCACGCCGTCTCCTCGGACTTCGAGCGCAAGCTGGTGGAGAAACTCGGCATCGACGGCGCTTGCCCGCACGGAAACGTGGTGGGCATGGACACGCCCGGCGATCGCCGCCGCCGCGGCTGGAAGCCGCTCGACGAGATCGCGCCCGAGGAAACCGTGGAGGTGGTCAGCGTGTTCGAGCGCGACCGGCAACTGCTCGAGTATCTGGACGGGCTCGGCATCCGCCCCGGCGCGAGCGTCGCCATGCTCGCGCGCAACTACGACGAGACATTGACGCTGCGCATCGGCGCGAAAAAGATTCCGCTGGGCCGCGCCGCCGCGCAGAAGGTCTGGGTGGAGTAGCTCCTCAGGGCAGCCACGGATTCCGCCCCCTCAACTCCACCTTCTTCGGCCACTTCGCCCCTTCCGCGATCCACTTCCGCAGCGTATCGAGTTCCTCCGCCGAAAGCTTCTTCGGGCCCGGCGGCATGAATCCCACCTTGGAAGCCAGGTACACGCGGCTGTCCTCCGGCTTCTTCGCCACGATCGCCCGCATCGCGCGATCCTTGCGATCCAGCCGCAAGCCCTTCATGGCGGCATCGCTTCCGTGACAGCGAACGCAGTGCATTTCGAGGATCGGCTTCACGTCCCGCTCGAACTTCACCTTCGCGTGCAAGGGTACAACGGCCAGCGCGACGCAGATCGCCCGAAGCGTCGCGACCCTCAACTCCCCGTCTCCACCGCGAAGAGGCGGAACTCCGGAACCGACACGCCCACCAGATTGCCCGCCGGTCGAAACTTCAGGCCCGAGCCCGCCACCAGATCGCGCACCGTGCTCGAAGCAACGATGCGGCCCGGTTCGGCGCGATCCAGAATGGCCCGCGTTACCTCCACCGTCAGTCCCTCCGGGTTGCGTCCCGTCTCCACCTCCCCCGTGTGCAGCGCCGCACGAACCGTCACCCCCTGCTCAGCCGAGTGCTTGGCCACCGATGCCGCGCAGCGCACCGCGCGAGCCGGACCGTCGAACATCGCCACGCAACTCGCCTCCCCCAGAAAAGGACGCCCGCGAAACCACTCCACCTCCCGCCGGACCTCCTCCCGCAGCTCCGCCCATCCCTCCGAGCCGTCCATGCACAGCACCGTCGCGAGCACTCGCTCCGGCTCGCCGCCGCGCTTCACGCCCGTCAGAAAGCTCTCGATCGCGTCCAGAATCGCATCCTGATCGCCGACGAAGGGCAGGTGATCCGTACCGTCCAGCTCCAGGAACTCGGCGCCCGGAATGCGCGACGCCACATAACGCCCCTCTTCCACCTTCAGGCACCGGTCGCCCGTGCGGTGAATCACCAGGGCCGGAACGCGAATACTGCCCAGCGCGTGCCGCACGTCGATCTCGGCGTTCATGCGCGTCAGCGCCACCGCCGCGCCCGGGCTCGCGCCCATCCGCAGATACGTCGCCCACCACTCGCGGAACGCCGGATCGCCCGCCAGTGAAGGCGCCCGCTCCTCCAGGCCCACCGGCCCTCCCCAGTGATTCTGAATCTCTTCCAGGAATCTCTCGCGTTGCTCCGCGGTCGGCGCCCATGGATATTCCGCGTCATGGATACGCTTGGCGTACGTCCCGATCATCACCAGCGCCGACGTCTGGTCCGGATACGTGGCCGCGAACAGCGCCGACATCGGCCCGCCTTCGGAAACGCCGCAGATCGCCGCCCGCTTGGATCCCGCCGCTTCCATTACCGCTCGCAGGTCGTCCATCCGCAGCTCCAGCGTGGGCAACTCCGGAATCGGAATACGGTCCGACAACCCGGTCCCGCGCTTGTCGAACAGAATCAGCCGCGAAAACGATGCCAGGCGGCGCAGGAATCGCTCGAACGAAGGCTCGCGCCAGAAGTATTCCAGGTGCGACACCCAGCCCATCACGAATACCAGGTCGATCGGCCCGTCCCCCACCACCTGATACGCGATGTTCACGCTGCCGCTCTGCGCGTAACGGGTTTCCGGGACCGGACCCGAATACAGTCTGCGCTCCGCCCGCGCCTCCGGAAGCCGTGCCGCCGGCTCGCTACCCTCGTCCAGGACCTCGCCGATGAACAGATACCCGCGCCGATGCCTCGTCTCGATGTACTTCGGCTTGCCCGCCGGGTCGCCTAGCGCCTTGCGGATCTCGCGAATCTGCACCGAAAGCGCGTGATCATCCACGTACGTTTCCGGCCAGACCGCCTCCAGCAGCTCCTCGCGCTTCACCACCGTCCCCGCGCGATCCAGCAGGAACAGCAGCACTTCCATCGCCTTCGGCGTCAGCAGGACTTCCTCGGATCCGCTCCACAGCCGCCGCGCCCCCCGGTCCAGGCGGAAGGATCCGAATCGAGTTTCGCCCGCGGACGCCACCCGCTGATTTTATCGCTCGGGGGCGGTTCCGGCCAACTCGATCACGCCGCGGAAGTACTCCACGGTCTCCTGTAAGCCTTCCTCCAGGCTCACCTGCGGGCTCCAGCCCAGAATGTCGCGCGCCTTCGTGATATCCGGCTGCCGCTGCCGCGGATCGTCCTGCGGCAGGGGCTCGAACACAAGCGGCAGGTCCATGCCCACCAGCGTCCGGATCCGCTCGGCGAACTCCAGAATCGTCAGCTCCTGCGGATTTCCCAGGTTCACCGGATACCGCTCCTCGGAATGCGCCAGCCGCACCAGTCCTTCCACCAGGTCGGCTACGTAGCAGAAACTCCGCGTCTGGGATCCGTCGCCGTATACCGTCAGCGGCTGCCCCCGCAGCGCCTGATCCAGGAACGCCGGCACCACGCGGCCGTCGTTCAACGCCATTCTCGGACCGTATGTGTTGAAGATCCGCGCGATGTTCGTCCGCACCCCGTAGGTCCGGTGATACGCCATCGTCAGCGCCTCGGCGTACCGCTTGCTCTCGTCGTAACAGGACCGCATGCCCACGGGATTCACGTGGCCCCAATACGTCTCCTTTTGCGGATGCTCCTGCGGATCGCCGTAACATTCCGACGTCGAGGTCAGCAGGAAACGCGCGCCGTCCCGCCGCGCCGCCTCCAGCATGTTGCGCGTGCCCGTCGAACCCGATTCCAGCGTCTCGATCGGATGCGCCAGGTATTCCTTCGGGCTCGCCAGCGATGCCAGGTGCATTACCCCGTCAAATCCGCTTTCCTCCGGAACCCCCTCCGTCACGTCGCATTCCCGGAACCGGAAATTCACCCGGCCGAGCAGACCGCCGATGTTGCGGGTAGACCCGGTGATCAGGTTATCCAGCGCCACTACTTCGTGACCCTCGTTCACCAGCCGTTCACACAAGTGCGACCCGATGAAACCGGCGGCGCCCGAAACAAGATAACGCAACTTTGTCCTCCGTCGGCTCCAGTTTACTGTATAGACTCGCTGTACTGCTCACCAGGGGAATTCCGCCCCAGCGTGTTACATTCGTGTATTCAAGCTGCTCTCACGACACTTATATGGTGAACCCGACCTGGTTCGAAACCGCCATTCTCCTCCTGCTCCTCGCTGTATCCGGGTACCTCTTCTGGATGCGGTTCGGCAAGGTAGTCCACAAAATCTTCGCCTCCAAGCCGGATGCGAATTTCAGCATCCACCCCATCGGCAAGCGCGCCTGGGAGTTCTTCTGGGAAGTGATCTGCCAGGCCAAGGTGATCAAGGAACGTCCCCTCCCCGGCCTGGCCCATGCCTTCGTGTTCTGGGGCTTCTGCGCCTTCGGTATGATCACCATCAATCACTTCGCGCAGGGCCTCGGCTTCCCGCTGCTCCACCACGATAGTTGGATCGGCCGCTTCGTCTTCTACCTCGCCGGCGCCTTCGGCGTCGCCGTCGCCGTGTCGATCATCGGCTTGTTCGTCCGCCGCTTCTTCGTTCGGCCGGTCTGGCTCGGCACTAAAATATCGTACGAGTCGGGCTTTATCTCCTTCCTCATCCTGACCCTGATGCTCACCTACCTCGCCACCTTCTGGATCGCGGACGGTGAGCCCGGCAGCCGCGCCATCTGGTGGACCCACACCCTCGCGCTGCTTACCTTCCTGCCGCTGATTCCGCACACCAAGCACCTGCACCTGGTGCTGAGCCCCGTCACCGTATTCCTGTCGCGAGGCTCCTTCGCCGCCATCCCGCCGCTGGTCGGCGACGAGGATTTCGGACTCGACACCGGCAAGGACCTGACGCAGCTCGCGACGCTGCAAGCCTATTCCTGCGTCGAGTGCGGCCGCTGCATGGAACACTGCCCCGCCACCAACACCGGAAAGCTCCTGAATCCGAAACAGATCGCCCTCGGATTTCGCTCCTACCTGAACGAGTTCGGACCCCAGTCCGAAGAGCCCCTGCTGGGCAAGCACCTGTTCCAGGAAGCCGCCTTCCAGTGCACCACCTGCGGCTCCTGCGAATACCAGTGCCCCGTCGGCATTGAACACGTGCCCTTGATCGTCGGCCTTCGCCGCGCCTCCGTCAACACCGGCAAATGGGAAGACGACTACGGCACCAAGCTGTTCCTCGCGCTCGAACGCAATGGAAACGCCTTGGGATTCTCCTCCGCCGAACGCGAGAAGTTCATCCAGAAACAGAACTTCCCCATCTATGACGGCACGCAGGAATACGTGCTCTGGCTCGGCTGCATGGGCTCCTACGATCCCCAGGGCCGCGAGATCGTGGCGTCGTTTGCCCGCGTGATGGAGCACCTCGGAACCACCTTCGGCGTCCTGAAGAAAGAGAAATGCAACGGCGATCCCGCCCGCCGCCTCGGCAATGACCTCGTCTTCGGCGAGCTCGCCCAGAACGGCCTCGACAACTTCAAGAACGCCAGGGCGAAGAAGATCGTCTCCATCTGCCCGCATTGCGTGCGAACCATCTCCACCGACTGGAAGGAATACGGAGAAGCGCCGCCCATCGAGCATCACTCCGAGTTCATGGCCCGCCACATGGACAAGCTGCCGAAGTCCAACGGCACGGGCCAGAAGATCGTTTATCACGACCCCTGCTACCTGGGCCGCTATCGCGGCACATACGACGAGCCCCGGCAGGTGGCCGGGCTCGCCGGCGAGGTCATCGATCCGCCGCGCGCCCGCGAACGCAGTTTCTGCTGCGGCGCCGGAGGCGGGCTCGCCTTCCTCGGCGAGGAAAAGGGCGAGCGCGTCAGCTACACCCGGGCGAAAGAGCTTGCCGACACCGGCGCGGAGATCGTCGGCGCCGCCTGCCCGTTCTGCAATACCATGTTCCGCGACGCCCTCGACAAGGTCAGCCAGCAGCCTCCGAAGCTGCTCGACATCGCCCAGATCGCGGCGGCGAGTATTGAGAAATCCAAACCCGTCGCGCCCGCGCCCTAGTTCGTTTTGACGAACCACGGCCCACCGGTTTACCCTTTGCCCGTGGACCTCAATGACGCCGTCATCCGCGTGCAGCTCGCCTACCCGCGCGTGTACCTCGCCTGTCACACCGAACACCAGAACAGCCGCACCACGCCGCACCGCCTCTCGCAGCGCGACGCCACCATCCTGGCTCACCTTAGCCCGTCCGGCGCTGTCCGGCAGTCGGACCTCGGACGCCACCTCGGGATCGCGAAGTCGACGCTTTCGGAAGCCCTCCGCTGGCTCATCGAATGCGGCTATGTCGCGCGCGATCCCAACGACGAAATCCGTCTGACCTCCCACGGAATCCAGGCGATGAGTTCCTCCTCCGTCCTGCAGCGGGACCGCCTGGAAGCGGTCCTCGCACGCCTGGCCGAGCCCGATCGCTGCCGCGCCGTGGAGGGCCTCGAACTCCTGGCCCGCGCCGCCCTGGAATCCAAAACCGAGGAGAACCCGAAATGAGCTGGACCACCATCGCCCTCTACGCCGCCGCCGGAGTAGCCGTGTTATTCGCTGGATTCTACCTCTGGGGCCGGTCCCTGCCCGAGTCCCATACTGCCTCCGCCGAAGCGACGCTCCCCGCGCCCCGCGATCGCGTCTTCGCCCGCATTTCGGATTTCGCGGCCTACCCGAAGTGGCGTCCCGGCGTGAAGTCGGTGGAGCGGAAGGACGGCGGCAGGTTCATCGAAACCGGCGAAAATGGCACGATTCCCTTTCGCGTCACCGCCAGCGAGCCCGGCGTCCGCATGACCGTCGTCATCGACACCTCCGATCTGCCTTTCTCGGGAACGTGGGAATACCAGTTGCAGGATGCCCCAGGCGGCACGCTGCTCCGCATCACCGAAAACGGCCGCGTCACCAGCCCGCTGTTCCGCGCCTTGGGTCGCCTCTTTTTCCCGCATGACCGCACCATGAAAACCTACCTGGCGAATCTGCGGGGAAGCTTCGAAGCCGGCGGTTAGTGTGCCGTCTTCGGCGAAGCGGGCGGCGTTTCGTTCTTCTGATCCAGGTACTTCACGATGATCGAGATCCGCCGGTTTGAGGCATCCTCCGGCTTTGCGGTGTTGCGAAGCTGCCGGTCGGCGAACCCGCGCACTTGCAGAATTTGCCGCGGCCCCAGCCCGTTGCCCTCCATCAGCCGCCGCGCCGCGTTGGCCCGGTCCGCCGACAACTCCCAATTCGTGTAAGCCGCGTCCTTGAACGGCTTCGAATCCGAGTGTCCCTCGAGCAGCAGGTGGTTCGGAAGTTTTCCGAGTTCCTTCGCCAGCAGCACGATGAACTCCGACCCCGCCGCGCTCGGCGTGGCCGATCCCGAGTCGAAGAACACGCCGCGCTCCGTCTCCGACATCTCGATCCGCAATCCTTCTCCCGTGACGCTCATCCGGACGTGATCCTTGATCTTGTCGAATTCCGGCATCTTCTTGATCGCCTCTTCGATCTTCTCCTTCAGCTTGTCCATGTCGTCCCGCGTCAGCATCACGCCTTCGCCCGACCCCGCCGCCGCCGTCCCCGTCAGCTTGCCCGCGCCCGTGGGGTCGGTGAAGTACACGCTGATGGCCTCCTTCACCGCATCGTTGGCGTTCATCAGCCAGAGCACGATGAACAAGGCCATCATCGCGGTGACGAAGTCGGCGTAGGCTACCTTCCAGGCTCCCCCATGATGAGAACCGTGCGCCGTCCTTTTCTTGCGAATGATCACCGGCGGCGGTTGGCTGGGATCGGGCACTCAGGCCTCCCCTCCGCCCGCCGCAACCGGCGCCGCCGCCGCCGGGGGAGCCCCGCCGCCCTTGAAAGCGGCTTCCATCTCATGAAAACTCGGCCGCACATCCGCCGGGATCGCCCGCCGCGCGAACTCCGCCGCCAGAATCGGCGCGACACCCCGGACAAACGCCATCGTCCCGGCCCGCAGCACCCGGTAATAGTCCAGCTCCGCGTCATTGATCTTCGACATGTTCGCCGCCAGCGGGCTCACGAAGCCGTAGCACATCAGAATCCCCAGGAACGTCCCCACCAGCGCCGCCGCTACCTTGTGCCCGATCTCTTCCGGCGGCCCTCCCAACGATCCCATCGTGATCACCACGCCCAGCACCGCCGCCACGATGCCCAGCCCCGGCAGCGCATCCGCCACCGTGTTCAACGCCGCGATCGGCGTCTGCTGATGGTGATGATGCGCCTCCATGTCGGCTTCCATCATCTGATCGATGTCGAACGCCGCCACCCCGCCCGATAACGCCATGCGCAGCGAATCGCAGAAGAAGTGCACCGCGTGATGATCTTTCAGGAACTTCGGATACTTCTGGAAAATCGCGCTCTGCTCCGGCGCCTCGATGTCCGCCTCCAGCTTCACCATCCCGTTCTTCCGCGCGTGGAGGAACAGCTCGTTCAGAAGCTTCAGCAGATCCAGGTAATGAGCCTTGTCATACGGGCTGCCCTTCAGCACCCCGCCCAGGCCCGCGAAAATCCTCTTGATCACCGCTACCGGGTTGGCGATCAGCAGCGTGCCCAGCGCCGCCCCCCCGATGATCACCAGTTCCGCCGGCTGCATCAGCACCGCCAGGCGCCCATGCTCCATCAGGTATCCCCCGATGACCCCGGCGATGACAACTAGCATTCCGACGATTGCGAGCATGGCCTTCGTGCCTTATCGGCGCGAAGACGCGAAAAAAGAAAAGGGGCCCGCGTCGCGGACCCCGGAACATACCCCTAAACGCACCCAGCCTCTAGCTTGCCGCCATGATGGAGGTGACCTTCGAAAATACCGTGCTCACCGCCGGCATCACCTGCGGCGGCAAAAAGCCCGCCACCACGATCGCGATTGCCGCCGCCATCAGCGCGTACTCGATCAGATCCTGCCCTTCGCTGTTACGCCACAGCCGGCTGAGGCGCGATCGATATTGGCTCGTTTTCATCATGGCTTTCTCTCCTCCCAGCAAGCGCCCCGGCGCCCAACCCGGCCGCTTCCTGCACCTCGGTCGCACCTTCATCATGCGCGACTCCGCCCGCCGCCGACAACCTGATTTTGACCGTAGCCGTTCCTCGAAAACCACTTAAAAGAAAAGTCCTAGGGACACTCGTCGGTGGTTCCACGCACAATCCCTTAGTCCTTCGCGCCTCCTAGTCCCATCCCACCAGCTAGGGATTCCCCTGCGCCGGATACCGGATCACCGTGAAGTTCCTCAGCCACACCGTGTCCGATGACGCAGCCGACATCTGCCCCCGGAACTCAACCGTCAGCCCCTGCCCAGGCGTGAACGCAACGCTCCCCGCCGCCGCCGTCACCGCCGACAACGCTCCCCAGCTCTGCGCCGCCGAAAGCCCTCCCGCCCCATGCAGTCCTGCTTCCGCCCGCCCGAACAGCGTTGTCTCCAGCAGCGATACGCTTCGCGAGACCACCGCTGTCGATCCCCACCGCACTTCTGCTCCAAACCCCGTGGTACCTCCCGTGTGTTCGTACTGGAAGCGGATCTCAATCCGGTCGCCCGCGCCCAACACCCCCGCCGGTATCGAACAGCTTCCCAGGCTGATCAATGCCGTGGAACTCGTCCCCGTCCCCGTGCCCGAACAGATCGTCTGCGCCGCCGTGAAACTCGCGAGCGGGTTCCCCGGATCCCCGTACCGGTAGCGCGCCTGCAACACGTCGCCGGTCTGCGGCGCGGACGAAAACAGAAACGTGATCGTCGATCCCGAAAGCAGGAAGTCCGTTCCCGCCCGCTGCAGAACTCCGTTCTTGAACAACGCCAGGCTCGCCCCCGGCGACGGCGCGAAGTTCAACGTGAACACCGTGTTCACCCCGTTTACCAGCCCGGCCGGCACCTCGCCATCCGCGAACTGCGGCAGGATGCCGCCGCCTCCTCCGCCGCCCGCCCCGCACGGCGAAGCCGAGCCGTCCACGCGAACGCAATCCCCCGCATCCCCCGAGGCGCCTTCCATCTGCCCCGCCGCGTTGATCACCGCCGCTCGCGACGCCGTGAATCCCGGTCCCCGAATCGGCCGCACCAGCAGCTCGTTGCTCAAACCCGCCACATCCGGAATCGTGATCTGCGTGTTCGCCGGAGGCGGTCCCACCACCGAGCCCTGCCCCGTCCGCACCTGGCGGATCCGCAGCGGCGTCGCGCTGGGAGGCACGGCCCACGTCTCCGTGAATTGCAGCCGTCCCCGGCTCTCATACGCCACTTCGTACTGCGCCCCGGCCGTTGCCGTCGTGGTCGGCGCCAGCCGCACCCGCAGCACCCCGTTCACGATCTCCACCGTCAGATCCGACGTGGCGATATTGCTCTGATCGCCGGCCTCGAAACTTCGCCAGCGGATCCGCATCGTGCCGTTGTACCTTGTCCCGTCCGCCTTATACAGCGTGTCCTGAATCGCCGTGAGCACGGGCTGAGCCGGAGCCGGGCTCAGGCTGAAAAACAACAGGACGCTCCAACGTCCCAAGCGCTTCCCCTTCATCTGCGGTTCTCCTTCTTCCGCCTCCGTCGCGGAGGGGCTTCCGGCCAACAGTTAAGGGCCGCCCGCGGCCGACAACGCCCCCGCCGCGCCCGCCCGGCACGCCTAACGGATTGCGTAACAAGGATTTGAAGAGGGAAAGATTTTGCCCGCCGCGCTGTGATCGCGACTTTAGAAGATCAGGCTCAGGCTGCCCCGCAGCATCCGCGGATTCTGCGTGATCTCGGCCTTGCGCCCGCCCGAAGACGACACCGGCAGGTAACCCTGACCCAGCAGATTGCGCGCCTCCGCCACCGCTTCCAGCCGCCCCGGAAGGCCGCGGAAGTTGGGCAGCGGCTGGCGCACCGCCATGTTCCAGCCCAGCTCTTCATAGCGATGCGTTTGCGTCAGCGGCTGGTGAACCGGCATCAGCACCCGGAAATCGCTCCAGCCGTAGGAAGCGTTCAGGCGCGTTCCCGTGCCCGGCACCACCGCCGACGCTCGCGCCGACACCCACGGGCGATTCGTCTTCCGCAGCAGCGATCGCAACTGATCCGCGTCCGCGGCCTCCAGTTGCTCTCCCGTGGTCCGTAGCGCGCCCGCGTAGCCCGCCGCGATCCCCACCTGCACCCGGTCCCCGAATCGTTGATCCACCGCCGCCATGTAACCCAGGCGATCGTAATTGCCGAGATTGAAGATGCTGGCCCGGGAGGCGATGTCCGGCAGCAGATCCTCGGCGGCCACTAACCCTTCGCCGCCGTTCATGACCGCGGCCGCGTTCTTCACTGCCTCGTGAAACACCGCCGCGCGATAGGTCCGGCTGCCCGCCACCCGCTGGAAGCCGAGCTCGAAATTCTCCGTGCGCTGCACCCGCGCGTGACCGTCCCGGATCGAAAGCCGCGGCAGCGTCGCCAGCGCCGAAAGATCCTGTTGCAACTCCGTCTCGGATGCGCGGCTCTGCGCGATCAGATCCGCCGGCGCCACGCCCGAACTGAACGCCGCCTGAATCGATCCGATCCGGCCCAGATCGTAGGTCAGGCGGCCGAACGGGCTCAAATAGTTCAGCCGGTTCAGGAACGAAATCGACTCGAGCGACGCGCCGTACTCCACCGTGAAACGTTCCGTCAGTTGCAGGCGATCGTAAGTGCTGATCGACATGGTGCGCAGCGCCGGCGCCGAGCCGCCCGTCAAAGCCCCCAATCCCGCCCGCAGCGGCAATGCCACCTGCCGCATCGTCAGCGTGACCTCCGGACTCACCATCCCGCCCGCTTCGCGGCTGTACGTGGTCCGGAAGCCGGCCGTCGGCAGCGCCGATCCCGCCGCATAGCCTACATTGCCCGACACCTTCATGCGATTCACGCCGAAAAGGGAAGTCGCCAGCGCGAACGCCGTTCCCAGGTCCTGCGCTCCACCGCCCGCCGCCAGCGAAATGCCGTCCGCGGCCCCTACCCGGACCAGACCTTGCGTATCGGCGAATGCCGGCGCCCCCGCGTGAACCTTGCTTCCGGACGCATCGGGACCCGGCAAAACCCGCAGCACCGGACGCGTCGCCAGCGATCCCTTCAAGGTCCAGCGCCATTCGTCCGTCATCAGCGTCCCGCGCCCCGGACCCGAATACACCAGTTCAATCGAGCTGAACAGGCTCGCCAGTTGAATCGTCAGGAAGCTCTGCCCGCCCGCCTGCACGGAGATGTTCTTGCGCTCCGCCGGCACAAAGCTGGCCAACTGCACGCGAATCGAATACAGATCGGGAGTGAGGAAATCGAAGCCGAAGCCGCCGTTCTCGTTCGACAGGACCTTGCGGACCAGTTGATCGTAGCGGTTGAAAAGGAAGACGGTTGCGCCCATCTGGGCGACGCCGGTCGCGCTCCGCACCTCACCGGCAATCGCCCCCGACAGCTTGGCCGGCGAAGCAGCCTCAAGCCCGGAGGCGAGCGAAATCGCGGCAATCGCACCCAAGGCAGCGTAAGCTCTGGTTCCAACCAGCACTCGGTTTCCCGTCACCCGCTCACTTTCATTTCCGGCCGCGGCCGCAGCCCGAAATCGGCCTTTATCTTACCTGGATTCCCCACCGGGGGCAATCCCCTCAGCCTGTCACCGTGAAGTTGACCGAAGGCGTTAGAATCTGGTTCTTGGTCTTGTCCGTCACCTTCAGCTTCAACGTGTATTGGCCCGGAGCCATGTCCTTCAGCGGCAACAGCTTCTCGATGGTCAACTGCGTGGCGTTGCCGGCCACCGTGGCCACATCCTCGCTGAACTCGAACACCTTCTCGTTGGAGCCCACCTTCACGATTTCGTACTCGATGGTCCCGTTCGGTTTCTTGGTCGTCTCGTCCTGCGCGAAGTTGTACAACTGCATGTAAATGCCCATTTTTTCGGACTGCAGGAAGGTCTCGCTCAGCCGCGGCCGCACCTTCGAGGTCCCGATCACGAACTGCCCCGTCCCGATCGACTTCGTCGGCACCTTTTCGAGCAGGTCCGCTAAAATGAGGCTCGACGCCGACAGCGCCTCTTCATCGAAGCGCGGCACATCCAGCGCCAGTTCGTAATTGTTCATGTTCCCGCTGACCACGTCCTTGGCGACCACGTTCAGGCGGTACTTGCCCGGCGCCAGCGGCACCGTCTTCTGGTAAACCGACGATCCCTTCGCCGCCTGCTGCAACAGGTCATTGGGCACTTCCACGCTCACCACGTCCTCGAAAATATTCACCGTGCGGCGCGACATCGTGGAAATGCGCGCGAAGATGTTCACGGTCGCCTTCGAAATGCCTTCCGTGTTCTTGAACTCCAGGTCGCGGCGGTCGAACTGCAAAGTCACCGCGCTGAATATCGAATTCGAGGTCACCGGGACGTAGTCCACGCGAACCCGCATCGGCAGCAGGTTGAACTTGATGCTCGAGGTAACCGCCGCTTCCAGGTCCTTGAACTTGATCTTCGGCGCCTTCTGCAAGTCGGCGAACTGCTGCAGCCGGTCGAACTGATTCATGCGGGCCGACTGCGGCATGTTGCCCGTTCCCAGACGCGTTCCGTCGGTGCGCGTGAAGCGGTCCACCTTCGATGCCAGGCCCATCTCTTCCATCATCGTGAGACCGGCGCCCGGAACCATCAGCAGCGCGTCCTTCTCCGACGGGTCCATCGTCATCCGATACTCGCCCGACATCGTTGGATCGACAAACTCGATCTGGATGTCCTGCTGCATGCCCACGCCCTCCAGGTAGCGGTACCGCCACTTCTCAAAGGGAAACGTGGAGGTGGTCCCGCCGCCTTCCTCCCAGGGACGCTGATAAGTCCCTCCGGCGGGGTGCGACTCGATTTCATCCGGCGGTCCGAACGTGATGTAAATCCGCCCGCGATCCGTCTTCCAGCCCGGAATTCCCGAAGCAAACCGCTCGTTCGCATAGGCGATGCGCCGGTAGTGCTCTTCCTTGTATTCGTTTTCCTCGGAATCCGGCGTCGGGTCCCGGCGCAGCCAGAACTGCTCGATGAACTGCTGCCGCTCTTCGTCAGTGGCCAGGTTCTTGAACGCCTTACGCTCTTCGTCGGTGATGATATAGGTCACGTCCTGGTTGATCCAGGTGCGGAACGGCGTTTCCAGTTCCTTGCGCAGCCGCTCTTCCTGCTTCCGCTTTTCCTTCTCGGTCATCGGCCGGGCGACCGTTTCGCGGTTTCCGTTGTTCTCGGGCTTCTTGTTCTTCTGCGCGAACAGCGGCGATTGAACAAGCAGAAAGGAATACAAAGTTGCCCAAACCACCGGGGCTTGCACTTTCCGGGCAGCGAGATTCATCGGAACACACCTCCCCTGACAGATCTGATTGTAACGTGGCTGTCTGACGCGGGCAATGCCACCCCGGTTTCACTGCTTCCGGCGGGGGGGCACGCCGCATCACACCGCCGAAGCGCTGGCGGAGAGGCCGAACAAGGCCGATCGCGCCTCCTGATACTCGCTTTTCAGTTTCTCCACCAGCTCCGCCGCCCCCGGAATGGACTTGACCGCGCCAATCCCCTGGCCGCATCCCCAGATGTCCTTCCAGGCCTTCGCCGGCCGGTTGGAGCCGAAGTCCATGGTCGAAGGATCGCTCTCCGGCAGAGCCTCCGGGTCCAGCCCGGCGTTGCGGATCGACGGCTTCAGATAATTCCCATGCACCCCGGTGAACAGGCTTGTGTAAACAATGTCCCCCGCGGCGGAGTCGACAATCATCTGTTTGTAGCCTTCGGCGGCGTTCGCCTCCCGCGTGGCGATGAACGCCGACCCGATATACGCCAGGTCCGCGCCCATGGCCTGCGCCGCCAGAACCGCCCGTCCGGTGGCGATCGCGCCCGACAGAATCAGCGGCCCGTCGAACCACTCCCGGATTTCCTGCACCAGGGCGAACGGCGAGAGCGTCCCGGCATGGCCCCCCGCCCCGGCGCACACCGCGATCAGGCCGTCAGCGCCCTTCTCGATCGCCTTGCGCGCGTGCACGATATTGATGATGTCGTGCAGGACCACGCCGCCATAGGAATGCACCGCCTGATTCACCTCGGGCCGCGCGCCCAGCGACGTAATCACCACCGGGACCCTGTACTTCACGCACAGCTCCAGGTCATGCTGCAGCCGGTCGTTGGACTTGTGAACGATCTGGTTCACCGCGAACGGCGCCGACGGAGCTTGCGGGTGCGCGGCGTCGTACTCGGCCAGCTCGCCGGTGATCCGCTTCAGCCACTCCTCCAATTGCTCCTTGGGCCGGGCGTTTAGGGCCGGAAAGGCCCCCACGATGCCCGATTTGCACTGCGCCAGCACCAGATCCGGGTTCGAGATGATAAACAAGGGCGAGCCGATCGCCGGCAGCCTCAACCGTTCAAACACTTTAGGAAGACTCATGGGTGGAGTCTTCCTTTATACCTTGAGGACTCCACCGCCTGCTCGAACGGGCGGGGAAATCCCCTATAGTGCTTCCGGCGGGACCTGTTATAATCGAGGTGCATCCGAATGACAGGCACCAAATCGACCTCTGGGGGTTCGTTGTGAAGCGATCCGGTTCGGACGAGACCCTTCGTTGTTCGTTCTGCCATAAGAGTCAGGATGCGGTCGGCAAGCTCATTTCCTCCCCCAGCGATTATCCGCGAGCCTACATTTGCGACGAATGCATTGCCGTCTGCAACTCGATTCTGGAGGACGACCGGCACGACCAGCCCTACGGCGCGCCGCATAAGCTCCCTAAACCGTTGGAGCTGAAGGAATACCTCGATCAATACGTCATCGGCCAGGACGCCGTGAAAAAGAAGCTTGCCGTGGCCGTCTACAACCACTACAAGCGGATTCAGATGAACAAGCAGCGTGGGGAAGTGGAGCTTTCCAAGTCCAACATCATGCTGATCGGGCCCACCGGCACCGGCAAGACCTTGCTCGCGCAGACCCTGGCCCGTATCCTCGATGTGCCCTTCGCCATCGTGGACGCCACCACCCTGACCGAAGCCGGCTACGTGGGCGAGGACGTCGAAAACATCATCCTGCGGCTGCTGCAAAACGCCGACTGGGACGTGCAGCGCTGCCAGCAGGGCATCATCTACATCGACGAGATCGACAAGATCGGCCGCAAGGACGAAAACCCCTCCATCACCCGCGATGTCTCCGGCGAAGGCGTGCAGCAGGCGCTGCTCAAGATCCTGGAAGGCACCATCGCCAACGTTCCGCCCCAGGGCGGACGCAAGCATCCGCACCAGGAATTCACCCCGGTGGATACCACCAACATCCTGTTCATCTGCGGCGGAGCGTTCGTGGGACTGGAAAAGACCATTTCCCGGCGCGTCGGCACCCGGACCATGGGCTTCCAGCCCGCCGAGGATCCCGCCCGCCGCCAGGGCGCCTCCGGCCGCCGCGACGTCAGCATGCTCGAGCAGGTGCAGCCCATCGACCTGATCCGCTCCGGGTTCATCCCCGAGTTCATCGGGCGCCTCCCCGTCGTGGCCGTGCTCGAGGACCTGGATAAGGAAACGCTCGTTCAAATTCTGACGAAGCCGAAGAACGCCATCGTGCGTCAGTATCAGAAACTGTTCGAGTTTGAAAATGTTAGACTGAAGTTTAGCGACGATGCGCTGGAAGCTATCGCTCAACTGGCGATGGAGCGCAAGGTGGGTGCGCGCGGTCTGCGCATGATCCTTGAGGACATGATGCTGGACCTGATGTACTACGTGCCCTCCTATAAGAAGGTCCGGGAGTTCGTGGTAACCAAGGAAATGGTGCTGTCGCAGAAGATCAATCTCGCCCTGCTCGACAAAGCGGGTTAGGCGGCGCCGGCGCCTCTGGCAAGGCGCAAACGCCTCTGGGAAGGCGCTTTAAGGAATGTTCCCCCGCCGCGGGCAACGCACACAACACCCCCGCCGCTTCACGCGGCTCTAGAGATCCATCATGCTCACCTCCAAGGAAAAGTCGGACACCAAGCGCTACCCGATGATGCCGGTCCGGGACGTCGTCATCTTCCCGCATATGATGACGCCGTTCATCGTCGGGCGCGAATCGAGCGTGCGCGCCCTGGAAGATGCCCTGGCGGGCGAAAAGAAGATCTTTCTAGCCACCCAGCACGATCCTTCGGTCGACGAACCCCGCCCCGACGAGATCTACCAGGTCGGAACCATCGCCAATATCGTCCAGAGCCTGAAGCAGGCCGACGGCAATATCAAGGTCCTGGTGGAGGGCATGGAGCGCGGCAAGGTCGTGTCGGTGAGCGAGGAAGACGGATACTTTCGAGCCATCGTGCGCACCTCCACCTTCAAGGTGGAGCCGGGGCCTTCCCTTGAAGCGCTCACCTCGCGCGTCACCCAGTTGTTTGAGCAGTACGTCAAGCTCAGCCAGAACCTGAACTACGAGACGATGGTCGCCGCCATCCGCGTGGACGATCCCGCGAAACTCGCCGACACCGTGGGCGCGAACCTCCAGCTCGCCGTCGAGGAGAAGCAGGAACTGCTCGAAATCTTCGATCCCATCGAACGGCTCACCCGTGTCGCCGAGATGCTGGACATCGAGATCGAGAAGCTGAATGTCGACCGCACCATCCAGGGCCGCGTGAAGCGCCAGATGGAGAAGGCGCAAAAAGAGTATTACCTCAACGAGAAGATCAAGGCCATTCAAAAGGAACTCGGCCGCGGCGAAAAGAGCGAGTTCGACGAGCTGAAGAAGAAGATCGAAACCGCGGGCATGACCAAGGACGCGCACGAAAAGGCCATGGCCGAACTGCGCCGCCTGGAGCAAATGCCGCCCATGTCGGCCGAATCCACGGTCTCCCGCAATTACCTCGATTGGCTGCTGGCCGTGCCCTGGAAGAAGAAGTCGAAGGAGATCAAGGATCTCAAGTTCGCCCAGGAAGTGCTCGAATCGGACCATTACGGCCTGGACAAGATCAAGGAGCGCATCCTGGAGTTTCTCGCCGTGCGCCGCCTGGTGGAGAATCCCAAGGGCTCCATCCTGTGCTTTGTCGGGCCTCCCGGAGTGGGCAAGACCTCGCTCGGCATGTCCATCGCCAAGGCCACCGGACGCAAGTTCATCCGGCTGTCGCTCGGCGGCGTCCGCGATGAAGCGGAAGTCCGCGGGCACCGGCGCACCTATATCGGCGCGCTGCCGGGTCAGGTGATCCAGATGATGAAGAAAGCGGGCACCAAGAACCCGGTCTTCATGCTGGATGAAATCGACAAGATGTCCACCGACTTTCGCGGCGACCCGTCGGCCGCCCTGCTCGAAGTGCTCGACCCGGAACAGAACTGGATGTTCCAGGATCATTACCTGGATGTCGAGTACGACCTGAGCCAGGTGTTCTTCATCGCCACCGCCAACGTGCTGCACACCATTCCTCCGGCGCTGCAGGACCGCATGGAGGTCATTCGCCTCTCCGGCTACACCGAACTCGAGAAGATGGAGATCGCCCGGCGATTCCTGGTTCGCAAGCAGATGAAGGATACCGGCGTCGGCGCCGAACAGATCGAGTTCCCCGACGAGGGCCTGCGCGAGCTGATTCACTACTACACGCGCGAGGCGGGCGTCCGCAACCTGGAGCGCGAAGTCGGCAACGTGTGCCGCAAGGTGGCGCGCAAAATGGTCGCGGCCAAGGGCGATGAGACGGCCAAGACACGGAAGAAAGCGGCGCCCGCGGCTACGCTCGACAAGTTCGTCATCACCGCCCAGAAGGTGAATGAACTCCTCGGGCCGCAACGGTTCCGCGACCTGACGGCGGAGCGCAAGAACGAAGTGGGCGCCACGGTGGGACTGGCCTGGACCGAAGTCGGCGGCCAGATCCTGACCACCGAGGCCGCCATCATGGAGGGACGGGGCAAGCTGTCCACCACCGGCAAGCTCGGCGACGTGATGCAGGAGTCCGCGCACGCGGCCATGAGCTACATCCGCAGCCGCGCGCACCTGATCGGGCTGCCGCGCGACTTCTACCGGCACATCGATATTCACCTGCATGTGCCCGAAGGCGCGATTCCCAAGGACGGCCCCTCGGCCGGGATCACCATCGCCACTTCCATCACCTCCGCGCTCACCAACATCCCCGTGCGCGGCGACCTGGCCATGACCGGCGAAATCACCGTCCGGGGCAAGGTGTTGCCCATCGGCGGGCTTAAGGAGAAACTGCTGGCGGCGCACCGTCAGGGCATCCGGGAGGCCGTGGTCCCCAAGGATAACGAGAAGGATCTGCCCGACATTCCGGAGAACATCCGCAGCGAAATGAAGCTCCATTTCGTCAATTCGATGGATGAGGTCCTGAAGATCGCCCTGGAGCGGGAGATCGAAGCGCTTCCGGTGAACCCGGCCCTTACCGTGGCCGACATCGTGGAGCAGGCTCGCCAGGACAAGATCACGCACTAGCGCTCCGGGAAACCGGCCGAAGGTTCACTCCGCTGGAAGCGAGGTTTATAATAAGTGCAGTCAGACCGGACCAGTTCCCGCCGGACAATGACGGTCTGCCGGAAATCGCCTTTTTGGGCCGGAGCAACGTGGGCAAGTCGAGCCTGCTGAACCGGCTGGTGGGGGAAGGGAAGCTGGCGTTTACCAGTTCCCGGCCGGGGCGTACACAGGCCATCAACTTCTATCACGTGGACGGAGGGTACCGCTTCGTGGACCTTCCCGGGTACGGATACGCCGAGGTTCCGCTGGAAGAAAAGCGGAAGTGGCGGGAGTTGATCGAGCAGTACCTGGGTGCGCGGAGCGAATTGAAGTTGTGCCTGCTGTTGCTCGATGCGCGGCGCGGCTGGATGGACATGGATCTCGAGCTGAAAGACTGGCTCGAAGCGCAGGGGCGGCCCTACCGGGTCGTGGCAACGAAATTTGACAAGCTTAAGTCACAGAAGGAGCGGCATCACGGACTCGCCGCCATCCGGGCCCATTACCCGGATGCCGAGCCGTTGCTGTTCTCGGCCGTAACCGGCCGGGGAGCGAGGGAAAT
This sequence comes from Bryobacteraceae bacterium, assembly GCA_019748195.1. GTDB lineage: Bacteria > Acidobacteriota > Terriglobia > Bryobacterales > Bryobacteraceae > JAIEPW01. Next base: position 95,190 of record JAIEPW010000028.1, read on the forward strand.
TTGGCAAGCGATCTCGAAAACCAAGGACCATTGACCGGAAACGGCGCGGAGGATAAGGCAGCCGAAACTCCGGCAAAGGAGCCTGTCGCGAAGGAAGCGGCGAAGGAAGCGGCAAGGGAAGCTTCGGCTTCCCGCGAAACCAAGGAGGCGGCGCCCGCGAAAGAACGCGGC